>JAOATE010000074.1 GCA_030158305.1 Burkholderiaceae bacterium
TTTGTCGGCATCACAAACTTGATTAGCGTACCGAACGTACTGGTCGTGGGATCGCATGTGCCTGCCAAGAACCTCAAAGAGCTGCTGGCACTCCAGAAACTGAAAAGTTTTAACTACGGCTCAAGCGGAGCAGGCGGCAGTATGCATCTGTCCGGTGAGATTTATAAAAAGATGGCCGGTGTAGAGATGGTGCACATTCCCTACAAGGGCACAACGCCTGTGATTAACGACATTATTGGCGGCCGTGTGGAAATGATGTTTTGTAATCTGCCGGTCTGTTTGAGTTTGATCAAGTCAGGCAAATTAACAGCGCTCGGTGTCACGTCCGCTGAGCGTTCCTCGCTCTTGCCTGATGTGCCAACGCTTGCCGAGGCTGGCTTGCCAGGTTTTGATGTCAGCGGCTGGTTTGGTTTGTTTGCTCCCAAAGGCACGCCTCCAGACATCGTTGCCAAGCTCAATGCTGAAACGGTCAAGATCCTGAACGATCCTCAGTTTAAAGAAGAGTTCTTGAACAGAGGCGCCATCACGATCGGCGGCACGTCAGAGGCCTTTACAAAATATGCCGCTGACGAGCGTGTGCGTTGGGCTAAGATCATTTCGGATGCAAAGATCACGTTGGATTGATAGATCTCTGATCGTACTAAATGGCGTAGTAACTCCATCTTTGTGTACCGCAAAGATGGACAATTGACTTGAATGAAGAGACCCCATGACAGATTCTAAAGATTACGTCCCCCCCAAAGTTTGGACTTGGGATCAACCCAGCGGCGGCGCCTTTGCGAACATTAATCGGCCGATCGCAGGGTCGACGCACGACAAAGAACTGCCAATTGGCAAGCACCCTCTGCAACTGTATTCGTTGGGCACGCCTAATGGTGTCAAGGTCACGATCTTGCTCGAAGAGTTGTTGGCGCTAGGGCACGTAGGCGCTGAATATGACGCTTGGCTCATTAATATCCGTGAAGGCGACCAGTTTGGCTCGGGTTTCGTCGATATCAACCCAAATTCAAAAATCCCAGCGCTGTTTGACCGCAGTGGCGTGGAGCCGGTGCGCGTGTTTGAATCCGGTGCAATCTTGCTTTACCTGTCTGATAAGTTTCAGGCTTTTCTGCCTAAAGCGGGTCCCGCCCGCACCGAGGCTTTGAACTGGCTCTTCTGGCAAATGGGGAGTGCACCGTATTTGGGCGGTGGGTTTGGTCACTTTTACGCTTACGCGCCAGCTAAGTTTCAGTACGCCATTGATCGTTTCACGATGGAAACCAAGCGCCAGCTTGACGTCCTTGATCGTCGCCTGGCCGTCAGTGAATACTTGGGTGGCGATCAATATACGATCGCCGATATTGCGGTGTTTCCCTGGTACGGCGGGTTGGTGAAGGGTTGGTTGTATGGGGCGGCCGAGTTTTTGAGCGTGCAAGACTACAAGCATGTTCAACGCTGGGCCGAGACTGTTTACAGTCGACCCGCTGTTAAGCGTGGGCGCATGGTCAATCGTATGCATGGCGAACCTTCAGAACAACTGCGTGAACG
>JAOATE010000075.1 GCA_030158305.1 Burkholderiaceae bacterium
GGGTGGATTTGCCCACGTTGGGCAAACCCACGATGCCGCATTTGAGGCTCATGAATTTTTTCCTTGTAAATCAAGACCCCAGCTGCACCATCGAGCCCAACACCGGCGTGGTCGAAGTGCCCGATCCGCGCAGATACGTGATAGCCAAAGTGCAAGTTGTCCCGTCCAAAAACGCGCCGAACGCGCGTTTTTTGTCCTGGTTTTGTCCTGGGGTGTGTGCCCATGATTGTACTTATCAGCGAATCCCTGCTGATGCGGTCTACCGCCACCGATGGGCGCATCCTTCGTGATCGGGTGCTTTCTGGCTTCGGGGTGCGCCTGAACGCCCGCAAGCGCACCTTTCTGGTGGCTACCAGCGTTCGAGGAAATCAGTTCCGCATGATGCTGGGCTACTGGCCCCTCATGAGCGTCGAGGAAGCCCGTAGCAAGGCAATGGACGTGCTCCGTCAATGTCGAAACGGTGAACAACCTAGCCGGAAGGTGCCTCAAAACCTCCCAACCCTTCGGGAAGCCTATATCGCTTACTGCAAGGCCAAAGGGATCAAACCATCCAGCCAGCGCCGCTACGAGTCGTTTTATCGAACTCACTTCGGGCATTGGCTGGACCAGCCCGTCGATCACATGGGTCATGGCGCGTTTGCCGAGCACTGTCACCACTTCGCCCAGAACACCGGAAAGTCATTGGTCGAGCTGGGTCGAGGCGTCATTGGCGCGGTCATCAAATACGTGAACGCGGTTTATGGACTGAACGTAGTGTCGCCGTTCGTGCGTTTAGCTAGTGCGGGGTTACTTCCAGAGCGAACCCAGCCCCGAGCGCGGGTCTTGCAGGAGTCAGAGCTACCCCAGTGGCATGAAGCCGTGGACAAGCTGGGCCAGCGCCAGCGTGACTACTTGTATCTGGTCCTGTACACCGGGCTGCGCAGAAACGAGGCACGAGAGCTTCGACACATGGACATTAACCTCACGGAAGGTGTCCTAAGCGTGCCAGAGACGAAAACTGGGCGTCCGCACACCCTACCCATCACCGAGCGCATGAAAGCGATCCTAGAGCGCCGCTGTTCGGGCCTGAAGCCCGAGGACTTGTTGTTCAAAGGGGTCAGTGCTGACCATATGTCAGAGATGGCAATGCGCCATGGCGCGCCACGGTTCATGCTGCATGACCTGCGCAAGATGGTGGCCACGGTTGGTCAGAAGTTGGGGCTTGGAGATGCTGTATTGAGGCGCATCCTCAACCACACGGCTCCCAAGACCGATGTGCTGAACCGGCACTATGTCGGGTTGAGCGATTGGGATGTGCGGGAGGGGCTGCAACGTATTCAGGAGGAACTGGACTCGATGATGAAGCGTTGATATGACCTATGAGCTCGGTCAATGTCCACCGTCCAAGGCAGTTAATTGCAACTGCATTTTTGCAACCAAAAGACGCGCCTTCAGTTCTCTATCGAGATACGTCAAAGGTGATTCATTCTGCTTCGGCTTCATTTCATCGAAGGCAGCGTTGCCAAGCCTATGAAATGACGCTAGAACATCATCAATTCCATTAACGTTCGACCTGACCGTGAGCATGGTCGTATCAAAAAGACCTTTCATAGTGCCGCAAGTTCTTTGGGCATATGTCATGAGCTCTCTATCTTGTATGGCCTTCGCATATTCACGCGAGCAAATTTCCAAGCCTTTAATAGCCTTGTTCACTTCGTTTGCCCAATCTCTGTACGGGTCAGATTTTGCATGCCAAGAAACAGAGGACAGCATGAGTATCAATAGTGCTGTTCGAATATTCATCAAATTGTTCCGAATAGTGCGTCCACTTTAGGTGCGTGGCCTTTTATATCACATGGCATGACAGTTGATTTGTGCAAAAAATCAACATTCGTCAGCAACTAGGTACCCGCATCAAAGAACTACGTGCTGCCACAGGTCTTTCCCAAGAAGCCTTCGCGGATAAGTGCGGCTTTGCTCGGTCATACATGAGCCGCGTCGAACGCGGGGGTGCTAACCCATCCATAGACGCGATTGAAGTGCTGGCAGTCGCGTTGGGCATACAGATCAAGGACTTGTTCACGGACGCGCCCGTAAAGCCCAAAAAACCCTCTCAAGAGGTCACGTTGGTGCCCTATGCAGCTGATGGCAGTCACTTCGGACCTCACCTGAAGCGTGATGGCAAGTTCACAGTGGGGGAGAAGGACGACGAGGTCCAGCTCAATAACTTCGACGAGGCATTGGCACACCTTAGGTGCATGGGTGTTGCCAAGTGGCGACGGCCTAATGCATCCGGTAGCTGGGGCATTGTTAGTGCGGTGCGTTGGGCATCAGCTTGACGCCACCTGTAAGACTTGCGAAAGCGTGAATGGGAGGATTTGCCTCGAAAGTGCATTCCGCCTAAAGAATCTATTGAACTGCCTAAAGTGGCTTGATAGCTTCCAGACTCCGTAATCTTTTAGGAGTCTTTCATGTCCTTGTCCCCGATTAGCATTTGTTCTGCGCCAGCGACTCGCTCAAACATTGTTCGCAATGACGCTGTCGAGCTTACCGATTATTCCCGCTACAAGTTTCGCGCGGAGGTTGACTGGATTGAGCTTCGGATCGTGACCACCGCGCCGACCAATTTTCAGACCGTCAGGCGTCGGCTCGGCGTTGGGTTTGCGGACCCTAAAGATTCCGGAGCTGGTGGTGCCTGCACCGAGTTTTATGTGAAATTCCAAGCCCCGAAGAGCTGGGCAACCATCCAAGAAAGCCTCAAGGAACTGACAGTAGATCATCGGCTGGCAGAGCCTGTAATGGTTACAGGCATTGAAGTCGCGCTAGATGCCTATTCGATCAACCAGACGAGGAACGATCTTGTGGATATGACTGCTCGTTTTTATCACGGAGCGGCCTTGGTCGTTTCCGATAATCGGCGCGCCAGCAAGCGTCAAGGCGAAAGCTATGGCTTGGAAACGCTCCCGCAGCTTCATAACCTGATTGCCGACGGCTACAACATCTACATTGGCAACCAGAGTGATACCGAGCGTCAACACATCTACTTGAAAGAAACAGACAGCAGCACCGCCCTGCCGCCCAACCAGCACCGAGCACGAACTGAGTTCACCTTGGAACGCGAAAAGCTGCCGACGCAGTCATTTCAAGACTGGGAAGGGAATGACTTCACCACCTTCGCGCCCTACTTCAAGTTCCGGCGCCTGAAGAGTGATTTGCCACCCGATATCGCTGCACCGAAAAGGATGATGGCTCAGGTCGGGGCACGCCGCGCGAGAAAAACCCCTCAGGGACACTACCGTGCATTTTCACGATCTACAGTCGCTGACTCCAAGCTCAATGCATTGGCGTTTGATGCTTTGCGTGAGTTGAACAGAAGGTGGAGGGCTAGTGTGTAGATGTTTCCATGTAGTAGTTATTAGACTGGATCGCTTGATTCCTGCATCTGTGCGGGCTTACGCGGCGTCGGCACTCCGGAATTTTCCGATTGATAGCTGACTCACGACCACTGCAAGAACCTATCCTGCCACCATGCCAATTCAAAAAATACTGTTGCGATAACCGCTGGCATGGTGGCAGGCTTCTTTCAAAGTGGTTTTGTATAAGGATCGTCATTTTTGGCACCGGAACGATGAACACAATACATCCGGAAATTTGCTCCCAACCTAGGACTTCCACTGCCCCATCAATCGGACCTGCTCAATCTCCGTCATCAAGTTTTGCAAGGTCTGAAAGCATGTTTTCGCTTATACGTTGACTATTCTTTCCTTATAGTCAGCGCGATGACTCGTTTTGCTACAACCCGCATGCAGCATGGATTTCAAGGCACTTACACCCAAAACCAACGCCCTGCGGGTTTTTGCATCAAATCCGTGTTGGAAACAACACCACCCTTGGCTTCCTCGTGGGCCCTTCCTAAAGTCTGTACACACACCGGACGCGCGTCCGCCCGTTTGGACAAGACCAAGGAAAACCATGAAAACCACCCCCGACAGGTTCGTCACCTACTACCGAGTCAGCACCCAACGTCAGGGGGCTTCAGGTCTCGGACTTGACGCCCAACGTCAGACGGTTGCCCAGTACCTCTCAGGAGCCCATAGAACGACCGTAGGCGAGTTTTTGGAGGTCGAGACCGGCAAAGGTGCTGACCCGCTGTCCAAGCGCCCACAGCTTCGATTGGCGCTTGAACTGTGCAAGAAGACCGGGGCCACCTTGCTGATCGCAAAACTGGACCGACTGGCGCGAAACGTTCACTTCGTTTCAGGACTCATGGAGAGCAAGGTCAGCTTCGTGGCGTGTGACCTTCCCGAAGCGAACCAATTGACGATCCACATCATGGCAGCATTTGCCGAGCATGAGGCCCGACGTATCAGCGAACGCACCCGAGACGCTCTAGCTGCGGCGAAAGCCCGTGGCGTGGTGTTGGGGGCTACCGGCCCCGCTAACCTGAAGACCTGCAACGACCAGCGCCAGCAGAAGGCTTTGGAGTTCCGTGAGCGGCTGCACCCCGTACTTGAGGGCATGAAGGCGCAAGGTTTGACCAGGCGGGGAATGGTCGAACGGCTGAACGCGCTAGGTATCAAGGCACCGATGGGTGGACCGTGGTCACTTGGGCAGGTGCAACGATTGGCGAAGGCTGCGCCGTAATCGACCGAGACTGAAGCGAAGCAGAAACCACCGGCGATCATGCGCCGAGCCAGTTAATATGCAGCTGCTACAGCAAAAGGAGGGGTAATGGCAGGCAAATCGAACCTAGTCAACCTGGATGCGATGATTAAGCGTGAGGACTTTGCGACCGTGAGTGCGTCCGCCGGTGCAACCTTCGACACAGTGGGAACCATCTCGCTGCGGGACTTTACGCCCGGCGGAATGATCGGCCCCAGCTTGAGGAAGCCGGATTTCCAGAGAGAGACGAATCATTGGGACCCGGAGCAGGTCGTTTCTCTTCTCGACTGCTTCGTCAATGGTGACCTGATCCCCTCAGTCATCCTGTGGCAATCGCCGACCTACGTCTTTGTGATCGACGGCGGGCATCGCCTCAGCGCTTTGCGGGCTTGGGTCGAGGACGACTACGGGGACGGCCCAACCTCTCAATCGTACTTCGGTTTCCAAGTGCCGGAGGAGCAACGAAAGGTCGCAAACCGCACTCGCGAGATGGTCGCCAAGAAGGTCGGTACGTGGCAGCACTATTTGGCTCGCAGTAGCCTTGAAGACCTTGAACAGCAGGAACGGATTAGGCTCACCACCATCGTTACCCGCGGCCTTCCAATCCAGTGGGTGAAGGGGGACGCCGACCGAGCCGAGCAGTCATTTTTCAAAATCAATACGAAGGGTACAGCCCTGGATGACGTTGAGGAGCTACTGCTGAGAACGCGGCAGAAGCCGGTGTCGATCGCCTCCAGGGCGGTGATTCGGGCGGGGAAGGGCCATAAGTACTGGTCAAAGTTCCCAGAACAGATCGCTGCGCAGATCGAGACATCTGCAAAAAAAGTGCATGCGGCTCTGTTCGAGCCTGAAATCAAGCGGCCGGTCAAAACGCTGGACCTGCCTCTCGCCGGCCCAAAAGGCGTTCGCACCGCTCTAGAGGTGCTGATCGAACTGATTTTGATTTCAATTCGGAATCAGAATGCCGAGCCGAAGAAAGTCGATGACCTGCAAGATGACACCGACGGCCAGGAAACGCTCAAGGTCTTGTCCAGGACCTATCGGCTCGTTCGTCGGGTTACCGGCAATGACCAAGGTTCGCTGGGCTTGCACCCTGCCGTGTACTTCTATGGCCCGACAGGCCGACATTCGAGCCCAATGTTTATGGGGACCCTGTCCTTAATCGCAAAGAAGCTGACGAACAACGACGATACTTTCTTCATGAAGTTCACCGAGGTACGCGAGTCACTTGAATCGCTGCTTATCACCCACAAGGACCTGATCGCCACCATCCTCCAGCGTCTAGTGAGCACTAGGCGGGTCGAGCAGTACAGCACTTTGCTGGATAAGATCATATCTGCCTTGCTCGCAAATCAGTCGGTCACCGACGATGATCTCGTTCACTTCGCTGGGCTGGACGGCAGGGTGATCACCGGTAAGGAGCAGTCGACCGGCAAGGCTATCTCGGACGACGTGAAGAGCGGCGTGTTCATCCGAACTGCACTCTCAACCTCTTTGAAGTGCCCAATCTGTAGGGGCTACCTGGACCCCGACAAGTCCATCTCCTACGACCACGTTACGCGCGTGCGGGATGGTGGATTAGGCACCCCGGGCAACGTTCAGCTGACCCACCCTTATTGCAATCAGTCAGTTAAGTGTTAACGGACGGATCGTGCAAATTTATGCTACAGCTGCAGCTCATCAAAGTACCCCTTTAAGGGGTTCATGAGTTGTAGATTCGATACCCGGCATCCGCGCTATCGGTCACCAAGCCAAGTAGCTACATTGAAATAAAAGTCGCATCCGAATCCAGCCCCTCCGCCACATTGGCATACCTGCATCAAATGAGATGACTGGTCTACGCTGAGTGGCGCTGATCGCGTAGGCACCCAAAGGTCTCTCTCGGCGCACATAGCCAGTCTCGAAGTGTTGTCCGAAGCTCTCTAGGCGGGCAGTGCCTCGCGATGTGATTTCTTCGCTTTGCAGATCGCCAACCTCCCATTCCATCAGGAATGAGGTAAATGACCCATTGGCCTCAATGAAGCCCCAATCGATCAGTCGGATCGGGTGATCTGAGCGACTGACAACCGACATCATTGTCTCCTCCTCTATCGTCGGAGACATGGCACCAAGCCTGACAAGGAATCGATCACGCTTGCCACGCATTTGCAAAAGCAGATTCCAGACACCGGCCGCCGCAGCGATGAGAGCGCCCACAAGGGTCACGTAATCCGTCAAGTCTTTGATACTCATGTCGGCATAGTAGCAACGTCAAATGGTGACCCGACAAAAGCAAAAGGCCATCCTAAGATGGCCTTGTCGTTGACGATTCGATCAGCGCTTCTTTGTCCTGGAACAGCTCCCGCAACCCGATGAATACTTGTAAGTGCTTGAGCCAGAAGGCTTTTTCAAACACCCCTGCCTTGGGGGTAATTCTCAGCCGCAATGCCGGCTTTGGTCAGGGCGTTGAAAAGGGTGGAT
>JAOATE010000076.1 GCA_030158305.1 Burkholderiaceae bacterium
TGGACTTCGACCCCGTCCACGCCAAGATGCAAGGCCGCGCCCCCGAAGGCATGGATGAAGCCACCGCCGCCCTGTTCCCCGACAGCTTTGAAGAGTCTGAATTAGGGCCTGTGCCGAAGGGGTGGAAACACATTCGACTCGATTCCTTCATTGAACTCTCATACGGCAAAGCGTTGAAGTCAGACATGCGACGTCCAGGGGCCGTGCCTGTGTACGGCTCGGGTGGCATCACAGGCTGGCATGACACACCATTAGTGAAAGAGGCTTCTGTCGTCGTGGGTCGTAAAGGAACAGTTGGCAGTATCTATTGGGAAAGCCGCCCGTTCTTCCCTATTGATACCGTTTTCTATGTCAAAGCAGCGAAGCCGCTGACGTATTGCCATCAGTTGTTGATGACGCTTGGCTTGAACGACATGAACACAGATGCGGCAGTGCCGGGCCTCAATCGAGAGAACGTCTATCGATTGAAGGTTCCTGATGTGCCTTCGGTCGCGACGGCTGCTTTTGATGACATCGTTTCGGCATTGCGCAGATCAATTGACCGCAACAACGATCAAGCACAGACCCTGTCAGATGCAAGAGACGCCTTGTTGCCACGTTTGATTTCTGGACAACAGCAGTTGAAAGGTTCATATGCCTAGTGAAGAAATGATGGTGACGACGGCAATAGCCGTTGGTGGTTACGTTGGAACCAAGTTGTTTGGCACTGCACTGGCATCAATGGGCGACGACATTAACAAGCTCTATAACCGGGGGCGCGACAAAATTGTTGATGCTGCGACGAAAAAGGTTGATAACCCAGAAGATGGCAAGACGGTAAACCTAAGAGCTGCGCGTGATGTTCTTTGGAATGGTGCAATTACCGAAGACGAGGTATGCGCCGAATATTTCGGGGGAATGCTGGCTGCAGCTCGCAGTGAAGACGGAAAAGACGATGGTGTAGTCCACTATGTAGATACGATTAAAGCAATGTCTGCGCGGCAATTAGAGCTGCACTATGTGATTTACAAGTCGTGGCAAAACTTATTGAATCAAAAAATTGAGACGCCAATCAATGTTGCGTTAAGTGCGGATGTTCAGAAGTGGAAAATTTTTATGGCAGGGCTTGAGTTGAGTGCTCGCAAATTACCTTATGACCGAGATTTGACCGTGCTTCATAGATTAGGGCTTATCCAAGACTTCAGGTATGACAATCACGCCGTTGACGGCAAGAATCTCCGTTATGCGAGCGTTACACCAACGACGTTTGGTGTCATGCTTTTTGCTGTCGCGCATAACAAAATGGAGGCATGGCGAAATTTTGGAGCTGAGAACTACGAATCAACATCCGGAATTGCATCGCTGACGTACTTTGCTGATTCTTTAGAGAAGTTATGTGTTGCCTCGGGTATGCCGTTCAAGTCTGAAGAAACAAAATGAGTAAACCACTCAGCAAACTCGAACGCGTCCCCCTGCGCGAAGCCTGGAAGCACGAAGCCAATGACTTCACGCCTTGGCTGGCCGAAGAGGACAACCTCAACACGCTGGCCGATGCCTTGGGTTTGGCCGACCTGGAGCTGGTGGCCACTGAGCATTGGGTCGGCGAGTTCAAGCTCGACATTTTGTGCACCAGCGGGGATGACCAGGTCATCATCGAAAACCAGTTGGAAAAGACCAACCACACGCACCTGGGCCAGATCCTCACCTATGCGGCGGGCACAGGGGCCAAGAAGGTGATTTGGGTGGCCGAGTCTTTCCGGCCCGAGCATGTGGCGGCGCTGGAATTTTTGAACCAGAACACCACCGAAGAGTTGAGCTTTTTTGCGGTGGAGGTGGAGCTCTGGCGCATTGGCGATTCGCCACTGGCACCCAAGTTTGAAGTGGTGGCCAAGCCAAACGAGTGGGCCAAGACGGGCCGTGAGCAAACCAAGGCCGCCGCCAACGCCACCCTAACAAAACAGTTGCAGCTCAAGCTGTGGCACGCCTTGGTGGATGTGCTGGCTCAAAAGGCCCCGAACATTCGCCCCCAAACGCCCAGGCCGCAGCATTGGCTCAACATTGCCATTGGCCGTGCGGGCTTCAAGATAGCGCCCACCGCCAGCCACAAAGACGACCGCTTGGGCGTCGAGGTGTACATTTTTCACAACGAATCGAAAAAGATGTACGAGGCCCTCTTGTCACAAAAGCCGAGCATCGAGCAAGCCTTGGGCTTTGAGCTGGACTGGCAAGAACTCCCCGATGCCCACGCCTGCCGCATCGCCACTTGGCGTCAAGACAGCCCGATTGAAGACGAAACCCAATGGGGTGCCTACCTCGATTGGCTTGTGCAGCGCATCGTCAAGATGAACGCGGTGTTCAGGCCGGTGATTCAGGCGATAGGGTGAAGAAAAAAATGACGCTGTCAATTTTTCAGAAATGAAAAAGGCCCACAAGGATGTGGGCCTGATAGCGGTTGATTTTACATTCCTTAAACGTTTACGCTTGTTGACATGAAGTGCTGTCGGACAGTCGCTTTGATGTTGCTCAGCAGCCGCCAGTTGCCTGTTTCATGTCGAACACGTCCAGCGACGATGACAGGATGAATTCGCAATTGATCAGCCAAGGCCATGGCGTTTTCTGTACTGTGTTCCAGCTTCACTGCCGATGCTTCCCATTCGGCGGGGGAAATCAGTGTGTTCTTGGCCCCTTCGTCTGCTTCGCGTTCGTCATGTGTTTGCATTTGAAGTTTGTCTTCAAGGTTGTCTGCAATGAAATCATTGTCTGGCCGCAGATGTTTTTGAACGTGCACCAGTTCGTGCAAAAGTGCAAACCAATAATTGTCCAGGCGGTCATGACGCAGCGTTAGCGCAATGACGGGGCGGGCACCATCGAGCATGGCTGCACCATCCAAATAGGTTTTGTCAAAGTGGTCTTCAAATACCAAGGCTATTCCGGCATCGGCCAAAAACTCTTGTGCAAGCTTTGGGCCTTGGTCAAAACGTGAAAGTTTCGTCAGATCTTTGAGCCACGCATCGGTGATGGACCCGTGGGCATATTCACGGGTGAGTTTCATGGCACGTGCTTTTTTCAGTACGGCGACTTGCCAGACCAACAGTGCGTATTCGTCCATGGTTCGAACACCTTTTTGATGCAGTGGCGCCCTCAAGCGCGCTGGCTGCAATAGAGCGTTCTGCATGAATTCGCGAATGGCTTCTTCTGCGTGATCCTTGACTTTTCGAAGCGAATCAAACGTGGTTTTGAAGTAGCCGCGCTTGAACATCTCTTGCAATGGAAACTTGCTGGGGTCGTAGGCGGGGGTGTCAGACAGATCGATGCCATCGTCACCTTGGAGCAATGTTTCTGCTGCAATGCCTAGACCTGTGTGGAGCTTGCGAATCATGGCCAGTGTGAGCGGGCGTTTACGATTCAAAACTTCGGACACCTTCGACAAAGAGCCAAAGTAAGGAACCAAGTCTTTCTTTTGCAGACCTTGCTGATCCATGCGAAACAAAATGGCTTCGATGGGGTCCGCAATGGGTGGGGTTACTTTGTTGCGTTCGTATTCCCGGATAACCAGCGCAAGCAAGTCGAGCTCGTTTTCCAAGTCCGATCCAGCCTTGATGCTTTTGTCCATCAAATCAGACAAACGAGTCAGAGCGCTCTCGTATTCAGCTTCAGTTTTGATGACGCGAACGTTGTTTTTCATGATGTTCTCCTGCTGTCGGTGGGGCACTTGTGTACTTATTGGAAGTTCTGTTTGCTGTACTCGGCGTGCGTGCCCACCCACTCGATCAAGACAATCCCTTTTTCATATTTGGCCTTGACGACCAATCGGTAGTTGTTTCCTTTGATGTTGAAAATGACTTTGTTGTCGCTCAAAAAACTGGCACTTGGATAACGGTTTTTCACATCCTGCGGGCCAGACCAATGAGAGCGCTCAACTTCCAGTTGCCATGCGTCCAAGGCACCCCGTGCATTGGCGTGACTGCGCTTGTAAGCATCGAGCTTGATCAGACCTAGGACTTGCATTTATTGTTTGTTCCCTGATTTTTTAAATTGTACATTCCCTATTTGGGAAATGTCAATCATGGGTAGGCAGTTGACAGGGGCCGTATGCCAAAAGATGTTCCTCGCTTCGGCCTTCTTAAGTGCGTCGTCAATATATAGTTCAGGCATACATTTGTACACACGATGACCGAAGACCAACTCGAACAAGAAGCCTTAGGCTGGCTGGCCTCTGTCGGTTACAGACCGCTCAACGCCCGCGACTTGGACCACTTGGACCCGCGTCTGGCGCGTGCCAGCAACCGCGAGGTGGTGCTGGCCGTCAGTTTGCGAGCAGCCATTGACCGACTCAACCCTGCCGTGCCCGCCGCCGCCCGTGAAGACGCGTTTCGGCAGGTGCTCGATCTGGGCCAGCCTGCGCTGCTGTCGGGCAATCGGGCGTTTCACCGGGTCTTGGTCACGGGCGTGCCTGTGCAATACCAAAAAGATGGCGAGACGCGGGGCGACTTTGTTCGCCTGATCGACTGGCAAGACGCCCAGCGCAACGAGTGGTTGGCGGTGCAGCAGTTCACCATCAAAGGGCCGCGCCACACGCGCAGGCCCGACATCATTTTGTTCATCAACGGCCTGCCGCTGGTGCTCATTGAATTGAAGAACCCCGCCGACTTGAATGCTGACATCTGGAAGGCTTACGACCAGATTCAGACCTACAAAGAACAAGTGGCCGATGTGTTCACCTACAACGAGTTGTTGGTGATCTCGGACGGCACCGAGGCGCGCATGGGTTCGCTGTCGGCCAATGCCGAGCGCTTCATGCAGTGGCGCACCATTGACGGTGTGGCGCTGGACCCGCTGGGCAAGTTTCAAGAGCTGGAAACTTTGGTGCGCGGTGTGCTGGCCCCGGCCTATTTGCTGGACTACCTGCGCTTTTTTGTTCTGTTTGAGGACGACGGCACCTTGGTCAAAAAGGTGGCGGGCTACCACCAGTTTCATGCGGTGCGTGCAGCGGTCGAGCAAGTCGTGACCGCCGCCAGCACAGACGAGGCCACGCGCCGAGGCAAGGGTGGGGTGGTTTGGCACACGCAGGGCAGCGGCAAGAGCATCACCATGACCTGCTTTGCCGCCCGCGTGATGCAAGAGCCCCGGCTGCAGAACCCGACCATTGTGGTCATCACCGACCGCAACGATTTGGACGGCCAACTGCTGGGCGTGTTCAGCCTGAGCCAAGACCTGTTGCGCGAACAGCCGCAGCAAGCCACCACACGCCAGCGGCTGCGAGAGCTGCTGGACAACCGGCCTTCGGGCGGCATTGTGTTTGCCACCATTCAGAAGTTCATGCCGGGTGAAGACGAAGACACCTTCCCGTGCTTAAGCCAGCGGCGCAACATTGTGGTGATTGCAGACGAAGCGCACCGGACGCAATATGGGTTTGAGTCCAAGCTCAAGACGCGCAAAAGCAAAAGTGAAGACATGGATTCCCGCGTTCGCGGGAATGACATGGTGGTAGCCGGGCAAGACATGGGAGCAGGCGGGAGGAGTCCTGCGGTGGCTTACAACACAGGTGATAGTCAGACGGTGGCCAGCACCGCTGACTTTGCCCCAGCTGAATACCGTGTGCAGCCCGTCAGCCAATACCAGGCCGGGTATGCCCAGCACTTGCGCGATGCGCTGCCCAACGCCACCTTTGTGGCCTTCACCGGTACGCCCGTGAGCAGCACCGACCGCGACACGCGCTCGGTGTTTGGCGATTACATCCATGTGTACGACATGCAGCAGGCGCAAGAAGATGGCGCGACGGTGGCCATTTATTACGAAAGCCGTCTGGCCAAGCTGGGCCTGAATGAGTCCGAACTGAGCCACCTGGATGATGAGGTGGACGAGCTGGCCGAGGACGAAGAAGAGAGCCAGCAAGCCAAGCTCAAGAGCCGCTGGGCCGCCTTAGAGAAGGTGGTGGGCGCTGAGCCGCGCATTGCCCGCGTCGCTGCTGACTTGGTGGCGCACTTTGAGGAGCGCAACAACGCACAAGACGGCAAAGCCATGGTGGTGGCGATGAGCCGCGAGATTTGCGTGCACCTGTACAACGAGATCACCCGCCTGAGGCCAGACTGGCACAGCGATGACCCTGAGCAGGGCGCGATCAAAATCGTGATGACAGGCAGCGCGAGCGACAAAGCCTTGCTGCGTCCGCACATTCACAGCGGTCAGGTCAAGAAGCGTTTGGAAAAGCGCTTCAAAGACCCGCAAGACCCTCTCAAACTGGTGATCGTGCGCGACATGTGGCTCACGGGTTTTGATGCGCCGTGCGTGCACACCCTGTATGTGGACAAGCCCATGAAGGGGCACAACCTGATGCAGGCCATTGCCCGCGTGAACCGTGTGTTCAAGGACAAGCAGG
>JAOATE010000077.1 GCA_030158305.1 Burkholderiaceae bacterium
TGGATTTGCCCCCGTATTACAGGACCACGGGTATCAGTTAGTTAATTGACTGCCTTTCACGGAACATCCTCGGTGAAAGATATTTCAAAGCACTGTGAGGATGTTTTTGATTGTAATGCTCAAACCAAGTTTTCAATCCATTCATGACGGTAGCCGAGTCAGGCCTGTTGGCCAGACGGACGTAATCTCGTTTGAAGGTTTTCACAAAGCTCTCGGCCATCCCATTGCTTTGGGGGCTTTGCACCGGAGTCGTGATTGGCTTAAGTCCCAAGGCTCGGGCAAAGGAACGAGTATTGCTCGCGATATAACAAGACCCATTATCAGAAAGCCACTCCACCTCGTGGGGCGCAGTCTGACTGGCGCCAAACCGATATTCAACAGCTTGCATCATCAAATCTCCAACAAGATTAGCGTCGATCCCTTTGGTCGTGGCCACCCAGCTCATGACCTCTCGGTCACAGCAATCCAGGGCAAACGCGACGCGAACCTTTTCACCGTTATCACACCCGATTTCGAAGCCGTCAGAGCACCAACGCATATTGCTTTGATCGACAGCGACCGACCCCTCATGCTTTCTCGTGTCCACAGGCCTGCAGCCATGGCGATAAAGCAGCAAGTTGTGGTCTCTCATCACGCGATAAACCCTTTTGGGGCTCACGCGATGAACTCGGTCGTCGACACCCTGATGGCGCAAGACGCCCCAAACACGTCGATACCCATAGGTGCCGAGATCTTTAATCACTGCGCCGATATCAGCAAGCAACGCCGAGTCGTCAGGTTTGGGCGGCGCCCGCCGTCGGTCCGACCACGTGGACTGTCGATTTGCAAGAGCCGTGACATGGCTGCGCGATACACCAAGAACAGAGCAGACAACTCTTACTGCTCGTCCCCTGGAAGCAAGGGCGATCGCGCAATCCACTTTCGGGCTTTGCCGTACTCAACGGCTTCTTTGAGAATTTCGTTCTCAAGCGTCTTGCGACCCAAAGCACCTTCTAATTGCTTGATGCGCTTGAGTGCTTCAACCATCTCTGAGGCCGGGACAACAGGTTCATTGGCGCCGACCGCAACCAGAGATCCCTCTGAATATGCTTTCTTCCACTGGAACAGTTGGGTAGCGGCAAGGCCAGCTTGGCGAGCGACCATCGAAACCGTCATTCCGGGCTCGAAAGTCTGTTTTACCAACTCAAGCTTCTGTTCCGGAGTCCATCGCCTGCGGCGCTGTACCCCGGTTATGACTTCTATTCGATTAGTATTATTAAATGAGCTCATATCAGTACTCATAGGTGTATTCCTATTACATATTTTAAGGAATACCCGCGGTACTGTGAATCAGGGGGCTACTTCA
>JAOATE010000078.1 GCA_030158305.1 Burkholderiaceae bacterium
CCACGGATGTTTGCAAATTATCTTGCCGATGAGCGGGATGTTAAACCTTTGATTGTGGGCCTCAAAATTATTCGCCAAATTTATCAGACCTCACCTTTTAAAGAGCATGTCAGAGCAGAGGCTTTGCCAGGTCCAGGATGCGTGACAGATCGCGATTTTGAGCAATATATCCGCGAGCAGTCGCAGACGATGTATCACCCAGTAGGCACGTGTCGGATGGGCTCTGATGAAAATGGTGTGGTGGATCAACGCCTGCGCGTCAAAGGTTTTTCAGGGTTGCGTATCGTGGATGCCTCTGTCATGCCTCAGGTGCCCAGCGGCAATACCAGCGCGCCTGTCATCATGATTGCGGAGCGGGCTTCACGGATGATTTTGGAAGATCGCTCCCTCGATTAAAACTAAGTGCATTCACGCGCTGTTTATTCTTTTATATCTTGAATACATCCCGCAGGATCGGGGGCGCGGCGAGCAACAGGAGAAAAATAGCAATCGGTACGGTCGTAAAATATCCGACCTCTTTAAACGCCAGCGCGCCAAAAATTCCACCCATTAAAAATGCAGAAAAAATCGACAGATAGATTTTGAGTTTCTGTCTGTTTGCGCGCACGTTCTCGTCTGGCGGGATGTATTTGCTTTTATTCCAATAAAACAGTCGACCGAGCTCAATGCCGATGTCGGTCACGACGCCTGTCATGTGGGTCGTGCGTATCTCCGCCCGAGAGACTTTTGTCATGATGGCATTTTGCAGCCCCATGATGAAACAGAGCAGCAACACCGTGGTGGGAACAAAGACTTCGATCAGCACGTTGAGGTTTGCACCCAAGAGACCAAAGAGGAGCAATAACGCAGCCTCGAGTGCCAGGGATAACGCATATTCGCTATGTAATTTACGTCGTCGCGCCCAGTTGATAAAGATGGCTGTAGTCGCGGCGCCTGCGATAAAGCTCAATAGCGCGGCGATACCCGCCAACACGACGATGAGGTCGCTGACGATCAGGTCATCGGCGATCCCTGAGATGATGCCGGTCATGTGAGAGGTATATCGCTGGATCGCCAAAAAGCCACCCGCATTCACCGCGCCGGCGATCAGCGCCATGATGCAGCCCAAAATCAGATTGGACCGAGGGTCCCGGTCTTTACCGGTGAGGTTTAGAAATAGATTGATTTGGATGGTTCTTAATAAAAAGTAGGGGATGGCGACATCAGCAAACTATACGCTTTCTTGGTCCTTTACTTGGGTACACTGGGCTTTTCCTGATTTTCAGGATCAAATGTGCAGAGGTAGCGAGTGATTTCAGCAAGATTACTGATCTGGGCAGGACTGGCAGGCGCACTGATTC
>JAOATE010000079.1 GCA_030158305.1 Burkholderiaceae bacterium
AGGAGACTGTTCATGCATCTGCATATTTTGGGAATTTGCGGCACATTTATGGGTGGCTTGGCGCTGATTGCGCGTGCCGCAGGACATCGCGTCACAGGTTGTGATGCTGGTGTCTATCCCCCCATGAGTACGCAGCTTAAAGAACAAGGCATTGATCTGATTGAGGGGTTTGGGCCTGAGCAACTCTCCCTCAAGCCGGATCTCTTTGTCATCGGCAATGTGGTCTCGCGCGGCAATCCACTCATGGAAGCCATTCTTGATGTGGGCTTGCCCTACACCTCTGGGCCTCAGTGGCTTGGAGAGTTTATCTTGCAAGGCCAACATGTTTTGGCCGTAGCAGGTACACACGGCAAAACCACCACGAGCTCCATGCTTGCCTGGATTTTGCAATACGCAGGCAAAAAACCAAACTTCCTGATCGGCGGCGTTGCGCCCGGGCTCGAAGTCTCGGCACGATTTGATGCCACACAGCCTCTTTTTGTCATTGAGGCGGACGAATACGATACGGCTTTTTTCGACAAGCGCTCAAAATTTGTCCACTACCGCCCCCGCACGGCCATTCTGAATAACCTCGAATATGACCATGCGGACATCTTTCCAGATCTCGCTGCCATCGAAACACAGTTTCATCACTTATTACGCACTGTGCCGCGTACCGGACTCGTCATCACGCCCTCGCAAGACGACGCACTCTCTCGCGTGATTGCTCGCGGGTGCTGGGCCGAACATACCGCCATCAACACGACAGCAGGTTGGCACACACGCACGCGTGACGCGATGTCTTTTGATGTGTTGAACGGATCGCTCACGCTTGGCACCGTAGCATGGTCGCACACGGGCGCGCACAACCAACATAACGCGCTCGCCGCTATCGTAGCGGCACAACATGTCGGCGTCTCCGCAGCCACTAGCATCGAGGCGCTTTGTGCGTTTAGTGGTGTCAAAAGACGGATGGAGGTTCGCGGTACGGTCCGAAACATCACGGTCTATGATGACTTTGCGCATCACCCAACCGCCATCGCCACCACCTTGGCAGGTTTGCGCGCGCAAATAGGAACGCAGCGTATATTGGCTGTGCTCGAGCCCCGCTCGAACACCATGAAACTTGGCACAATGGCTGCACGGCTCCCTGCAGCGCTCGTAGACGCAGATTTAGTGTTTTGCTATGGACAGCGCGAAGGCAAGCAGGCGCTGGGCTGGGATCCGTCCGAAGTACTGGGCTCACTCGGCTCGCGTATGCAGTCGCATCAAGCAATTGAAACACTCGTCCAAGCCATTCAGCGTGCCGCACAACCCGGCGATCACATCGTCGTCATGAGCAATGGCGGCTTCGCTGGCGTGCATGACCGACTTCTTGAGGCGCTTGCCGCATCATCCGCCTAAAGGGCGCTCGTCAGATTCACTGGAACACCAATATTCATGTACGTTTTATACGAAGAAGATGGCGCCTTTAAAACAGGTCACATCATGGCTGAAGCCGATGCAACCCTTCAGGTTGAGTCCGAATCCGGCAAACGCAGCAAGGTCAAACGCGCCAATTGCATCTTTACGTTTGCCAGCCCAACACCTGATCTGTTGATGCCTCAGGCGGATAGTCTCGCCAATGAAATCGACCTACCCTTTCTTTGGGAGTGTGCACCCGCCGATGAATTCGATATCGAAACAATGGGCGCTGAATATTTTGGGCACCCACCTGATACGCTAGAGAAAACCACATTACTACTCAGGCTGCACAGCGCCCCAATTTACTTCCATCGGCGTGGCCGAGGTCGTTATCGCGCAGCGCCTCCCGAGATTTTGAGCGCAGCGCTGGCTGCCCAAGAAAAGAAACAACGGGCGGCGGCCCAAACCGAGGAGTGGGCACAAGCAATCGCCGCCGGCCAGCTTCCGGATGAGGTGGCGCAGGCCGCCATGACCTTGATTACAAAACCAGACAAAAACTCACAAGCATGGAAAGCTCTGGACGCTGCGTGTACGCAACGACAGACATCGCCTGAGCGCCTCTTGCTGGACTCGGGCGCGTGGCCTCATGCACTCGCTCTGCACAAAGGACGCTTTCTGGCGAACCATTTTCCGCGTGGCACTGGTTTTGCGCCGTGCGACGTGCCGGACATCGCACGTGAACTCCCTCTCGCAGAAGTTGAGGCTTACTCTGTAGACGACATCAGCACGACAGAGATCGATGACGCACTTTCTGTGACTCGGCTATCTGACGGTAATCTGTGCGTAGGCATCCATATTGCCGCCCCTGGACTGGCTGTCACTAAAGACAGTGCGCTCGACAAGCTTGCACGCGCCAGAATGTCCACGGTCTACATGCCTGGTGACAAAATTCCAATGCAACCAGATGAGGTCATTGCCGCTTTTTCGCTGGACGAAGGCCGACCTGTTCCTGTGTTGTCACTGTACGTCACGGCCAATCCCGAAACGGGAGAAATCATTTCCCACGAAAGTCGTCTCGAACGCTTGGCTGTGCGCGCAAACTTGCGTCACAACGCACTCGATGCCTTCATCACCGAGGAGTCACTTGCTGATCCGAGCATCGAACTTCCCCATAACGACTGGATTCGTCCGCTCTGGCAACTTGCGCTCGCACTTTGTAAACAGCGTGAAATCGTACGTGGAAAACCTGAAAACAATAATCGGGTCGAATACAGTTTTTATGTCGATGGCGACCCGGATGATCCGAGCTCGACCGTACGCCTTGTGCCGCGTTTGCGTAACGCGCCCTTAGACAGATTGGTCGCCGAGTACATGATTCTGGCGAACAGCACCTGGGGTGGTTTGCTGGCGACCCATGGCCTACCCGGCATTTATCGCTCACAACAAACCGGACGCGTGCGCATGAGCACGCACGCACTTCCTCACGAAGCGATCGGCGTTCCGCAATACGCTTGGTGCACCTCACCTTTGCGGCGCTATGTTGACCTCGTCAATCAATGGCAGCTGATTGCTGCCATCGAAAATGGTGTGTCAGCCCCACTCGTCGCGCCCTTCAAACCGCGTGATGCAGATTTGTTCGCCATTATCGGGGGGTTTGAGTCACAATATGTTGCATGGCATGACTTTCAAAACAGCATGGAGCGCTTCTGGTGCTTGCGTTGGCTTCAACAACAGCAAGTCTCCGAATGCGAAGCGACCGTTCTCAAAGAGGATTTGGTGCGCCTGAGCCATGCGCCGATGGTCGTTCGTTTAGCAGGCCTGCCAGCGCTCGACAGAGGACAGCGCATCACGCTGCAAATTACAGGCTTCGATGAGCTAGCTCTTGAAATGGACTGCCGATTTGTATCGAGTATTGAAAGCGAACAAACCGAGGAACTCAACCCAGCAACGTGAACACGAGTCGTTTCAACTCCACCCAGGCGCCAATATCAGCTGGTGCAAACTGGCTGAACGCGCAGCAGCGTTTTTTACGCTGGGGGCTGTTGTTGTCTGTCGCCTGTCATCTGGCTTTACTTGCCTGGCAAAGAGCCACACCGCTTCCCTTCGAGCCCAAGCCCTCCGAGCTTGAAATCGTCATGATCAATGCCGCCACCGAAAGTGAGCCCAGCCAAGCCAAACTGCTCGCACAAAGCAATGTGGATGGAGGCGGTCAGGCCGAAAAAGGCTATATGACCACCACTATCCCGCACACCGGTGATGCTGCCGAGCCCATCATGCTGGACGCACTCATTCGTCAGCGGCAACAGCTCGAAATACAGCAACAGCAACTTCTGACCCAGCTCCGCGCGCGCGAGCAAACATCACCCGGACAACCCGCGCCTTCGCCAACCGACTCCACTGAGCAAGCCGGCGAGGACGAGACGGATCAAGACAGTATTGTTTTAAACAAACAGCTTGCAGTACTGGCGCAGCGCATCGAACGCGAAAACGCGCGCCCTCGCAAGCATTTTGATGCAGCATCTGCTCGCAAAACGACTTACGCCCCTTATATTGATCAATGGCGTCAGCGTATTGAACAAGTGGGAACCGAACACTACCCAAAAGGTGTAGAGGGAAAATCCTACGGTAGCGTTCAGGCAACGTTAACCATACGCGCAGATGGCTCAATTGCGGACATCACGATCAATCGTCCTTCGAACAGTCCCCTGCTCAATCAAGCGGTCCGACGCATCGCCCAACTGTCTGCCCCGTTCGCACCTTTTCCCGCCGACATGGCGAGGCAGATTGATCAGCTTGTTCTTACCCGAACCTGGCATTTCGTCAACGGCGCTTTGGAGGCCAGACAACCATGACATTGATCGTCAAAACTAGATCTTCCGCCCCCGCCACACAAGCGGCAGGACAACGGTTCGCAGTGATTGGTCACCCGGTCAAGCACAGCCGCTCTCCATCGATTCATCAACAGTTTGCAGCACAGACACACATCGCACTCACCTATGAGCGAATCGAAGCACCCTTGGATGCCTTTAAACACACGGTCAACCAATTTTTTTCAGCAGGCGGTCGCGGTTTAAATGTGACCGTCCCCTTCAAACTTGAGGCTTGGGAGTTGGCGCGTGAGCATCTCAGCACACGGGCACGGCAAGCACAAGCGGTCAATACACTTTGGATGCGTGATGGTGCTTTGCACGGTTGCAACACGGACGGAGTAGGTTTAGTGTCAGATTTAAAGCGTCTGGGTGTTCGATGCGAGGGTGCACGGATTCTGATGGTTGGCGCGGGCGGGGCAGCGCGCGGAGTGTTGGGACCGTTACTTGAAACTGGATGCAAGCAACTTCACGTCGTCAATCGGACCGTTGCACGCGCGCAAGCATTGGTGGCAGAGTGGCACGCGTCAGACCCCTCCATGCAAAAAGTCCTCTCCGCAGGCAGCCTCGCAGACACCTCCATCCCAGAAGGATGGGATATTGTGGTGAATGCGAGTGCAAGCAGCCTGGGGGGTGAAGCACCCGCTTTGCCCGCAGGGCTTTATGCACCGGGCGCGTGGGCCTACGACATGATGTATTCGGCAAGGCCTACCGCGTTTATGCTGCAAGCCAACGCTGATGGTGCGGCCCATCTCAGCGATGGCTTAGGCATGCTGGTCGGGCAAGCGGCTGAAAGCTTCTACCTTTGGCATGGCTTGCGTCCAGATATCACTCCAGTACTGGCTTCCTTACGGGCAGAACTCAATCAACCATGATTGGGGATTACACTTGAAACTATGAGAACTGCCCGCCGTTACCTTGCCCGAGAAATCTATCGCTCCACTTCAGTGGTGCTGATTGCTTTACTCGGACTATTTACGTTTTTCACCCTGGTCGATGAGCTTGACACGGTTGGAGACAAGTTCCCGCTTGCTGCCTTGTTTTATCTGCAGGTGCTCTCGATTCCGACACGGCTTTACGACCTGCTGCCCATCGGAGTGTTGATTGGTGCGATTCTGGCGCTCTCTAGCTTGGCCCAGCGCAACGAACTCGTCATTCTGAGGGTGTCGGGCGTTAGCGGCTTTGGGCTGCTCAGAATGCTGTGGACTGTTTCTATCCCCATCATCCTGGGCGCACTGATCCTTTCCGAATTCCTCACGCCCATGGCGGAGATCAAAAGTAGCGAAACCAACTTGCTGATGCGCGGAAGGGTAGAGGGTGGACGCCTCGCCAGTGGCTACTGGTTCAAAGAACCCACGCCGAACGGCGGCACACGGATTATCAACGTTGGCAACTTGCTCGCCTCGGGTAATGTGTCCAATTTGCGTGTCTATGAGTTTCCGGATGGTCTGACACTTTCTCTCGTGGCTCAATCCGAAGCCGGCCGTTTCGTCGATGGCAAGCTCGTGATGCAAAAAGTCACAGAAAATCATATTGCACCATCCATCGAAAAAACCCTTTCTGACGCCAAAGTCTCAACCACGCCTTCCGTGACGGTCACACAATCTGCCGAGCGCAGTTTTGACACCTCTCTTTCAGCAGAACGCTTGGTCGCAAGAATTCTGACGCCGGAGCGCATGTCACTACTCGCTCTGCATGACTACATCGACTATCTCAATCGCAATCAACTCCAGGCCGACCGCCAAGTCGTGGCGATCTGGCGCAAACTTGCCTACCCCTTTACGCTGTTAGTCATGCTGACGATTGCAGCCCCGATCAGCTTTATGCAGACGCGGCGTGGCGGCGTCGGCGCCAAGGTTTTTCTAGGCATTTTGCTTGGCACGGGCTTCTTTATGTTAAATCAACTCGCCTTAAATGTGAGCCTGCTTTACAACTGGTCGCCCGTCGTGACGGCATTACTCCCCAATATCGGCGCCATGATAATTGCGCTCTCCGCAGTCTTTACGATGGAAAATCGTAATGCGATTGCCAACCGACGGCGCGGTCGCTCCTTTTGGAAAAAATCACCGATATGAGTATGCCTAGCATTTGGATGGTTGGTGATATTCAAGGCTGCTGCGGCTCTCTTGAGACCTTGTTGTCTCAGCCCGACATCCAAGACGATCCAGAGGCACACTTTTGGTTTGCAGGTGATCTGGTCAACCGAGGGCCTCAGTCTCTCGCGACACTCCGTCGCATCATGTCGCTTGGCGAGCGTGCCACGGTTGTCTTGGGTAATCACGACCTTCACCTCCTAGCGATGGCGGCGGGTGTTCGTAAGACCGGCAAAAAAGACACGCTCGACGAGGTACTCGCCGCCGACGATGCGCAAGACATCATCGACTGGCTGCGTTTTCAACCCCTGGCACATTTCGAATATGGACATTTACTCGTCCATGCGGGCGTTCTCCCGCAATGGGATGCCGAAGAAACGGTCGAACTCGCAGGTGAAGTCGAGTCCGCCTTACAAAGCGCGGACTGGAAAAAACACTTGCAACTGATGTACGGCAACACGCCTGATCAGTGGGATGATCGCCTCAAAGGGCCTGACCGTTTGCGCGTCATCATCAATGCGCTGACGCGTGTGCGTTTTTGTGACAAACAAGGACGTATGCTTCTAAATATCAAAACGGAACCCGCGCCTGAAGACAAGTCCCTCGTACCTTGGTTTAACTTACCCAAGCGTGCCACGCGTGACGTGACGGTGGTTTTTGGACACTGGTCTACGCTAGGGCTCAAGCTCGACAGCGATGTGATTTGCCTGGATAGTGGTTGCCTGTGGGGCGGCCACCTCACCGCCGTGCGCCTGCAAGACCATGCTGTGGTTCAAGTCCCTTGCGCGCAGACACTCGATCCGCACGATGACTAGGCACCCATACTGACTACGCTGCAGTCTGACCCTCCAGGAACCAGGCCTTCAGCAGCGCATTGACTGGCTCAGCTGCCTCGTAATTCACCCAATGCCCGACCTCCGGCAAAATCACACCCTGGCGCCTCGCCTGCCCGTCGATCATATGCGTCATCAAATATTCTGGCGTACACGTGATGTCATGCTCACCCCAGATGATGAGCGTCTCTCCACTGTAATCATCCAGTGCGGGACCCAATAAGCCACGACCAGAAATACCCCTGCTACGAAAGCGAGTATTGATGCAAGAGTAAGTGTGAATCCCCATCGCGAAGGGATCGATTTGTTCATCGGCATAAATCATGTGTGCCCACAAATTAAAGCGCATCGCCTCAAGCAATGCTTCGTCCGTCTCAGCACGCTTCCAGTTAATCAGCTTGCCGCGCTCTCGACGCGGCCCCCCATGGCCTCCCGGCCCAAGCAGGGCCAGACGGCGCACGGGAAGCCCTTTGGCCGCCACATTGGCAGACACCAAGCCTCCAAAAGAAAATCCCGCCAGATCAAAGGGCGTGTCTGGCCCGAACAGCTGAGTTAAACAGTCCGCGGTGACATCCACCATCGTTGCAAAATCATCAAACCTGGGATCGCTAGAGTCACCGTAGCCTGCCAAGTTTGGGATCCACAGAGAGAAATCCTGAGAGAGCGCCTCAATATTGCGTGCCCAATGCAGCCAGCTTCCATGCCCCCCATGAATCAGAACGAGGGGAGGGCCTTCTCCGAACTGTCGCCAGCTGACTTGGTGCTCCCCGGCGGTGACAACATGGCGCGTGGCTCGGGTCTCAAACTCGGCGATCCAGTCAAGAGTTTGCTGATTAACGGGGCTGGACATGGCAACTGTTCCTCTGTGGCAAAAAACAAACATTAAGCTCGCAAGATAGTATCCCAATGGACAAGTCCGTCAAACTCAGCAAAATTGTGTAAAGTGCAATTTTTGATTGTTGACTGAGCTCAAACATGATTATCGATTGCCACGGCCACTTCACCACGACCCCACCTCAGGTCGCCAAATTTCGTGCGGACCAAATCGCAGAATTTCAGCGGACCGGTCAGGCACCGACGGCGCCACCGCCTGCAGTGTCCGACGAGGAAATCCGTCATGGCATCGATAACAATCAGCTGCGCATCATGAAAGAGCGCGGTATCGACATGACGATTTTCTCGCCCAAAGCAGTGGCGATGGACCACCACATGGGCAACGAAGACACCAATGTGGTCTGGGCGCGCTACAACAATGAACTGATCAACCGTGTGTGCAAACTCTACCCTGAGCACTTCATCGGGGTATGTCAGCTGCCGCAAGCCGCTGGCGTCGCACCAGGCAAGCGTGTCATCGAGGAACTCGAGCGTTGCGTCAATGAATTTGGTTTTATTGGTGCCAACATCAATCCTGACCCGACGGGCGGACATTGGAGCGACCCACCACTCTGGGACAAAAAATGGTGGTACCCCCTGTATGAAAAAATGGTCGAGCTTGATGTCCCCGCCATGATCCATGTCAGCGGTTCATGCAATCCGCATTTCAACGCAGTGGCCACCCATTACATCAATGGCGATACGACAGCCTTTGTCCAATTCATGACCTCGGATATCTTTAAAGACTTTCCGACACTTAAATTCATCATCCCGCATGGCGGCGGTGCAGCGCCCTACCACTGGGGTCGATATCGTGGCATGGCCCTCGATATGGGCATCTCTTCACTAGAAGAAAAAGTCCTGAATAACGTGTTTTTTGATACCTGCGTCTATCACCAGCCAGGCATCGACTTGCTGTTGCGCGTGGTTCCCAATAAAAACATCCTGTTTGCGTCAGAAACCGTCGGGGCGGTTCAGGGCATTGATCCATTGACGAATTTTTACTTTGACGACACGCGTCGCTATATCGAAGCATCGCCTTCGGCAGATGCCTCGCAGAAAAAGCAAATTTTTGCCAACAATGCCTTGGGCGTCTACTCACGTCTGCGCGCGCATCCACGTTGCCAGAGTTGCTAAAGCCCTAGCGTCTCAGCACGACCTCTCTGAGCACTTGGTGTGCCCGTGCCCCGAGCTCTGCTCGGGCAGGTGCCGGCAATCCGTCCGGCACCCAGATAGGCGCTAAAAATTCCACCTCTATACGAATACCTTTTCCGCCAAGCACTTTCCAAAGATTTTGCATCAGATTTTCATCACCGACAAAGGCAGCGAAATCACTGCGTTTGTCATGATGAAAAAATAACAGGGCAACGGGTTGTATTGGCACGTTTGCACGCCGGGCAGGCTCGAACAGGTTGGCATAAAAAGGCAACAAATCGTAACCTTGAGATGTCGTTCCCTCGGGAAATAGTCCGACCACCTGACCTAACTCAAATTTTTCCTGCATGGCACGACTGACTTGTTGCACAGCATGTCGGGAAGCGCGCTCAATAAAAATAGTATCCGCGCCGGCCACTAACCAGCCCAACAAAGGCCAGCGACGAATTTCACTCTTTGCAATAAAGACAGCAGCGCGCACCTGATTGATCGCAAAAATATCGAGCCAAGATACATGATTGACGATCCAGAGCACCGGTCCTTCACGTAATGGTGCGCCTAAGTACGACACCCGCACGCCACAGCACCTCAACAACGCACCAGACCAAGACCGTTTGATCTCTAATCGACTTTTATGTCCAGCCAACGGAAAAATCAACACCAGGGTCGAGAGTCCAACCAAGACCCATAACAATGCAAGGGTGGCTCTAAAGGCGAAGCGAAAAAAGTTCATCGAGAGCGATTCCAAACAAGCTCACCGCCCAACACAGTTGCTTGCACGCGACCCGGCAACTCTCTGCCTAAAAAGGGCGTGCCTCGACTTTGGCTGATGAGGTTTTCGCGAGTCACCAACCAATACTCTTCAGGATCTACGATGCACAGATCCGCAACAGCACCCAAAGAGAGAGAGCCTGGTTGGGGGATAGACCCACTGTCAGCCAGCACTCGACCCGGACCACAAGTGACCAGTTTGAAAGCCTCACTCAAAGGCACCCGCGCATCTTGCGACCACTTGAGCATCAGTGAGAGCAACAACTCCAAGCCCATCGATCCCGGTACAGCACTGGCAAACGGTTGTTGTTTATCCTCATCCGTCAGTGAGGTGTGATCCGAACATACTGCATCAATCGTGCCATCCAATAATCCGAGTCGAATCGCATCGCGATCACGCTGACCACGCAAGGGCGGCTCGAGCCGGAAATGGCTGTCATAAAAGCCAATATCGATATCAGTGAGGTGCAAATGGTTTGCGCTCACGTCACAGGTGATCGGTCGCCCTTGTTTTTTAGCGGTGCGCACCATGTCAACGGCCTCGGCACTCGACAAGCGACAAAGATGCAGGCGCACACCAGTCGCGCGCTGTAACGAAAGCAACGTTTGACACGCAATCGTCTCAGCTTCTACCGGAATCCCCGCCAAACCTAGACGCGACGTATAGGCACCGCTCGCGGCCACCCCATCGCGCGCGAGCCATGGATCTTGCGGTCGACACCACACGCCGTACTCAAATGTTTTGGCATATTGCATCGCGCGCAACAGGACTGCGGTATCTTGCACAGGCGTATCGCCTTGTGAAAATCCCACACAACCTGCTGCGGTCAGTCTTATCATTTCAGACAAAGCTTGCCCCTGCAAACCCTCCGTCAACGCACCCAAATGATAAACATTGACCTGAGGGCTGAGTAACGGCGCAGAGACAGTCGTCACCTCTGGTGGCTGCACCACGCTTGTGACACCGCCGGCCAAAGCCGCATCCAAGGCATCGCCAGACGCACCCACGCGAGCGGACAAATCGACCAAGCCGGGCAATACGATCATGCCAGAGGCATCAAACACTTTATCCGCGACAAAACCCTCTGGAGCCGTCCCCACAGCAACAATCCTGCCCTGCGCAACATAGACATCCGCCAGCGCATCGAGATGATTCGCAGGGTCGATCACACGCCCCTGTTGAATATGCAGTTTCATACCAACGCACCCGCAACAAGACTCAGCGCCGCCATGCGCACTGCGATACTCGCAACTCCGCTCGCCTTCCTTGAACCCTCAGTTCCGAGCACTAAGCAATCAGGTTTCGCGCATGCCAGTTTTTCTTCTGTGAGGCCATAACATTCAACATATTCGCGCGCCGAAGGTATATAGGTTGAATCTATTCCAGTCCGCTCTTGATCCAGCATGATGACGACGTCAGCGTCTCGCAAGCCGTCGGCCAGATGCGTGTAAGCGCGCACACCGAATTGCGCAAGACCCTCAGGCAATAAAGTCAAAGGCGCGACGACACGCACTTCGGCGACACACAGCGTGGTGAGTGCATGAATACAGGAGCGCGCATGACGCGAGTGCAACACATCGCCCACCAACACGACAGTGAGATTGGAAAAATCATTTTTTGCGCAACGAATGGTGTACATATCCAGTAAGGCAGACGTTGGATCTGCATGACAGCCATCCCCCGCATTCACAACATGCGTGTGAGCACCGATCTGCTGTACGATAAAAAATGGCACACCGCTCGCCTCGGTCCGTAATAGGACGATATCGATATGACGCTCACTGAACGAAGAGATTGTGGAGAGATCCAACTTTTGGATTCCCAACCATTCAGCGGACAAACTCTGAGCCGCGGATTCAAATACCCCAACATCGGTTGACGCCTTATCAACAAAGATGTCGTCAATAAGGCTCAGTATCTTTTTGTCTTGCAGAAGCGGTGTTTTTTTGAGTACACCCTCTGCCGGCGCAAGAAACAATGCAGTCGTGTCGAGGATGCGCGTCAAAATCGCGCGCGACAGTCCTTCGGTCGTGAGCAGATGTGTCAGCTCGCCGCGTTGGTTTAGTTGAGGATTGCGCATGCGTTCATATGCCCGGATTCATTTAAGTCAGCGCATCAAAATAGCGCTGCAAAATGATAGCCGCAGCCACCGCATCATCGGGCTCATTTCCCGTGATTTTTTGGGCCTGGACGCTCGACCCCCGCTCATCGACCAACACGACGGGTAAACCAAACCTCCCCTCGAGCTGACGTGCAAAACGTCGGCAGTGCTGACTCGCGTATTGTTCGCTGCCATCCGTCGCGAGCGCCAACCCGACCACGAGTCTTTCAGGCTGCCAACGTTTGAGCAGGGCCTCGACTCGCGCAAAACGACCGTCGCGAGTAGGCTCCAAAATAATGTCCAGCGGTTGCGCCTGTTTGAGCAAGGTATTGCCTAAGGCAACACCGAGCTTTTTAGCACCGTAATCAAATGCCAGAAGCGTTTCTTCAGGCATGGCCCGCCACACCGGTCAGCATCACTGGGTCGATTCCCAACAGTTTGAGCGCGGCGGGATAACGATCTTGTGGCGGCGTATCAAAAATAATATTTTCTTGCGCTGCGACGGTTAGCCAAGCATTTTGCGCGAGCTCATTTTCGAGTTGGCCTGCTCCCCAACCCGCATAACCCAGCGTCACAAACAACTGCTCGGGACCGTTTCCGTGGGCTACGGCCTCCAATACGTCTCGAGAGGTGGTCAACGCTAAGCGCCCCAGCTTGATACTTGAGCTGTAATCACCCGCGGGAAAATGCAAGACAAACCCACGATCAGTCTGGACTGGGCCGCCAAAAAAGACTGCAGGGCTGTGCGCGACTGGTTGCTCCGCACTCTGCCCGGGCGCAATCTCAAGCTTAAGGTCGATTTTTTCAAGCAAACCGGCCACACTGAGGTCCGTCGGCCGGTTAATCACCAAACCTAACGCGCCTTTTGAGCTGTGCTCGCACAAGTAAATGACGGTTCCAGCGAGATCCCCAGACACCATACCCGGCATGGCCATCAGAAACTGATTGGACAGGTCGGTCACGGTCTCGGGTGTGCGTTGGGATTGCTCCATACGAGGACTTTAGATCTCCATCAACTCAAAATCTTCTTTACGTGCGCCGCACTCTGGGCAAACCCAGTTTGGAGGCACATCTTCCCAGCGCGTACCGGCAGGAATTCCTTCTTCGGGCACGCCAGTCTCTTCGTCGTAAATCCAACCACAAATCAAACACATCCAAGTACGCATCATTCTCTCTTTTGGTGGAACCCGTCTGTCCTCAAGGAAAAGGACAAGTAAAACGGGTCATCTCTTACAATGGGGTCAATCTTACCGAAACCAACACATACGTGCCTACACATCGCTTGTCGTTTTGACATGAATCAAACTATTTCAACACCTGTCACTCTCATTTTTGGCCCTTTTGACCCGACAGGATCAGACGGGTTGCCTGCGGACGCGATTACCTGCGCGGCCTTGGGAGGACATGCGATCTCTTCGTTGACCGCTGTCACCATTCAGGACAGCGCAAAAAGCGAGTCTGTACTGCCTTGCTCGGCCGAGCAAATTGATGACCAGGCCCGCTGCCTGCTAGAGGATATTCCCGTCCAGGCCATCAAAGTCGGCGCGCTCTCTTCGGTTGCAGCGGTGAGCGCCGTCGCCCAGATCGCAGCGGATTACAGTCAAATCCCGCTTGTTTTACATCTCGGCGCCCAAGAAATCGATACTGAAACGCCAACCGAAGAAGAGGACGAGGTCGACGACTTGATTGGGGCCGTGATCGAACTGCTCGTTCCCCAAGCTCACATTGTGGTGATTGAGGCCCGACGACTCAACCAATGGATCACTGAAGAGGTCATGGAAGCCTCTGGCCATGCAGGCGGCGCTCAAGCCCTGCAAGCGATCGGTGCCCAATGGGTGCTCATCACCGGCGTTAAACAACGTCCGGGACTCAATGCGAATGTCTTAACGGGTCCCGAGAGCGAGACCATCGCTTGGCCGTGCGCCAATGCCCCCGAACGTACGCGAGACTCAGGTGGCTTGATCGCGACCGCTCTGGCTTGCCTGCTGGCCCGCGGACTCAGCGTACCCAAAGCCGCCGAACAAGCCTGTGCACACGGCAGCCAAGCCCTGCTACAGTCCTTCCAGCCTGGTATGGGGAACATGATCGCCCGTCGCATTCCAATTGCACCTTAACGACCCAATTTGCTGATGCCCTCTACACTTAAGTTTCCTAAAGGTTTATATGGCGTGACCCCTGACTGGGATGATGCCAAACGCCTCGAGCAAGCGGTTCGTGACGCGGCCCGTGGCGGCATGAAGGCCTTGCAACTGCGCCACAAAACGGCTACGCCTGAACTGCGTCGCCATTTAGCCCAAACACTGCTACCCGTCTGCCAAGAGCTCGACATCATTTTTTTAATCAACGATGACTGGCGACTCGCCCTCGAACTAGGCGCACACGGTGTGCACGTCGGTCAGCACGATGAGGATCCGGCCCGAGTCCGCCAGGAAATCGGACCTGACATGCTGCTTGGGGTGTCTTGCTATGCCGACCCCCATCGTGCGCAAAGCATGCTCAAACATCAAGTGGCCTATATTGCCTTTGGTGCCATGTATGCATCCTCAACCAAGCCGCTCGCCCCCACTGCGCCACTTGAAGTGCTTGGCGCAGGGCAGACGCTCACTCAGGCGTTTGAGGCACCTCGGCCGGCGGTGGTGGCCATCGGCGGCATCGGCATCTCCCAGGCACCGGTCTTGGCGGCTGCAGGTGCGGACAGCATCGCAGTCGTCGGCAGCCTATTTTTAGCTCAAAATATCGAAGCTGCGGCACGCGCGCTTTCTGCACCTTTTGCCCAAGCGCTGCTTACCCCCCCTATTTCCACATCCACTTCTCCCGTCTAAACGGAGTATTTTTTATGTCACGCAACGTAGAACTTTTCGATCGCGCCTGTATCAGCATTCCTGGTGGCGTGAACTCACCCGTTCGGGCCTTCCGCTCCGTGGGTGGCACACCACGCTTCGTCGCACGCGCTCAAGGCCCCTACTTTTGGGATGCCGATGGAAAACGCTACATCGACTATATCGGCTCCTGGGGCCCTGCTATTTTGGGTCACGCGCATCCCGAGGTCGTCAAGGCCGTCCAAGACGCAGCAGTCCATGGCTTGTCCTATGGCGCGCCCACAGAGACTGAAATCGTCATCGCAGAAATGCTGATTGAACGCATGCCGTCTATCGAACAGGTCCGCTTAGTAAGCTCAGGCACCGAAGCCACCATGACCGCCATCAGACTGGCTCGCGGCGCAACCGGTCGCAACAAAATCATCAAATTCGAAGGCTGTTATCACGGTCATGCAGACAGCTTGCTGGTCAAAGCGGGTTCAGGACTCTTAACGTTTGGCAACCCAACCTCAGCTGGCGTACCGCCTGAGTTTGTCGCCCACACCATCGTGCTCGACTACAACGACATTGAGGGCGTCAAGGCAGCGTTCGCTCAACACGGCAAAGAAATCGCCTGTGTCATCGTCGAGCCCATTGCAGGCAACATGAATATGATTAAGCCGATCGCGGGCTTTCTCGAAGCACTGCGCAGCGAATGTACTGCGCATGGCGCATTGCTGATTTTTGATGAAGTCATGACAGGTTTCCGTGTCGGTCCTCAAGGCGTTCAAGGTCTGACCGGCATCAAGCCTGACATCACGACTCTGGCTAAAGTCATCGGCGGTGGGATGCCGATCGGTGCCTTTGGTGGCAGCGCCGAGGTCATGAAAAATATCGCACCTTTAGGTGGCGTTTATCAGGCCGGCACACTGTCAGGCAATCCCGTCGCGGTCGCAGCGGGTATCACCACGCTTAAATTATTGTCCAAGCCAGGCTTTTATGAAGCGCTGGACAAGCAGACACGCGCACTCACCAAGGGGTTAACCGAACGCGCGCACGCGCATGGCATCCCTTTTAGCGCAGATAGCGAAGGCGGTATGTTTGGCCTGTACTTCTCCAACGACATCCCCACCTCTCTCGCTGCAGTGTCGGCCAGCAACATTGAGATGTTCAAGGTATTTTTCCATGCCATGCTGGATGAAGGTGTCTATTTTGCACCCTCAGCCTACGAGGCGGGCTTTGTCTCCGCCACGCATGATGACAGCGTGATTGCCGCAACAGTCGCCGCAGCAGACAAGGTGTTTGCCAAGCTCGCCAAGGGCTAAGCCCTCTGACGTATCTTCGTTCAGGTGTTTAGGTGCGTACAGTGCCTGAACACCTGAATGAACACCTCACTGAACACCACACTAAACGCCCAAATAGCGCGTCCAGAGACTGCGATCCGCATCCAGTTCAGCAGAGCTGCCCTGCCACACGACAGCGCCACGCTCCAAAATCACATGCCGGTCAGCAAGTTTTAATAGTCGCTCGACGTATTTGTCGATCACGAGAATGGTCTGCCCGCTCTCACGCAAGCGTGCGATGCACTGCCAGATTTCTTCACGCACCAGAGGGGCAAGCCCCTCAGTGGCCTCGTCCAACACGAGCAGCTTGGGATTGGTCACGAGCGCTCGCCCGATGGCCAGCATTTGCTGCTCACCGCCGGACAACTGATTACCCATATTGCGTGCTCGTTCACGCAAACGCGGAAACATTTCAAACACTTTCTCAACGTCCCAGGGCTCGCGAATCTCGGGATTGCGGTGCGCGACAAAAGCCGTCAGGTGCTCCCTCACAGTCAGATTAGGAAAGCACTGGCGGCCTTCGGGCACAATTGCCAAACCCAGCCGCGCAATACGATCAGAGGGCCAGCCCGCAATATTTTGCCCCTCAAAAGTCAGAGTGCCTGCAGACAAGGGGATTTGACCAAACAGTGTCTTGATGAGCGTACTTTTGCCCATTCCGTTACGGCCCAATAAAGCCACGACTTCGCCACGCTGAATATCGAGCGAGACCTCAAACAGCACCTGACTCAGTCCATAACCACTCTGTAACTGATGGGCATGCAACATCAAGCGTGCTCCTCACCCAAATAAGCTTCTCGCACACCAGCATGATTGCGGATTTCTTCGGGCGTACCGGTTGCGATGATGCGACCGTACACTAAAACGGAGAGTCGATCCGCGAGCCGAAAGACCGCCTGCATGTCGTGCTCGACCAACAACATCGTCGTACGCCCACGCATGGAGGCGATCAGCTCCGTCAGCTTAAGTGTTTCATCTGGCCCCATCCCTGCCATGGGTTCGTCAAGCAGCAAGACGGACGGCTTGGAGGCCAAAGCCAACGCAAACTCAAGCTTACGCTGCTCACCGTGAGGCAAAGTCCCCGCCGCCGCGCGCCAACTTTCTGGGCTGATGGCACAGTCCTGCGCCAATCGCTCCGCAGCCTCGGACAAGGCTTTATCCTGTGAACGCGGGTGCCAAAAACTAAAGCTACTGCCAGAGCTGGCTTGCACCGCTAACAGTAAATTTTCAAAGACAGTCAGTTGCTTGAAAATATTGGTGATTTGATAGGATCGTGACAAACCCGCCGCCACCCGCTGATGCAAACCCGAGCGGGTGACATCATGCCCCTTGAGCGACAGTCGCCCACTATCTGCAGCAACAGAACCAGACAGCAAATGAATCAGTGTCGATTTGCCCGCACCATTGGGGCCAATGAGGGCGTGAATCTCGCCTGACCGCAGCGAGAGCGATACCTGATCGCAGGCGACCAACGCGCCATAGCGCTTGGTGAGCTGCTTTGCCTCTAACACTATGTCAGGGACGGTCGCATTCATCGCGCACCGCCCGGTTTAAACATCCCTGCGAGGCCACGAGGCGCAAACAACACAATCGCCAGCAACAGCACGCCCAAAGGCAAGTGCCAATAGTCCGTATACAAGCGCAGGACTTCTTCCAGCCACAACATCACCGCAGCCCCCACGAGCCCACCATAGCGCAAGCCAATGCCTCCAACAATCACCATAATGATCAGGTTGGCCGACGCAGTCCAGTGCATCAGGCTCGGCGAGACAAATTGGTTGTGGCTCGCCAACAGCGCGCCCGCAAGTCCCGCCATCACGCCTGCAATGACAAATGCGAGCAACTTTATGCGGAAAACCGGATATCCCAACGCCTCCATGCGTGACTCGTTTTCGCGAATCCCTTGCAAGGCTTGGCCAAAGCGAGCCTGAATGAGACGATTGAGCCACCACAAGCAAACCAACACCACGCACAACACCACGTAATAAAACGTTCGGTCATCCGCAAGATTGAGACCGGGTAGCAAGGAGGGTCCTGCCAAATTGATGCCATCCTCTCCCCCATACTGTCGCAAAGAGATGAACAGATAAAACACCATCTGGGCAAAGGCCAGCGTAATCATGATGAAGTAGACGCCTCGCGTGCGCAAGGAAATCAAACCAATGACAAAGGCGAGCATACCCGCCGCGAGCATGGCCGCAGGCCAAGCAATCAGCGCCTGCAAAACCCCTTGAGCGGAGAGGATTGCCACAACATAAGCACCCGCTCCAAAAAATGCAGCATGTCCCAACGCGACCATGCCACCATAGCCCAAAATAAAATTCAGACTGGTCGCAGCTAAAGCGAAAATCAAAACACGCCGAACAAATGAAACATAAAAATCAAGATTGAGTGCAGGTGCTACCAATGGAAACACCAACAGCAGTACGAGACCCAGCGCTGACAAACTCTTCGCAGTCAATAATGTGCGCATCATCAACCACGCGCCGGAAAAAGACCCGAGGGTCTAAACACCAACACCACTGCCATCAAAATATAAATAGACAGCGCAGCCAATGTCGGCCCCACACTGGAAGCCACAGCTGGAGAGAAAAATATTTTGAGTAAAGACGGTAAAAATGCTCGGCCCGCAGTATCCACAAAGCCGACTAACAGTGCACCGACGAACGCGCCGCGCATCGAGCCAATTCCGCCGATCACGATGCATACCAGCACCAAAATCAATATCTGCTCACCCATACCCGTCTGAATCGCCGTCACCGGACCGAGCAAAGCGCCAGCAAGCGCCGCCAACATTGCTCCGAGCACGAACACTCCGAGAAACAGCAGCGGCACACGCACGCCCATCAGTGTGGCCATCTGCCGGTTTGATGCGCCCGCGCGCACCAAGACGCCCGCTCTCGTGCGCGTGACAAACAAATAAAGACCTAAAGCAGCCGCTAAACCCACCGCGATGATCAACAGGCGATAGGCCGGGTACAAGAGATCAGGCAAGAGCTGCACCGGCCCCGACAATGCAGGCGGCATACTCATCATCATTGGCGCAGGTCCCCAGATCATCTTGACCACATCATTGGCGATCAAAATCACTGCAAAGGTCCCCAGCACTTGCGCCAAGTGATCTCGGATGACAAGTTTTCTGATCAGAACGAGCTCAAGCACCAGTCCGACCAGCCCCGTCACGACAGCCGCCACCACCACGGCAGCGACAAAGGACTGAGTCACTTGCATGGTTTGAGCGGCAACGTAGGCGCCCGCCATATACAGCGAGCCGTGCGCCACGTTCAGGATATCGAGAATCCCGAACACGAGCGTGAGGCCCGCTGCAATCAAAAACAACATCAGGCCAAACTGCAGTCCATTGAGCAACTGCTCGGCGATCAGCGTCGAACTCATACGTTCAGAACAGGCTCTTTAGTCGATGTTATTTTTTGCATTGACCCACATATACGTCCTGATAGGAATCAAACACCTTACCCACCAGCTTGTTGGTAATCTGGCCCGCTGCGTTCTTTTCAATCACGCGGACGTAGTAGGGCTGAATAGGGAAGTTGTTGATGCCATAGGTGAAGGGTCCACGCACAGAAGCAAAGTCCGCTTTTTTGAGCGCAGCCAAAACAGCCGCACGATCCGCCACCTTTCCGTTGGTGGCTTTGACCGCAGCATCAATCGCCATGATCACGTCATACGCTTGGGCCGCATAGACTGAAGGCATACGGTCCTTGTACTCCTTGCGGAACGCCTCAACAAATTTTTTGTTGGCGGCGTTATCCAGATCATGGGCCCACTGCGCTGTATTAAACATACCGAGCATGGGCTCACCCACCGCACGAATCACGTCTTCATCCGCTGAAAATCCTGGGCCGACCAGCTTGATGCTTTTGTTCAAGCCTGCAGAAACGAACTGCTTAATGAAGTTGATCCCCATTCCGCCTGGCAGAAAAATGTAGACCGCTTCAGGCTTGGCATCGCGAAGCTGCGCTAACTCAGCGGCATAGTCGATCTGTCCCAACTTGGTGTAAACCTCTTGGCCCACCGCTGCTTTGTAACCACGTTTAAAACCATTGAGTGCGTCTTTGCCAGCCGGATAATCGGGGGCCATGATCACCATGTTTTTAAAGCCACGATCAGCGGCAACCTTGCCTGCTGCCTCGTGGAAGGCATCGTTCTGATAAGACACGCCAAACCAGTAGTCATTACACTGGGCCCCTGCAAATTGGCTGGGACCAGGATTATTGGAGAGATAGGGAATCTTGGCGGCGAACAGCGCAGGACCGACCGCTAAAGCCACGTTCGAACCAATCGGACCTGTAAAAAAATCGATCTTGTCGCGCTGGATGTAACGATTGACGAGTTGACGTGCCTGGTCAGGATTGCCACCCATATCGGTTTGCAAAAATTCGGCGGGTTTGCCGCCTAGTTTTCCACCTAGTTGTTTAATCGCCAGATTGAAGCCATCACGCGCCTCTGCGCCTAGCGCAGCAAAAGGGCCGGACAAATCATTCGCAATGCCGACTTTGATCGGTGCCTGCGCGAACGCCAAACCGGGCACGAGAGCGGCCATGGCGAGAAGTTGCTTAAATAAACGCATAAAAAGTCTCCTGAGCGATCAGTCGCCCAAAACGGGGCAAAAGGGGTGCTGCTGCAGCGCAAATAGTAGCAGGTGAGCCACGCTCTGCCGCTATTCAGACCCCATTCAGACCTCCTCAAGCAGACACAAAACAGGTGATAATGTTGAATTGCTCAACTCTTCTCTTAGCAGACCGAACATGGCCGTTAATTTGCACATTCCCTCCGACGATGCAGTCTTCCCCGTTGCCGGCGTAGAAATCGGCGTGACCGAAGCGGGTATCCGCAAGGCAAACCGTCGCGACTTGACCGTCTTTCGCCTGAGCCCGGGCTCAACGGTTGCTGGTGTATTTACCCGCAACCGTTTTTGCGCAGCCCCCGTTTTGGTCTGTCAGGAGCATTTGGCCAGCGCAAGTCCAATCCGCGCCCTCGTCATCAATACAGGAAATGCCAATGCAGGCACCGGCGAGCCCGGCATGCAAGCCGCCAACGAAACCTGTCAGGCACTTGCTGCACTCATGCAGCTCGATAGCAAGCAAATATTGCCGTTTTCCACGGGGGTCATTCTTGAGCCACTGCCAGTGGACCGAATCAAGGCAGGTCTGCCCGGCGCACTGAAAAATCTGAGTGAAAACAACTGGGTGTCCGCCGCGCACGGCATCATGACAACCGATACCCAACCCAAAATTCACTCACAACGTATCAGTTTGGGTGGACACCCCATCACGATTACCGGCATTAGCAAAGGTGCCGGCATGATCCGCCCCAACATGGCGACGATGCTGAGCTACCTGGCGACTGATGCGGGCATTGCCCAGCCACTGCTCAATCAGCTCGCCAAAGAACTCGCCGACGTATCGTTTAACCGCATCACCATTGACGGAGACACTTCGACCAACGATTCCTTTATCGTGATTGCCACAGGCAAGAGTGGCCTGACCATCGATAGCGCCTCACACCCTCAATACGCCGCACTCAAAGCTGTACTAGCTGCAGCCGCAACCGATCTGGCACAAAAGATTGTGCGTGATGGTGAAGGCGCGACTAAGTTCATGACCATTCAGGTCCAAGAAGCAAAAACCACCGAAGAGGCATTACAAGTCGCCTATGCGGTCGCGCACTCACCGCTTGTCAAAACCGCTTTTTTTGCAAGCGATCCGAACCTCGGCCGTATTTTGGCTGCGATCGGCTACGCCGGCATCACCGATCTTGATGTAAGCGGCGTCAAGCTCTGGCTGGGCGATGTGCTAGTTGCCACCAATGGCGGACGTAACCCCGACTATCAAGAGGCAGACGGCCAGCGCATCATGAAAGAACCCGAAATCCTCGTACGTATCGCACTGGGCCGCGGCCAAGTGTCCGACACCGTTTACACCTGTGACTTTTCGCACGAATACGTCAGCATCAACGCAGATTACAGATCCTAATGACAAACTCTACACCTCCCAGTGGCCAAGAAATGGTCGAACTCTTGGCGCGTGCCACACGCGTTCTCGCTCAACTCGAAGCCTGGCTTCCGCCAGCCCCGCCTGCCACCAACTGGGACGCACATGCCTTTCGCTGGCGTAAGCGCGGCACCTCGCATGGCTGGCTTGATGCGATTGCGAACGTTTCACTGATTCATACCGAAGACCTTCAGCATATCGAACGTCAAAAAGACATCATTGATCGCAATACACACCACTTTATTCAAGGTAAACCCGCGAATAACGTGCTGATGACCGGCGCACGAGGGACCGGCAAGAGTTCGCTGGTCAAAGCGATGCTGGCCGCCTACGGTGATCGTGGGTTACGACTCATCGAAGTCGACAAGTCCGACCTCGGTGACCTCGCGGATATCGTCGATATGGTCGCCAAGCGTCCAGAAAAATTTATCGTTTTTTGTGACGATCTTTCTTTTGAAGAAGGCGAATCTGGCTACAAAGCACTCAAGTCTGTTTTGGACGGCTCGGCTGCTTCAACGGGTAATAACGTGCTGATTTACGCGACCTCCAACCGTCGTCACCTGATGCCCGAATACATGAGCGAAAACCTTCAGGCCAAACACGGCTCGGATGGTGAGGTACACCCCGGCGAGACCGTCGAGGAAAAAATCTCTCTGTCGGAGCGTTTTGGCTTGTGGCTGTCCTTTTACCCCTTCCGCCAAGATGATTACCTAGACATTGTCTATCACTGGCTGCGCACGCTTGGTTGCTCCGAAACGAACATCATGGAGTCCCGCACCGAAGCCTTGCAGTGGGCGCTGGAACGCGGCTCACGCTCAGGTCGTGTTGCCTGGCACTTTGCGCGCGACTGGGCCGCTCGCAATGCCTGACAAAATCATTGACGTCGCAGTGGGCGTGCTACTGCGACCCGATGGCACGGTGTTGTTAGGCAACCGGCCGGCCGACAAACCCTGGCCTGGCTGGTGGGAGCTCCCCGGTGGCAAGCTTGAGCCTGGCGAGTCCGTCTTGCAGGCACTCACGCGCGAACTACAAGAAGAAATCGGCATTACGGTCACTGAGGCTACGCCTTGGGTGACCTACGTACACAAGTATCCCACCACTACTGTTCGCCTCGCCTTTTGCCGCGTGACGGGCTGGACAGGAGAGCCGCAAAGCCTTGAAGGACAGTTGCTACGGTGGGTCCCCATCGACACAGCTCAAGATGTCCCGCAGCTTCTTCCGGCAACCTATCCTCCTCTTCGCTGGTTACAGTTACCGACAGTCTATGCCCTCTCCTCTGCCGGCACGCCTGAGCAATTCCCACTATTTTTAAACAAGCTCGACGAAGGCCTGAAGGCAGGCATCAAATTATTTCAGTGGCGTGAGCCCGGCTGGCCGGGTGGTCCTGATCAGCCAAATCTGCATCAAGCTCTCAAGACCGTGCTCACACGCTGCCATGCGTTTGGTGCCAAAGTCTTGGTCAACAGCATTCACCCCGAGGCTTGGTGGCACGAAGCAGATGGCGTTCACCTGCGTTCGCATGACGCAGCAGGCCTCACCAGCCGGCCAACGTTGGCCAGCGACAAGCGGGTTGGCGTCTCTACACACAATCTCGCCGAACTCGAGCATGCACGTGCCCTAGAAGCGGATTTTGCCGTGCTCGGACCTGTCCTGCCCACCGCCTCACACCCTGGACACCCAGGCATCGGCTGGGAAATGTTCGCACAACTCAATGCACAAGCGGGCTTGCCAGTTTTTGCGCTAGGCGGTCAGTCCGCCGCCACGCTTGCGCACGCGCAATCAGTTGGTGGGCACGGTTTTGCTGGGATTCGCGGTTGGATTACCTGAGTCATCTAGACTCTTGAGATCCTCCGCCGACCAACCGCCACCCAAAGCCGCTACGAGCCGCACACTGGCCGCAAAACGATTGCCGACTAGCGTGATGTAGGTGCGCTCATTATTGAGCGCAGTCGTTTCAAGCACCGCAACACTCAGATAATCAATCAAACCCTGATCGTACTGATTGCGCGCAAACCGCAAGGACTGTTGTGCAGACAACACTGCCTGTTTTTGCACCACCTCTTCTTGTTCGAAGACGCGCATCTGAACCATCGCGTTTTCTACCTCTTGCAAGGCCGTCAAAACAGTCTGGCGATACGCGGCCGCTTGCACATCGAACTGGGCACGCGCCTGATTGATCTGAGCCTGCCGCGCGCCGCCATCAAAAATCAATGCGGCTAATTGCGGACCTAGGGCCCAGATTTGTCCGGGCGCACTAAACCACTGGGTAAAGTCGTTGCTGCGATAGCCGGCACTTGCGTTGAGCGTTAAATTTGGAAACCAGGCCGCTGTCGCCACACCAATCAACGCATTCGCCGAAGCGGTACGTCGTTCTGCCGCGGCAATGTCTGGTCGACGCTCCAAGAGCTCAGAGGGCAGACCAACAGGTACGGCAGGAGGGACAAGTGGCACTTGTGCAGGTGCAATCGAAAACGTCGAAGGAGGCCGTCCGATCAAGACTGCGGCAGCATTTTCAAACACCGCGCGTTGCTGTTCCAGATCAATCAGTTGCGCGCGAGTACTCGCAAGCTGTGTGCTCGCCACCGCTACATCACCCTGGCCAGAAATGCCTGCGTTGTAACGATTTTGCGTGAGCTTGAGCGCGCGCTCATAGGCGCTGACTGTTGCCGTCAACAACCGCCTCTGTTCATCCAGCACGCGCACCTGCAAGTACGCCAAGGTCAAGGCGGTCTGAGCAGTCAGTCTGGCACCTGAGACATCCGCTGCCAATGCCAGCTCAGTCGCATCGGTTGACTCAATATTGCGCCGAATGCTTCCCCAAATATCCAACTGCCAGCTCGCCTGAGCATTCAGGCCGTAACCGGTGACGGGAGCACTACTCGAGGCGGACACTCCACCACCGCTACGTGTGGTGTTTGCCGTTGCAGAGACAGAGGGTAGAAGCGGCGCGCGCGCGCCCTGCGTCACAGCGACCGCTTGCCTAAATCGAGCCTCCGCTTGGGCCACGTTTTGGTTGGACACATTGAGCTCTGTGATCAGCGCGCTCAACACAGGATCTGCGTACATCGTCCACCAGGGGCCGCGGGGATCATTGGCAGCAGGTCGCGCCACCTTCCAGCCTGGTGTTTCTTTAAATTGAGTCCCAACATCAATCACTGGACGCACGTAATCAGGACCGACCATACAGCCGACCAGCATGAAGCAACAAACAAGCGCACAGGAGAAAGGGCGTAGCCGCCTCTCGGTACCACTCATTTTTTTGAACTGATCAAGCATCATCGCTTTGCACACCACAAACGGAAACGATCCAGATATAAATACACCACAGGCGTAGTGTAGAGCGTCAAGAGCTGACTGACTAACAATCCACCAAGAATCGTAATGCCCAGCGGCTGACGCAGCTCAACGCCCGCCCCCGTCGCAAACACCAATGGCATCGCGCCGAAGATGGCGGCGCAAGTCGTCATCAAAATAGGCCTGAAGCGCGTCAAACACGCCTGATGAATGGCATCACGCGGCGAGATCCCCAGCCGGCGTTGCGCATCCAGCGCAAAATCCACCATCATGATGGCGTTTTTCTTGACGATACCAATCAGCAAAAACACGCCAATCAACGCGATCAAACTGAACTCCGTCTTGAGCAATAATAAGGCCAGCAAGGCGCCCACACCTGCCGAAGGCAGGGTCGACAAAATGGTGAGCGGATGAATCGTACTTTCGTACAACATCCCCAACACAAGATACATCGTAATCAATGCAGCCAAAATCAACCAAGGCTGATTAGACAGCGCACTTTGTAACGCTGCGGCGGTTCCTTGAAAACCTGCTTGAATGCGATCACTGGGCAAGTTGATCATTGCAACGGCCTGTTCAATGGCCGCATTCGCTTGCCCGAGGGACACACCGGGTGCCAAATCAAAGGAAATCGTATCGGCCGCTAGTAAGCCCTGATGGCGCACACTCAAAGGAGCATTCGTGGTTTCAAATTTCGCAAACGCAGAAAGCGGGACACGCTGACCCGCCTTACTGAGCACATAGACATCGCTCAAAGACTCCATGCCTTGCGCATGACGCGGTGCGACCCCCATCACGACGCGATACTGGTTTCTAGCCCCGTACATCACAGAGATTTGCCGCTGGCTAAAAGAATTATTTAACACAGCAGAAATACTATCCATTGACACGCCAAGCCGTTGCGCGGCATCGCGATCAATCGCAATCGATACTTGCCTGCCTCGATCCTCAACATCAGTATCCACGTCGACCAACTCGGGGAGTGCGGCGATTGCTTGCTGAACTTTTGGCAGCCATTCTTTTAAGTCCGCCAACTCATTCGCCATCAACGTGTATTGGAATTGAGAACTTGATTGTCTACCGCCAATCCTGATGTCCTGTTGCGGGATCAAAAACAACCTCGCGCCAGGAATGCTAGCCAGTTGCGGACGTAAGCGCGTGATGACCTGTCGGACCGGCACCTTACGCTCACTCAATGGTTTGAGCTGTACCGCCAGAAAACTTGAGTTGCTTCCCCCCCGCCCACTCGCATAGGCGGTCACCGTATTAATCGCAGGATCCTTCATCAGCACTTGTCGAAACTGATCAAGCTTAGGCTTCATCGACTCAAACGAAGTACCGTCATCTGTCGAAAAAAATCCGATCATCATTCCGGTATCTTGTTGTGGGAAAAACCCCTTTGGCACCACACCATAAAGATAAAAATTGAAACCTACTGTCGCCACTAACAGCAACATCATGAAGCGACTGTGCGCAAGTGCCCAATTGAGTGAGCGAGAATACGCATTGACCGTCGCATCCATGCTCCGAACGATGATGCGCTCAAACAAGCCCGGACGGACTTTTTCTTGTGAGGCAGGCGGATGTCGTTTGAGCAAACGCGCCGCCATCATGGGGGTCAGCGTGAGCGACACAAACATTGAAATCAGAATCGCCGCAGACAAGGTGACGGCAAACTCCCGAAACAATCGCCCCGGCAAACCACCCATCAATAAAATTGGGATAAACACGGCGATGAGGGAAATGCTCATAGACAGCACCGTAAAACCGACCTCGCGGGTGCCTCGCAAGGTTGCGCGCTTAACCGATTCACCCCGCTCAAGATGTCGCATGATGTTTTCCATCACCACGATCGCATCATCCACCACAAAACCCGTCGCAACAATCAATGCCATGAGCGACATCGTATTGAGCGAATAACCGAGCAAGTGCATCACACCGAAGGTCCCGATCAAGGAAACGGGCACAGCAACCGTTGGAATCAGTGCGGCGCGCCAATTGCGCAAAAATAGCAACACCACCAGCATCACTAAACCAATCGCAATGATCAGGGTGTGCTCCGCCTCTTTGACAGAGGCACGAATACTGGGCGTGCGATCCTGCGCCACGCTTAAATTGACGTCAGCAGGCAGCATGGCCCTCAACGTGGGCAAATCTGCGCGTATCTCATCGACTGTTCGAATAATGTTGGCTTTAGCTTCACTTCGGACCAATACCAAAATTGCTTGTTCGTTATTAAAGTAACCAATATTGTTGGTGTCTTCGACAGAGTCTTCGACTTTTGCCACATCCGACAAACGAACAGGTGCGTCGTTACGCCATGCCACAATCAAAGGTCGATATTCCTCGGCTTTCCAGAGCTGATCATTCGCGGTAATCAGCCAACGATTGACATCATTTTCCAGCAATCCTTTCGGTTTAGTGGAATTGGCGGTCGCAATCGCCGCACGTACCGCATCGAGCGAAACGCCATATTGCGTCAAGGCATCTGGATTGAGCTCAATCCGCACCGCAGGCAAGGAACTGCCACCAATCTGAACTTCGCCCACACCCTGCACTTGAGAAAGCTTTTGCTGAACTGTCGTAGAAGCAATGTCATAGAGCTGGCCCTGTGACAATGTCGCCGACGTGAGCGCGAGCGTCATGATGGGTGCCGCAGAGGGGTTCGCCTTGCGATAGGAAGGATTGCCTTGCAGACCGCTGGGCATCATTGCCCGCGCAGCATTGATCGCGCCCTGCACATCCGTCGCGGCACTATTAATATCGCGACTCAAATCAAACTGCAAAGTAATGCGTGTCTGACCGGTTGTACTGCGCGAGGTCATCTCCGTCACACCGGCAATCGTCCCCAGCGAACGTTCAAGAGGCGTCGCCACTGTTGCCGCCATCACCTCCGGACTCGCCCCCGGCATACTGGCTCGCACTGAAATAACCGGCAATTCAATTTGCGGCAGCGGCGCGATGGGCAACAAGCCGTGCGCCAACCAGCCAGCCAACACCACTCCCAGCCAGATCAGCGTCGTCGCGACCGGACGGACGATGAAAGGGCCGGAAATATTCATGGCGTCACACTGTCGATCGGAGTGCGCTTAGGGTGCGCACGCAAACGATCAAAAAACAAATAAATGACCGGAGTCGTGAACAAGGTCAGCACTTGACTGACCAACAGCCCTCCCACCATGACCAGACCGAGCGGCTGGCGTAACTCGGCACCTGTACCCGTCGACAACATCAAGGGGATGGCACCAAATAAGGCTGCCAAGGTCGTCATCAAAATCGGTCTGAAGCGCAACAGAGCCGCCTGCTCGATTGCCTCACGCGCAGACAAACCGAGTTTGCGCTCAGCGTCCAGCGCAAAATCGATCATCATGATCGCGTTTTTCTTGACAATGCCGATGAGCAAGATGATCCCGATCACGCCGATCATGTCTAAATCCCGCCCTGTCAGTAACAATGCGAGCAAGGCGCCAATCGCAGCCGACGGCAAGGTCGACAGAATGGTCACCGGGTGGATAAAACTCTCATACAACACGCCCAGCACGATGTACATCGTAATAATGGCGGCCAAAATCAATAGCAAGGTGCTCGAAAGAGAAGCTTCAAAGGCACGAGCAGCTCCCTGAAAGCGCGTCTGGATCGCCACTGGCAACGCAATCTCACGCGTCGCGCGTGTCACGGCTTCCACTGCGCTGGATAAAGAGGTTCGAGGCGTCAAGTTAAAAGAGATCGTGACAGAAGGGAACTGGTCGAGACGATTAATCACTAAAGGTGTTCTTCCCTCGGTGACCTTGACAACCGCACTCAAAGGAATGGGCTTGCCCGTATTGCTCTTGACATAGACCGAGTTCAACGCAGAAGGGTCTTGACGAAACTGCGGAGGCACTTCTATCACCACACGATATTGATTAGATTGCGTGAAAATGGTTGAGATTTGCCTTTGGCCAAAAGCGTCGTACAGCGCGTCGTCGATCGAAGCGGCAGATACGCCAAGACGCGCAGCCGCATCACGGTCGATATTAATAAACGTGTTCAAGCCATCTTCTTGCAAATCATCCACGACCCCAGAAAGCTCAGGTTGTAAGCGTAGCTGCTCCACCAGCTTGGGCACCCACTCTGCCAGCAAACTCGCGTCCGCACTCTCAAGCGTCAGCTGATACTGCGTCCGACTCACACGATCTTCGACAGTAAGATCCTGAACGGGTTGAAAGTAAAACTGCAAACCCGCCACATCATTCAATTCAGTTTGTAAGCGCTGGATCACTTGTGTCACACCATCGCGGCGCTGATTCTGCGCATGCAAAGCAATCTGGATACGGCCCGTATTCACTGTTTCATTCACGCCATCAATGCCGATAAAAGACGCCACACTTGCGACACTCTGATCTTTCAAGATGAGCGCTACTGCATCCTGTTGACGCGAAGACATGGCATTGAAGGATAAATTTTGCGGGGCCTGCGTCACCACCTGAATCAGTCCTGTATCCTGAGCTGGAAAAAATCCTTTCGGAATGGCAAGATAGAGTAAGGCGGTCAAGACAAAAGTCCCTACAGCGACCAACAAGGTGATGGTCTGGTGACGCAGCACGAACTTCAATCCTCTCGCATACTGACCAATCAAAGATTCAATCCATTGGTGCGTTTTACGCGCTACCCACCCGTACTTTTGCTCATCACCCGCGCGTAATAGCCGCGCGCACATCATGGGAGTCAAGGTCAGTGAAATGATGAGCGATAGAAAAATCGCAACCGCCAGCGTGACCGCAAACTCTCTAAACAAACGCCCAACCACCTCTGTCATAAACAGCAGGGGAATCAGCACCGCGATCAGCGATAACGTGAGCGAGACAAGCGTAAAACCAATTTGCGAAGCACCCTTTAATGCGGCCTGCAAGGGCTTTTCGCCACGTTCGAGATAGCGTGCGATATTTTCAATCATCACAATCGCATCATCCACCACAAAACCCGTGGCAATGGTCAGCGCCATCAGCGTGAGGTTGTTGATACTGAACCCCACCAAATACATGATGCCAAACGTGCCAATCAGAGAGAGCGGCACCACAACACTTGGGATCAAGGTCGCCGTCAAGGTGCGCAAAAAAACAAACGTCACCAGCACCACCAAGCCAATCGCAATCAGCATTTCAATCTGTACATCCTTGACGGAGGCCCGAATCGTTTGCGTGCGGTCGGACATCACGGTCACGTCAAGATTGCCTGGTAACGCTGCCCGTAACTGAGGCAAAATCTTTTGTATGCGGTCGACCACCTCGATCACATTAGCGCCAGGCTGTCGCTGGACGTTCAGCAAGATCGCAGGCTGTTGATTCGCCCAGGCAGCCAAACGAGAGTCCTCCGCATCCATCACGACGCTGGCGATGTCAGCCAGTCGCAAAGGCGCCTCATTGCGATAGGCCACAATCAGACCCCGATAGTCCGATGGATTTCTGAGCTGATCATTTGCATCAATCGTCGTCGAGCGCACAGGACCATCAAGTGTGCCCTTGGGTTGATTGACGTTGGCCGATACGACTGCTGTTCGCAAGTCCGCGAGCGTCAAACCATAGGCTGCCAGCGCTTGCGGATTAGCCTGAATGCGCATTGCAGGCCTCTGTCCACCCGCAATGGTGACCAAACCAACGCCCGTGACTTGTGATATTTTTTGTGCCATCCGGGTATCGACTAAATCACGCACCTGGGGCAACGGCACAGTCGGTGAAGTAATGGCAAGGGTCATGACTGCAGAGTCGGCGGGATTGACCTTGTTGTATATCGGTGGCGCAGGCAAATCTCTGGGCAACAAGTTAGAGGCGGCATTAATGGCTGCCTGCACTTGCTGTTCGGCAACATCGAGAGGCAAACTCAAGGCGAACTGCAAAGTAATCGATGAGGCACCCGAGGTGCTACTCGATGTCATCTGTCGTAGACCTGGCATTTGACCAAATTGACGCTCTAGCGGCGATGTCACCAATGCCGCCATGACTTCAGGGCTCGCCCCAGGATAAAACGTCGTGGTCTGAATCGTTGGGTAATCCACCTCTGGCAACGACGAAACAGGTAGCCACCGATACGCGATCAAGCCGCACAGCAGCATGGCGATCATCGCGAGGGTTGTCGCAACAGGTCGCAGAATAAAGGGGCGCGAGATATCCATTGACGCGACGACCTAAGGTCTTGCTGCGCCTGGCGCACCGGGGGGACGAGCGCCATTGCGTGGGGCACCACCTGCAGGGGCTGCCCCAGGCTCGATGACACGCACCTTAGCACCATCGCGCAAGCGATCTGTGCCCTCTAACACCACGCGATCTCCTGCCTGAATACCATCGAGGATCACCAAGGATTCTGCCGTGCGGTCGCCCACTTTAACGACACGGACCGTTGCCGTCCCTTCTGGCGATACAACGTACACAAATGCTCCACGATTGCCTTGCTGAATGGCGCCTGCAGGAATCGTCAACACGTCTTTTAGGGTACGAACCTTCATCCGGATGTTGACAAATTGATTAGGAAACAAGGCATCGTCTTCATTTTTAAACTCGGCCTTTAACTTCACCGTACCTGTTGTGATGTCAATCTGATTGTCGATGGAAATCAACGCGCCGCGCGCCAGTCGCTTGATATCCGCGCGATCATACGCATCCACTTCGAGCTTTTCTCTAGCCAACATGGGTTGACGTACCGCTGGCAGATCATTTTCCGGAAGAGTAAAAACCACAGAGATCGGCTGCGTCTCTGTAATCACCACGAGGCCCAAGGGATCATTCGCATTAATCAAATTGCCCGCATCCACACGCCTCAGACCCAGCTTTCCAGAAATGGGGGCCGTAATTCGCGTATAGCTAAGTTGCAAGCGTGCATTGTCGACTGACGCCTGATCACTCTTGATTTGACCTTCAAACTTTCTGACTAGCGCGGCTTGCGTGTCAAGCAACTGTGGAGCGATAGAGTCCTGCTTCCGCAGTGTTTGATAGCGCTGTAAGTCACGCTTTGCATTTTCATACTGCGCTTCGTTTTGCTGTTGCGTCCCAATCGCCTGATTGAGCGCAACCTCATAAGGGCGAGGATCAATCAGCGCCAGCAAGGTGCCTTCTTGAACGCGCTCGCCTTCTTTAAACTTGACCTCTAACAGCTCACCCTGCACGCGACTGCGAACCGTCACTGTGTTCAGCGCAGTCACGGTACCCAGCCCGCGTAAATAAATATCCAGATCTTGCAGGCGAGCCGCTTCGACTTTTACAGGTGTACTTGGCGTCATACCTGCAGGAGGCCCCTTTGGCGCGACCTTTTGGGTGCTGCCAAACAACCACCAGCCGAGACCAGCCAGTGCCAAGACAATAACAAACCACATCAAGGGCGAGCGAAACGCCGACCTTGCCAACTTGCTTTCAGACATATGTATTCCAGCTGGCCCTACAGGGCACAAAGGGTCATTTTGAAGGCGACGTCGTGATTGACTGCCTGTGGTCGTTGCTCGCCATCCTGTGAAGAATAGCGAATCCAGACCATATATTTGTTGGCGCTGATTTCAGGAAAGACGTCCGCAGACTCATCTACCCAGACGCGTAAAAGCTGATAGGTTTTACCTGCCAGCATTTGTTGATACGCGCCCTGCGGAGCGACCGCATCCGTGGCTTGTCCGGTCTCGCGCAAAAGACGCATCACCATGCTGATACCTGCCTGCAAGGGCATGAGCGATGACATCCATTTTTGTAAGTCTGCGCAGCGCTGTGCTTCAGTGCGATATTGCCAAGCGTGAAAAGATGGCATGTCGACCTGGGTACCACCTCCGGGGACTGCCAAGCGCCCTCTCAGGCTGCTGAGCCATTCATTTGCGCGAAGTTCTTGGCCGGTTTTACCTGCTGCGTTTAAATTGACGATCACACCTTCAATTTCAACGAGCATGGCAGCTAGGGTCTTGGGATCCACACCTGGATGTTCGCGCAAAGACTGAAGGACGCCGCGCTGACGCTCCAAGTCTTGCAGCACGCTACCCTTCATGTCCGTACGCTCAGTCGCGTCCAATAGATCAAACAATGCGGCAAGGGCCACCTGATGATGTCTCGCATCACCGGGTTTGGCAAAGAACATCATTCGATCGAGCAAGGACTCCAGGCGCATCAGCGCACGGACTCGCTCATTAAATGGGTATTCAAAAAGAATCACTGGTTCTCATCATCCAAGCCGACTTGGCGTTTACGCTGCATTCAGCGCTTTTCGCCATACTACGCTAGGTTACACCACGCTTTATGCAAGACCAATACTTGTTTTTCAAGATCGGCGAGAGACGTACTCTCCATATTGGAAACTATATCATCTGCAGCCGCTAATCTCTCAGCCCGTGTTGCCTGAGCCGCCATAATTCGCCTGATCGTTTCGACTGGGATCCCGCTCCGTGCCTGCACACGTGCAATCTGCGTTTCGGGCTCGCAATCCACCACGCACAAACGATCAATCCGGTCACGCCAGCGTCCAGACTCCACCAGCAATGGCACGACAAATACCGCATAAATCCCTGTCGCGCCCTGAGCCTGACGGACCACCTCCTCTCCAATGAGAGGATGCAAAATTCCCTCTAGCTCGGCACGCCGCTGCGGGTCCGCAAATACCAACTCTCGCATCTGACCACGGTCCAGGGCGCCATGCGTATCAATGACGCCTTGGCCAAAACATTCACGAATAGCCTGGATCGCAGCGCCTCCGGGCGCCGTGAGTTGATGGGCGATTAGATCCGTATCGACGACGGTCGCCCCCCAGCTAGCCAACAGGTTGGCGACATGCGTTTTTCCAGAGCCAATCCCGCCAGTCAGACCGAGCTTGAACATCCCTTTTCCCCTAAATATTCGACCAAAGTCAGTCAAAAAACAGCATCAGAATACCTCCAAGCGCCAAACCGGGTCCAAAAGGCATGGGGTCGCGCAGGCGACGACCACCCAAGCGATGAGCAATCAAGGCGATCAATACGCTTGTGCAAGAGGCGATTAACCACACAAAGGGTAAGGCTAGGCAACCCAGCCAGGCACCTATTGCTGCCGAGAGCTTAAAGTCCCCATACCCCATCACTTCCTTGCCCCAAATCCCTCTTAACAACACACATGGTCCCCATAAAATAATATAGCCCGCTGCTGCCCCCCAAACTGACTGGACTAGGGATAGATCGCCCCGGTCCGCAGCATGCCAAAGCAACCCCGCCCAAAGCAATGAAAGCGTCAATATATCGGGCAGTAAGTATGTGCGCGCATCAATTCTGGCCAGCAACAACAAGACCGCGCAATAGTAAAAAGTCACTAAACCCTCCAAATCGACGCCTTTGGTGGCCGCCACTCCAACAGCGCTCGCACATAAAAGCACCACAAACAAAGCATCTTGCCAAGAAAATGCACGAATCGCAGGGTCAGATCTAGCCAGGCAAACCGTCACACACTCCTGAGCAAAGATTTGCTGAGGAATTCTCCAAGACAACCAGATTAGGGGTACAGCTGAGGTCAACCCCACCGCGATCCCGACCAACATTGCCATCCCAAGATCGCTCACGTTAATATTTCCTTGATAAGTAACAAGCATGACCGATGCCAAGTGCGTAAAATGCGATCATTCGTTTTCCGCTCCATTCGTTTTTAATTGGGATGCACTCATGTCAGGACAAACCGCAGGGCAATTTTCACTTCGCGCCAGGATCAGTCGCGCTCTCGCCATGGGTCTGCCAGTATTGCTGGCAGGTTGCGCCCAAATGCAACAGCAAATGCAGCAGCCTGGCTACTACAGTCCGGCCCCAGCAAGCTCCACGACTGACGCGATTGAAAACGCAGAAGGCCCTTACGGCACACAAACCATGCGTGCACCTAGTCAGATTCAGATCGGGCTCAATAACAGAGGCGCTGACGCAGCACCCACACCCGGTACCGCCAAGCCTGCGGCTCAGTCAGCAGCTGGTTCAGCGCAAAATAGTGCGGCAGCAGCGGCCGCAGCAGCCGACTCACTTCAGGCTTCGTTATTTCCCGAACCCTTGACCTTTGCCGGCACGCTGCCGTGCTTTCATCCTGAAATGAAATGCTCAGCACAGCGCATCACTATCACTCTTGCGCCAAACGGACGCTGGCGCGCACGCGCCTCATATTTAGAGCAGGCCGCCACAAGTGGTAAACCGCTGGCAGACCAAGGTTGCTGGCGCGTGATCCCTCAAGCAGTTCCGCGTATTATTTTGTTGAATCCGTCGGGTAACGTGCGCGCGGAGTTAGCGCTGAGCTCAACGAATGTGCTGCGTCTGGTCTCGATCAACGGTGACTCTGTCAACCTCACATATACCTTGACCCGTCAGCCAGATCTAGATCCCATCAGCGAGCTCGACAAGACCACTGCGCCTACTTGTCCGTAAGCGTTTGCACCACTCCACTAAGTCTCAGGATTGGTGCAAACCTCACGCGCCAGTTGAACAGCATTCCGGACGCCCATTTTGTAAAAAATGCGTGCGCGGTGTGCTTCAACTGTGCGCATAGAAATGCCCAGCTCGATTGCGATATATTTGTTTGATTTGCCTTCTGCGACTGGGTGAATCACATCACGTTCACGGGCAGTCAATGCACGCCAGCCAGCGCCTCGTGCTTCGTCAAAGTCTTTCATCATGCCTCCGTATCATCACGGAGAGAAGTCTGGCAGACCGAGGACTCACAGGAAAGCTGTCAAATCTGACAGGCGGATTAACCCTAGGTACGTATTGACAGCGCAGCAGATACCAACACCGAAGTGCCCGGAATCAAAGCTCTAGATTGTCAATCAGTCGAGTGGCGCCTAGCTTGGCTGCGGCGAGCGCGACGAGCGGCTCACCCGCTGCAACTTGTTCGGGAGTCGGCTGATGAAGATCCCTGCGACGTCTGATGGCAACATAATCCACCTCCCAACCTCGCCCGTTCAACAGCGCAGCCACCTCGCTCGCTAGTTGCGCCACATCGTGCTGGCCCGATTGCAACTTGCTCTGCAGCGACTGTAATAGCGCATATAACTGCGGAGCTTCTTTGCGCTCTGCTGGCTGCAGGTAAGCATTACGCGACGACAAGGCCAAGCCGTCATCTGCGCGAACAGTTTCATGCGCCATAATCTCGACAGGTAACTGAAACTGTCGACACATATTGCGAATCACCATCAACTGTTGGTAATCTTTTTTTCCGAACACGGCCACGCGGGGTTGCACGCAAGAAAAAAGCTTGAGCACCACCGTGCTCACTCCACCAAAAAAACCTGGGCGGCACTCACCTTCGAGGATGTCACCGAGCTCTTGAGGTGGCTGTACACGGTAACTCTGAGGTTCTGGATACAACTCTCGCTCGTCAGGAGCAAACAAAACATAGACATTACGATCACGCTCGAGCTTGGCGATGTCATCCTGTAACGTTCGGGGATAACGTTCGAAATCCTCGCTGGGTCCAAACTGGAGTCTATTGACAAAGATACTGGCCACAACCGGATCTCCGTGCTGTCTCGCCAGCTTCATGAGCGCGAGATGGCCTTCGTGCAGATTACCCATCGTCGGTACAAAAGAGACGCGCAGCTGACCTCGCAACTGATCGCGCAACTCTTCAATAGTGTGTACAACCTTCAATACATTCTCCGCATTCGGGGGGTCGAATCATCAGACCGCAGCGCTGGTATAAGCCAGCCGCACATAAATCGGGGCATAAGGCTCAGCCTGTGTGATTTCAAGCAAGGACTCTTTTGAAAGCTCAAGCAAGGCCAGGAAATGCACCACCACTACCGCAACTGCTGCACCCTCAGCGATACGTTCCATAAATAGCTCACCGAACTCGATAAAACGCACATCGGATAAACGACGCAAAATATGTGTCATATGGTCGCGGACTGAAAGCTGTTCACGTGTGATGTGGTGATGTGCGTTGAGCTTGGCACGTTTAAGGATATCAATCCAAGCCTGTCGCAAATCCTCTACGTTGACTTCGGGCAATGCGCGCTCAACACGCAGATCGGCAAAAGCTTGCGCACGCTGAAAATCACGTCCCAGCTGAGGCAACGCATCTAAACGCTGAGCGGCAAGCTTCATCTGCTCGTATTCGAGCAATCGCCTAACCAGTTCAGCGCGTGGATCTTCTGGCTCTTCGCCAGAATCTGATTTCTTAACCGGCAACAACATGCGCGCCTTGATCTCTATCAGCATCGCGGCCATCAAAAGATACTCAGCGGCAAGTTCAAGGTTGTGCATCCGAATCTGGTCAACATATGACAAGTATTGCCTCGTCACCTCGGCCATCGGAATATCCAGAACATTGAAGTTCTGCTTGCGAATTAAGTACAACAATAAGTCGAGTGGCCCCTGGAAGGTTTCCAGAAACACCTCGAGCGCATCGGGAGGAATGTACAAATCATTGGGCAGGGCGAACAAAGGCTCGCCATACAGCCGAGCGAGGGCCACCGCATCGATGACATCTGGTGTCGTATCAATCGACGGCTCTACCAATGCGCTCAGACTATCGCCCGATACTTGCTTCGCAACCATTGGGCTTTAGTTGTTTTGGTAAACGTAAGGGGTTTGACGTACACGCGCCTGTTTAAACCCCTCGACTTGCTCCTGATCTTGAGGGCGATCCCAGAGTCGCGCACGGCCATCACGCTGGCGTTGCTCAACGTCAGGATGCTCCGACTTAAATTTCTGGAGGAACTGTGTGATTTCGGAGGTGTATTGGTCTGCCATAACTCGTCAACAAAAAGGTTAGACTGCTCGCTAGTGTACTGTAGAGCTGCCCATGACTAGCCCACTTCTCGAACCACCCACACCTGCCCAGCGCATTCTGCCCTTTATTGTCGGCTGTGCACTGCTAATGCAAATGCTGGACTCGACGGTTGTCACCACGGCACTTCCCGCGATGGCACGAGATTTGGGCTCAGATCCCATCAGCATGAACATCACCATCACATCCTATTTGATCGCGGTGGCCATGTTTGTCCCCGTCAGTGGATGGGCGGCAGACCGCTACGGAGCTCGAAAAGTATTTATTGCAGCCATTGTGCTGTTTACGCTCAGCTCGCTGACCTGCGCCCTGTCAAACTCACTGACACAATTAGTGATTTCACGCGTGGTGCAAGGGTTGGGTGGCGCCATGATGGTCCCGGTGGGACGCATTATTTTGCTGCGCACCATACCTAAGCATAACTTATTAAAAGCAATGGCTTTTTTATCGATGCCTGCGCTGATTGGTCCTATGGCAGGCCCGCCGCTAGGTGGACTACTGGTGACTTATGCTTCTTGGCACTGGATTTTTCTAATCAACATTCCAATCGGTATGCTTGGCGTTTGGTTGATCTTGCGCTATGTGAAAGAGCTTCCAGCCGAGGCTCAAATACCCCGCCTGGATATTGTTGGATTTTTACTCAGTGCGGTATGCATGGCAGCACTCGTCAGCGGTTTTGAGTCGCTCGGCCACGGCGGTCCAGCAGCTTGGATCTCAATCGCGATCATTGGAACAGGTCTCCTCACGGGCTACCTGTACGTTCTACATGCACGCCGGCATCCCAACCCAATTATCGACTTGACGCTATTACGTATCCCAACATTCCGCGCCGCCGTTCTTGCTGGAAACTTGTGTCGTTTCGCTGTAGGTGCGACCCCCTATTTACTCGCGCTCCTCCTGCAAATCGGCTTTGGGATGAGTGCGCTCTCTGCTGGCTTGATTACCTTTGTCGGCGCAATCGGCTCACTACTCATGAAAATGGCCGCCCCACGCATTCTCAACCGTTGGGGCTACCGAAACGTGTTGACGTTCAACGCGCTCTTGACTGGCGCGAGCCTAGCCGCTTGTGCAGGCTTTACCCCAGAGATGCCAGCGGTGCTGATGCTCGGGATTTTGTTGATTGGTGGATTTTTCCGTTCACTGCAATTCACAGCAGTCAATACACTTGCCTATGCGGATATCGCCCATGCAGGCATGAGTCGTGCGAGCAGTTTTGCAGCAATGGCACAGCAACTTGGCATCAGCTTAGGCGTCGGAGTTGCCGCTGAGGCGCTTAACTTAAGCATGGCCTGGAGACAAAGCGACACCCTCATCGCAGCGGATGTGATGGTCGGTTTTATTGTGATCGGAGTATTGTGTGCACTCGCCAGTCTGGCGTTTTGGAGACTGTCACCCAATGCGGGCGAAACGCTGCGTCAGCGTTAAACCCTTTAATCGACCTTTGCACCCGAGAGCTTGACCAGTTCTTGGTATTTTTGACGCTCCTGCCCCACCATCTCGGCAAACTGAACCGGCGTCAACGCTGGAGCATTTGATCCCATCTGTTTGAGACGTGTCTGAATAGCTGGATCAGCCAATGCAGCACTGTAGGCTTGGTGAAGCTTGGCGATCACTGCAGGTGGCGTACCGGCAGTCGTAAACACACCAAACCAAGTGCCCAGATCAAACGGCTTGACTCCAGCCTCTTGAACAGTCGGCACCTCAGGCAAAATATCTGAGCGCTTGTCGGTCGTCACTGCCAAGGCCACAACCTTGCCTTCTTTAATCAAACTCGCTGCAGAAGCAAGATTGTCAAACATAAAATCAGACTGACCCGATAACAAAGCCAGCTTTGCAGGCGCCGCACCTTGATAAGGAATATGAACAGTTTTGATCTGCGTGCGTGCAGACAACAACTCGCCCGCAAGGTGTCCTGCGCTACCCGAACCACCCGACCCGACATTCAACTTGCCGGGGTGCGCAAGGGCATACTTCACCAAGTCTTGCACTGTGCGGATATTATTTTTATCAGCAAATTCTTTATTGACGATCAACACATTGGGCACAGAGGCGACTAGGGCAACCGGTGCAAAATCACGCACAGCATCGTATGGAATCTTGGAATAGAGCGCGGGATTGATCGCATGTGTTGCCACCGCACCCATTACCAACGAGTAGCCATCAGGCTGAGCCTTCGCAATGAGATCTGCGCCAATATTGCCGCCTGCACCAGGACGATTTTCCACCACCACGGGTTGACCGAGAGTGTTTTTTACCTGCTCAGCAAGCACGCGAGCCGTCGTATCGAGCGGGCCGCCTGGTGGGTAAGGCACCACGAAACGAATGGACTTGGTCGGCCAATCCGTGGAAGATTGCGCTTGCGCAGTCATCCCAAACGACACACTGCCCAGACCCAGCGCTAACAATAGGATTCTGCGAAGTCTACGGTGGGTCATATTCATGATGGTTCGCTTAATGGAGAATTTGACTGAGAAAGAGCTTGGTACGTTCATTCTGGGGGTGGTCAAAGAATGCATCTGGCGTATTTTGCTCGATGATCTCACCCTGATCCATAAAAATCACACGATCCGCAACTTTACGAGCAAACCCCATCTCATGCGTCACGCACAACATGGTCATCCCTGACTCTTCGGCGAGTCCAACCATGACATCCAAGACCTCTTTGACCATCTCGGGATCCAAGGCTGAAGTCGGCTCATCAAACAACATGATTTTGGGATCCATGCAAAGTGAGCGAGCGATGGCGACACGTTGCTGCTGTCCACCTGACAATTGGCCAGGGAACTTCAGTGCTTGCTCGCTGATCCGCACACGCTCCAGATATTTCATGGCACGGGCTTCGGCTTCCGCCTTGGGGGTTTTCAACACCCAAATTGGACCAATCGTCAAATTTTCCAGCACAGTCAGATGTGGAAACAGGTTGAAGTGCTGAAACACCATACCCACTTCACGCCGAATAGCTTCGACATCTCGCAAATCATTGGTGATTTCGGTGCCGTCAACGATGATCTGACCTTTCTGATGCTCCTCGAGCCGATTGATACAGCGAATCAGCGTTGATTTTCCAGAGCCAGAGGGGCCGCACACAACGATGCGCTCACCTTGAGCGACATCCAGATTGATATTGCGCAACACGTGGAACTTACCGTACCACTTGTTGACGTCTTTCATGCGAATGATGGCGTCAGCCATACATATTCTCCAGAGATCGGGCGCGCCCAGAGATTGGCGCGCAGCCCCTAACGTTCATGACCAGTTGCGAGTCGCTTTTCAAGTGACTGGCTGTACTTGGACATTGAGTAGCAAAATACGAAATAAATCGCGGAAATAAAAATGTAGACCTCGACACTGAAGCCGCGCCACGCTTGATCGGTCAAGGCGACCTTGGCAGCCTGGGTCAAGTCAAAAATACCAATGATGACCACCAGCGAAGTGTCTTTGAACAATGCGATAAACAATCCCACCAATGGCGGAATCACAATCTTGAGCGCTTGGGGCAACACAATCAGGCGCATTTGCTGCCAATAGCTGAGACCTAACGAGTCCGCTCCCTCAAACTGTCCCTTGGGAATCGCCTGAAGTCCACCACGAATCGTCTCGGCCATATAGGCCGCTGCAAACAAAATAATGGCGATCTGCGCACGCAACAGCTTGTCGATATTCATGCCCTCGGGCAAGAACAATGGCAGCATGACCGCCGACATAAACAGCAAACTAATCAGTGGAACTCCGCGAATAAGCTCGATGTACACCACACAAATAGACTTGATGGCCGGCATGTTTGAGCGTCGTCCCAAGGCCAACACAATGCCCAATGGAAATGCGAGCGCAATACCAAAAGTCGACAAAATCAAGGTCAAAGGCAAGCCGCCCCACTGGCTATTCTCTACGTAAGTCAGGCCAAACACGCCGCCCCACATCAAAATAGCTACCGCGACGAGTGCAATCGTCCACATCACTAGCAAAGAGAGATTCCACAGCTTTCTCCAACCGCTCAGGATGATGGCACTCACCAAAATACCTGTCGCAATCAGCGGCCGCCATTGCTCATCATAAGGATATAAACCAAAGAGGATGATGCGGTGCTTTTCAACGATCATGGCCCAACAAGCACCTGTTGACTCACGGCACTGATCGGCGGTTGTGGCACTGACGTTCGCGTTGATGACAAACCAGTCCACCATTGCCGGAACGGTTGCCAGCAGCAACCAGACTGACAAAATGGTCAGCAGGCTATTGATGGGTGAGGAAAACAGCTGCGCGCGCATCCAAGCCAGCACACCAATGCCGGATGCTGGAGCCTGCTCTGTAGAGACCTTCGTCGTTGGTGTGCTCATATTAACGCTCCACCAACGCAATGCGTTTGTTATACCAATTCATAAAGACAGAAATCGACAAACTCACCGTCAAGTAAGCTGCCATGATCATCATAATGCCCTCAATCGCCTGTCCGGTTTGATTCAGGGTCGTGTTAATCACCGAAACAATGTCCGGATAGCCGATAGCGACTGCAAGCGAGCTGTTTTTTGTAATGTTGAGATACTGACTCGTCATGGGCGGAATAATGACGCGTAGCGCCTGAGGCAATACGATCAAACGCAACACCTGCCCGCGCTTGAGCCCAAGAGCTTCAGCCGCTTCCCACTGACCGCGGTTGACCGCCTGTATACCTGAGCGCACCACCTCTGCGATGAAGGCCGCCGTGTAGATCACCAAGCCAATCAACAACGCGGCGAACTCTGGAGACAAGGTCATCCCGCCAGCAAAGTTAAAGCCCTTGAGCTCAGGCACATCGAGTGTCATCGAAGTACCGCTAAAAAACCACAGCACCGCCGGGACAACAATCAACAGCACTAAGGACCAACGGAATAAAGGAAAAATCTGACCTGTTTTTTCCTGGTTCTTACGCGCCCATTTGGCCATCACGATCATCAGCAACACAGAAACCAGCACGCCGATCACGAGCCAGAGCAATCCATCACCGTGGACGGTGGGCATTTGGACGCCACGGTTCGATACAAATATTCCTGGCAAGGGATGCAAGGCCTGACGCGGCCCGGGCAGCGTTTCCGAAATAATGGCGTACCAGAAAAAAAGCTGTAGAAGCAGTGGGACATTACGCATGACTTCAACGTAAATACTCGAAATCTTGCGGATCAACCAGTTGCTAGAGAGCCTTGCGATACCGATCAACGTACCCAGAATCGTGGCCAGCACAATTCCAATCAGGGCAACACGCAGTGTATTGAGCAAACCCACCGTGATCGCTCGACCATAGGTGCTCGCAGGACTGTATGCAATGGGGGTCTCGCCAATAGCAAAACCTGCTTCTCTGTCGAGGAAAGCAAAACCAGTGGAGATATTACGCGCTGACAAATTACTCAGCGTGTTGTGAATCAAAAACCATGCCGCGCCGCCAACAGCAAGCAAGGCAAGGATTTGGTAAATAATCGAGCGCGTGCCTGGATCATTCCAAGACAAACGTCTTCGAGCGGGAGGGACAACAAGAGAATCTTTAGGCTTCGTCATAACGTAGGGCGACCGCAGAGCGGTCGCCCCTATGTGTCAATTAAATTTAGCGGATAGGCCAAGCGTACATCAAACCGCCATTGGTCCACTGTGCATTCAGACCACGCTCAAGCTTGAGAGGAGTCTTGGGTCCAATGTTGCGATCAAAGCTTTCGCCGTAGTTACCGACTTGCTTGATGATGTCGTAAGCCCACTTTTCTGAGACGCCCAAGTTTTTACCCATTCCTGGTGTCACGCCCAAAATACGCTGAATGTTTGGATTGGTGCTCTTTAGCATTTCATCGACATTCTTTTGGGTGATGCCATACTCTTCAGCTTCGAGCATTGCGTAGAGCGTCCAACGGACAACGTTCAACCACTGCTCGTCACCTTGACGAACCTGTGGGCCCAAAGGCTCTTTTGAAAGGTTCTCAGGCAAGATAATGTTGTTTGCAGGATTCTTGAGTGTCGTACGTGAAGAAGCAAGTCCTGACTTATCTGTCGTGTAAGCATCGCAACGACCGGAGTCATAGGCACGAACCACTTCGTCAACCTTCTCGATCACCACTGGCTTGAAAGTCAGCTTGTTGGCGCGGAACCAATCAGCCAAGTTCAGCTCTGTCGTGGTGCCAGGCTGGACGCAAATGGTTGCGCCGTTGAGTTCTTTGGCACTCTTGATGTTCAAGTCTTTACGAACCATCAAACCCTGGCTGTCATAAAAGTTGACGCCAGCACCCAGCAAGCCGAGTGAAGTGTCGCGTGTCATGGTCTGGGTAGTGTTGCGTGTCAACACGTCGATTTCGCCAGACTGCAATGCTGTGAAGCGTTGCTGAGCGGTCAAGGGAGTGAACTTAACCTTGGAAGCATCGCCAAACATGACGGCAGCCACACCACGGCACAGGTCGATATCCAGACCAGACCAGACGCCCTTGCTGTCAGGGGCTGAAAAACCGGCCAAACCTGTGTTTGTTCCGCACTGGACAAAGCCTTTCTTTTTGACGTTATCAAACGTGGGGCCCGCCTGCGCGACTGTGTTGGCCGCAAGCATGGCTGCGCCGACGACTGCTAGTTTCAAGAATTTCATTAATCGATCTCCGAAATACTAAAGGGTACGGCAGCCAAAGGGCCAACCGCAGGTCTGATTGTGCAAGGCACCAATGGTAGCCTTACATACAGAAGGACTGTATGGGGGAAATCCCTCGCAGTCAATAATTCCTGCATCATAAGCTCATATATTTACGTGCAGGCAAGGTTATCATTAGGGAAAAACCTAAGTGATGCCATGATCGAATTCCAGCATGTATTCAAATCCTATGGCCAAGGACGTAATATCTTGGCCGATATTTCTTTTCGCGTCGCCGCCGGAGAGTTTGTTTACGTGGCGGGTCCATCCGGGGCTGGCAAGTCCACGCTTTTAAAGCTAATTGCCGGCCTGGAGTCGCCTAGTCGCGGCTCCATCCAAGTCAATGGCCATAAGCTCGAGCAGCTTTCCGCACGCGCCAGGCCTTACCTGAGGCGCTCTGTGGGTGTCATTTTGCAAGACACGCACCTTCTTTATGACCGAAGTGCAATTGAAAACGTCTTATTACCGCTAACCGTGACGGGTCTCGCTTCTGAAGTGGCCCGTGCCCGCGCCCGTGCTGCGCTTGAAAAAGTAGGCCTTATTACCAAAGAAAACGTTCCACCCATCGAGCTTTCTGGCGGAGAGCAACAACGACTGGCGATTGCGCGTGCGATTGTGAACCGACCCGCTATTTTGATTGCTGATGAACCTACCGCCAGCCTCGACAAAGACACCGCACGTCGCATCATGTCTGTTTTCAAAGACTTCAACCGCGTAGGCGTGACCACTGTGATTGCTTCGCATGACGATGAACTGATGGCCGAATACGCCACCCGAGCTTTCAAAGTTGAGCCCGGCAAGTTTGCCGACTCAGCGGCCAGACGCTCAACCTCCGCACCTGTTCACGCATCGGGGTCCGGACACATCGAACCTAGCATCGGTGGAGCCATTTAATGAAAAGCTTGCTCAGACAGCACCGCTACGCAATCACCGTGACCCTGAGACGATTGCTGGCTCAGCCAATCTCCTCTTTAACGAATTTATTAGTGATCGCTCTCGCGTTGGCACTACCATTACTAGGAGCCTCTTTTCTGATCTCGATTGAACCGGTCGCCAAACAAGTCTCAGTGACACCTGAGCTCACGGTGTTTCTAAAAACCGATGCCGCACCCACTGCCGCTGAACAGCTGGCGCGCAGGATTCGTGATGAGCATGCCGAGCAAATCGTCAAAGTACGCGTCATTTCTAAACAACGCGCACTCGAGGATCTACGCGCGAATCCAGCTTGGGAGCAAGCGTTAAAAGTACTGCCGGTCAATCCACTTCCTGATGCCATCGTTGTGGAGCTCGCGCCAGGAGATGACCTCGCCAAGCGCGCAGATCAATTGGCAAACGTTTTACGTAAATGGCAGGGTGTCGACATCGTCCAGCTTGACAGCGCCTGGGTGCAACGTCTTGAGGCACTATTACGCTTTGGGCGAATCGGCCTCTTACTACTCGCACTGAGTGTCATGCTGGTGGTGCTCGCCACGGTATTCAATACAGTCCGTATGCAGGCGCTTTCTCAACGAGAGGAAATTGGAGTCGCACGCTTAGTCGGGGCAACGGAATCTTTTGTCCGGCGGCCTTTTTTATACTTAGGTGCGTTGACCTGTAGCTTAGCGGCACTTATTAGTTTGGGTATTGCTCGCCTGACACTCGCCCCACTCAATGATGCGCTTGCTTCGCTTGCGCGCACCTATGATGCGGAGTTTGCGCTCACACTCCCAGCACCGCTCGTCCTGACTGCCTGCGTTCTGATTGTGGCCGCCCTTGGCGCGCTTTCGGCCAGATGGTCCGTGCAACGCAACACTCGCTTCTAGTCACCTCAACGCATCACAATATGAGACTCGCCAACCGAGTAATTGCATGGCAACGCACCCATGGTCGCCATGACTTACCGTGGCAAAACACGCGTGATCCATACCGCGTGTGGCTCTCCGAAATCATGTTGCAGCAAACTCAAGTCAGTGCGGTGATCGAATACTACCAACGCTTTTTAAAGCACTTTCCAGACGTTGAAAAACTCGCCCTCGCAACACCCGAGGCCGTAATGGCCCAATGGGCAGGTCTCGGTTATTACGCACGCGCGCGCAATCTTCATGCCTGCGCAAAGCGCGTGATGACAGAATGGAATGGATCTTTTCCTGGTGACGCAGCCGGGCTCGCCACGCTACCCGGCATTGGGCCCTCCACCGCAGCCGCCATTGCTTCTTTTTGTTTTGGAGAGCGCGCAGCGATTCTGGATGGCAACGTCAAGCGCGTCTTTGCCAGATACTTTGCGGTCGAAGGCGATCCGACACAGCGCGCCACAGAAATACAACTTTGGCAGCTCGCCCGTGAGCAGCTTCCCTCCGTCAAAACATGCACGACCGACCCAGAGGCAATGGCGCGCTATACGCAAGGTCAAATGGATCTTGGCGCCACACTTTGCACGCGCAGTCGTCCGCGATGCGCTGAATGTCCGATTGAAAAAGGCTGTCTCGCCCGTAGCACGGGTCGAACAGAGGAGCTACCTTGGCCACGCCAACGCAAGGTTTTACCTGAACGCACAACGGGGATGATGGTGGCCTATGGCGACAACCACGTGCTACTGGAGCAACGACCCGACACCGGAATCTGGGGTGGGTTATGGAGTCTGCCTGAGTTCAAAACGTCTGACACGCCAGAGCAAGCCTGCCACTCACTCGGCCTCCAATCTCAAACATTACAAACATTGACGCCCTTTCTACATGTCTTTACCCACTATCGCTTGACGATTTCGCCATTGCTCGCGCAGGTACCCCCTAATAGCGATCAATTGAGCACCACATCCAATCAGCGTCGATGGGTACATGTCGAACAACTCGATACACTTGGCCTGCCCGCCCCCGTTCGCAAACTACTGGAGGGCCTTCGGGCAGATCAACTGTTGCAATCACGGAGAGAGTGAGGTGGGCACGGCTGTCCGCCTGAAGTGATTCAGATCAAGACTTGCACGGTCAAGTCTCACTATTAGGCAGGTAATGGCTAATGCTCATGAGCATGCCGCACGCAATACCAATCGTCACTAACGCTGTGCCACCATAACTGAGTAACGGCAAGGGCACGCCGACAACTGGCAACAAGCCCGTGACCATTCCGATATTGACGAACACATAGACAAATAAAACCATTGTGAGTGCGCCTGCTAACAAGCGACTGCCGTGGGTCGGCGCGCGAATGGCGATTGCGAGTCCTCGAAAGACAAGTAACAAATACAAGATTAATAACGTTACGCCACCATACAAGCCAAACTCTTCTGCAAACACCGCAAAAATAAAGTCTGTTGTACGCTCAGGAATGAAGTCCAGATGAGTCTGGGTGCCACTCATATAACCCTTGCCATACACGCCACCCGAACCCACAGCGATCGTGGACTGAATCGTGTGAAATCCCTTGCCTAAGGGATCGTTATTCGGATCCAGCAACGTGCATACGCGATGCTTTTGGTAGTCATGCAACACCACCCAGTCTGTACCTTCTTGGCACAGATCCTTTTGATACACAATGATGCCGCCAATACCCACCACGGCGGCAATCGTGATGGGGATGAGCAACTTGAATGACAAGCCTGCAAAATAAATCACGCAAAACCCTGCACCGAAGACTAGTAAAGCGGTCCCGAGATCGGGTTGTTTCACAATCAATACAAACGGGACGAGCAATAATGCGCCGGCCGCAAAAAAATCATAAAACCGCAAAGAGCTTTCCCGCTTGTGAAAATACCAAGCTAGCATTAAAGGCACTGCAATTTTGAGCATTTCAGAGGGCTGAATCCGAATAAAACCTAGATTGAGCCAACGCGTGGCGCCTTTGCTAGTGTGACCAAAAAGCTCAACGCCTAAAAGTAGCACCACACCCACAACATAAAACGGCACAGCAAATTTCAAGATGTATTGGAAAGGCACCATCGCCACAATCCACATGACCCCCAGCCCAATCAGCAAGTTACGCAAATGATCGGCATAACGCCAGTCGGTACCACCCACAGCAGAATGCATCACCAGCAACCCCGTTGCACCCAAGAGCAGCAGCACAATCATGAGCGGCCAATCAAAGGCTGTAATGCCTCGCAGGAGAAATTTAAAAATCAATTTCATCTTGGCGCCACGCCTCCCTTGGGATTGCGCAACAACCATTGGTCAAAGACTTTGCGCGCAATAGGGGCGGCCACACTCCCCCCCCAACCTGCATTTTCAACCAATACAGCGATGGCAATTTTGGGATCTTTGACTGGAGCAAAAGCCATGAATAAAGCATGATCACGCAGACGCTCATCAATAGCACTACTTTGATACTTACCCCCGCGCAAACTGTACACCTGTGCAGTTCCTGTTTTACCAGCGGTTTGATAAGGCGCCCCCACAAAGGCTTGGCGAGCGGTGCCACTGACCGTGACATCCGCAAGGGCTCTCTTGACTGCCTGAACATTTTCGGGCTTCAAGGGAATGCGGTGTGAGGCTTCGGCCACAGTCAGTCGCTCTTCACCTGACGTTGGGTTTTTAATTGCCCGCACCAAATGCGGTTGCATATAAGTCCCGTCATTTGCCAACACTGCGGTTGCCTGCGCGAGCTGCATCAAAGTGAAAGAGTTGTAACCTTGCCCCACCGCAACAGAAATCGTTTCCCCTGCAAACCAGCGTTGCTGTTCACGCTTTTTATAGGCATTCCTTTTCCACTCTGTCGAGGGCAGCACGCCCTTGCGCTCACCTTCGATATCAATGCCAGTGATCTGACCAAACCCAAAAGGCTTCATAAAATCATGGAGTGCATTTACCCCAATTTCAGGTGCGAGCGAGTAAAAATAAGTATCAGATGAAACCACCAAGGCTTGGTGCATATCAATTGAGCCAAAATACGCTGAGCCCGCATTGCGGAAACGCTGACCACCAAACTCAAAATACCCTGGATCATTAATCCTGTCTGAAGCCCGTCTTTTATTGAGCTCCAATGCTGCGAGGGCCACAAAAGGCTTGTAGGTAGAACCAATAGGATAAGTCCCGTACACAGGACGATTAATCAAAGGGTGATCCGGCGATTCGTTCAGGCGACGCCAACTTTCCACATCAATGCCGTCGATAAATAAGTTGGGATCATAGGAGGGCTGCGACACAAAGGCCAGGACATCCCCTGTGGCCGGTTCAATCGCTACCAAGGCTCCTCGCTGATCTTTGAAGGCCTCTTCGGCGATTCGCTGAAGTTCCATATCAAGCGACAACACAAGGTTTGAGCCGGGGGTAGGATCCACCTTGCGAAGACGACGCACAGGCTTTCCACGCGCGGTGACCTCCACTTCCTCAAAACCAGTTTTGCCATGTAAAACCGACTCGTAGGTTTTTTCAATCCCTTTTTTTCCGATGATATCGGTACCGCGGTAATTACCAAGCTCGCCTTTGTCTTCGAGCATTGTCACATCGGATTCGGATATTCGGCCTACGTAGCCCACCACGTGTCCAGCAGCCTTGCCCTGGGGGTACTCACGCACCCAGCGGGCTCGCAACTCCACACCTGGAAAACGCAAAGAGTGCGCAGAAAACCAGGCAGCTTCCGTTTCGTTCAGATTGTTTCGCAGCACAATATTGGCATACCGCCCTGACTCGCTGACTCGGCGCTTAAAACGTCGCTGATCCGCGCTGCTGACATAAACGACTGGCGTCAAACGGCTCAGCATTTCGTCAAGATTACCTGCGCGACCGGGGACCACCTCGAGAGTAAAACTCAAATAATTGCGCGCCAGCACTTCGCCGTTGCGATCCACTATATCGCCTCTTCGGGGTGGAATGGGCAGAACCGCGATACGGTTGTTTTCAGCGCGCGCAGCAAGGCTTTCGTGTCGCTCAACCTGAAGCACCCAAAACCGCCAGCCTAGCAAACCAAAGCAAGCAATCGCAAGAATGCCTGCAACGACGGCTCTCAACAAAAAACGCCGCTTTTGATGTTGGTCTGTTTGCTTGAAATCAAACATAATGTGTCAAGCTCAAGCAGAGCCGCCTTCAGCATCATCCAAACGATGCTGAGGCAGTAAAAGCAACCAGCTCACAAGCGGCCAACAGGCCGCGGTCAACAGCGCACTCAACAACCAAGACCAACCCGGCCAAGCACTCACCAAAAACGCGCCGATCAATACTGCGACTAACTTTGTTCCTACAAAAACAGGTAACAAGTGAATAGCCTGCTGAAATAAATCAAAACGCAACACTCGACGTTGCATCGCCTGCGCACCATAAACAGTCAGCGTAAACATGAGCGCCTGCAAGCCAAGCGGCCCAACATCGTGCACATCGAGCGTCAGACCAAATAAAAAGGCCACCACCAACCCCACGCGCCTAGAGTCGCGAAGAGACCAAAAAGTAATCACCACCAACAGTAACTCCGGAGCCGCATGCCAGACTCTCCATGGCAGCAAGGACACAATCCAGACCAACAGCATGGTGGCCCAGACATAGCCTGCTCCCATCGTTGCCTCGAGAGACTCGGGACCCACAGCATGGGCCATTGGCATAGGAGGTCGTTTACTTGGTCTTGTCTGTCGCACCTGCAAGCTCCGTCGATGATGTGGCAGCCGCTGAAGGTAATGACGTGAGGCCATCACCAACCGGAACTTGTAAGACCAAGAAATGTCGATAACGTTCCGGATGTGATGCAGGTTGTGCTTCGGCTCGCGCAAAACCAGAAGCAGGATTGCGCTCAACGTGATCAATGCGGCCAACGGCAAGCCCTGCGGGAAACACGCCACCCACACCGCTAGTTACAAGTTGATCACCTTCACGAATATCTGCATCCGAAGAAAAATAGCGGACCTCAACCTTTCCGGGGGAGCTTGAGCCGAAGGCAATCAATCTCAAGCCATTGCGCAGCACCTGCACGGGAATAGACACAATCTCATCCGTCAGCATGGCTGCCTCAGAGGTCATGGGTGTGACGCGCGTAATTTGCCCCACTACACCACTCTCATCAATCACTGGCATGCCTTGCGCAATACCCGCACGACTCCCTTTATTGAACACAATACGCCGAGTAAAGGCGTTAACCGGCTCATATAAGACCTCAACCACAACCGTTGGCCGGTCTACTGCCGTTTCAAGCACACCTAACAGGCGTCTGAGTTGAGTATTTTCAGCAGAAAGCAAGGCTGCATTGGCTGAAACTTGCGCCAAAGCAATGCGTTGGCGTTGCAAGGCTTCATTTTCCGACTTGATGAGCGCTGCCGCATTGACCCATTCATTGAACATCGTGAGCATGTCACGTGGAAACAAGACCGCTCGCTGAAAAGGGTAGAGCGAGGTCGCAATCACCTGTCGAACAGGATTGGTCTTATTCCATGTCGCGTCTGTAAACAACAGGACAATAGAGATGAGAACCAAAAAGGTTAAGGTGACTTCGGCGGCAGGGCCGCGCCGAAAAAGCCGAAGGGTGACGTGTCGTTGCATCAGAGCTCAGTACAAAGCCACCCGAACCAAACAGCCAGGTTGACTAGTCGTTAATGAAGATTGCGCCTAACTTTTCCAAGTGCTCGAGTGCGTCACCGCAACCGCGCACCACGCAGGTCAAAGGATCCTCTGCAACGATCACAGGCAAGCCAGTTTCCTCTTGGAGCAGACGATCCAAGTCGCGCAGCAATGCGCCACCACCGGTCAAGGCAATACCCTTGTCCGTAATGTCAGCGCCCAGCTCAGGCGGAGTGTTTTCGAGAGCGATCTTGACGGCCGAAACGATTTGATTAAGCGGATCGGTCAGTGATTCCAAAATCTCATTGGAGGACACTGTGAAGCTGCGGGGAACGCCTTCGGCCAAATTTCGGCCCTTGACTTCGATTTCGCGCACTTCTGAACCGGGGAAGGCAGAACCGATCTCTTTTTTAATGAGTTCGGCTGTTGGTTCACCGATCAACATACCGTAGTTGCGGCGGATATAGTTGACGATTGCTTCGTCAAACTTGTCTCCACCCACGCGGACAGAGCCTTTGTAGACCATGCCACCCAAGGAAATCACCGCAACCTCAGTCGTGCCGCCGCCAATATCAACCACCATGGAGCCGCTCGCGTCCGAAACGTTCAGACCAGCCCCAATCGCCGCAGCCATTGGCTCTTCGATCAGATACACGCGACTGGCGCCCGCACCAAGGGCGGACTCACGGATCGCGCGGCGCTCAACCTGGGTCGAACCGCAGGGAACGCACACGATAATCCGGGGGCTTGGAGCCAACATATTGCGCGGATGCACCATACGGATGAATTGCTTGAGCATCTGCTCAGTCACCGTAAAGTCAGCGATCACGCCGTCTTTCATCGGGCGAATCGCCTCGATGTTGCCTGGGACACGCCCAAGCATTTGCTTGGCTTCGCGACCAACGGCTTGAATGATTTTTTTACCTCCGGGACCGCCATCGTGGCGAATCGCGACGACAGAGGGCTCGTCAAGGACGATGCCCTTGCCGCGGACATAAATAAGAGTGTTGGCGGTACCGAGGTCGATCGCCATGTCACTGGAAAAATAACTACGCAGGAATCCAAACATGAGAGCCCAGCCAGAGGGAAAATTGATGCACGCAGGTCGCGGCGATTAGCCCTCCATCATAACTTATAATTCCCTGACAACGGCAAGATTTGCTCTCGTCAAGCCCGGAAAGTCACGGGCCGACTCCCTGAATGGATTAAACCTGTCTTATGGCCCTCACCGACCAAGAAGTCGCCCGTATCGCCCGCCTGGCAAGGCTTCATTTAAGCCCGGATCAACAGGCGCAGGCTCAGACCGACCTGAATAAAATTCTCGGCATCATCGAAACACTCCAGTCTGTCGACACCACGGGCGTAGAGCCTTTGGCGCACCCGCTTGCCTCGATCTCAGATGTTCACCTGCGTCTACGCGAGGATGTGGTCACTGAAATTTCCTCCACTGAACGACGTGCAGCACTGATGGCGAATGCCCCGGGCGCCTCTGAAGGCTTGTTCTTGGTTCCAAAGGTAATTGAATAAGATGTCCAACGCCCTCCAGCTCTACCCCAGCATTTCAGCCTTGAGCCAGGCACTGGCCAAGCACCAGCTCAGTGCGACCGAGCTCGCCCAAGACTGCCTCAATCACATTGAGGCGCAAACTGCGCTAAACGCCTTTGTTCACGTCGATGCAGAGCTCACACTCGCCCAGGCGCGCCAAGCCGACGCAATACTCGCCGCTGGCACTGGCAACATCTTGACCGGGCTACCCATCGCCCACAAAGACGTCTTTGTGACCCAAGGTTGGCGCAGCACTGCGGGCAGCAACATGCTCAAGCTTTACACCAGCCCATTTGATGCCACAGTGGTTCATCAGCTACGCGCAGCAGGCTGTGTCACGCTTGGAAAACTTAATTGCGACGAATTCGCCATGGGCTCAGGCAACAAGCACTCGGCTTTTGGACCTACACACAACCCTTGGGATACCTCTGCTGTACCAGGTGGCTCCTCCGGCGCCTCAGCGGCTGCCGTAGCAGCCAAACTCGTCATTGCCGCCACAGGTACAGACACAGGTGGCTCTGTTCGCCAGCCTGCGGCCCTCTGCGGGGTCAGCGGGATCAAACCCACCTATGGCGCGGTCTCTCGCTATGGCATGATCGCCTACGGCTCAAGCCTGGATCAAGCCGGCCCATTGGCCAGCAGTGCCCTTGACCTCGTTGATCTGCTTGATGTCATGAGTGGCTTTGACAGCAAAGACTCCACCAGTGCAGAACACTGCAAAGGCGTTCCCAACGCACCCGGTCGTATTCGGGCTGAGTTCAACCGCGCCGATGCCGACTTTAGCAGCAGCGCCTCTCAGCCTCTCAAAGGCCTAAGGATTGGCGTACCAAAGGAATTCTTTGGGGACGGGCTCTCGAACGACGTCGCCCAAGCGATCGAAGCCGCGTTGCAGCAGTTTGAAAAACTGGGTGCTCAGCGTGTCGATATTTCCTTGCCACGCACAGAGCTTTCCATTCCCGCCTATTACGTTATCGCGCCTGCAGAAGCATCCAGCAACCTCTCCCGCTATGATGGTGTGCGCTACGGACATCGCAGCGAGTCCTACTCGGATCTCGCTGACATGACGGCTCGCTCGCGCGCCGAAGGTTTTGGCTCAGAGGTCAAGCGCCGTATTCTGATTGGAACGTACGTCCTGTCACATGGTTACTATGATGCCTACTACCTGCAGGCGCAACGTTTGCGCCGCATGATTGTGGATGATTTCCAAGCTGCACTGACACAACAGTGTGATGTGATCATGGGTCCTGTCACACCTACGGTCGCTCCACCCATCGAGCAAAATCAAAATGATCCGACTGCCGACTGGCTAGCCGATATCTACACTTTGGGCCTCAATCTCGCAGGCTTGCCAGGCATGTCGATTCCCTGCGGTTTTGGTCCGGGCGCCTCCGGCAAACCCTTGCCAATCGGTTTACAAATTATTGGTAACTATTTCGACGAAGGGCGACTGTTGGCCGTCGCCCATCAGTTTCAGCAAGTCACGGACTGGCATCAACGCGTTGCGGGGCAAGCATAATGGCATGGGAAATCGTGATCGGACTGGAAACGCATACCCAGCTTTCGACTCAAACCAAAATTTTTTCAGGTAGCTCCACGCGATACGGCGCTTTACCCAATACACAGGCCAACGAAGTCGACTTAGCGTTGCCTGGCTCGCTGCCCGTCATGAACCGCGCGGCCGTCGATCGAGCGATTCGTCTGGGTTTGGCTGTAGGTGCGACCATTGCACCTCGGTCCATTTTTGCGCGCAAAAACTACTTTTATCCCGACTCTCCAAAAAACTACCAAATTAGCCAGTTTGAGATCCCTGTTGTCCAAGGCGGCTCCATTAGTTTTTTTGTGGGTGATCAGGAAAAAACAGTCAATCTGACTCGCGCCCACCTCGAAGAAGATGCCGGCAAATCCATGCATGATGACTTTGTGGGTCCGCATGGTGAATCCTCCTCAGGCATTGACCTCAACCGCGCGGGCACGCCTCTGCTTGAGATCGTGTCGGAGCCGGAAATGCGCTCTGCTGCCGAAGCCGTTGCCTACGCCAAAGCCTTGCATAGCCTGGTCATGTGGCTAGGGATTTGTGATGGCAACATGCAAGAGGGCTCATTCCGCATTGATGCAAACGTCTCTGTTCGCCCTGTTGGCCAACAAGAATTCGGCACACGCTGCGAGATCAAAAACGTCAACTCCTTCAAGTTTCTCGAGCGCGCCATTCAATATGAAGTCCGACGCCAAATTGAGCTGATTGAAGATGGGGGTCGCGTGGTTCAAGAGACACGCTTATATGACTCTGAGCGTGACGAAACACGCAGTATGCGTAGTAAAGAAGACGCGCATGACTATCGCTATTTCCCCGACCCTGACCTCCCACCGCTGGTGATTGCCCAGGATTGGATTGAGTCCGTGCGCCAAACGATGCCAGAACTACCGGCAGCCTTGCGTGCTCGATTTATCTCTGAGTTTGGCCTGACACCCGTGGATGCCGCTCAGCTGTCGATCAGCCGTGATCTCGCCGCGTATTTTGAAAGCGTCAACGCAGCGCTGCCCGCCGGCCAAGCCAAGCTTGTCGCGAACTGGATCATGGGTGAGGTCTCTGCGACGCTCAATCGAGAAGAAAAAGACATCACCGAATCACCGGTTTCAGCCGTAGCGCTTGCAGCGCTTCTAAGCCGCATCATTGATGGCACCGTCTCAAACAAAATTGCCCGCGATGTGTTTGCTGCAATGTGGGCAGGCGAACTGGATGGCAATCCCGATGCCATTATTCAAGCCAAAGGTCTGACACAAATCAGTGATTCGGGCGCCATTGCTGCCATGGTGGATGCGGTACTCAATGACAACCCTGCAATTGTGGCGGAATACCGGGCCGGCAAACAAAAGGCCTTTAACTCGCTTGTTGGCCAGATTATGAAAGCGGCCAAAGGCAAAGCCAACCCCCAGCAGGTCAACGACCTCCTGAAGGCTAAGCTAGACAGTTAAATACCGTAACGCTCTCGATACGCCAACACCGCCTCGCGGTGTTCGGCGAATTCGGCGTTTTTTTCAAGCAGCGCCAGGATATCAGTGAGAGAAGCAATGCTGACCACTGGCAAGCCATAGCGCTGCTGAACCTCTTGGACGGCCGAATGGGGTGAAAGGGCGCCATCTGGCCCCGCGCGCTCCATCCGATCCATCGCGATCAGCACTGCGCAAGGCTCTGCACCAGCCGCACGAATGATTTCAACAGACTCGCGCACCGACGTACCCGCTGTAATCACATCATCAATGATCACGACTTTTCCCTTGAGTGGAGCACCCACCAGCACACCGCCCTCACCGTGATCTTTGGCTTCTTTGCGGTTGTAGGCGAAGGGCACATCGCGCCCCTGTAGTCCTGCGTGCGATGCCAGGGCAACCGAAGTGGCCGTTGCCAAGGGAATGCCCTTGTAAGCGGGCCCAAACAACATATCAAAAGGCAACTTGGAGTCAACCAGTGCCTGAGCATAAAATTGCGCAAGCTTGCCGACAGAGGCTCCAGTGTTGAAAAGCCCAGCATTAAAAAAGTAGGGGCTTGTGCGGCCAGACTTAGTCACAAAACTACCAAAGCGCAGCACGCCCTCTTTTAAGGCAAACTGCACAAACTCTCGACGATCAGCACCTAGCGACATAGCATTCCTTTCTGTTTCGACTCGACTTTAAACCCGTACATTATCTCACCGACTAGGAGTTCTGCCTTGCTGCGCATCACCTCACTGAACCTCAATGGCATTCGCTCCGCCTATAACAAAGGCCTGCTTGAATGGCTGAAATCACATCAGGCGGATATTCTTTGTCTTCAGGAGCTCAAAGCGCATCTGGCGGACATTCAGCAGGACTACCAACATCCTCTGGACTACACAGGTCATTTTTGCGCGGCTGAAAAGAAAGGCTACAGCGGGGTCGGTCTCTATTTAAAACAGCAGCCAGAGCGTGTGCTCTCCGGAATCGACTGCCCAGAATTTGATCAAGAAGGTCGCGTCATTCGTGCAGACTGGTCCAACCTGACCGTTGTCAGCGCTTACCTTCCCTCGGGCTCAAGCGGGCCAGAAAGACAGGAAGCCAAGTTTCGCTTCCTCGCTAAATTTGGTCCTTGGCTACAAGCCATGATGGACGATCATAAAAAGACTAAGCGTGAGTACGTAATCTGTGCTGATTGGAATATCGCACACAAAGAAATCGACCTCAAAAACTGGAAATCCAATCAGAAAAACTCTGGCTTCACTCCTGAGGAGCGTGCCTGGGTGACGCATACCCTAGAGGAAATCGGCTTTGTAGATGTCTTTAGAACCCTCGACCCAAGCCCGGAGCAATACACGTGGTGGAGCAACCGTGGACAGGCCTGGGCCAAGAACGTGGGCTGGCGTCTGGACTATCAACTCGCCACGCCGGGGATTGCTTCACTGGCGCGCTCAACCAGCATTTACAAAGACGAACGTTTTTCTGATCATGCACCGTTCACCATCGATTATGACTTTACACTCGGGGCGATAGATTAAAGCCGTCCGGACTTAAACGCAGCGCGTCACACTCCCGCGGCATCAATCCGCTCAATGTCGCGGCGACGCCACCACAACAGCAACAAACCTGGCAGCGCAATCCCGACCGTCATCAAGAAAAAAGTCGGCCATCCTGCGAACAGCACCAAAGGCGGAGTCAGCGGTCCTGCCAGGTAAGTACGACCCACCGCAGACAGCGCCGACAACAAGGCAAACTGCGTGGCAGAAAACTCTCGGTTACACAGTCCCATCAACAAGGCGACAAACGCAGCCGTACCCATGCCCCCACACAAGTTCTCAAGTCCCACACCTGCAGCCATCAAGAAGACGCTATGCGGCCCCACAGAAATGACCCAGAAGCCAAGATTGGAGAGTGCCTGCAGCAAACCAAACAGCATTAACGATCGGTAGAGTCCTAATTTCGCCATCAGCGCACCGCCCGTCAGCGCACCCACGATCGTCGCCGTCAAACCCAACAACTTATTCACCGTTCCAACCTCGGTCGCCGTATACCCCGCGGCACGCAACAGAAACGTCGTGGAGAGTGCGCCCGCGAATGCATCACCGAGCTTGTAGAGGACAATTAATAGCAAGACTGTAAGGGCTTCGGGACGACCGAAAAACTCCTTGAAGGGTTCAAATACCGCCCTCGAAAGCGAGCGTGGCGTCTGCGCGGGAACCTCCGGCTCCGGGGCCCAGAGCGTGGCGAGCGCCACCACCAACATCAACGCCCCCATCAGCATATAGGTATAGCCCCAGCCCAACCACTGATCCGCCAAAATCAATGCCAGCCCGCCGGAGGTCAGCATTGCAAGCCGATAGCCGAGGACAGATAAAGCCGCACCGGCCCCTCTTTCTTCTTTGCGCAGCACATCGCTACGGTAAGCATCAAAAGCAATATCCTGGGTTGCGGAACAAAACGCTACGGCGACTGCAAGTAAGGCAAGTGGCAAAAGACTCTGACCTGGAGACATCAAACCCATTGCCATGATGCCGAGCGCGAGCAACACCTGCATCACTAACATCCATCCTCGCCTACGGCCCAAAAATGGTGGCGCATAACGATCAATCAGCGGGGCCCAGAGAAACTTGAGTGTGTACGCCGTTCCCACCAAGGTCAAAAATCCAATTTCTTGAAGGGAGACTTGCTCAAGCGTTGCCCACGCTTGCAACGTTCCACCCGTTAAAGCCAGAGGCAAGCCACTCGCAAAGCCAAGCGCCAACAAAGGTGCAACGCGTTTACTGGTATAGAGTTTTGAAGCAGGAATTGTCTGAGTTTCAGCCTCTGGTTGCGGCGGGCGCTGAGCGTTCATGCGGCTCACCTTGCCGTAAATCGATACGCAGCAAGCGTGCTGCGCCAGCCCGCGAACATCTTCACCTCGTGCTGATCATTAAAGGTGGCACGTTCAAGGATGGTGAACTCAAGGGTATTGGCCAAGCGCTCAAAATCCTTGAGCGTACAAAGGTGGATATTGGGGGTGTTGTACCAGTCATACGGCATCTGCCCCGTGACAGGCATACGACCACGCAAAATCGACCAGCCGTGAGGCCAATAACCAAAATTGGGAAAAGAAACGATTCCCTCGCGGGCCACACGCGCCATCTCGCGCAAAATGTGCTCCGTATTATGCATAGACTGTAGCGTCTGAGACAATACGACCGTATCAAACTGCTGATCGTCAAACATCGCCAAACCGTCTTCGAGGTTTTGCTGAATCACATGCACACCGCGTTGCACACAGCTCAAGACGCGGTCATCGCTGATTTCAACGCCCACACCCTGCACGTTTTTAGATTGCTGCAAATGTGCAAGCAATACACCATCACCGCAACCCAAATCCAACACTCGACTATTGGGCTGCACCCACTGCGCGATCCGCGCCAAATCCCCGCGCAGATCACCTTCCATTGTTTGACCACTCAGCATTTGTTGCTCATTCATGCGCGGACCCCGCTTTCCTTTAGCACCGGAGCGCTCACCTGGACGACAGTCGCCGCAATCCTGAGAAAATAAGCCCGCATCAGGTTGTGATAGCGCGAGTCATCCAGCAAAAACGCATCATGCCCGTGTGGCGCATTAATCTCCGCATACGTGGCAGGCTGACCGTTTTTAAGCAAAGCCTGCACAATTTCTCGGGAACGCTCAGGCGGAAACCGCCAGTCCGTCGTAAAAGACACAAGCAGAAAATCGGCCAGGGCAGGTGCAATCGCACGCGCGAAATCGCCCCCGCTTTGCTTGGCCGGATCAAAATAGTCTAGGGCGCGCGTGATCAACAAATAGGTATTGGCATCAAAATATTTAGAGAACTTTTCGCCCTGATAGCGCAGATAAGACTCAACCTCGAACTCCACCCCATAACCATAATGGTAGGCGCCATCGGCTGCGGGTTCGCGCTGGGTCCTGCCAAACTTTTCCGCCATATCGTCGTCAGACAGATAGGTGATATGACCAATCATTCTTGCTACGGATAATCCATGACGCGGCACAGTATTGTGCGCATAGTAATCACCCCCGTGGAACTCGGGGTCTGTGATGATGGCTCGCCGAGCGACTTCGTTAAAACCAATATTTTGCGCAGACAATCTTGGCGTACTCGCCACCACCACGCAATGCGCCACACGCTCAGGCAAAGTGATCGCCCAGCTGAGCGCCTGCATTCCTCCGAGCGACCCACCCATTACAGCAGCGAACCTTTGGATGCCAAGGCGATCCGCTACGCGCGCCTGCGCCGACACCCAGTCCTCAACGGTCAACACAGGGAAAGCCGCACCCCAAGGCTTGCCCGTTTCAGGGCGAATACTGGCGGGACCTGTGGAGCCAAAGCACGAACCCAAATTATTGATACCAATGACAAAAAATACATTGGTATCGACCGGCTTACCTGGGCCGACCATGTTGTCCCACCAACCAATATCCTCAGGGTTTTCTGCCGAAATACCAGCCACATGGTGTGAAGCATTCAGCGCGTGGCAGATCAGCACAGCATTGCTGGCGTCCGCGTTTAAGGTCCCGTAAGTCTCAATCGCCAAATCATAGGAAGACAAGGTGTGGCCGCTGACTAAAGGCAGGGGCTCATCAAAGTGCAAGAACTGTGTATGGACGACACCAACGGAACCCATTGGCGGGACAAAGGGATTTTGTGAGGGGGACTCGCCCTTGATACTGGACGGAATTGTCATACAGACCTTCTTTAGCGGGATTTATGAGGCGCCCGCAAGCGGATCGAGCAAATCGGCGCCAACTATTTGAAAGTTTAACATCGACACGACAACAAAACAGCGAAGTGAACTGCGCGCGCGCAACGCTCTTAAACACCCTGTTACAACTTTTCCAGCACCCCAAACACTTTCTTACAAATGAACCTCACACCACAGGGGTTCTGCGCATTCTAATGAGAGCAATAAACACTCACACTAACAAATTCTCAATTGCGTCCCTTAGAGGCTTTTTTCTCATGACAAATCCACGTCTTTCCGGACGCGAGTTGCAATGCCTGGAGTGGGTATTTGCTGGCAAAACCAGCTGGGAAATCGGCTTGATCATTGGGCTCTCCGAACGGACAGTCAACTTTCACTTGTTCAATGCCTGCCGCAAACTCAAGGTATACGGTCGACAAGCAGGGGTTGCTCAGGCATTGCGACTCGGCCTCTTAACGGGCAATCCTCACTTCAACCGAAGCGAACGAACAAACTCCAGCGCATTCTCATTTGAAAGAGATTGTTTCGGCCCAGAGACCACGACTTGAATCAACATGCCACGATGCACAACCACGCGAGCCATCATCAGGGAGGGCTTGTTTGCCACAACAGTTTCCAAGGTAAAAACCTCTCCTTTCAGTGCACTTTCGGGCGCTTGCTTTCCGGCACGCACTGCAAGTGCTGAGACCACTGTCTTGACCAAGGCCTGGCTTTTCTCTTGGCCGAGGGTCTCCGGCAACGGGATAAAGCCTACAGAGAACACAGACGGCCCGACGGCCGACGAGGTCAGGGAAAACGTAGTGGAAATCCCTTCAACGTCGATTTGTCGCTGTTCGGTCTGAATGCGCGAAGGAAACATAATGACGCCACGATCCTCGGCCACCGTGAACTCCCGCCAATTGTATTCAGGCGTACACCCTCCTAACGCTGCGACCGAAAACCACAACAACAATAGGGAAATAAATTTACGCACAAATCGCCTCAAAAATACCGACTTAGGGGTGAAAATGAATGACAAACAATACCTAGGTAAATTGTCCTCTATTTTTGCCATACGCGGGTACAGTCACGCATCCCTTAAAATGAATTGATTCGCTTCAGCAATAGGTTTACCAGTGTCCATATTGACTCAACGTCTTGCCACCCTCCAATTACACCCAGAAGTTCTGGGGAAGTCGCTGCGCGGCATTGAAAAAGAGGGCCTGCGCGTCGACGCAACAGGCACGTTATCCAAACGCTCCCACCCCTCAGCGCTGGGCTCAGCCCTGACGCATCCTCGTATTACGACAGACTACTCTGAAGCATTGCTAGAGCTCATTACCGGTACCCACTCAAACGTTGACAGCCTGATGGCTGAGCTCAACGAGGTGCACCGCGTCGTGGCCTCCACCTTGAGCGATGAGCTCATGTGGAACCACTCAATGCCGGCGCACCTCCCCGCAGACAATGAAATTCCGATCGGCTGGTATGGCACATCCAATACTGGAATGATCAAGCACGTCTACCGCAGAGGCTTGGCAGAGCGCTACGGTCGCACCATGCAGTGCATTGCCGGCCTGCATTACAACTTTTCTTTTGATGAGTCTCTTTGGGAATTGCTTGATCTCCCTCAACCTACTGCTCAGGAACGCCGATCTGCTGGTTATATTGCGCTGATCCGTAACTTCACACGCTACAGCTGGCTGCTGATGTACTTATTTGGAGCCTCCCCCGCAGTCTCAAAAGACTTTTTACGCGGAAAGACTGGTGAGTTACAGGAGTTAGATGCGCAAACCATGTATCTGCCTTATGCCACGAGTCTGCGCATGAGTGATCTAGGGTATCAAAACAAGGCGCAATCCGGTCTCAAGCTTTGCTACAACGACCTCAATACATTTCTTGAGCGCCTCTATGACGCAGTGACAACCCCTTGGCCGGACTACCAAGCTATCGGGACCCATCGTCATGGTGAGTGGATACAGCTCAACACAAATGTTTTGCAAATTGAAAATGAGTTTTACTCAAGCATCCGTCCCAAGCGCACGACAGGCCCTTGCGAACGCCCAATTACAGCCTTAGCAGAGCGCGGCATTCAGTACATTGAAGTACGCTGCCTCGATATCGATCCGACACAGCCCACCGGGATTTCAGCGGAAACTGCCCGCTTTGTAGACGCATTTGTTCTTTTTTGCGCCCTACAGGAAAGCCCGCCTTTTACCGACAGTGGCTGGTGCCCCGAAAGCGCAGCCAACTTTGCACGGGTCGTTAAACAAGGCCGGGAGCCCGGCTTGATGCTCTCAAAACTCGGACAACCAATGCCACTCAAGCAATGGGCGGACGAACTACTGGACGAAATTGCTCAGTGCGCCGAAACGCTCGATGGCACGTTAAAAGAAAAAGACTACAAAACCGCTGTGCTGTCCCAGCGGGCGAAAGTCGCTGATCCCACAAAAACACCATCTGCCCAGTTTTTAGAGCAACTCATCGCACGCAAGCTCTCTTTTCACGACTTTACGCTGGAACAAAGCGCCGAACACGCGCAAAGTCTCAAGAAGACAGGCTTAAGCCCGGCAGAGCTCGCTGCCACACAGGCGCAAGCTACACAGTCACTCATGGAGCAACAGGAGCTTGAGGCAAATGATCAAGAGAGTTTTGACGCTTATGTTGCTCGCTTTCACCAAGCTTTAAAAAAGCCAACCTAATCAGGTTGGCGGCAACGGGGGCATCAGGCGTAGATTCAGTCTTTTTTAGCTGGCTGGTGCGCCCGACAGGAATCGAACCTGTATCGAGAGCTTCGGAAACTCTTATTCTATCCATTGAACTACGGGCGCCAGCGGGCGAATTATAGCGGCAGATGCGAACCGCCCTTTTAAACAAATGGGATTGGTGACGCTCTTTTTCACCTAGCCCGTCCGATGCCGCTATAATCCTTGGGTTGTAAGAAAACCGCCGAACAACTTGCAGGATTTGGTCATGAGCAATACGCAGCCACACGAAGAACATCAATCACCTATCAAGACACCCAAGCAACTGATCGTGACGATCGTGCTGTCTTTTGTCTTGCCCATCATTATCATCATCTTGCTGGTCAAGCTTGTTACTGCAGGCGACCAAGTGGGTGCGGGCTCTGACACTCTTGGTCCCGAAGCCACCCAAAAGCGTATTGCGCCTATCGCCAAACTAGATCTCGTTGACGCAAGCGGCCCCAAGGTATTTAAAACTGGTGAGCAAGTCTACACAGCGGTCTGTGCAGGCTGCCACGTCGCTGGCGCGGCTGGTGCCCCCAAGTTTGGAGATGCTGCGGCATGGTCTGCACCGATCGCCACAGGCCTTCAGTCCATGATAGCCAGTGTCATCAAAGGTAAAGGCGCAATGCCCGCCAAAGGCGGCAACCCAGCGCTGGACGACTTTGAAATTGCTCGCGCAGTGGTTTACATGGCAAATGCTGCAGGCGGCAAGTTCGCTGAACCTGCCGAACCCAAGCCTGCCGAAGCTGCTGCAGCGCCAGCGGCAGCACCAGTCATGGCCCCAGCAGCAGCTGCCGCACCAAAAGCTCCTGCAACCGTTGCCGCAGCTGCACCTGCTGCTGCACCAGCCACCAATGACGTCGGTGAGAAGCTCTACAAACAAGCCTGTGCAGCCTGCCACGTCGCAGGTGTCGCTGGCGCGCCAAAGTTTGCTGACAAAGCAGCCTGGGCGCCACGTATCGCAACCGGTATGGATGCGCTAGTCGCCTCTGTCGTGGCCGGCAAGGGCATCATGCCTGCTAAGGGCGGTGCTGCTGGAGCCAGTGACGCTGACCTGCGCGCAGCCACACAATATATGGTTGACGCAGCCAAGTGATTCTCGGTTCAGTCTGGGCGCCTTGCCATTGGTAGCGGCGCCCAGACTGTCAACCCTCTAGGCACTCAACAAAGACATCCCTAGCTGCACGCGACGCTGCAGCCACAAGCTTGGACGATAGCGCGGGTCACCCGTCACGCTCTGCATATTGCGCAGGATATCCAAAATATTTTCTGCGCCTAGCGCATCGCCCAATCCCAAAGGACCTTTGGGATACCCCAAACCAAGATTGACCGCGCGATCAATGTCCTCGGGGGTCGCGATATTTTGCTGAGCAATGTCACACGCAACGTTCACGATCATGGCGACGATTCGTTGCGCAACAAAACCCGCCGAGTCTCGAACAATACTGACACGCACACTATCGCCACCAAAAATCGCATGGGCTTTTTGTAGATACTCCGGATGTGTGGCAGGCGATACCATGAGCGTGCGCCTGCGCGAGTGCTCAAAATCATGCAGCGTATCAAGACCCACTGTACGCGCAGGGTCAAGCTTTTGCTTGGATACCGCTGTCGAGACATCCTCGCCGAATGGTGTCACAACAATGAGGCTATCTACGTCGGGCGCGTGTCCGCCCTGCACTTGAGCGCCAAGCCGCTTGAGGAGCTCTACCGCTCTGGCATGGCCCAGATGATGTGCCGGACTGACCCACACTTTGGCCGGACCATTTAAAGCAGGCGCCGGTGCCTCAATCACAGGCTGCTTTTGACCCTCCACATAGGCATAAAAGCCTCCCTGACTCTTGCGACCGTACAAACCACCCGCTACGCGTACGGTTCCGATTGGCGAGGGCTTAAAGCGTGGCTCTTCATAAAACTGATGATAAATGGACTCCATCACGGCATGCGACACATCAAGTCCAGTCAAATCCATCAGCTCAAAGGGCCCCATTTTGAAACCGGCCTGTTCGCGCATGATCCCATCGACTGTTGAAAAATCAGTCACGTTTTCCTGCACCACACGCAAACCCTCGGTATTCATCCCGCGGCCCGCATGATTGACAATAAAACCAGGCATATCTTTGGCACGCACTGGCGTGTGCCCCATCCGCACTGTGAGTGCCATGAGCGCATCACCCACAGCAGGGTCCGTGCGTAAACCATCGATCACCTCAACCACTTTCATGAGGGGAACGGGATTAAAAAAGTGAAAGCCAGCCACGCGCTCTGGATGTGCGCAAACCGCTGCAATTGAGGTAATCGACAGTGAAGAAGTATTCGAAACGAGAATACATTCGGCTGAAACCACCGACTCAAGCTCTTTAAAAAAAGGCTGTTTAACATCGAGCCGTTCAATAATGGCCTCGATGATGAGATCACAGTCGGACAAATCCTTGATTTCATCGATCAAATACAACCTGCCCAAAGCCTCATGGGCCTGCTCAGCCGTCATTTTTCCTTTGGAGGCGAGCATCGTCCACGTGTTGGTCAGCGTGTCGCGCGCGGAGTTCAGCGCAGCTGGATTGGTATCGAACAGTTTGACTCGCAAACCCGCTTGGGCGGCAATTTGCGCGATGCCTCGCCCCATTGCGCCAGCACCGGCCACACCTACTGTCTGAATCGCTTTCATATGTTTTCCTGAAATCTAATTAGATCAAACTATAGCTGTTGCATAATAGTCATATTCAAGGCTCTCGTCATGATCGGCACCGATCTGACCACACCACTTCGACAGCGCACTTTTTTTATGACATCAATCCTCCCGAGTGGCAGTCCCATTACGGAACTACAGTTCCCATTGGTGTTTGCCACGCGTGACCCTGAGGGTCACAAAGGGACTTTTGGTTCTGTTGGCATACTAGGTGGCTCAAGCGGCATGACCGGCGCAGTGATTTTGGCAGGACGGGCGGCGCTTAAAAGTGGTGCGGGCAAAGTCTATCTCGCACTGACTCAAACACCCCTTCCTGTTGCCTACGACAGCCTCAACCCAGAAATGATGCTGCATGATGCACATGCCTTGCTTGAAAAACCAGCAACCATGGATGCCTGGGTCGCTGGTTGCGGGCTCGGTCTTGCACCTGCTGCGCTGCACTTACTGCGCCTGTTACTGAGCGCTCGAGCTGAACGCCCGCTCGTCCTAGATGCCGATGCGCTCAATGCGCTCGCTCGAGGCGACATTTCAAATACCTGGGGTCGAGGACTCGTCGTGCTGACGCCGCACCCTGCTGAGGCAGCCAGGCTGCTGCAGACAGACACCCAAACGATTCAAGCAGACCGACCAAGTGCCGCACAAAAACTTGCCCACGCCTACCACGCTTGGATCGTACTTAAAGGCGCCGGAACAATCGTTTGCTCCCCCAGCGGGGTCTGGCAAATCAACACCAGCGGCAATGTCGGTCTCGCCACAGGCGGAACGGGAGATGTCTTAAGCGGTTTTCTTGGCAGCCTGTTGGCACAAGGCATTCCAGCTGAACAAGCCATTCCGGGTGCCGTTTGGCTTCACGGTGCGGCCGCCGATGTGCTCGTAGCGCAAGGCCGAGGACCAATTGGTTTAACTGCAGGCGAACTGCCAGAGGCCATCCGCGAACTCAGAAATCGAGTATCTTTTAAAAAAGACAACACCAAGCCACTTTAGACAAGGATCTTATGAATACCGCGACTGCGCCAGGACTTGACCGCCCCGCCACTACGCCTGAGGCGCAAGCCCTCGCCGAAGGCATCCGCACTTGGATCGAGTGCGAATCACCATCTAATGACCCTGCAGCAGTCCATCGCATGGCGCAAATTGTGGTCACCAAAGCAAAGTCTGCCGGCTTGAAAGTTGAACTGAGCGAAATCGGTCCCACCCAACTCCCCTTGATTCATGCGACCAACCGTGCGGACGGTGACACGCGCCCCGGCCTGCTGTTGCTTGCCCATATCGATACTGTCCATCCACACGGCACGCTTCAAACCAACCCTTGCCGGATCGAGGACGACAAACTATACGGACCTGGATGTTTTGACATGAAGGGAGGGACTTTTTTAGCCCTGACCGCTTTAGGTGAATTTTCTAAACCAGGCTCTACTCCGATGCCCGTTGACTTTCTACTTGTCCCCGACGAAGAAGTCGGCAGCCATGCCTCGCGCGAACACATCGAGGCCTTTGCCAAGCGCGCGGTCTACACTCTCGTCCCGGAACCTGCCCGCCCAAATGGTGGGCGCTGCGTCACGGGACGCAAAGGCACGGGCATGCTTAAACTCGTCGTGACTGGAAAGCCCTCGCATGCTGGCATGGCGCACGAAAAAGGCCGTAGTGCTATTCGAGAAATGGCCCATCAAATCTTGGCCCTAGAGGCCATGACTGACTACAGCCGCGGCATCACCGTCAGTGTTGGCACAATCAGCGGCGGCACGGTCACCAACACCGTCCCATCACATTGCGAAGTGATGGTGGACTTCCGCATTCCTGACGAAGCGACGGGACAAGAGGTGTTAGCGCGCATGCAAGCGCTCAAGCCCGTTGGCCCTGATGTCACGCTGAATATTGAGGTCGAGCTCAATCGTCCGGCAATGGTCAAATCTCCCGCCGCAGACAAACTGCTAGAAACACTCAAGCCCTTTGCAAGCGACGCAGGATTTGTGCTCGAAGAAGCACCCGTTTCAGGTGGCGGCAGTGATGCAAACTTTACCGCCGCAATTGGTTGTCCGTCTATTGACGGACTCGGTGCCGAAGGTGATGGTGCGCACACATTGCGCGAGCACATTTTTGTCTCAACACTGCCACGAAGATTGCAATTCTGGCGTAACACGCTCGCCAATCTCACCGCATAGATTGTGTCTTAACTTTTTTTATTCAACATCGCCTTGAGCATATCAAGGCGGTTTTTTGGACTCATCGTATCGGGTTGCAATTGAAGTGATGCCGCTGACAAGCCCATTTCTTCGATAAAACGCGAAGGCTCTCGCACGAGGTCTTCGCGCGCGCGACGACGCTTTTGACACCAACTCAAATGCAAGCTGCGCTGAGCGCGGGTGATCCCCACGTACATCAGTCGTCGTTCTTCCTGAATCCTTGATACCAACGCGTCGGCAGCCTTGGCGGGATCGACATCTTCGTCATCACGCCCCATATGTGGCAACAAGCCCTCTTCGACGCCGAGCAAATACACATGCGGGTACTCCAAACCTTTTGACGCATGAAGCGTTGAAAGCTTGACCGCATCCGGCTCATCCTCTTCGCTACGCTCAAGCATCGTCACGAGGGCAACATGCTGCACAAGATCAATCAAGCCCATGCTGTCCGCTTCTGCTTTACGCTTGAGCCAGCCTGTAAGCTCAAGCACATTTTGCCAGCGTGACTGAGCAGGCTTTTCATCCAAAATATCGTACAGATACCGTTCATACTGAATCGCACTCAACAAATCATCCAGAATGACGCCCGCGGGTTCCGCGGCATGAACGGGTTGACCCGGTTCTACACGACCCGCACGATATTGAATTCGCCCAATGAATTCTCCAAATGTTCGCAAAGGTTCGAGCTGTCTCGCATTGAGTCGGGGCTCTATCCCTTGTTCAAACAAAGCCTCAAACAACGAGATTTGTCTTTCACCCGCATACTGCCCAAGCGTCTGGAGTGTGGCCTGCCCAATCCCTCGCTTAGGCGTAGTCGCCGCACGAATAAAGGCTGGGTCATCATCTTCGTTGGCAATCAGTCGTAAATACGCGAGCACATCTCTGACTTCTGCCTTATCAAAAAAACTCTGTCCACCAGAAATCGTATAAGGAATGTGCAGATTGCGCATCGCTTGCTCAACTATCCTGGACTGATGATTCCCACGATACAAAATTGCAAAATCTTTCCATGCACCTTGTTTTTCAAAGCGTGCGGCGGAGATTTTCATAGCGACGTTTTCAGCCTCAACTTCGTCGCTTGTCATCGCGGTCACGCTAATCGCATCCCCCATGCCATGCTCTGACCATAATTTCTTTTCAAAGAGTTTGGGGTTCTTAGTAATGACATGATTGGCCGCAGCAAGAATGCTTTGGCTGGAGCGATAGTTTTGCTCAAGTTTGACGAGCTTGATCTGCGGATAGTCGGTGGTGAGCTTGGCGAGGTTTTCAATGGTTGCGCCGCGCCAAGCATAAATGGCCTGATCGTCATCACCCACCGCGGTGAACATAGCGCGCGCGCCCGTCAGCCACTGAACCAAACGGTACTGACATACGTTGGTGTCCTGATACTCGTCAACCAAAAGATAACGCACCTTTTTTTGCCACTTTTCTCGCGCCTCAACACTGCGCTCAAAGATTTGTGCAGGAATCGCAATCAGATCATCAAAGTCGACAGCCTGATACGCTGCCAACGTAGCGTTATAGCTCCTGTAGACACGTGCGGCCTCGATCTCGCTCGGTGTTGCTGCAATATTGGCTGCAGCATCTGGATCTAGCATCGCATTTTTCCACAGGGAAATCGTCTGCTGCACAGAACGTAGTCGCCCTCGATCCGTAGTCGCCAGTAAATCTTGAATGATGGCAAGCGCATCATCCGAATCGAAAATGGAAAACCGAGGCTTTAATCCTGCATGGTGTGCCTCTTCGCGCAAAATTTTTACGCCAAGCGAGTGAAATGTACTGATCGTGAGGCCTTTTGCGATCGAAGGATCAACGAGCCGTTTGACACGATCCTCCATCTCGCGCGCCGCCTTGTTTGTAAAGGTTAGCGCGAGTACGTTACGCGCGGGATACCCACAGTCGCACAATAAATAGGCAATTTTTTGAGTGATCACACGGGTCTTGCCCGAGCCCGCTCCCGCAAGGACGAGACATGGCCCATCAAGATAGAGCACAGCTTCACGCTGGGCGGTGTTTAGACCATTAGTAAAGGACGTCGACATGGAAACCAATCAAATTTCGAGCGGATCAACTTCAAGCTGCCATCGTACTCGACGCAGATCGGGGTGGTCCTGCAGTGCCGTAAGCCAGCTTCTCAAGAGCGACTGCAATGCAGGACGATGTGTGGCCTCTATGAGCAACTGCGCGCGGCACATGTTGTCGACTCGCACAATCCTTAAGGGAACGGGGTCATACAAGGTAATCACCGCATCAATTTGTTGTGCTTCCAATAAGGCTTGCGCTTCCTCACGCGCTGCTTGTAAAAAACCAAGCGCAACATTGAGCTCACGCGCCTCGGCACTGAGCAAGGCCTGATGAGAGAACGGCGGCAACATGGCCGCCTCTCGTTCTCCCATCGTGTGACGCGCAAAACCTGAGTAATCATGCTTGAGCAACGCCTGATAGACAGCTTGCTCAGGATAGCCTGTCTGTACGATCACTTCGCCATGTCCGGTATGGCGCCCTGCACGACCGGCCACCTGCATCAGTTGTGCGAAAAGTCGTTCTGGGGCCCGAAAATCCTGAGAAAAAAGCATCGCATCTGCGTTTAAAACCCCCACCAAACCTAGATTGGCAAAGTCATGGCCCTTGGCCACCATTTGTGTACCCACCAAAATATCCACCTCGCCTGCGTGCACGCTGGCAAACAAAGCTTGTGCACTGCCCTTTTTGCGCGTGCTATCCGCATCAATACGGGCGACACGTGCGTCGGGAAACAATAAGGCGAGTTGCTCTTCAATCCTCTGCGTCCCTCGGCCAATGGGTTGCATATCCTGATCACCACAATCAGGACAGGCCTGAGGGACACGCTGTTGATATCCACAATGATGACAATGCAGCTGATGACGACCAGGCGTCATGCGATGTAAGACGGTAAACGTTGTACAGCGCGGACACTGACTTACCCAGCCACACGAGGTGCAATGCAACGCCGGGGCATAACCTCGGCGATTCAAAAAAATCAGAACCTGCTCATGATTCGCGAGACGTGCCCGCATCGCATCCAGTAGTTGCACAGACATGCCGTGCTCCATCTTGAGACGACGCGTGTCCACCAACCGGATGGATGGCAAGGTCACATCCCGTGCACGCGCGGGTAAATCCAGTCTTTTATAGCTCCCTTTTTCAGCATGCACCCAGCTCTCAAGCGATGGCGTTGCGGAGCCCAGCACAATAGGAATACCGAGATCGTGTCCACGCCAGACGGCCAAATCGCGTGCCGAATAACGCAAACCATCTTGCTGCTTGTAGGAGGGATCATGCTCCTCATCCACGACAATCAATCCAACATCGTCCAGAGGTGCAAAAATGGAGAGCCGCGTCCCCAGCACGACCTTCGCCTCACCACGCTGCACCCGCAACCAGGCTCTCAAGCGCTCACCATCAGAAAGGGCGCTGTGCAGGACTGCGACACCCCCTACGCCCGCAACAGGCTCAAGACGTGCACGCAGAGACTGTTCAAATTGCGGCGTCAGGTTGATTTCCGGTACCAACATCAGTACACGCTTGCCACGCGCTAAAGCTTGCGCTGCCGCATGTAGATATACCTCTGTTTTTCCGCTTCCTGTCACACCGTACAACAGAAACGGCTGAAAGCTCTGTGCAGCGGTAATCGTCTCTACCGCGTGTTGTTGCGCACTATTCAAAGGTGGAGCCTCTGTGCTGACCGTTGGTGTCAGTTTTGGTGCACGCCGCTGATCCAAGCGCTCTACAGGTCCTCCGGCGGAGCGTTTGCCTTGATAGGCACTCAAACTTCGCAACGCAACGGGCAAGGCAGGCATGACGACTTCGCCCCATGGGCGCTGATAGTAGTCCGCAGCAAACTTAGTGAATTTTAGCCAGCTCGCCGACATCGGGGCGATATCTTTCAAGACGGCCTCAACCGACTTGATCAAGCTTGGGTCACAACCAGGCTCTAAGGGAAGTTCCACCACCAATCCGATCATTTTGCGTCGTCCAAACGAAACGATGACTCGGTCGCCTACCGCCACCTCTTTGGTGCATCGATAATCAAAAGGTCCGTCCAGAGGAACATCTAACGCCACACGGATCCAGACCTCAAAAGAGGCCCGATCGTCCAACTGTAAATGACGCGAATCTGACATGTACTTAATGTTGTTTCTTGGATTTGCGGCTAAAAGACTGACACATCATGGCTTCAACAAAATGATGTATCGACTTGTGGATAACTTTGGGGAAAACAATTGACCGACACGTCACCGCATGGGTACTTTGTACTAAAGAATATAGCAATTTAACAATTATTAATGCATATTTACTATATAAATCAATTGGTTATATAGCTATCGTAGAAATGACTTTCTAAAATTAGGGCTTTCCCGATGACTTTTACTGCTGTGCACAACTGCTTCAGATTGGTGCAGGATTACGGCGATTATCCTTTTAAAAGCCGCATGGATACTCACTTTTTGGCGGTCGAACCGTGTAGTTTAGGACTATACGCACGAACCTCATCCACTAAAACGCCTACGGCCTCAGGTGAGGTGAATTGCGAAATGCCATGGCCCAGATTAAAGACATGTCCGCCTGCGCCGACAGGACCAAAATTATCCAACACGCGTCGCACTTCTTGGCGAATTGCTGGCTCACCACCAAACAATGCAATCGGATCCAAATTTCCCTGCAAAGCAACAGAGTCAGAGACGCGACGACGCGCGGCATCGAGATTGACGGTCCAGTCCAAGCCTACGGCATCTGCACCACAAGCTGCGATGGACTCAAGCCACTGACCGCCACCCTTGGTAAAAACAATCACAGGGACTTTGCGTCCCTCATTTTCACGCTTAAGCGCACTCACGACAAGCTTGGTGTAATGCAATGAAAACTGTTGAAACAGTCCATCAGCCAACACTCCGCCCCAGCTATCAAAAATCATGACCGCTTGAGCGCCCGCATCAATTTGAGCGTTGAGATATTGGGCCGTTGTCTCTGCATTAATCGTGAGAATGCGATGCAACAAATCTGGTCGCGCGTACAACATGCTTTTGATCAAGCGATAGTCGTCGCTCCCCTTACCTTCGACCATGTAACACGCAACAGTGAAGGGGCTGCCAGCAAAGCCGATCAGTGGCACGCGCCCAACTAACTCACGACGTATGACACGCACAGCGTCAAAAACGTATTGAAGTTTGGACATATCGGGGACGGCGAGTTTTGCCACATCTTTTTCATCACGAATCGGATGAGCAAATCTTGGTCCCTCGCCTTGTGCAAAGGAAAGCCCTAAACCCATTGCATCCGGGACAGTCAAAATATCCGAAAACAGAATCGCTGCATCAAGCGCAAAGCGCTCAAGTGGCTGGAGGGTGACTTCAGCTGCATAGTCTGGATTCTGGGCGAGTCCCATGAACGATCCTGCCCGTGCACGTGTTGCGTTGTATTCAGGCAAATAGCGTCCAGCTTGTCGCATTAACCAAGTCGGCGTGTATGGCACAGGCTGGCGCATCAGCGCACGTAATAACAAGTCGTTCTTTAAGGGAGTGACAGACACAGCATTCCTTTGTTCGGACAGTGCACAACTAAAGACTGGTGCACAAAAGATCCCATCATTTTACCCTTCCCGCAAAGCGGAGCGGCAATCGTTCATTTTCTAGTGCTTAAAATCATCTGCATCGATTTCATACTTGTGCATGAGGGCCCAAAATGCTCTGCGATGTTTCCCAGAATGCCGTGCGGCCATCGCGATATTGCCTTTATTTTTATCCAGTGCCTCAATAATATAACTACGCTCAAACTCCTCTATTAGCTTTGCCTTCACGAGCTTAAGAGGGCCTTGTGTATAGGTCTTGCCTAACTCATCCAGTGACGACATAGGCAGGGTTTGGCAACCTGCATCCTCAGAGTCCTCTGCATGCTCCAGCCCTATGGTTTCTGATCTTTCTTGACCAACTTGTTCAGTATTAGGGCCTTTAGGTAATAGTCCCGCCAAGACATTGCTGACGTGATCTTCTGGAAGTATTGTTTTAATAGGAGGTTTACTTTTAGTGAGTTCTAGCCAATCCCGCAAACCTTCATCACTCAATAAAGGCAGCACACCTCTCGCGATCGCAATTGTTTGCCCATAATTGAGTGATGGCTCTCTCAAACTTCCTGGCCTAGGTACTGCCGTCACCGTATGCAGCAATCTCGCCCTAAACTCATTAGGACATATTGGTATACGAACAAAATCGGACATCCCCATTTCAAGAAAATCTTGTATGGCCGCTGATCGAATATCTTTAAGAATACCCAATAAAGGTACGAAAGGACCTCGAGGGATTGCTGCAAGTGCTTGTCGCGTCCACGCAAGGGTTTCCATCGACACGGGCAACAACACAACGTCGTATCGCCTCAGCCCAATACTCGCCTGTGCAAGTGTCTCAACAGGAAGGCTGACAGGAGAATTGGCTTCCAAACTTTGCTTGAGATCTAAATCATGCCCAGCCTCCCACTCAAGCGGATGTAAGCGAACTCGATTAAGACCTGGCTCAAGCATATTGAGCACTTTGGGCATCCATGCCTGGTGGGCCTCAAGGACTAAAACAGCGCAATCTATTTGCTGACGCATAAAATCTCTCTCCAGAAAAACTCTGAGAGTAGAGATTCGAAGTCAACCAAGATATTCGGAATTCACGCAGTCGTAGAAGTCCGGACTCGAAAAAAAACACGCTCGAAAGCGTGTTTTTCTCATCCGCAATCAAGGCGAATTATGACTTGTTGGTGAGCTCACGAATCCTGCGTGCAGCATTTGCCTGCGCAGCCAACATATCAAGTTCAGCTTGCATGACGTCCATGCTTGCCTTATCTTTTGCGTTGGCCAGAGCTTCCTGAGCAGCCAATCGAGCAGCCTCAGCCTTCTCAGCATCCAGATCACCACCACGAATAGCGGTATCTGAAAGAACTGTGACATGGCCAGGTTGAATTTCGAGCAATCCACCTGCCACAAAGATGGTCTCTTCCGAGTCATCTTCGAGAACAATACGCACCAGTCCAGGACGAATGCGTGAAATCAGAGGCGTATGGCCGGGCAAAATACCCAACTCACCCGACTCACCAGGCAGAACTACAAACTTTGCGACACCAGAATACAGAGACTTCTCTGCACTGACGACGTCAACTTTGACGGTAGCCATGACGGATCCTTATTGGAGTTTCTTGGCTTTTTCGAAGGCTTCGTCGATTCCACCAACCATGTAGAACGCTTGCTCAGGCAATGCATCACACTCGCCTTCAACAATCATCTTAAAGCCACGGAGAGTTTCCGACAAAGGAACGTACTTACCGGGCGAACCAGTAAACACTTCAGCGACGTGGAATGGCTGGGACAAGAAACGCTGGATTTTACGAGCACGAGCAACGGCCTGCTTGTCCTCTGGGGACAATTCATCCATACCCAAAATCGCAATAATGTCACGCAGCTCTTTATAACGCTGAAGAGTCTGCTGAACGCCGCGAGCGACGTTGTAATGCTCTTCGCCCACCACGTTAGGATCGAGCTGACGGCTAGTGGAATCAAGAGGATCCACTGCTGGATAGATACCGAGCGAAGCGATGTCACGCGACAACACAACTGTAGAATCCAAGTGCTGGAAAGTTGTTGCAGGCGATGGGTCAGTCAAGTCATCGGCAGGCACGTAAACAGCTTGAATCGAAGTGATCGAACCAGTCTTTGTCGAAGTAATACGCTCTTGGAGAACGCCCATTTCTTCGGCCAATGTAGGCTGATAACCCACAGCTGAAGGCATACGACCCAGCAGAGCTGACACTTCAGTTCCAGCCAAGGTGTAACGGTAAATGTTATCCACGAAGAACAGAATGTCACGGCCCTCGTCACGGAATTTCTCAGCCATCGTGAGACCGGTCAGCGCAACGCGCAGACGGTTGCCTGGAGGCTCGTTCATCTGACCGAACACCATCGCGACCTTGTCCAACACATTGGACTCTTCCATTTCGTGGTAGAAGTCGTTACCTTCGCGGGTACGCTCACCTACACCAGCAAACACGGACAAACCGCTGTGTTGTTTAGCGATGTTGTTAATGAGTTCCATCATGTTCACGGTCTTGCCCACACCGGCACCACCGAACAGACCGACCTTACCGCCCTTGGCGAAAGGACACACCAAGTCAATCACCTTAATGCCTGTTTCAAGCAACTCAACCGAAGGCGAGAGCTCGTCAAACTTAGGAGCGGGCTGGTGAATCGCACGCAATTCTGTACTATCGATTGGACCTGCATCATCAATCGGGCGGCCCAACACGTCCATAATTCGGCCGAGAGTACCTGTACCAACTGGGACCGAGATCGGCGCGCCGGTCTTGGAGACAGCCATACCACGACGCAAGCCGTCGCTTGAACCCAGAGCAATGGTACGGACAACGCCGTCACCAAGCTGCTGCTGCACTTCAAAGGTCAAGCCTTTTTCAGCGAATTTTGAAGTGTCATCCGCTAAGCGGAGCGCCTCATAAATATGAGGCATGTTATCGCGGGGAAACTGAATATCCACCACTGCGCCGATGCACTGAACGATGGTTCCGTTGCTCATGTCTGTTCCTTGCTTGATAAAGTCTGATGGGATACCGGTAGGCAATCTAAAAATTAGACGGCCGCGGCGCCCCCCACGATTTCCGAAATTTCTTTAGTGATAGCAGCTTGTCGCGTCTTGTTATAGACGAGTTGCAAGTCACCAATCACCTTCTTAGCATTGTCCGAAGCTGCCTTCATGGCAACCATACGGGCAGACTGCTCTGATGCCATACTTTCTGCTACGCACTGATACACAAGACCTTCGACATAACGCTGCAACAACTCGTCAATCACGGTCTGAGCATCTGGCTCATACAGGTAATCCCAACCATGATCGGCCGTAACGGCTTCGCCGTCTTGACCTGTTGCTGAAGAAGCATGGTAAGGATCAACCAATTTGCCAGGCAAAGGCAAGAGACGCGTAAACGTAGGCTCTTGCTTCATTGTGTTGACGAATCGGTTTGTTGCGATGTAAATCGCATCGATACGGCCTGCTAGAAAATCATCTAGCTGAACCTTAATCGCACCAATCAAGCGATCAAGCTCAGGCTGATCGCCCAAACCGATTTCTTGAGAAACAACATCGGCACCAATACGTGTCAACACGCCCAAGCCTTTGTTACCAAAAGCTGTAAATTGCGTGCGCACGTTCTTGCCATTGAATTCACGCATACGGCCCAACACCAAGCGCATGATGTTGGTATTTAAACCACCACACAAACCCTTGTCTGTTGAGACCACCACAATACCCACCGCTTTTAAGTCGCTGCGTTCAACCAAGTACGGATGTGTGTACTCAGGATTCGCTTCCATCAAGTGGCTAGCAATGTCATAGACTTTAGTGGCATATGGACGACCAGCACGCATCCTTTCCTGCGCTTTGCGCATTTTGGAGGCGGCGACCATTTCCATTGCCTTGGTGATCTTGCGCGTGTTTTGCACGCTCTTGATCTTTGTTCGAATTTCCTTGATTCCTGCCATTTCGCTTCCTGTGTCAGACCTGTGCTCAGGTTTCAGACCATCTGCTTTGCGCACATCCCAACATAAATGTTGGGGTGGCGCTATAGCGGGTTACTTAGTAGGTACCGTTCTTTTTGAAGTCAACTACCGCTGCAACCAACTCAGCCTCGTCATCTTTCGACAATTCTTTCGTGCTTTCGATTCGCTCAATCATCGCAGCATTTTTCGCTTTGAGATAGTCTTTGAGACCTTTCTCAAAAGGCAAAACGCTGGAGACTTCGACATCATCCAGATAGCCGTTGTTCACAGCAAAAAGGATCACACCGAGTTCCCAGACTTGCAACGGCTGATACTGAGGCTGCTTAAGCAACTCAACCACACGCTTACCGCGCTCGAGCTGACGGCGTGTTGCGTCATCGAGGTCGGAGGCGAACTGTGCGAACGCTGCGAGTTCACGATACTGTGCCAAGTCGGTACGAATACCACCGGACAGCTTCTTGATGATCTTTGTCTGCGCGGCGCCACCGACTCGTGACACCGAAATACCGGCGTTAATCGCGGGACGCACACCAGCGTTGAACAAGTCTGTCTCGAGGAAGATCTGACCGTCAGTAATCGAAATCACGTTGGTTGGAACGAAGGCTGACACGTCACCAGCCTGAGTTTCAATAATTGGCAACGCAGTCAACGAACCAGTCTTGCCTTTGACAGCACCGTTTGTGAATTTCTCAACGTAAGCTTCGTTCACGCGTGCAGCACGCTCGAGCAAACGTGAGTGGAGATAAAACACGTCGCCTGGATACGCTTCGCGACCTGGTGGGCGACGCAACAGCAGTGACACTTGACGGTAAGCAATCGCTTGCTTGGTCAAATCGTCATACACAATCAGAGCGTCTTCGCCGCGATCGCGGAAGTATTCACCCATCGTGCAACCAGCGTAGGCTGACAAATACTGCATCGCAGCGGAGTCAGAAGCAGCAGCAGCCACAATGATCGTGTAGTCAAGCGCACCAAACTCTTCGAGTTTGCGCAAAACGTTGTTGATTGTTGAAGCTTTTTGACCAATCGCGACGTAAACGCACTTTACGCCCTTGCCTTTTTGGTTGATGATCGCGTCAACAGCGACAGCAGTTTTACCTGTCTGACGGTCACCAATAATCAATTCGCGCTGACCGCGACCGATCGGCACCATCGAGTCGATGGACTTCAGGCCGGTTTGCATTGGCTGTGACACGGACTGACGTGCAATCACGCCAGGCGCCACTTTTTCGATAATGTCTGTTTCTTTGGCGTTGATTGGGCCTTTGCCGTCGATCGGCACACCCAAAGCATTCACAACGCGACCCAGCAACTCGGGGCCAACTGGCACTTCGAGAATGCGGCCTGTCGCCTTGACTGCGTCACCTTCGGAGACGCCTGTGTAGTCACCCAAAATAACGGCGCCCACAGAATCACGCTCTAAGTTCAGCGCAAGACCAAAAACATTATTGGGAAACTCAAGCATTTCACCCTGCATGACGTCTGAAAGACCATGGATGCGGGTGATGCCGTCGGTCACGGAAACGACCGTGCCTTGTGTACGAATATCGGACGATGTGCCCAGACCTTCGATACGGCTCTTAAGTAGTTCGCTAATCTCTGACGGATTGAGTTGCATGTTCAGACTCCTGGAATCTTTGGGGCGGATTAAACCGCCATCGTGTCGCGCATGCGGACTAACTGCGCTTGCACGGATGTATCGAGTACGTGGTCACCCACCTGAACACGCACACCACCAATCAGGGAGGCGTCTACGTTCACGTGGGGCTTGAGCTTGAGACCAAACTTTGGCTCAAGCAGCTTAATAAGATCTGAAACCTGCTGTTCGGTCATTGGAAAAGCGCTGGTGATGTCAGCTTGCGCAACACCCTCAGCTTCATCTCGCAGAGCATGAAACTGCTCGGCGATCTGACCCAACAACGACAATCGGTCGTTTGCTACCAACAACGTTACAAAGTTTTGTAATGTTGCTGAAGGAGTTGGCTTGACCAAGCTCAAAAATACACTCGAGCGCTGCGCGTCTTCAAGACGCGGATCGGCCATTGCGACACGCACGTCTTCGACCGCTGAGATATCAGCTAGCTGCTGGACCTGCTCGGCCCAAGCGGCCAAACCAGCAGCGTCTTGACGCGCCACGGCAAAGATTGCCTCAGCGTAAGGACGTGCAACGGTTGAAAGTTCTGCCATGTCGACCCCGGGTATTAAAGCTGAGCCTTAAGTTGCGTGAGCAACTCGGCATGGGCACGCGCATCCACTTCACGCTTCAAAATCTGCTCGGCGCCTTTGACTGCGAGATTTGCAACGTCATCACGCAAAGCGTCGCGAGCACGCTGTACTTCTTGAGCAGCATCTTGCTTGGCCTGCGCAAGAATTCGTGCGCGTTCGCTTTCAGCTTCGGCACGGGCCTGCTCAATAATTTGAGCGCCCTGCTTTTCAGCATCAATCATTCGGGTGTGCAGTTCAGCTTTCGCAGATGCCTCGATCGAACCAATACGCGCCTGAGCCTGGGCGAGGTCTGTCTTGCCTTTTTCGGCAGCAGCCAAGCCTTCAGCGATTTTTTGGCGTCGCTCGTCGATAGCCTTTGTCAGAGGTGGCCACACGAATTTCATCGTGACCCAACCCAAGACAAAGAACACGATCATCTGGAAAAAGATCGTCGCGTTCAGATTCACGGTCGTTTCCCTATTACATCTTGTGCCCCTCAGGCGAAATTGCCTGAACGGGCTGAATCAATAAGCCAAAGGCAGAAACCACCCTTGGCACGTTCACCCACAACCCACTAAAGGGCTGCGAGTATCCAGTCGATTTAGACGAATGGATTTGCGAAAGCGAACAACATGGCGATACCCACACCGATCAGGAACGCGGCGTCAATCAGACCGGCCAGCAAAAACATCTTTGTTTGCAGGGCGTTCATCAGCTCAGGCTGACGAGCTGAAGCTTCGAGGTACTTGCCACCCATCATGCCGATACCGATGCAGGCACCGAAAGCACCCAAACCGATAATGAAAGCGCAAGCGAGAGCTACGAAAGCGACGTTAGTCATGAAAACTCCTTGATTAGTATCTAAGTATCAAAAATTAAAATATCGAAAATTCAAACTACAAAACTTCAAAGTAAAACCGATGGTGATCCGCACAAGTCGGAACACCCACTACTCTTTTAGTGGCCTTCGTGCGCCTGTCCGATGTAAACCAAAGTCAACATCATGAAGATGAACGCCTGCAACAGAACAATCAGAATATGGAAGATCGCCCAGATTGAACCCGCCAAAATGTGGCCAATACCTAGGCCGACACTCATCGCATTAAAACCAGTCCATGCGCCACCCAACAAGGCGATCAGCATAAATACAAGCTCACCTGCGAACATGTTGCCGAACAATCGCATTCCTAAGGAAACAGATTTCGCTGCGTATTCAACCAGGTTGAGCAGGAAATTGGCTGGTGCCAAGAGCACTGCAGCAAAGCCATGACCATGGAAAGGCGCCGTAAACAATTCTTTGACGAAGCCACCAGGCGTCTTGATTTTCAGGCCGTAATAAAGCATCAACAGCAACACACCCATGGACATACCCATTGGCACGTTTAAGTCAGCTGTTGGCAAAATGCGGTGGTAATGCAGGGGATCGGTGACTTCAATACCAATACCCATCATATGGAATACGTAGTGTGCAAGATCAACTGGAATCAAGTCCAGGGCATTCATCAGAACGATCCAGATGAACACTGTCATCGCTAATGGAGCGACGAACTTGCGTGTCTCTTCGCTAGGAACAATGCTGCGCGCTTGCTGATCAACCATATCCACCAGCATTTCAACGAAGCCCTGAAAGCGACCAGGAACGCCGGATGTCACCTTTCTGGCGGCAAGCCACATGAATCCAACAGCAACCAAACCCATCAAAAACGCCCAAAACATCGAGTCGAAATTGACAACGCTAAAGTCAGCGATAGCAGTTTGCTTTTCGCCTAGGTTATTGAAGTGCACCAAGTGGTGCTGAATATATGCGGCCTGGGGCGATACGTCAGCTGCAGCAGCCATGAGAGATCTCTAAAAAATTCGTCAAACTAACTGTTCTTTGGATGCGAAGTTGCTCGCTTTCCAAACATCAGCACCAACATGTAGCCTTTGAGCGCTGCGATCAAACCGGCAATCACTGCCAGCCACACCACGCGCTCACCACCTACATGAGCCAATAACCACAACAATCCGACTGCAGCACCGACCTTGAGAAACTCACCCACTAAAAATACAAGGGCGCTCGATCCACCAGGCTTAAACGTTGCCAAGAACAGCCGTAATGCAAACAAAACGTTTGGAACAAAGTACGCAGCAGACCCAGCCAAAGCTGACCATCCCGCATCAAAGCCACCAAGCAACCATGACAACAGGGCCACCACAATCGCTGACAGCGCCTGCGCAAAAACGACTTGCATCAGTTCAATACGGGCTCGGGTGTTTATCTGGGCTAAATCCGCCTCAGTCAAAACCACCGGAACATCCACTATTTGCTGCTCTTGCAATGGCACTTGCGTTTGCTCTAGCGTTTGCTTTTGCTTTTGCATTTGCTTTCGTACTTGTTCCGCCGATGGGTCTGTCATCAAGATTTTCCCTTTTCCGGCAAACCCGACGAGTATAACTGTTTTTTAGACCCTGATGCAAACCCTAAGTGAGCTTGCATCTACGCTCTACCAAGAAAGTTTTGATGCTTAAACTTATTCAAACCACTGTGGATTTAGCACCCAAAAAGATAAGAACTACTTGTTTTTAAAGACAGGTTTTCGTTTTTCAACAAAAGCCGCCATCCCTTCCTTTTGATCTTCTGTCGCAAAACACGCATGAAAAACTCTTCGTTCGAACAAAATTCCCTCATGCAAGGAGGACTCATACGCACGGTTGACTGACTCTTTGGCCATGATGGCAACAGGGATCGACATGCCTGCGATCACGGTTGCTGTTTCAATTGCGTCCTCTAAAAGCCGCTCAGCGGGAATCACGCGAGACACAAGGCCGGCACGCTCTGCTTCTGCAGCGTCCATCATCCGCCCAGTCAAGACCATCTCCATTGCTTTTGCCTTTCCGACAGCTCTCGGTAATCGCTGCGTTCCGCCCGCTCCGGGAATCACGCCTAATTTAATTTCTGGCTGTCCAAATTTTGCAGAATCGGCCGCCAAAATGAAGTCGCACATCATCGCCAGCTCACAGCCGCCACCCAGGGCATAGCCCGCAACCGCAGCAATCACAGGCTTGCGAATTGTGCGCAAGGTTTCCCAGTTGCGAGTGATGTATTCGGTGCGATAAACGTCCATATAGGACCAATCTTTCATCGCACCAATATCTGCACCCGCGGCAAACGCTTTTTCGCTTCCGGTGATGATGATGCAGCCAATCTCGTCATTTGCATCAAACGCCAGCAAAGCTGCACCAAGCTGATCCATGAGCTGGTCATTCAGCGCATTCAAAGCTTTGGGACGATTTAAGGTCAAAAGTCCCACTCGGCCCCGCGTTTCAACCAACACAAAACTTTCGCTCATGATGTCTTCCTGAAAATGTGAAATAAGATAGAGGCTATGAACCGTAAACTTAAAAGCAAACCTCTACTTTACAGCCTAGAACCCTTTGATTTGTCCGGACATCGCCTACGCGCGACTCTGCGCATCACAGAGCCGGACCCCAAAGGGCAAATCATCTCTATGCCTGCCTGGATACCCGGCAGCTACCTGATCCGCGACTTTTCCCGTCACGTTGAGCACATTTCAGCCAAATCAGGCACTCAAGCGATTGCGATCACCAAGCTAGATAACCATCGTTGGCGTGTCGCGCCCTGCCAAGCTGCTCTCACCATCACAGCGGTGATCTACGCGTGGGATTTGTCCGTGCGCGGCGCCCATGTCGACGAAACACATTGTTTTTTCAATGGCACGAGCGTCTTTTTTCAGGTGCATGGCCAAGAAGATCATCCCTGCCGCCTGTCGCTCTTACCGCCACCAAACCCTGCTCGCTGGAATGTGTTTACGAGCCTGCCTCCAGACACGCGCGCCAATGCAAAAATGTCGCGCAATGGTTTCGGGACATATATTGCTGAAAACTATGACGCACTGATCGACCATCCTGTCGAAATGGGCACTCCGGAAGTCATCAAATTTGATGCCTGCGGTGCCAAACACGAAATGGTGTTTACTGGGCTGGTGCCAAACATTGATCTCAAGCGCATCGTGCAAGACGTCAAAAAAATCTGCGAAGCGCAAATCCGTTTCTTTGAGCCTGAAACAACGCGAGTGCCGTTTCTTGACAGTGCAAAGAAGTATGTGTTTATGACTATGGTGACAGGCGATGCCTATGGTGGCTTGGAACACCGTGCATCCACCGCCCTGATGGCCTCGCGAAAAGACTTGCCCACCATTGGACACGACAAAGCACCCGAGGGTTATCAAACCTTTTTAGGTTTAGTCAGCCACGAGTACTTCCACACATGGAACGTCAAACGCATCAAACCTGCCGCGTTTGCCCCTTACAAGCTTGCGTCAGAAAGCCACACACGCTTGCTTTGGATTTTTGAAGGATTCACGTCTTATTACGATGATTTGTTTTTACTAAGAAGTGGTGTGATTGATCGTCCTACTTATCTCAAAACCCTTGGCAAACAAATCGCCTCTGTCATGAGCATGCCCGGACGTCACAAACAATCCGTCGCGGAAAGTTCTTTTGATGCCTGGACGCGCTATTACAAGCAAGATGAAAATGCCGCCAATGCCATCATTAGCTACTACACCAAAGGCTCACTGGTCGCACTTGCACTCGATCTCACGATTCGGCTCCAAACGGAACAACAGCATAGCCTGGACGATGTGATGCGCCTGCTCTGGGAGCGCTTTGGCCGCGACTTTTATCAAGGCAATCCTATTGGGCTGTCAGAGAAAGGCTTTCCTCAGCTCGTGCGCGAAGCGACGGGTGTCGACGTTTCAGATGAGATTTATCGCTGGGCCTACGGACGTGAAGATCTCCCGCTTAAACAACTGTTGGCGACGCAAGGGATCAACATGACTTGGCAGTCCGGCAACACGCGACCTTCCCTGGACATCCGCACGCGCAAACAAGGTGAGCACTTAGTGATTGCCGCAGCGCTTGAAGGTGGTGCAGCACATTTAGCAGGCCTGTCAGCGCATGATCTCCTCGTTGCGATTGATGGCGTCCGCGTGGACACTGGCGCCAACACCTTGGAGTCAATCTTGACAAGTTATCAGCCCGGTCAAAAAGTGAACGTCCATGTCTTTAGACGTGATGAGTTGCGCTGTTTTGAGCTCACTCTTGCTTCACCACCAAAAGCGGACTGCCTCCTGCAGGAAACAAGCAAACCATGAGTACACGACCAGATACCGAAGACTTTGCCTCGGTCCTCTTGAGCGGTGTGCCCTTGCTCGATGTGCGAGCACCTGTCGAATTTGCACAGGGCGCCTTTCCTGCTTCGGTTAATTTGCCTTTGATGAATGATGAAGAACGTCATCTTGTCGGATTGAAATACAAAAATGCAGGCCAAGACAAAGCCATCATTCTGGGCCACGAACTCGTCTCAGGTGATCTAAAAGCACAACGCGTTGCACAGTGGGTCAAATTTGCGCAAGAGCACCCTGAAGGCTATCTCTATTGCTTTAGAGGAGGCTTGCGTTCCCGCATTTCTCAGCAATGGCTCGCTGAAGCCGGTCTGCCCTACCCACGCATCATTGGTGGCTACAAGGCCATGCGTAGCTTTTTGATTGAAAAGCTTTCTGCGTCCATTGCTTCATCAAAATTTGTCCTGATCGCAGGGTTTACTGGCTGCGGAAAAACTCAAGTCATCCAGCAACTAGATGCCACCATTGATTTAGAAAAACTTGCGCATCATCGAGGCTCAAGCTTTGGAAAGCATGCGACCGACCAGCCCGTGCAAATTGATTTTGACAATAGTCTCGCGATCGCTTTTATGCGTTTGCATGCTGCAGGCAAAAGCAATATCGCACTTGAAGACGAGTCGCGGTTGATCGGGAAATGCGCACTTCCCATTCCCCTGCGTGACATCATGCAAGTGAGCCCAGTGATTTGGGTCGAAGAACCGACTGAGGCTCGCGTCGAGCGCATCTTGCATGACTACGTCGAAGATCTCGGCGGGCAGTTTGTGCGCAAACTTGGCGCAGAGGCGGGTTTTGAAGCCTTTTCAGCAAGACTCCTGGAGAGTCTGCAAAATCTCTACAAACGCTTAGGGGGTGAACGTCATTCACGCCTAAACCAACTCATGCTTGAGGCACTTGCTTCACAAAAAACGACAGGCGCCTTAGAGGCGCATCGCGACTGGATTCGGCCCTTACTCACCGAATACTACGATCCAATGTATGAACATCAACGGGCCGGCAAAGCCTCGCGCATTATTTTTTCTGGTGACCGCGAGACGGTGACCCGTCACCTCAAGCAACAGGGCTATTAATCATGCAGGCAGACCTCGAGCGGCTGCGTCTCGAACAAAACAAACTGTCCAAGCGCATCATGCGCGAGACAGGTCGGGCGATTGCCGACTTTAATATGATTGAAGCCGGCGATCGCGTGATGGTCTGCGTCTCAGGGGGAAAAGATTCCTACAGCATGCTAGATGTTTTGATGACGTTGCGGACTCGTGCACCGATTGATTTTGAGATCGTCGCCGTCAACCTTGATCAAATGCAGCCAGGCTTTCCCGCTGATGTTTTGCCTGAGTATTTAACTCAGGTCGGCGTACCGTTCCACATTGAAACGCGCGATACGTATTCGATCGTCAAACGACTGATCCCCGAGGGAAAAACAACGTGTTCGTTATGCTCTCGGCTGAGACGCGGCAACTTGTATCGCGTCGCCACCGAGCTTGGAGCCACTAAGATTGCGCTTGGCCATCACCGTGACGACATTCTTGGTACGTTTTTTCTAAATATGTTTTACGGCGCCAAGCTCAAGGCCATGCCACCCAAGCTTGTTTCAGATGATGGCCGCCACACCGTGATTCGACCTCTCGCCTATGTCCCCGAAGCAGACTTGATCGACTATGCAAGCTGGAAACAGTTTCCCATCATCCCCTGCGACTTGTGCGGCTCTCAAGAAAACCTCAAACGCAAAGAAGTCACGCGTATGCTGCAAGAGTGGGACAAAAAATATCCAGGACGTGTCTGGAATATTTTTAAAGCCTTAGGAAATGTGGCGCCATCACACCTGATGGATCAACAGCTGTTTGATTTTGTGGGTCTAAAGCCGGATGGACGCAGCAATCCTCTGGGAGATACTGCATTTGATCCTGTGTCTATCCCTTCTACTGCCTCAGCGATCGAAGACAACTCAGGCACCCGTACCTTCCCACTTTGGCCCCTTCACATCGATACCCACTAGCTCAAGAATACGTGACACCGTGTGATCAATCATTTCCTCGATCGACTTGGGGCGATGATAGAAAGCGGGCAAAGGAGGAAAGACAATCCCGCCCATTTCTGTCACAGAGGTCATATTGCGTAAGTGCGCCAAATTAAAAGGCGTCTCACGCACGACCATCACCAAACGGCGGCGCTCCTTGAGCGTCACATCGGCAGCACGGGTGATCAGGTTGTCGGACAAACCCATCGCCACAGCCGCGAGCGTGCGCATCGAGCAAGGCACGACCACCATTCCGGCCGTTTCAAAAGCACCGCTGGCTAGGGTCGCCCCCACGTCACGAATGCTGTGCACCTTGTCGGCAAGTGCGTACACCTCATGCCGGCCAATATCCAACTCATGTTTGATATTTAGCACACCCGAGGCAGAAACCACCAGATGCGTTTCCACATCAGGAGCGTGCGTACGCAACGTTTGAAGCATACGCACAGCATACAGAGAGCCAGTGGCTCCCGTAATACCAATCACGAGTCGACGCTTGCTCACGCGGTGGCGCCAGCCTGCACCAATACCGTCTTGAGCTCGCCACTGGCGTTCATCTCACCCATGATATCTGAGCCGCCGATAAACTCGCCGCCCACGTAAAGCTGGGGAACTGTCGGCCATTGGGAAAAGGTCTTGATGCCGCTGCGGACTTCTTCGTCCTCAAGCACATTGACGGTCACGAGTTTGGTGACACCGTTGCTTTTGAGGATTTCGATCGCACGGCCTGAGAAGCCGCACTGTGGAAATTGGGCTGTGCCTTTCATAAACAACACAACCGGATTGTTTGTGACAGTGTCACGAATAAATTGCTGAACGTCGCTCATGATGGTCCTGATCGATAAAGAATAAGTGAGTATTTCTAAAACAATATTATATGAGGCAGCGATGAGATAAAAAGCCTATGCCCACACACCACCAGTAACACGCGGTAAATTCGCCAAATCCGCATGCGTTTGGACATTGGCAAACCCCGCAGCAGTTAGCATCCCGCTCACAGCCTCAGCCTGATCATAACCATGCTCAAGCCAAAGACTGCCTCCTTGCAAAAGACGCAGCCCGGCACCTGAAATGATTTTTTCGAGCGCAGACAGGCCATTCGCACCATCCGTGAGCGCCTGCGAGGGTTCAAATCTTAGGTCGCCCTGCTGTAAATGCTCGTCATGCGCGGCAATATAAGGAGGGTTTGACACGATCACCTGGAATTTCCCCTCTGACGGCAGAGCCTCAAACCAACTCCCTTGCCACCATTGAATGTGGGCACTGAGGGCTTGAGCATTGCGCTGTGCCACGCTCAGCGCCTCCACACTTAAATCCGTCGCGGTGACGCGGGCATCCGTGCGGGCAAGGGCCAAGCTGATCGCCACAATACCGCTTCCTGTGCCCATATCAAGCACCGCGGGTGTCGACAATCCAGCCAAAGACGCCAAAGCCACCTCAACCAAGAGTTCAGTTTCAGGCCGCGGGATCAGCACCGAGGCAGTGACCTCGAAGCGGTGGCCCATAAATTCGCGCCATCCAATTAAATGCGCCATGGGCACACCTTGACGGCGTTGGGCCGCCAGCGTCAAAAATTTTGCGGCTATTTGAGGGGTGAGTGGGTCAGTATCATGCGCAAGCAGCCACTCACGTGGCTTTTGCAAAGCGAACTCAAGCAGCATACGGCCCTCAAGTCGAGGTAAACCACAATGCTGAAGGAGGAATTGCACTGTTTGCATCAGACGTCGTCACCGAGTGCTGCCAGCAGCTCAGCTTGATGCTCGGCAATGAGAGCGCCAGTCACCTCGCTGAGGTCACCTTCCATAATGGCACCTAGTTTGTATAGGGTCAGGTTGATGCGATGATCCGTCAAGCGACCTTGAGGAAAGTTATAGGTCCGGATGCGTTCTGACCGATCACCTGAACCCACAAGGCTCTTACGTTGCGCGGCTTCTTTGTCATGTTGTTCGCGCTGCACTTTGTCTTTTAGGCGCGCGGCCAACACCTGCATAGCCTTATCTTTGTTGCGATGCTGTGAGCGATCGTCCTGACACTCCACGACCAAGCCAGTAGGCAGGTGCGTGATTCGGACGGCGGAATCAGTCTTGTTAATGTGCTGACCACCCGCACCACTTGCTCGGAAAGTGTCAATCCGCAAATCACTAGAATTAATCACAATATCTGTGGCGGCATCCGCCTCTGGCATCACCGCGACGGTACAGGCGGATGTATGAATCCGACCCTGCGCTTCGGTCGCAGGCACCCGCTGAACACGATGCGCACCAGACTCAAACTTTAGCCTCCCATACGCACCATCACCATCAATGCGAACGATGACTTCTTTGTAGCCACCCAGCTCAGAGGGGCTCTCTGACATCAACTCGACCCGCCAGCTTTGTTGCTCGGCATAACGCGTGTACATCCTGAGCAAGTCACCGGAAAACAGCGCACTTTCATCCCCGCCCGTGCCCGCGCGAATTTCTAAAAAGACGCTGCGGCCATCATCCGGATCTTTGGGTAGCAATTGCAGCTGCAAGTCCGCACCGAGTGTTTCGATGCGCTGTTTGCACGCCTCAATTTCCTCAAGCGCCATCGACTTCATCTCTGGGTCGTCCAGCATCTCTTTGGCACCCGCCAGATCAGCATTCGCCCCCTCAAAAGCTTCGAACGCCTTGACAACAGGCTCAAGCTCGGCGCGTTCGCGCGAAAGCTTACGAAACTGATTCATATCATTGGCTGCATCTGGCTCTGAGAGCAAGGCATCTACCTCGACCAAGCGACGGGACAAGTGCTCAAGACGAGCGCGCATTGAAGGTTTCATGAGGAAAGTCTTGTTTTAAAAAGTTGGGGGATGTTGAACGGTTGATCACTCGCAGGTCGCGAGCCAAGTCAGCAAAGTCGCTAACGCCGATCAGATCCAGACGGAAATATACGTGGCAACCAGCCCAGTAGCTGCTGACGTTCTGCCTCTTCGCTGTGATTCAGCGCGGCCAGAGTGCCGTGTAAATATTTTTGTGTCAAACCATGCGCGAGCTGCTCGAGAACCGCTTCGGGCGACTCACCTTTGGCCAGCATCCGACGGGCGCGTTCTAGTTCTTGCGCCTGCACCGCCTGAGCGGTTGTTTGCAGATCGCGAATCACAGGCACATTGGCTCTGACTTGCATCCAGTGCATAAAGTTGCTGACACGGGCATCAATGATGGCCTCTGCCTGAACCACGGCAGAGCGTCTCGCCTCAGTGCCACTTTGCACGACCGAAGCCAGATCGTCGACTGAGTATAAGTAGACATCGTCAAGCTGTGCGACCTCTGGCTCAATATCCCGTGGCACAGCCAAGTCGACCATCACGATCGGCTTGCGCTTACGTTGTTTGGTGGCGCGCTCAACCATGCCTAAACCCAATAAGGGCAAGGTACTGGCCGTACAGGACACCACCACGTCAAACTCCGCCAAACGATCGGGCAAATCTGCCAAGCGCATGGTGGTTGCAGAGAAACGATTGGCCAAAGACTCGGCGCGCTCAAGGGTGCGATTAGCCACCACGATCGCACCTGGCTGACGGGCAGCAAAGTGTGTCGCACACAGCTCAATCATCTCGCCGGCGCCAATAAAGAGTACCTTGGAAGTCGTTAACTCGCCAAAAACGCGCTCGGCAAGTCGTACGGCAGCGGCAGCCATTGAGACGGACTGAGCACCGATTGCCGTTGTCGAGCGCACTTCTTTGGCGACTGAGAAGGTGCGCTGAAAAAGCTGATGCAGCAAAGTACCGAGAGCGCCCGCATCATTGGCGGCGCGAACGGCGTCTTTCATCTGACCCAAAATCTGGGGCTCGCCTAACACCATGGAGTCCAAGCCACTTGCGACCCGAAACGCATGACGAACGGCATCATCTCGCCCATGAAGATACACGTGCGGAGCGAGTTCGCCGGCCTCGATACGGTTAAAGTCAGCGAGCCAATTGGGGAGTTGTTGCGCAACCTGAGGCTCAGCCGCACAGTAAAGCTCTGTGCGATTACAGGTGGACAATATCGCGGCTTCTTTGACCGCACCACCAAAGGCCTGACGCAAAGCATTTAATGCCGGCTGCACTAAGTCTTCGGGCATGGATACCCGCTCGCGCACCGAAACAGGTGCCGAGACATGATTCAAACCGAGAGCAAGAACGCTAACCGACATAGATAAAGGAATTTTTTGTTTGATCTACGTAACAACCCTCATTATAAGGCTGCAAAGCACCTGAATGATGCAATGCCCTTGCCTCGCCTGCGAAGCCTTGGATTTCGTACAATCCACCGGATAGGAGACATATATGAACATTCAAAAAACAATCACTCGTGCAGTGCTAGCGCTTTTGCCCCTTTTGCCTTTGCAACAAGCGATCGCAAACACTGACTATCCCAACAAGCCCGTCCGCATCGTTGTGGCCTATGCGCCCGGTGGATCCACAGACATCGTGGCGCGGCTGTTTGCCCAAGAACTCGGTACCAAGCTTGGTCAGCCCGTATTAGTTGAAAACCGTGCCGGTGCAGGCACCCTCATCGGCACCGATTCAGTGATTAAAGCGGCACCGGACGGTTACACGCTGTTTTGGGGCACTCCAGCCACCGTGATCACCCCTCTTTTGCATAAAAAACCGACCTATGACGTGTTGAAAGATCTTCAACCCGTCTCCTTGGCGACGACACAATCCATGGGTGTCTTGGTTTCCGCCAATATCGGCGTCAACAGCGTCAGCGACCTGGTCAAATATGCCAAAGCCAACCCAGGAAAGGTAAATTTTGCCTCTTCTGGTAACGGCTCCGCCCAGCATTTAGCAGCTGAGGCCCTAAACGATGCCGCCAACATCAACATGCTCCACATCCCCTATAAAGGTGCCGGTGTTGCGCTGAATGATCTTGTAGCGGGACGCGTCGACGTCATGATCACCTCCTTGGTCGGCAATATGATGGAACAGGTCAAAGACGGCCGCATCAAGCTCATCGCCACAACCGGTCCTGAACGCAGCAGCACGTTAAACAACATCCCGACCGTCGCAGAGGGCGGCGTGCCGAATTTTGGCATCCGTACCTGGACAGCGATGTTTGCCCCCGCCAATACACCACCTGAAGTAGTCGCCAAGCTCAATCGCGCCATGGCTGAGATTCAAAAAGACGGCACCATTCAAAAGAAGATTGAAAATCAGGCGATGGACGTCACTGTGGTCTCCCCAAAGGAGCTCAGCACCATGCTTGCCAAGGAAAGTGACTTTTACTCAGCCATCCTCAAACGGACCAGCACCAAGCTCGACTAAGCATGCTTGTCTGAATTGGTGTAATATTTCGACCTTCAGTTGGCCCGGTAGCTCAGTCGGTAGAGCAGAGGATTGAAAATCCTTGTGTCGGTGGTT
>JAOATE010000080.1 GCA_030158305.1 Burkholderiaceae bacterium
CTTCGCATGCCGGAATCAAAATCCGGTGCCTTAACCAGCTTGGCGACTCCCCAACTAGCTTTCAATCCAATACCGCAGCGGGTGCTCTGCAAGGCTTTCACAAACCGTCAGGGTTTGTATCGGACAGACAGAACTATCTACACCCACACTCGCAACATCAGAAAAATCTACACGTATTTTAGCGAGCATTTTCTGTTTAGCCATTTCGGCCTGCTGAACACTCTGAAATCCAATAAAAAAACAGGATCCAGACCCGGTCATTCGTGCTTGATAACCAGCTTGTTCAAGCCAATCAAGCGTCTGACGGACAACCGGGAAGAGGTTTAAAACCACTGGCTGCAGATCGTTGCGACCAAACCCCAAACGAGTAATCGCATGAGGTCCAGAAAAGTCCATTATTTTGACTGTTTCAGTGTCTCTTGTCAAATCAGGCGCTTGAAAAATGCCTTGAGTCGGCACAGCTTGGGCAGGCTGTATCACCACAAAAGCCTGCGGAGGCAGCTCGACCGGCGTCAACTGCTCTCCCACTCCCTCGGCAAATGCGTTTTGACCAAAGATAAAAACAGGGACATCCGCTCCCAACTGCAACCCAAGCCGCATGAGCTCAGCCCGGCTCAACCCTGTTCGCCAAAGCCGATTTAACGCGATTAAAACGGTCGCCGCATCACTGGACCCCCCGCCGAGACCCGCCCCAGAGGGAATGCGTTTGCGCACATGCAGCTGCGCCCCCTGCTTGGCGCCTGTCGACTGTTGTAGCAACCGTGCCGCGCGGACCACGAGATCTTGGTCGTGCGGGACACCCTGCATGTCGGTTTCCCGACAAATTTGGCCATCCTCACGCACGTCAATGTCTAAAAGGTCAGCCAGACTGATGAACTGAAAAACCGTCTGCAATAAATGGTATCCATCCGCGCGCCGACCCACCACGTGCAAAAACAGGTTGAGCTTGGCGGGTGCGATCAGGTCATAAAGCATGTTGATTTGCCATACCCGGACAGACTTAAGGGGTATCCACAATCAAGCGGATCACAATTTGCTGGCTCGCCTCAGCGCGCGACAGCACCAACAGTCGAGGTCCTTGGGCGTCAAAACGCGTCAGCTCCACCGTCCAGCCGTTTTGTTCAAAAGCAACAATTCGACCCTGATCGTCTCTGTTGATTTGTTGCATCGTCGGCAACGCACGCAAGGGCGAACGCAGCCATTGACGCAAATCCCTGACAGGGACGCGCTGACCGATTGCTTTTTGCACCAATCCATCAGGATCAGTCGCACGCAAGACCTCGCCATTGGCTTGGGTCAGCGTCGCCTGGTCAGGCTCCACTAAGACGCGCGCCAAAATATTTCCAAAGGGGTTGCTTAAATCGAGTGTCAAGCGGCCATTCGCGTCGCGCCAAGCAAATCCGCCCTGCACTGCCTCGGGCGCTTGATTCGGTTCTTCTGCACGTAAAGCAAAGCGGCCATTGCGCACGAACTCGCTCCCACTCACCCCCTCTGGGGCCGTAGGGGTTTGCGTCGCACAACCGGCAAGCACCATCAGGAGCGCGGTGAACAGCCCACCTAAAAACAATCGACCACTCAAGGCTTCACTCCGAAGCGCTTTAAGGTTTCCAACAAGGTCCCATTAGCAGGCTCCTTGGCCAATCCTTCCTGCCATACTTGACGGGCCTCACTCTGTTGGCCCAGCTTCCAGAGCGCCTCGCCAAGATGGGCAGCAATTTCTGCCTCTGGACGTCTTTCGTAGGCGCGCTGCAGGTAATCAACGGCTTCTTTGTACTGTCCCATTCGAAACTTGACCCACCCCATGCTGTCAAGAATAAAAGGATCCTTGGGGGAGATTTCCAACGCTCTCGTAATCAAGGCTAACGCCTCTGATAACCGCTGATTGCGATCTGCCAACGAGTAGCCCAGCGCATTGTGCGCGTGCGCATGTCCCGGATCAAGCGCCATCACTTGTCGCAATAACCGCTCTGCTTCGCGCAGCTGATCGGCACGCTCATGCAACATCGCAAGCTCATATTTGACATTGACCGTATCAGGCATCCGCTGGTCAAGCGCCTGCATCCGCTTGATGGCTTCTGAGAGTCGGTTGGCATCGCGCAAAATCTGGGCGCCCGCCGAGGCGCCCATCATGATTTCTTCATCGGTTTGCGCATTGGCCGAGTCAATTAACGCGAGCGCTTCGTCCACACGCTTTTGTTTGGCACGAATGATGGCCTGGCGGATACGCGAGGTGTAGCGCATCGAGGGGTCTTCAATCTTGGCGAGCAGGCTCACTGCCTCATCAAGCTGCCCTTGCTCCTCAGCGACTTTTGACATGAGTTGATAGGCTTCGGCCAAGGCCGCAGGGGCATCTGTCGCGCCAGCGGCCGCAGAAGCCTTCAGACGTTGCGACTGAACCGCAACATACTGATCTAAAAAGCCTCTCGCCTGTTCGAGTTGCTTGGCACGGTAAGACACTTGGGCCTGCATAAACAACAGGTCGAAGTCTTCGGGTGAGCGTGTAGCCATCGACTTAAGTTCTGACATCGCAGCATCAAACTGCCCTCGGTCTGCGAGGTGACTCGCCAAAATGACGCGCAAGCGGCGCGCATTGGGTTGCAAGGCAGCAAATTCGGTTGCGTCACGCAGCGCGCGCTCTTGGTCGACATTTAAACCATACTCAAAGACACGCATCGCTGCGTCCTCGGAGCGGGGCGCGGCAGCTAGCGCCAAACGAGATTCTTCGAGGGCGCGCGCATGATCGCCGGCGGCGCGTGCCATATCGGCCAGAGCCATATGCCCCGCAGCCAAGTTACGCGCGTTGCTATCGCCAATGGCCGTACTCAAAATCCTTAAGGCGGCTTGTTTGTCGGGCATGCGACTCAACACCGCAAATGCCTGCCCAATCGCGGCAGATTTGTCCGCTGCAGCATCAATTTGTTTGCGAAGTGCGGCCGCCAGACCACTGGTTTGACCAGAAGCCGCTGCAAGCGCCATTTCTGTGGAGGACGCCTCAGCATCATCTGGCATCAGGCGCAGCCACACCCTCGATGCATCCAGTGCGCCTGGCAGATTGCCGCCGGCAAGATAAAACTCAAGTGCGCGACGCGCTAGGCGATAATCACCCAACTCCCGACTCAACTCCAGCATGGTTTTGCCAGCAGGCAAAAAGGTGCCGCGCTGCGCGGAGATTTCGGAGGCGAGGATGCGAAACAGAATCGTGGAGGTGAGCGTCACCTCGGGAAGCTGACCCGCGCGCAAACGAATGTTCTCGGACTCGGGCTGTCTAGGTTTGATTTGAAGTTGAGCGCTCTGTCCAAACCCTTTTGCAGGGCCAGACTGGGCGCAAGCAGCTAGCGCCCACGACAAAGAAACACAGCCAATGAAGGCGGCGGTGGGCACTTGAGAAAGAATGGATTTGAACAGCGACTTCACTCGACCCGCCTAGTTGGTGGCACAATCTACAAAATCAGTGAACGGATGTTAGCACTCAGCCATGCCAGAACTACCAGAAGTCGAGACAACTCGCCGGGGAATTGACGCCGTTGCAACAGGTTACACGCTCAGAAAGATGATCGTGCACGAATCTCGCATGCGTTGGCCCATTCCCGCGGACCTGCCAAATCTGGTTGCGGATCAGGTTGTACGGGCCTGTCGAAGGCGCGGCAAATACCTCTTGATCGAGTTCGACAGGGGAACACAACTCATTCACCTGGGTATGTCGGGGTCTTTGCGTAGTGTTCTCAACGGCGAACTCCTCAGAAAACACGACCACGTCGAATGGCAGTTTGACCACGTCACCCTGCGCCTGCATGATCCGCGTCGATTTGGCTCTGTTTTATGGCACCCCAGCGCTTCGGGACCGGTGGAGAACCACCCATTACTCAGCAAATTGGGAATAGAACCCTTTGACCCGATGTTCAACGCAAGCTGGCTCAAAAAGGGATTGGCAGGTCGTAAGGTATCGATCAAGCAAGCCCTGTTAGCCGGGGACGTCGTCGTCGGCGCAGGGAATATTTACGCCTCTGAAAGCTTGTTCCGGGCGCGCATCCATCCCAAGACACAGGCTGCCAGGGTGTCACTCGCGCGCTGCGAACGTCTCGCTGAGTCTCTCAAGCAAACGCTGACGGACGCCCTAGAGTCAGGCGGCAGCACGTTGCGTGACTATGTCAACGCAACGGGCGAAGCCGGGGCTTATTTCACTCTGCACGCAGCGGTCTATGAAAAAGAGGGAGAGCCTTGCAAAGTCTGCGCGACCCCCATCAAACGCATTGTTCAAGGGCAGCGCGCAACGTACTTTTGCCCCAGCTGCCAAAAAGTTTAGCGCTCGGGTTTAACGTTCAGTTTAGGCACGCGGCAACGCCCTAGCATTCGAAGATTAAGTCTGCAGAACCTTCCCGGGATTCATGAGGCCCTCTGGATCGAGTGCTTGTTTAATTTGTTTCATGAGCTTCAACTCAAGCGGACTCTTGTAGCGCGTGAGTTCGTCACGTTTGAGCTGACCGACACCATGTTCTGCACTAATCGACCCGGCATGCGCATGCACACTATCGTGCACGAGCTGATACACGTCGTACTGGGTTGCAAGCAGTTCCTGCTCAGTCTGATTGGGCGCACGCGCGACGTTGTAATGCAGATTGCCATCACCCAGATGACCGAACACAATGTGCTGGATCCCAGGAAACTTGGCTTGCAGCGCTGCATTGGTTGTTTGGACAAAGGTTCCGATTAAAGAAATCGGAATTGAAACATCGTGTTTGATGCTCTTGCCAAGCTCCGCCTCGGCAAGGGGAATGCTTTCCCTGAGGTGCCAGATCGCTTTGCTCTGCGCAATATTTTCCGCGATGGCGGCATCCACCACCAGACCGTCCTCAATCGCAGCGCCCAATACCGCTTCGAAACGCGCTTGGGCATGTTCGGCGCTTTCGCTATCGGACAGCTCGAGAATGGCAAACCAAGGTGCCTCTGCGGAGGGGCCTTCAAAGGGCAAGCGTTGCTGCGGGAAGAGGCGCACGACAGCCTTGAGCGCCGAACCCATCATCACCTCGAAGCCAGTCAGAGACGCACCAAATCCGGCGCGCGCGCGCGACAGCATCGCAATGGCATCCTCAAGAGAATTCAGTGCCAACATCGCAATCCGCTGCGCAACCGGAACAGGATAGAGTTTCATCGTGGCGGCGGTAATGATGCCCAAGGTGCCTTCGCTACCGATGTACAGATCACGCAAGTCGTAACCCGTATTGTCCTTGCGCAAGCCACGCAAACCATGCCAAATTTCGCCTTGAGGCGTGACCACCTCGAGACCCAGCGCAAGCTCACGTGTATTGCCGTAGCGCAGCACCTGCGTGCCACCCGCGTTCGTGGACAGGTTGCCACCAATCGTGCAGCTGCCTTCTGCCGCTAGGCTGAGCGGAAACAATCGACCTGCTGCGCGAGCCGCTTCCTGCACTGCCTGCAGAATGCATCCTGCCTCGACGGTGATCGTATCGTTATCCGTATCGATCTCTCTGACGCGATTCAAGCGCGCCAGGCACACCACGAGCGCTAAACCTGAAGTATCAGGAGTCGCGCCACCACACATCCCAGTATTACCACCCGAAGGCACCATCGGAATGTTGTGCTCCGCGCACACACGCACAACGGCAGCCACTTCTTCGGTGTTACCGGGCCGCACAACCGCTAAGGCCTCACCCCGATAGCGTCCTCGCCAATCAATCAGATAAGGCGTCATGGCCTCGCCGGTCAACACTTGTGTCGCCCCTACGATTTGCTCTAGCTGTTTCAACGCGCTCATTCGGCTCTCTTTAAAAATGGTCAGTTAGGCTGATTTATGAATGCCAAATTGTAGGGCAGTTCAATCGGCGATAATATGGATTCAGCGGTCTTTTGATTCTGGAGCCTTTTACGTGTCTGACCAAGCTAAATTTCCCCATTCCGCTTTTAAAGCCTACGACATTCGCGGGGTCGTGCCGACTGCGCTCAATGCAGATTTTGCGCGGCAACTCGGCTTAGGTCTGGCGGCGCGCGCCCATGCCTGTGGCGTGACCACCATGGTGGTCGGTCGTGATGGCAGATTGAGTAGCCCGGAGCTGGCAGGCGCACTGCAACAAGGCATGCGCGAAGGCGGCATCCACACCATTGATGTAGGGGAAGTTCCAACCCCTCTTGTTTATTTTGCGGCCTACACGCTCAAAACGGGCTCTGGCGTCGCCGTCACTGGCAGCCACAATCCACCCGAATACAACGGCTTCAAAATGATGATGGGCGGCCAAACGCTCCACGGCGACGCGATCCTTGGGTTGCGCGACGAAGTTGCTGCAGGTCCGGCGACGGCTGCCACAGCAGGCACCGCCTCGGCGGTTGATATTTTGACGCCCTACTTAGCGCGCGTGCTCGGTGACATCAAACTCAGTCGTCCGATGAAAATCGCGATCGACTGCGGCAACGGCGTCGCCGCTGCGGTGGCGCCCGCCCTATTTCGTGGCCTAGGCTGCGAAGTCACCGAGCTGTTCTGTACGGTCGACGGCACCTTTCCAAACCACCACCCTGACCCGGCCGACCCCCACAACCTCGAGGATTTGATCCGTTGCGTGCAAACGACTGATTGCGAAATCGGTTTGGCGTTTGACGGTGATGGAGACCGACTGGGCGTGGTGACAAAATCTGGCCAAATCATCTGGCCCGACCGTCAATTGATTTTATATGCGCGTGATGTGCTGCAGCGCTGCCCGGGCGAGACCATCATTTATGACGTCAAGTGCAGCCGTCATGTCGCCGAACAAGTCCGTGCTGCGGGTGGCAAACCCCTCATGTGGCAAACAGGCCACTCCTTGATCAAAGCGAAACTGGCAGAAACCGGTGCGCCCTTAGCGGGCGAAATGAGCGGCCACGTGTTTTTTAAAGAGCGCTGGTTCGGATTTGATGACGGCTTGTATACCGGCGCACGTCTGCTCGAGATCCTCTCCAGAGATGCAAACCCATCAGCTGTGCTCGAAGCCCTGCCCCAAGGTGTGTCCACCCCGGAGCTTAAGCTTGAAATGCGCGAGGGCGAACCCCACGCGCTGGTTAAACGCCTGCAGGACGAGGGCGTCTTTACGGGTGCTCAGGAAATTTTTAAGATTGACGGCTTGCGTGCGGACTATGCAGATGGTTTCGGCTTGGCTCGCGCCTCCAACACGACTCCTGTTGTGGTCCTCCGTTTTGAAGGAGACACACCTGAGGCGCTCGAGCGCATCAAAGCTGTGTTCCGGGCGCAACTGTTAGCGCTTGCACCCTCGGCGCAATTACCGTTTTAATCGCGCGTTTCATTTTGGCGTTTTATTCACCATACCGAGCCCTATGCCCTCTTTGTCCGATAGCCCCGCCTGGAAGCAATTTTCGCAAGCCGTGCTGAGCAGTCCCTTAAAGCCTGACACGCTTCGCGTTATTTCAGCAGCGGAGCTAGAGGTCGACCTGACCACCCAGAGAAGCTCTGCGGCGCTCACGGAGGCATCACGAGCGTTGTTGGTGCAGCAGGGCTTTGAGCAGTACCGTCGCGACCTGTTCGAAGGCGCGACCATCAACTGGACGGAAAACCGCGCAGCGTGGCATACCGCCTTGCGCGCGCCATTCCCCCCCGAGCCTGTCAACGAAGCGATTCAAACCGAGCGGACGCGTCTGGCTAAGTTTGTGGAGGAAGTCAACGCCCGCAACCAATATCGCAACGTGGTGCACTTAGGCATTGGAGGGAGCGACTGGGGACCTCGTCTCGCGTTTGAATCGCTGGCAGGCGCTGGCACAAGGCGTACCCTGAGGTTTGCCTCAAACGTGGATGCCCACGCCATTACAGCCGCACTCGAAGGGCTCGACGCCCACGACACGCTTGTGATCGTCTCATCCAAATCTTTCACCACCACCGAGTCTCTGGCCAATGCCGCCTGCGCAATCGACTGGCTGCGCGCCAATGGCGTCCAGTATCCACTCGATCATTTCGCTGCTGTCACCGCCAATCCAAAAGCCGCTCGCGACTTCGGCATCAGTGACGAGCGTATTTTTCAATTTTGGGATTGGGTCGGCGGTCGCTACTCGCTTTGGTCCTCCATTGGGCTGCCCATCGCACTGGGTCTCGGGATTGACGCACTCAACGAAATGCGCGCGGGTGCCGCTGCGATGGATGAGCATTTTCTGACGGCGCCCATCGAACAAAACGCCCCAGTTCAAATGGCCTTGATTGGCGTGGCAAACCGCAGCGTATTGGGCTACGGATCGTTTGCGCTCTGCCCATATGATGCGCGCCTAGGGAACCTTGTGCCCTGGTTGCAACAGCTAGAAATGGAGTCGCTTGGAAAGGCAACCCTGCGTGATGGCTCCGCGCTGGATGTACCCAGCAGCCCGGTCGTATGGGGCATGCCAGGCACAGATGGCCAGCATACGTTCTTTCAATGGCTGCATCAGGATGGCAAAGGTGCGCCGGTCGACTTTATTTTGTGCGCGGTGCCTGATCACCGTCATACCCGTCACCACAGACTTCTGATTGCAAACTGTCTGGCGCAACGTTCAGCCTTGCTCGAAGGAAAGTCCTTTGAGCAGTCGCTCAAGGAAGTCAGCAAAACCGAAAAAGATCCTGAGAAAGCCGCGCTGCTCGCGCGACATCATGTTCATCCGGGCGGTCGTCCCTCCACACTGATTGTGTTGCCCAAGCTCGAAGCACGCCAGCTCGGAGCCCTACTCGCACTGTATGAACACAAGGTATTCACTGAAGGCGTGCTGTGGGGCATCAATCCCTTTGATCAGTGGGGCGTGGAGTTTGGTAAGCGTTTGGCAGGCGATATCGAGCGCAGGCTCGATGCGCTAGGTAGCGATCCAGCGGTTAGCCCCTATGACCCGTCAACCGCCTACTGGGTACGCAAGCTCGCGAGCGGTTAAGTCGCAGGGGTCATCAGGGTACAAGCGCTTACAAACGTAAGTCTGTTTGCTCAACCGGAAAAATATATTTCAAGTCGTACAACACGTGGTCGGTACGTCCGAGGGCGCGAATCGTCTCAATGCCCATTTCAATAAATTCACGATGCGCGACAGCCAAAATAATGGCATCGTAAACACCTTTTTCTGGCGCCTCAATGGGATGAATCCGGTGCTCATCCATTGCTTCTTGCTTGTCAATCCAGGGATCGTATACGTCAACCTGGACGTGATACTCCTCAAGCTCTCGCACGACATCCACCACGCGTGTATTGCGCAGATCCGGACAGTTTTCTTTAAAACTAAAGCCCATCACGAGTACACGCGCACCCTCCACATGGATACGTTTGCGTGTCATGGCTTTGACCAACTGCGCAACCACGTAGCTGCCCATACTGTCGTTGATCCGTCGCCCCGCAAGAATAATCTCTGGGTAATAGCCAATTGACTGTGCTTTATGAGTTAAATAATAAGGATCGACACCGATACAATGGCCGCCCACAAGACCTGGGCGAAAAGGTAAGAAATTCCACTTTGTGCCGGCGGCGGTCAACACCGCCTCGGTATCAATCCCCAAGCGATTAAAAATTCTTGCAAACTCATTGATGAGCGCAATGTTTACATCTCGCTGCGTGTTCTCAATGACCTTGGCAGCTTCTGCCACCTTGATGCTTGGCGCGCAATGTGTGCCTGCTGTGACCACCTGTCGATATAGCGCATCGACGAGTTGTGCGATTTCAGGGGTTGATCCCGAGGTGACTTTTTTGATTGAGGTGACGCGGCGCGTTTTGTCACCGGGGTTGATGCGCTCGGGGCTATACCCCGCAAAAAAATCCTGATTGAAGCGCAGGCCTGACACACGTTCCAGCACTGGGACACAAATCTCTTCGGTCACGCCCGGGTAAACCGTCGACTCATAAATCACGAGATCGCCCTTTTTCAACACGCCACCGATGGTTTCACTCGCACGAATCAACGGGGTGAGATCAGGCTGCTTGAACTCATCAATCGGAGTCGGCATCGTCACGATAAAAACATTTGCATTCACCAACTCTTTACTGTCTGCGGTATAGCGCAAACCAGTCGCGCGAGCGAGCTCCTCGGCATCAACCTCTAGCGTGTGGTCATGACCTTTTTTTAGCGCAGCAATGCGGGCAAGGTTGATATCAAAACCGATCACAGCTCGCTGTTTGCCGAACTCAACTGCCAACGGCAACCCCACGTAGCCCAAGCCGATCACGGCTAACTTTACGTCTTGAATTTGCAAATCATTCTCCGGCAGAACCCACGCTGACACGCACAGCACGATTGCTAAGCTTTGAGATCGTGATCATAAAGGCTTAGGAAATAAAAAAATAAAAAAAAGCCCAAGACTTTGCAGTCTTGGGCTAAATCCACCAAAGGAGGAGGGTGGAGGAGACAACTTTGGCAAGGTCAGGAGGCTTTGAACTTAAAAGCTTCAGTGGAGGAATTAACAATGTGCTTGGGTACCTCTGGTAAACACTAGCACTTTAATTCAACACACTCATGACTGAACTTCCATAAACAAATATTAGCTGAAAAGTTGGTGCGGCGCAAGAACATTCAACATTCCATATAAAAAATAAGTTTTTTTGGAAATTTGATGCGCTGCAGCAACAATATTTTGACTAAACCGTGCTTCCTTAATACGCGTGACTCGCGATCACTAAATCCTGTAGGCGGTTTTCGTCATGACTTGAGACATTAAGCGCATGGCAGAACGTAAGGGCTTAGGCAAAACTTGAGCACCGCGAAACTCGGCGTTGACCCGATGTTTCACCTCATCTTGCTTCATTTCCTCCACGATGGCTCTTGATCGGCTGTCCGCAACGGGAAGTTCAGTCAGATGCCCCTCCAAGTGCGCCTCTACCTGACGCTCAGTCTCCGCCATAAAGCCCAGACTCTGAGCTGAACCCGCACGGCTGGCGAGTACTCCCAAAGCAAAAGACCCTGCGTACCAAAGTGGATTGAGAAGACTCGGACGACTATCAAGCTCACGCAAACGCTGCGCGCACCAACCCAAATGATCGATCTCTTCAGCGGCAGCCTCTAAGAAAAACTCAGAACTTTCCTGACTCGAAACCGCCGCCGCCTGGCCCCGATACAAAGCCTGCGCGCACACCTCACCGACATGATTCACGCGCATCAAGCCAGCAGCATGGCGCTTCGCTGCGTCATCTAGCCCAGCATCGCTCTCAGCGGCTTTGGGGCCTGCCGGATTAGGCCTAGACGCTGTCACCCCGCCGCCCAACACCTGTAGAGCCACATCTAGCTCTGCAATAAAGGGGTCTAGCCATCCGTGCCGACGGACAAACCGCGGGTGATTGGTGGTGTGATGCCCATAGGATTCGGCGACTGGAGCGTGGGGGGGTTGGTGCGTCATAATGAAACCTTCCTTACAGCGATGCTAGGAATGTTAACGCTTAACAATACCTTGGTGCCGCAATAGACCTAGAACCTGTGCCGCAACCTCGAGGCAAAAGGCGTCAATAAAACCAATAACGGTTTATGATTCTTGCTTAAACGCAGGGGATTCAAGATGGAAGTGAAAATTGATTGGGGCGGCCCGGATGGCATGCTCTTCGTCGGACAGACTGGGACAGGTCATATTGCGGCAATGGATGGCGCACCAGAAGGCGGCGGGCACAACCTCGCACCTCGTCCAATGGAGCTCTTGCTTGTCGGTACGGGTGGCTGCACCGCTTACGACGTTGTCCTCATTTTGAAACGCGGGCGTCACGCCATCACGGGCTGCTCGGTTAAGTTGCAGGCTGAGCGCGCTGAGGTCGATCCTAAAGTCTTCACAAAAATTCACTTTATATTCACTGTCACGGGCAGCAATCTGCCACGCACAGCTGTGGAGCGCGCCATCGCGCTCTCGCACGAGAAATACTGTTCCGCCTCCGCCATGCTGGCGCATAGCGCAGAAATCACCTGGTCCGCAGAAATTGTGGATACAGCACCTCCGTCCACGACGAGTCCATAAAGAGCAACCCGCGCGATGAACCAGTACGAAACCTTTATGCAGCACGTCTACACCACAGGCGTGAATAAAACCGATCGAACCGGCACAGGGACTCGCTCAGTCTTTGGCTATCAAATGCGTTTTGATCTGTCGAAAGGTTTTCCTTTGGTCACGACAAAAAAACTTCATACCCGAAGCATTTTTGTCGAACTGCTTTGGTTCCTGCGCGGCGACTCAAACGTTCGCTGGCTGCAAGAAAACGGCTGTTCAATTTGGGATGAATGGGCGCGCGAAGACGGTGACTTGGGCCCAGTCTATGGCGTGCAATGGCGCTCCTGGCCAACGCCTGACGGCGGCCATATCGATCAGATTTCGCAAGTACTCGAACAAATTCGCAGTACACCGGACTCCCGCAGACTGATTGTGTCGGCCTGGAACGTTGGCGAAATCAAAAATATGGCGCTCCCGCCCTGCCATGCTTTTTTCCAGTTTTATGTCGCCGACGGCAAACTTTCTTGTCAGCTCTATCAACGGAGTGCAGACATTTTTCTAGGGGTTCCTTTCAATATCGCCAGCTATGCATTGCTCACCCACATGGTCGCTCAGCAATGCAACCTCGAGGTCGGCGATTTTGTCTGGACGGGTGGTGACTGCCACATTTATAGCAATCACTTTGAACAAGTTGAGCTTCAACTTTCACGCAAGCCCAACCCCTATCCCACGCTCGTCATTCAGCGCAAGCCCGAGTCAATTTTTGACTATCGCTACGAAGACTTCGCGATTGAAAACTATGCGCACCATCCGCATATCAAAGCACCGGTTGCGGTTTAACGTCAGCATTGCACCCAAGTTCAAAAGGCCCGAATCACATGCAGCTCTCCTTGATCGTCGCCTACGCACTGAATCGCGTGATTGGGCGAGACAACACTCTCCCCTGGAAACTCCCCAGTGACTTGGCACATTTCAAGCGCACTACGCTTGGACACCCGGTCATCATGGGTCGCAAGACCTGGGAGTCTCTTGGGAGGCCGCTGCCCGGCCGACGCAACATTGTCATTTCGAGAAACCCGCAATACGAAGCTACGGGTGCACAATGTGTCACCAGTCTCGCACTCGCTATCGACGCCGTGCAGGACGCCGAGCAAGCCTTTGTGATTGGCGGCGCACAAATCTATCAAGAAGCACTCCCTTTTGCCCAGTTCGTCATCGCGACTGAAATTCAGGACAATATTGAGGGCGATGCTTTCTTTGACTCTTTGGACAAGCAAGCCTGGTCGGAAACGTCTAGAACACATTACCCACCCGAAAATGGCTTGTCCTTTGATGTTGTGCAGTACGCCAAAATCGGTGCTCAAGGGATAGTAAAAAAATGAAAAAAAGACTCATCCTGATCGCATCAGTTCTAGTTGCCCTGATTGCGGCCTATAGTGGTGCGAGTCTTTGGTCAGGGTTTCGCATCCAAGAGCAATCTTACGCAGCCGTAGATGCTATTAACCTCCACCTGTCTCGTACTTGGTCAGACCAGATTCGTTTAGCTGCCCGAGATTACCAGCGCGGGATCTTTTCAAGTCAGGCGTCCTACATTTTGACGTTTCCATCCAAACAAGACTCCGCGACAGCCATCAAACGCGAAATTCTGTTTGTGAACGAGATTTCTCATGGACCTTTTCCTCTAAAAAATATTCTAAACGGGGATTTTTCTGCAGTGGGTGCATTGATTGACACACATAGTGCGTCAACACCCTGGACCGAAGCGCTTTTTAATGCAAACCAGAATCGTCCGTTTGTTGTCGGTCAAACACGTGTGGCCACCAATGGTGTTGCCAAACTACTCTGGACTGCCGCAGCGTTCGATCTTCGCCAAGATGCCTTGCGTGTGCAGTTTGGCGGTGCTCAACTCAAAGCTGAGGTCGGACCGCGCTTTCGAAACAGGAAAGGTGAGCTGACCCTCGAAGCACTCAACATGACAGATGGCCACACCACCATCGATCTTAAAGGTGTCAAACTAGAAACTGATGCGAAATCAGGGGCATTGGGATTACCTGTCGGCATCAATAAACGTGAGATCGCCAGCCTCACCTGGTCTTCCGTCAACGCACCGACCCTTGAACTTGAAAAAGTGAAGCTCCGCACAGAGCTCGCTTTGGACGATGCAGAGGTGAGCGGCGAAACACGTATTGATATCCACTCGTTGAGTATTGCCCAAAAGAAAATGGGCAGCTTCAAGCTTGGGGTCACTCTCGACAAGCTCAGTGATCGTGCACTTCTTCCAATGATTGAGCTGTACAACCGCACACTCATCCGCTTAATAAGTCATATCCTCGCACCTGAACCCTTGAGCGCGGCAGAGATAAAAAAAATCTGGCTCCAGCTTCATGGCCTTCTCAAAAATAGTCCATCTATTCGTATTGAGCCGCTGCTTTGGGAAACGCCGGCTGGAAAGAGTCAACTCACCCTCAGTGCCGCCCTTAAACCAGCGGAACTTGCCAATGGCGGCATCGGTCTGCGAGAAAGCCTCATCAATACGCTTGACGCAACCCTGACCGTTTCCCAGCCTATGGTGAATGCACTCGTATTGCAGTCGATGCAGACCCCAGGTTCAAATCCTGCAAAAATCAAAGGGCTTGCTGACCGCGAGTCAAGAAGGTTGGTAGATCTGGCAGCCCAACTCAAACTCGGTCGTGTGCAAAATGGTTTGCTTGTTAGCCACTTCAACGTTCAAAACGATGCGCTGAGAATTAACGGACAACGTACATCAGCCGAGCCTATTCTGAAGCTACTGAGCACCTTTGTTCCCTCCGCTTGGCTAGCGAATCAAGCCGCAGCGGGACAAGTTGGTCCGGACGAAGCCTCTGCTCTCCAGCACTTGGATCCCTCAGTACTTGCAGCTATTTTGAGTGATGGTGACTTCACCTACCAAGAGTCAAGAGACGCCGACGGAGATTTAGTCTTGAACGTCGCGCCGAGCGACCTAGGTGCCAACAAGATTGAGATCATTTTTAGCGGTTGCCGCAAAGATCCCACTTGCGAAGATGTGCTGCTCCGAGCGACCTATCCGACTAACCAAACCGCTCCCCTCAAGTTCGTCAACGACTGGAACTTACGAAACAGATGGGCACGTGTCTTTATTAACGATTTAAATGCGCCAGTCCTGGAAATGGACATCAGCGCCTACGGCGGCATCGGTCAAGATGCGATCGAAGGCATGGTGAGCACCTTCTTTAAGCTCGTCCGTGAGTTTTCAATCGAGCTCAAAGCCGCCGAAAAAGCAGCGGCGGATATCGCTGAAAAAGCGGCGGCAGAAAAGGCTGCGGCCGAAGCAGCGGCGGCGGCTAAAGCCGTTACACCAGAAAGTGGCTCAAGTCACTCGCCGTCAAAGGACACTCTTCAGACTGATCCGCCTAAACCAAACTGATTTGAGGGACGACTAAACCTTGCGTGCAAGCGGCGATCACCTGATGGCGATCGCCGTTGTTTTTATTACACCTGCTCAGCGTAAGCCTCAATCGGCAAACACGAACACACCAAGTTACGATCCCCCCACGCGTTATCCACGCGACCCACAGGTGGCCAATACTTGCTGTCTCGCAAGCTTTCGACTGGGTAGGCCGCCTGCTGGCGAGGATAGTCGTGGTGCCACTCTTCGGCCAACAACATCTTGGCGGTATGAGGAGCGTTTTTCAACACGTTATCGCTCTTGTCACGTTCGCCACGTTCGACTTGGGCAATTTCTTTTCGAATCGAAATCATGGCCTCGACAAAGCGATCCAACTCAGCCAGACCTTCTGACTCGGTTGGCTCAACCATCAAAGTACCTGCGACTGGAAAGCTCATCGTCGGCGCGTGAAAACCGTAATCCATTAATCGCTTGGCAATGTCCTCCGCACTAATGCCTGAGGCTTCCTTGATCGGATTCATATCGAGGATGCACTCATGCGCCACACGATCGTTGCGACCGGTGTACAGCACAGGATAATGATCAGCCAAGCGACGCGCGACATAGTTGGCGCTCAAAATCGCCACCTCGGTTGCACGACGTAATCCCTGGGCGCCCATCAATGAAATGTAAACAAAAGGAATGGGCAGGATGCTCGCAGAGCCGAAAGGCGCAGCCGACACGGGCCCCACAGGCATGCCATTGGCCATCACACCTTTCTCATTGACCACGCCGGGCAAAAATGGGGCAAGGTGCGCGCGCACGCCGACCGGTCCAACACCGGGTCCGCCGCCGCCATGCGGAATGCAAAAGGTTTTGTGCAGATTCAAGTGAGACACATCCGAACCAAACTTACCAGGCTGTGCCACTCCCACCATCGCGTTCATGTTGGCGCCGTCCATATACACCTGACCGCCTGCCTCATGAATCAGATCGCAAATCGTCGTGATCGCTTCCTCAAAGACGCCATGCGTGGACGGATAGGTCACCATCAACGCAGCCAAGCGATCTCCAACCTTGGCGATTTTGGCTTTGAGATCTTCAAGGTCAACGTTACCGTGCGCATCGGAGCCCACTACGACGACATCCATGCCCACCATATTGGCAGAAGCGGGATTGGTGCCGTGCGCCGAAGCAGGAATCAGACAGACATCACGTTGATGTTGACCATTCGCGCGATGATAGGCACGAATCGCGAGCAGGCCTGCGTACTCACCTTGTGCGCCAGAGTTTGGTTGCAAACTAATCGCGTCGTAACCTGTAATTTCACAGAGGTCCTTGGACAAGCGTTCGATCATCGTCTGATAGCCACGCGTCTGGTCCGCAGGGGCGAAAGGATGGATCGCCGCAAACTCTGGCCAGGTGACAGGAATCATCTCTACCGTGGCGTTGAGCTTCATCGTGCATGAGCCGAGCGGGATCATCGTGCGATCTAAGGCCAGATCCTTGTCGGCGAGCTTACGCAGATAGCGCAGCATATCCGTTTCGGACTGAATGCTTGAAAAAACAGGATGACTCAGAATCGCTTGTTTGCGATGAACACTGCCGGGAATCCCTGGCAAGCCCTTCACGTCGGTCGACAATGCGGGGGCAGCCTTGCCCATCGCACCGGCTAGCACGCCGAGCAGTTGCTCGAGATCCTGAAGCGTCACAGTTTCATCGAGCGAAATGCCGAGCTGGGTCGCATTGACGCTTCGCAAATTGATGCGGGCTGCGCGTGCCGCTTTCAGCACCGCGTCCGTCTGCGCACCTGTGTCGAGCAACAGCGTATCAAAAAAGGTGTCATTGACCACGTTGATGCCAAGCGCAGTCAGTGCTTGCTTGAGAATCGAGGTCGACTGATGCACACGCGTTGCGATCGACTGAATTCCCTTTGGACCATGCCACAACGCATACATACTGGACATCACCGCCAGCAATACCTGTGCAGTACAAATGTTCGACGTAGCTTTCTCACGGCGGATATGCTGTTCGCGCGTCTGCAGTGCCAAGCGCAGGGCCTGATTGCCCTGCGCATCTTTGGAGATACCGACCAGACGACCTGGCATATTGCGTTTAAACGCATCCTTGCACGCCATGAAGCCTGCATGTGGTCCGCCAAAACCAAACGGCACGCCAAAACGCTGTGCAGAGCCGATCGCAATATCTGCACCCCAGTGACCGGGCGGCTCAAGCAACGCCAAGGCTAACAGGTCCGTCGCACAAGCCACCACGCCACCCTGCGCATGCACTTGCTCGGCGAGCGCGCGATAGTCCGCGACCGCACCGAGGGAGTTGGGATATTGCACTAGCAAACCGAAACAGACCGGTACGCCCTTGGATTCATCACCCACGATCACGTCAATATCTAAACCATCCGCACGTGTCCGGATCACTTCGATCGTCTGGGGGTGGCAATGTTGCGAAACAAAAAAGACTTTGCTTTGCGCAGAAGAAGCGCGACGCGCGAGCGTCATCGCTTCGGCGGCGGCGGTACCCTCATCGAGTAAAGAGGCGTTCGAAATATCGAGCCCGGTCAGATCCGCCACCATGGTTTGATAATTCAGAATCGCCTCCAGGCGTCCCTGAGAAATCTCTGGTTGATAAGGCGTGTAGGCGGTGTACCAAGCCGGATTCTCGAGAATATTGCGCAAGACAACATTAGGCGTGTGCGTACCGTAGTAGCCCTGTCCAATGTAGTTACGAAATACTTGATTGTCTGCAGCGATTTTACGCATCTCAGCCAGCACATCGGCCTCGGAGCGCGCACCAGGGAGATCAAGCTCACGAGACATATGGATGTTGGCGGGCACCACTTCGCGCATCAGCGCCGCGAGATCCGCCGCACCAATCGCCGCGAGCATCTTTTTCTGATCCTCCTCGCTTGGACCGATGTGGCGAGGAATAAATTCGTTCGAGGTATCCAAAACTTGGGACATGGTGTTTGCCTTAACTTGCGTCAGCGACAGCCTGATAGCCTGCTGCATCGAGCAAACCATCAACATCGGCGGGGTTGTTTGCCTTGATCTTGAAGATCCAGGTGCCATAAGGGCTGGCATTGATGCTCTCAGGGGCGTCATTGAGCGCCTCATTAAAACCAACGATCTCGCCAGCGACGGGTGCGTAGATGTCTGAAGCGGCCTTCACTGACTCGACAACGCCTGCAGTGGCGCCCGCTGCGAGTTTGGCACCGACTTTGACGTCACCGACAAACACCAGATCACCGAGCTGCTCTTGTGCAGGTCCTGTAATACCCACGATCATCACATCACCTTCGGCTTTGATCCATTCGTGTGTTTTTGCGTATTTACGATCGCTAGGAATGCTCATGAAAGTCTCCGGAAATTGATAAAGAAAGTTATTTCAAAGAATACGGACTGAATGAATATTGTTTAAAGATTTCAACGTCGGGGTTAGGCGTGGGTGAGAACCTGACCATTGCGCACAAAGGGCAGCTTGCACACTTCGGCGGGCACCCACTTGCCACGGATATCAATCTCAACCTGATCGCCCACCGCGACACCTTGAGGTAATCGGCCAAAACCCACTGAGACGCCCATGGTTGGGGACATCGTGCCGCTGGTGACCTCGCCCAAACCTTGGGCGGTACGCACGACCATGTGGGCGCGCATGACACCGCGGTCCAAAAGCTTGAGGCCAATAAATACACGGGGATCTGCAAATTGTTCGATAGCATCGCGACCAATAAAGCGGCGGTCTGCATCCTTGAGGGACACGGTCCAAGTGAGGCCTGCCTGATTGGGATGAATCAACTCATCCATATCTTGGCCGTATAAATTCATGCCTGCTTCGAGGCGCAAGGTATCTCGCGCACCCAGGCCGCAAGGTGCGACACCCTGCGCAGTCAGATCTCGCCAGAGTTGCTCAACCTCGGATGCAGGCACAACAATCTCGAAACCGTCTTCGCCTGTGTAGCCTGTCCGCGCCACCATGGTGTCGCCAGGGAACTGTGCGCCAGAAAATACGCCGAGACTTTCTGTCGAGGCACGCCAAGCCGGACGCGTCGCCCACACTTTGGCGCGGGCGTTCGGCCCTTGGACAGCGACCATCGCAAGATCACGTCTAGGCGTCACGGTGACGTTAAAACCACCGGAGGCTGCGACACGCTGCATCCAGGCGATGTCTTTTTCCGCTGTGCCAGCATTCACGACCAAACGCCATTGTGTCGGTGTAAAAAAATAAGCGATCAGATCGTCAATCACACCGCCTTGAGGATTGAGCATGCAGGAGTACAGCGCCTTGCCTGCCTGAGTCAATTTGGCCACGTCATTGGCAATCAGCTTGCGTAAGAACGTTGTCGCATCAGCGCCCACCACATCCACATTGAGCATGTGCGAGACATCGAACATGCCTGCGTCACGTCGCACGGCATGGTGCTCTTCGATTTGTGAACCGTAATTGACGGGCATTTCCCAGCCACCAAAATCAACCATACGCGCGCCTGCGGCAAGATGCACGTTGGCAAGAGGGGTGCGCTTTAATTCAGCAGACATAAAAGAACTCCGGCAGAGAAATAAGACAGTAGAAAGGTGCGGCACCTCAATCTCATGCGCTGCGCGCACGAAATTTGAATGGCGATCCGCCCCTCTGTCCTTTTGCCTGAGAGTTGCCCCGCAAGCTCGCGGGTGTGCACCTTCGGCGCCCGTGGTGACCCTGTTCAAGGGGTCGCGGGTCTCTCCAGAGTGTTGTGCTGAAGGCCTTCGGTTAGAAAGCCTTCAATTCATGTTGCGGTATGGGGGGCCTGAGCGATTCTGGGCGAATTGCGCCTTCGGCGGCAAACAGAAGTGGATAAGGACTTCTTTGCGCTCTCCCGCAATATGCGTTCACAGCTTTTGAAGCATAACGCGAAACGCGAGCCCTCGACAAGTCCGCCCTTGTCTCGGCCCAGGCTTAAACACCTCTGGGATCAGAGGCTCCGCCCGCAAGCGACGCCAGACGCCCACGCCCATTGAAAGTTATAGCCACCTAGCCATCCCGTGACATCAACCGTTTCGCCGATAAAGTGCAAGCCAGGTACGTTTCGGGCTTGCATGCTGCGCTGATCGAGCCCGCGCGTATCCACGCCGCCGCGCATCACTTCGGCTTTTTTGTAGCCCGCCGTTCCGCTCGGGACAAGGGCCCAGGCCTGAATGCGCTGCGCTAAGTCCTTGAGGATGCGATCTGGTGCGTCTGCGAGCCGTGTCGTCGCCTGTTCGCCAAGCCACTGCTCCGCGAGGCGCTTGGGCCAGAGAGACGAAAGTACCGTCCCTAGCTGTTGCTTGCCGCCGACCTTAGACTCGAGCAGCTTGGCGGATAAGTCTTGCCCTGGCGCTAAGTCCAGCACAATCGCCTCACCAGGCTGCCAATAACTCGAAATCTGCAAAATGCCGGGGCCCGATAAGCCCCGGTGGGTAAATAAGACATCTTCGAGAAAATGCTGCGCACGCCGCCCCGGACCTGCGCTCACCGTTGCCTGTAGGGCAACACCCGCAAGCTCGCCAAAAGGTGCCCACGCCTCCGCATCGAAGGTCAGAGGCACCAGCGCCGGGCGCGGTTCAATGACCTTGAGTCCGAACTGACGGGCGAGCTTTAAGCCAAAATCTGTGGCGCCAAGCTGGGGAATGGCCAAGCCACCCGTGGCTACCACCAAATTGCTCGCAAGAATCGGCCCGACGGAGGTGTTGACAGTAAAAACAGTGGCCCCCGCAGACTCCTCTCGCAAGACTTCCTTGACCTCGCAGGGCATCCGCCACTGAACGCCGCCTTGATCGCACTCGACACGCAGCATCTCGATAATCGACTCGCTGCTGTCGTCGCAAAAAAGCTGACCTTTGTGCTTTTCGTGCCAGGCAATGTCATGACGGCGCATCAGGTCAATAAAGTCCTGAGGGGTATAACTAGCCAGTGCTGACTTGCAAAAATGAGGATTTGCCGAAATGAAGTTCTCTGGCAGTACTTGTCTGTTGGTGAAGTTACAACGACCACCACCCGAGATACGGATTTTTTCCGCTAGCTTACTGGCGTGATCAATCAGCACGACCGAGCGTCCACGCTGCGCAGCGACCGCGGCACACATCATGCCAGCGGCGCCCGCACCAATGACCGCCACATCAAACTGCTGCATAGACGCCCTCAATCAGAGGTCTCGTTTGGCAACGTAAGATCAGCATTGCTCTTCTATCAGACAGTCGACGTAGTAACGCTTTTCACCATTGGGCAAAACATCTTCGCCCAAGCCGTGAATGTAGGTTTCAAATGCAGGAAACATTTGGTTGAACTCACGCGCGAACTGCAGGTATTGCACGATGGTTTTGTTAAAACGCTCACCCGGAATCAACAAGGGAATACCGGGTGGGTAGGGCGTTAACAACACACCTGTCACGCGACCCTCGAGTTGGTCGATGGAGACACGCTCAACCTCGCGGTGGGCCATTTTGGCAAAGGCATCAGAGGGTTTCAGTGCCGGCACCATATCGCTCAAATACATTTCGGTCGTCAGACGTGCGACATCATGCTTGCGGTATTGCTCATGAATCTGCTGACACAAATCGCGCAGCCCCATGCGTTCATAGCGTCGATTACCTTTGCAGAAGTCAGGCAAGATGCGCCACATTGGCTGATTGCGGTCATAGTCATCCTTGAACTGCTGCAAAGCAGTTAGCAAGGTATTCCAACGGCCTTTGGTGATGCCGATCGTGAACATAATGAAAAAGGAATACAAGCCGGTTTTTTCAACTACCACGCCATGCTCGGTCAAGTACTTTGACACCAATGCGGCAGGCACGCCGGTTTCACCAAAGCTACCGGACATATCCAATCCTGGCGTGACAATCGTCGCCTTGATCGGATCCAGCATGTTGAAGCCCTCGGCAAGATCGCCAAAGCCATGCCAGTGGTCGTTGGCTTTGAGCATCCAGTCGGACTGTTCACCCACACCATGGGCGGCAAGATAATCCGGACCCCAAACGGTAAACCACCAGTCATCATCACCGTACTCGAGATCGACCTTACGCATCGCGCGACGGAAATCAAGCGCTTCACGGATACTTTCCTCGACCAGGGCCGTACCGCCGGGCGCTTCCATCATCGCCGCTGCCACATCGCACGACGCGATAATCGCGTACTGGGGCGAAGTCGACATATGCATCAGATAGGCTTCGTTGAAAATATTGCGATCAAGCTTGCGTGACTCAGATTCCTGAACAATGATCTGAGAAGCCTGCGAGATTCCGGCCAGCAGTTTGTGCGTCGAGTGCGTGGCAAACACCATGGATTTTGGGCTGCGCGGACGGCCGGCCCCAATCGCATGCATGTCCTGATAAAAGCTGTGGAACGCCGCATGCGGCAACCAGGCTTCATCAAAGTGAAGTGTATCGACCAGGTTGCCCAGCTTGGCCTTGATCGTCTCGACGTTGTAGATCACGCCGTCATAGGTACTTTGCGTCAATGTCAAAATGCGAGGATTTTTGTTTTTGACGTTGCGCGCAAAGGGATTGGCATCGATTTTTTTCTGGATATTCGCAGGTTCGAATTCCTCAAGAGGAATCGGTCCAATGATGCCCATATGATTGCGTGTTGGACGCAAAAACACAGGGATCGCACCGGTCATCGTAATCGCGTGCAATATGGATTTGTGGCAGTTACGGTCCACCACCACAATGTCATCTGCCGCCACGTTGGCGTGCCAAACGACTTTGTTCGATGTTGAGGTGCCGTTGGTGACGAAATAGCAATGATCGGCGTTAAAAATCCGGGCGGCATTGAGCTCGGACTCGGCGATCGGTCCGGTGTGGTCGAGCAACTGGCCAAGCTCGTCCACGGCATTACAGACGTCGGCACGCAACATGTTTTCACCAAAGAACTGGTGGAACATTTGCCCGACAGGGCTCTTTAGAAAGGCAACGCCGCCTGAGTGACCTGGGCAGTGCCAAGAGTAGGAGCCATCCTGCGCATAATTGACCAGCTCACGAAAAAACGGAGGGGCCAGGCTGTCCACATAGCTGCGTGCTTCGCGGATGATGTGGCGCGCCACAAACTCAGGCGTGTCCTCAAACATGTGAATGAAACCATGCAATTCGCGCAAAATATCATTCGGAATATGCTCGGCCGTTCGCGTCTCACCATAGAGATAAATCGGTATGTCCGCATTCCGAAAACGCAACTCGCCGATAAATGTACGGAGATTTTTAATCGCGCCCGCGACATCTTCTGGGGAGTCCACATCAAACTCTTCGTCGTCAATCGAGAGAATGAACGCGCTGGCGCGACTCTGTTGTTGAGCAAAGGAGCTTAAGTCGCCATAGCTGGTGACCCCGATGACCTCCATGCCTTCGGCTTCGATCGCCGTGGCAAGCGCTCGAACGCCCAAACCCGAAGCGTTCTCCGAGCGGTAGTCCTCATCGATGATAAAGATAGGAAAGCGAAATTTCATCCGAAGGACTCCGCAGAGAATAAATGGAAGATGTCGCTAAGCACGAGGCTCGGCACATAGCAATAAACAGAAGTATTAACACACCCACGCGACCAACACGAGTCAACTACGCGGGGTGAATGCATCCACGATTAAGTGCGTGGCAGAGTGACGCCAAGCTGCCCCTGATATTTACCGCCCCGATCCTTGTAAGAGGTCGAGCAAATCTCGTCGCTTTCAAAAAACAGCATCTGCGCGCAACCTTCGCCTGCGTAGATTTTCGCAGGTAGCGGCGTGGTATTGGAGAACTCAAGCGTGACATGACCCTCCCACTCAGGCTCAAGAGGTGTCACGTTGACGATGATGCCGCAACGCGCATACGTGCTCTTGCCTAAACAAACGGTCAGCACACTGCGGGGAATCCGGAAATACTCGACCGTACGCGCGAGCGCAAAGGAGTTTGGGGGAATGATGCAAATATCACCCTTGAAATCAACAAAAGATTTTTCGTCGAAATTTTTGGGATCGACAATAGTCGAATTGATATTCGTGAAGATTTTGAACTCATTGGCACAGCGCACGTCATAGCCGTAGCTGCTTGTGCCGTAGCTCACAATCCGTCCTGATTCGTTAGAACGCACTTGGCCAGGCTCGAAGGGTTCGATCATCCCGTCGCTTTGGGCCATGCGGCGAATCCAGTTGTCGCTTTTGATGCTCATTAAACAAGCGCCTCAAAATTAAAAGTCGAGAGCGCGAATTTTACCCCTTGTATGGGCTGATCTGACCATACAAGGGCAGTAAAACCAAATCTAAGTGCGTTTAACGGCAATCACGCCAAACTTATCGCTCAAATCCTTTGGCAAAGCATCCACTTTGGCGGCGACTCTGGCGGCAATCTCACCGTAAAGCTTGGCCGCCTCGCTCGTCGGAGCTGACAGAACCGTCGGCTTTCCTGCGTCTGCCCCGACACGAATCGCCATCGACAGGGGTAGCGCCCCCAGCCAGGCTACCTTGTATTGGTCCGCCATGCGTTGCCCGCCACCCTCGCCAAAGATATGCTCGGCATGTCCGCACTGGCTACAAACGTGAATCGCCATATTTTCGATGACACCCAGCACCGGGATATTGACCTTTTCAAACATGCGCAACCCTTTGCGCGCATCCAAAAGGGCTAAATCCTGAGGCGTTGTCACGATCACGGCCCCCACAACAGGGACTTTTTGCGACAAGGTCAAGGCGATGTCGCCTGTACCTGGAGGCATATCGATAATCAGATAATCCAAATTATCCCAATTGGTCGACCGCAACAACTGCTCAAGCGCCTGAGTCACCATTGGACCGCGCCAAATGGCGGGATTGTCCTCACTAATCATAAAACCAATTGAATTGGTTTGGATGCCATGCCCCACGACCGGGCTCATCGTCTTGCCATCGGAGCTATCGGGACGCTGCGAAACACCCAACAGGGTCGGCACACTTGGCCCGTAAATATCCGCATCTAACAAACCTACTCGAGCGCCGTCGGCCTGTAAGGCGAGCGCGAGGTTCACCGCGGTCGTGCTCTTTCCTACGCCCCCCTTGCCTGAGGCCACGGCGATAATGTTGCGCACACCCGGCACGAGTGCGACCCCAGGCTGAACGGCGTGGGCGATGATTTTGCTCGAAATCGTGACGTCGGCTTGAGAGATTCCCGCCGCCTGAAGGGCTTCGAGCAACAGGCTGCGCAAGGACTCAAACCGGCGGGCGGCGGGGTAGCCCAACACCACCTGAACACTGACTCGACCGTCAGCGATCTGGATCTGCGTGTCCTTGACGGCGCGACTCAGCGACACACCTGTCACTGGATCCAGCACCCGCTCAAGTACTGTCCGGACGTCTACTAGCGCTACACTCATTGCAATTCCTCTGCTATCTTTGTTTTTTATTTGGACCACGGTATCACTATGATTGAACTACTTCGCCGCATTATCCGCTTTGCCGTGGTCATCGTGGTGGCTTTCATCGGACTGGTGATGGCACTCATCCTGACTTTTTCCACCCTCATTGCGATTGTCTTTTTGCTCGTGATTTCCCGCTTGCGCGGCAAACCTTTCGAGGCCAAAGAATACTGGATGGCGCGCAGATCCGGTCGTAAGTCCACGTCAACACAGGGTTCTTTGAACGCAAAAGACGTCACTGACGTCGAATCTCGAGATGTCCGCTAGGTCAGCCGCTCAGCCAACCCGCCTGATCGGCCCGCATCATCAACGCTGCACGCGCCAAACACTGCTCTAAAATGATCCTATTGATCTCAATGTCCACCTAAGCTTCCTGTCACTCATGTCCCGAACTATTTTTGTCACGACCGCACTGCCCTACGCCAACGGTTCATTCCACATTGGCCACATCATGGAATACATTCAGGCGGATATCTGGGTGCGCTCAATGCGGATGGCGGGACACACGGTGCACTTTGTCGGGGCTGACGACACGCACGGCGCCCCCATCATGCTGAAAGCCGAGGCCGAGGGCATTACTCCTCAGCAGCTCGTGGCCCGTATCGCAGCCGAACGCCCCCAGTATCTGCAAGGCTTTCATATCGAGTTCGATCACTGGCACTCCACGGATTCGCCTGAAAACGTCGAGCTCTCGCAAGGTATTTACCTCAAACTGCGCGAAGCTGGATTGATCGAAACACGCGAGATTGAGCAATTTTTTGATCCGGTCAAGGGCATGTTTTTGCCGGACAGATACATCAAAGGCGAGTGCCCGAAATGTCATGCCAAGGATCAGTACGGCGACTCTTGCGAGGCCTGTGGCGCCGTCTATGCGCCCACCGACCTGATTGACCCCTACTCCACGCTGACACAAGCGCGCCCCATTCTCAAAAGCTCAGAACACTTTTTCTTTAAGCTCTCCGACCCGCGCTGCGTACAGTTTTTACAAGACTGGACCACAGGGACCAACACCCAAGGTCACAAACGTCTCCAATCCGAAGTGCTGGCTAAAACCCGCGAATGGCTCGGACATGGCGAAGGCGACGACCAAGTCAACCTGGGCGACTGGGATATTTCGCGTGACGCGCCCTACTTCGGGATCGAAATCCCTGATGCCCCGGGCAAGTATTTTTACGTATGGCTGGATGCCCCAGTCGGTTATCTCGCCTCGCTCAAGGCTTACTGCGCCAAGCTCGGCATCGATTTCGATACGCTGCTGACCCCCGGCAATGCGACTGAGCAAGTGCACTTCATCGGTAAAGACATCGTCTATTTTCACGCGCTGTTCTGGCCCGCCATGCTGAAGTTTGCCGGCAGAAAAACACCTGACCAACTCAATGTGCATGGTTTTATCACCGTCAGTGGTGAAAAAATGTCCAAGAGCCGTGGCACGGGAATTTCTCCGTTACGCTATCTACAGTTGGGCATGAATGCCGAATGGATGCGGTATTACATCGCGGCCAAACTCAACGCTCGCGTCGAAGACATCGACTTTAATCCCGATGATTTTGTCGCACGCGTCAATAGCGATTTGGTGGGCAAATACATCAACATCGCCAGCCGCGCCGCCAATTTCATCAGCAAGTATTTTGATGGCCAGCTCGCTTATCCTGGCGACAACGCCTTGTCTAAGCACTGGACGCAAGCCGCGCAAGCCGTTCGCAATGATTTGGAAACGCGCGAATACGGTCGTGCGATTCGTGAAATCATGGCACTTGCCGATCAGATCAACCAAGCCTTTGACGCCGCTCAGCCCTGGCTGATTGCCAAAGGTCTGGCTGACGCAGATCCAGCACAACGCGCTTCGCTTCAGCATATTTGCTCAACAGCGCTGGCAGGCTTTAAAGCCTTGACGGTCATGCTCACGCCCATTTTGCCCGTGCTGTCACAGCGTGTCGCGCAAGAGCTCTTTGGTCTGTCGCGTAGCTTTGTGTGGTCCGATGCTGGTGAGCTGCCCGCGCACATCAGTCCCTTTAAACACCTGATGCAACGTGTGGAGCCCACGATGCTCGATGCGTTGTTTGAACTCCCCGCTGAGACTGCGTCCAAAGACAAACCCAAAGCCGTCGCCGATGCTGGAACCGCTGCGGCTGCCACAGTGGATCACTCGGGTGGGCTCACACCAGGCGGCGAACCCATCGCGGCAGCCATCACAATCGATGACTTCATGAAGGTCGATATGCGGGTCGCCCGCATTGTCGATTGCGCACGTGTCGAAGGTTCGACCAAGCTGCTGCAACTCACGCTTGACCTCGGCGAGGGACGTCACCGCAATATTTTTTCAGGGATTCAATCTGCGTATCAACCGGAGCAACTCAAAGGTCGGCTGACTGTCGTAGTGGCCAACCTTGCGCCTAGAAAAATGAAATTTGGCGTGTCTGAGGGCATGGTGCTCTCAGCGAGCCACTTTGACCCGAAGGCTCAGCCAGGGATTTACGTCTTGGATCCCGAGAGTGGCGCACAACCCGGTATGCGGATTCGTTAAGTCCGCATGTCCGCCAAAACCACTACGCGAGTGGTTGCGGCTGAAGCGCCGGATCCAAGGTCCGGCGCTCATCAAAAACAAAACAATTGCCTTGATATCCAACGCCGCCAGTTTCCTCAAAATACTTGAGGATGCCGCCGTCTAGCTGATAGACGTTTTCAACGCCCACTTCACCCATAAAAATAGCGGCTTTTTCACAGCGGATACCACCCGTGCAAAAGCTAATGATCGTCTTGCCGGCGAGCTCGTCTTTATGATCGAGCACGGCCTGGGGGAACTCGGTGAACTTGGTCAGATTCCAATGCATCGCGCCCACGAAGGTGCCGGCTTCGACTTCAAAATCGTTTCGCGTATCGAGTAACACGACGGGACGTCCCGCATCGTCGTGGCCCTCCGTGATCCAGCGTGCCGCCGTCTGTGCATCCACTGCAGGCGCGCGCCCCGCTTCGGGACGAATCGTCGGATGATTCATGCGGATAATTTCACGCTTGATTTTGACCAACATTTTCTTGAAGGGCACGTCTTGCGAAAGACTGAACTTTGCTTCGAGATCAACGAAAGCAGGGTCTGCACGCAGCCAGTCTAAAAAAAGATCAATATTTTCTTTTGTGCCAGCTAAAAATAAATTGATGCCCTCTGGTGTCAGCAGTACGGTGCCTTTGAGGGCATTGACTTGGGCTTGAGCCAGCAGTGCAAGCCTACGCTCTTCGAGATTGTCGAGAGAGACGAATTTGTAAGCGGCAATATTGGTAATCTGGATCATCGTTTATGGATTATACCCACTACAATAACGCTATGAATATCGTTCTCAATGGCCATCCTAAGACCCTGTCTGGCCCCACTTCTGTCTCGACGCTGATCGACGCGCTAGGCTACACGGGCAAACGTATCGCGGTCGAGCGCAATGGCGAAATCGTCCCCAAAAGTACCTATGCGAGCACGCAGCTCAAGGCCGGCGATCGCCTGGAAATTGTTGTTGCCGTTGGAGGCGGTTAATCATGCACCCCTTGCATATCCGTAGTTTCGTCAACCGACGCAGTCATATGACCAAGGGTCAACAAGAAGCGCTTGATGCGTTTTTAAGCAAATGGGCTATTGCTTATCAACCGAGTCTGCTGAACTTGACCGAGGCGTTTGGCGGCCCTGCCCCGACCATTCTTGAGATCGGTTTTGGCATGGGCGAGACCACAGAACAAATCGCGCTCGCCAGGCCGCAAGATCACTTTTTAGGTGTCGAGGTGTTTAATGCGGGTGTAGGCGCCATGCTTAAACGCATCGAAGCCTCAGCACTCACCAACGTACGCCTGATTCAGCACGATGCGGTCGAGGTCTTGCGCGATATGATCGCTCCCGACTCACTTGCGGGGGTACATATTTATTTTCCTGATCCTTGGCCGAAAAAACGTCACCATAAACGTCGTTTGATTCAACCGCCTCTGATTGAGCTGCTGGCCAGCAGAATGGCGCCCGGCGCATACATTCACTGTGCAACCGATTGGGAGCACTATGCGCACCAGATGCTCGAAGTCCTCTCCGGAGAAAAATCGCTTTCGAACACCTGTGAGGGATTTTCACCCAGACCGGACTATCGCCCGCTGACAAAATTTGAAAACCGAGGCTTGCGTCTCGGTCATGGCGTATGGGATCTCATCTTTAAAAAGAAAGGCTAACTTTTCGGACCGGGGACGCCAGACGTCAAAATCTGCCGCCCCTAGCGACCAAAGCCGCCAAGCTTGCCGAGACCTTTCATGCCGCCCATGGCACGCATCATCTTGGCCATGCCGCCTTTTTTCATTTGCTTCATCATGCCTTGCATCTGCTCAAACTGGTTGAGCATACGGTTGACCTCCTGAACAGGCACGCCAGCGCCCGCAGCAATACGGCGCTTGCGCGAGGCTTTAAGCAAATCAGGCTTGGCGCGCTCAAGCGGCGTCATGGAATTCAAAATGCCCTCTGTCCGTCGTAACTGTTTTTCAGCCTGACCGCCTTGCAACTGACCGGCGGCTTGTGAAAACTGCGCGGGGAGTTTTTCAAGCAGAGAACCCATATCGCCCATCTTTTTGACCTGCGCAAGCTGGTCGCGAAAGTCGTTGAGATCGAACTTATCGCCAGACTTCATTTTGGCGGCGAGTTTTTGCGCCTCGGCAACGTCAATATTTTTCTGTGCTTGCTCGACCAGCGACACAATGTCGCCCATGCCTAAGACCCGTTGCGCCATACGCTCGGGGTGGAATGGCTCCAGACCATCGAGCTTTTCAGACACACCAACGAACTTGAGTGGCTTACCGGTCACATGACGCACCGACAGGGCGGCACCGCCACGCGCATCGCCATCGAGCTTAGTCAGGACCACACCGGTCAGCGGCAGTGCTTCACCAAAAGCACGGGCAGTGTTGACGGCATCCTGACCCTGCATCGCATCGACTACAAACAAGGTTTCGATCGGATTGAGCAAGTCATGCAAAGCGCGAATTTCGCGCATCATCGCCTCGTCAATACCGAGACGACCGGCCGTATCAACAATCAGCACATCGAAATGGTGACGGCGGGCATAGTCGATCGCATGGCGGGCAATATCCTCCGGTTTTTGCGTCTCATCTGAGGCAATCCACTCGACACCGACCTGCTCGGCCACCATTTTCAACTGTTCGATCGCCGCCGGACGATAGACGTCGGCACTGACCACGGCCACTTTCTTTTTGCCGGTTTTACGTCCGTTTTGGACATGGTTGCCTTCGGACAACCATCGTGCGAGCTTGCCGGTCGTGGTGGTTTTACCCGCACCTTGCAGACCTGCCATCAAAATAATGGCGGGCGGCTGCATCGCCAGCGACAACTCGCTCGCATCTGCGCCTAAGTCGCCCCCCATGAGTGAGGTCAACTCACGGTGGACCACCCCCACCAAAGCCTGGCCTGGCGACAGGCTGCCAACCACTTCTTCACCGAGGGCTTTTTCCTTGACGCGTGCGACAAAATCACGCACCACAGGCAGGGAAACATCGGCCTCCAAAAGCGCGAGGCGAACCTCCCGCAGCATGTCCTGCGTGTTGGTTTCGGTCAGGCGTGCCTCACCCCGCATGGTCTTAACGACACGGGAGAGACGTTGGGTGAGATTTTCAAGCATGATGGCGGTTTCGCTTTACACTAGGCATATGTCTGTCGGTATTGTATTTCACTCCCTCGCTGCGTTGGCCTATGCCGTTCTAGGTATTGGCCTTTGTCGCTCGCTTTCGTCGGATCCACCGATCGTCCGGGCGGGTCATTTCGCGCGTATTGGTTTACTCTTAGCCATTGTTTTACACGGAATTGCCCTGCGAGACACTGTTTTGCTAGATGGTAACCTCAGAGTCAGTTGGTCTCTCGCCTTGTCTGCCGCAGTCTGGATCGGCATGATTGTTTTCTGGCTAGAAAGCCTAGTGATTCGGATTGACGGCCTGCAGCTCCTCTTATTGCCGGTGGGTACGGCTGTTTGTGTGCTGGCTGCGATCTTTCCACAGTCTCAAGTCATCGCGCATGCGAACGACGCGGGTTTACGCATTCATCTTCTCATTGCCTTGTCAGCATATGCCCTCGTCACGATTGCCGCGCTTCAAGCGATGCTAATGTCCGGCCTGGATCGTAGGCTACATTTTCCTCATGGAAAGGGTGCCCACGCAGGATCCCTGAGGCGCGTCGTGGGCCGCCTGCTAGATGTCCAGCCTCCCTTGCTTGCTCAGGAACAAGTCCTGTTTCGCCTAATCTGGATTGCGTTTGCTGCGCTCACTTTGACCTTGTTCTCTGGCGCCATGATTTCGCTTTCCTACTCCGGAAAGTGGTTACCGCTTGACCACAAGTCAATCTTTACCTTGTTGTCCTGGCTAACGTTCGGCATTCTCATTATCGGCAGACATCTGCGAGGCTGGCGTGGCCGTACCGCACTGCGGTATACGCTCGTGGGTTTTGCTTTTGTTGTCTTGGCCTACACAGGCTCACGCTTCGTGCTCGAAGTCATCCTGCAAAGGCTATAAGATGGGTAAAACTCTATTTTGGATTGCTGTATTTTTTGGTGTGCTGCTGGTCAGCCGTTTTCTTTCGCATCAAGCGGCTAAAAAACGGTTTCGTGACGAACAAGAGCGCCAGCCACAACAGACCAATCCTTTACCTCACTCGGAGGCGATGGTTCGCTGCGCGCATTGCAATGTGTTTTTACCGCGCTCCGATGCTTTGCTGATCCAAGGTGAAACGTGGTGCAGTGAAGCCCACGCACAACTTGGCCCGCGCCAGTCTCGTTAACTCACCATTATGAAGCTTGACGCACAAGCTTGGCTTGAACCCACCACTGGTGTTTCGCTGCGTCCTTCTCCAAACTTTAACGAGCGCCCAGAGGGTACGGACGTCTCCTTACTCGTCATACACAATATCAGTTTGCCGCCCGGACAATTTGGCACCCCTTTCGTGGCAGATCTTTTTCTCAATCAACTTGATCTAAACGCAGACCCCTGGTTTGCAGAAAACCTGCAAGGGCTGACTGTCTCTGCGCATTTTGTGATCGACCGCAGCGGACACATCACGCAATTTGTTGCCTGTGACAAACGGGCATGGCATGCCGGCGTCTCGCAACATGCGGGGCGCAAACAATGCAATGATTTTTCGATTGGTATTGAACTTGAGGGCACGGACACCCTTGCCTACACGGACGCGCAATACGACGCACTCGCGGCACTCACGCAATGTCTACGTGCACACTACCCCCTGACCTCAGTCAGGGGACACTGCGATATTGCGCCCGGGCGAAAAACAGACCCCGGCGAAGCATTTGACTGGGGACATTATGCCGAGCGCGCAGGCTGGCCTGTCGCGGCATTACCTCCACCGCGACAAGACTGCAACCCTTATCCAAGCAACAACTGATTGACGCGTCGGACAAAGGCAGTCGGATCAGGCAAGCTCGAACCATCAGCCAACAAAGCCTGCTCGAACAACAAGCTCGCCCAGTCATTAAACGATGCGTCATAAGCTGACTGAACGCGTTTAACTAAAGCATGTTCAGGATTAATTTCCAACACTGGCAGAATGCTGGGCGCTTCCTGACCTGCGGCCTTGAGCATGCGCTGCAAGTGCGGGCTCAAGTCGTTCTGTCCAACCACCACGCACGACGGTGAGTCCACTAGGCGCAAGGTCACACGAACTTCTTTGACGCGGTCTTTCAGCGCCTCTTGAAGTCGCTCCACGAGAGGCTTGAACTGCTCAGCCACTTCGGTCTGATGCTTCTTTTCCTCTTCGTCTGCCAAGGCCTCGAGATCCAGACCACCTTTCGCAACCGAGGTCAGTTTTTTGCCGTTGAACTCACGCAAGTGAGACAGCATCCACTCGTCGACGCGATCCCACAAGACCAACACTTCGATGCCCTTTTTACGGAAGATCTCGAGGTGAGGGCTATTGCGACCTGCGGTGTAACTATCAGCGGTGACAAAATAAATCGTGTCCTGGCCTTCTTTCATGCGCGAAACATAATCCTCGAGCGTGACGGTCTGGGCATCTGAGTCTGCTTGGGTCGAGGCAAAACGCAACAGCTTGGCGATCCGCTCAAGATTGGCTGCATCCTCGCCTGTGCCTTCTTTGAGCACCTGACCAAACTCCGCCCAAAAAGTCGCGTATTCGTCTTTCTTGTTTTCTGCCAAATCCTCTAACAGGCTCAAAATGCGCTTGGTCGAGCCCTCGCGGATGGCTTTGACGTCACGGCTTTCCTGCAACAACTCGCGCGAGACGTTTAGAGGCAAGTCGGCAGAGTCAATCACGCCACGCACAAAGCGCAAGTAAGACGGCAGCATCTGCTCGGCATCGTCCATGATGAAGACGCGCTTGACGTAGAGCTTGACGCCGCGACGCGCATCTCGATCCCACATATCAAACGGCGCATGCTTGGGGACATACAGCAGTTGCGTGTACTCACTGCGGCCTTCGACGCGATTGTGCGTCCAGGCGAGCGGATCATCGTAGTCATGCGACACATGCTTGTAAAACTCACGATATTGCTCGTCAGTCACCTCAGATTTGTTGCGTGTCCAGAGCGCATTCGCCTGGTTCACAGACTCCCACTCGTCTTTTTTAACTTGCTCAGACTTTTCCTGATCCCACTCTTCTTTGAGCATTTGCACAGGCAGAGAAATATGGTCTGAATAACGACGCAGGACTTCGCGTAATTTCCAGCCACTCAAAAACTCTTCTTCGTCCGCGCGCAAGTGCAATACGACATCTGTGCCGCGAGTGGCTTTTTCTGTCGCGCCAATCGAAAACTCGCCTTGACCGTCAGACTCCCAAATCACCGCTTGATCCGCAGGCAGACCCGCGCGGCGGCTGCGGACTGTGACTTTGTCCGCCACGATAAAGGACGAATAAAAGCCCACTCCAAACTGACCGATGAGCTGGGCGTCTTTTTGCTTGTCACCCGTCAACTTTGAGAAAAACTCGCGTGTTCCTGAGCGAGCGATCGTTCCGAGGTTGGCGATGGCCTCTTCCTTGGACAGACCCACACCATTGTCGGAAATCGTGATCGTGCGGGCTGTTTTGTCATAATCCACGCGCACGTGTAGTTCGCCATCTCCCTCAAACAGGGAGGGATGGTCAATCGCTTCAAAACGAAGCTTGTCGCAAGCATCCGAGGCGTTCGACACCAGCTCACGCAAGAAAATTTCCTTGTTGCTGTAGAGCGAATGGATCATCAGATGCAGCAGTTGCTTAACTTCTGCCTGAAAACCCAGTGTTTGAGAAGCGTCTGAGGACGCAGTTGTTTGATTCATCATGCTCACCGTAAGTTATCCACAGATTGGCTTACCCAAGGGCGTTTTAAGGCCTCAGGCAAGCTGATGTTAAGTAATTGGGGGGTAAACCACCGATTTCAAGAGCATCAGAGTTGCCAGGTACTCTAGAAAAGATTGACCCGCAACATTGAGTCAAAAACACCGCTAGACGGCCGGACTCAATAGAGAGATCAGTTGCCCGGCATCTGTGCAATGTTCGAATGACTCAATGCGTGCGATCAAGGGCTCGGGAGACCCCATCGGTTCAGCGGACAACGCCCAGCAACGGTGGAATTTGCTGAGTTGCGCCTCGCGACTTAAGGGACGCTTTGGGCTGGCCAGCATCGCGTCGATCGCGTGTTGGAACACAGTACCGTCCTTGAGTCTGACCGTCACGCGTTGCGGCACCAAGGCGTTTGGATTGGGGTTGTCATCCTTTTCCATCCGTACCTTGAGGGAAAGTGCGTAGGTCGCCGGGTCGGTCAGTGCTTCTCCGCGAAAATGCATGGGATCGAGTACGCCGTGTTGCAACACCTTGGCTAGCACAAAAGGCATACATAGGCGCGCATAGTTGGGCGTTGGCTGCTCCAGCCCTGGGCGGTTGACCAAATGATTGAGCAAGGACGGACCTGTCACTACAATTTCCGCCACATCCGAGGCCGCAAAATTCGCCTGCTGACGCAGAACGCTCAATCCCTCAATGCCACCGTGCGTGGCGCGTCCGCTCGGGTAGGGCTTGTGGCTTAACTCCGTCAGACGCCAGCGCTCTCCCAGCCCCTGCATAGCCGACTCCAAATCCCACTCGGACTCAAACATTGGCAAATAACCGAAACGACCTGTCAGAGGCGTCTGCAGACTTGGAAAACCCGACTGCGCCAAATCGCAGGACTGAAACGCCGCGCGCGCGTTCACACCAATCTGCAAGGGCAGCACCACGCTGCCCTCGGTATGCGCTTGCATCGTGCCGCTGACTTGTGCAAGCTGATGACCAAAGGCCGCGAGCGTGGTGGGCGCATCAAAGCCGCGCAAATTTGCCAAACCTGCTACAGCGCCAAAGCCCCCAGAGGCTGCTGGGCGGAAAAATCGCAAACCTAACTTTGAGGCCATGCCAATCGTGCATGACACATCGACCCCCGCGGCCAATGCGGCCAGCAACGCGCGCCCAGTGACGGGACTGCGCATTTGTTGCGCCTCTGCGAGCAAGACCGGCAACAGCGTTGCCATCGCATGCAAGACTGCGCCTTCATGCAGGCAATCAAACTCTTGGCAATGTACTTGGTAGGCGTTGACCAGGACAGCTTGCGAAGCTGTCAACTTGGCGCGTCGCCCCCAGAGCGAGACATTGGCGCCCTCGCCCCATTGACTGACTGCAGACAACAAGGGTGTGACCTCGGGGGTGCTACCGCCCGCGACACCCACGCCGATTGAATCCAGCAGGAAAATTTTCGCCGCCTCAATCGCCTGAGGCGAGAGGTGCTCAAAACGAACGCCCGCGGCATGCTGGGCAAGCTTTGCATCAAGACTCGACATTGTTTCTCTCCTCTTTTGTGTGCACGACACGCTGCGGGAAAGGAATCTCGATGTTGTTTGCATCAAAAGCGATTTTCAGATGGCGTAAAAATTCCCGGCGCACGGGACCGTGCCACAAGGCGACCACTTTGATGCGCGCCTTGATCATCACGGCAGACTCTGCCCACTGCTCGACCCCAGCGATTTCGATGTCCTCCAAAATCTTGTCCCCGAAATCCGGATCATGGCGCAAGGCTGCAGACACATCACGCATAATCTCAAACACTTGATTGATGTCGGTGCGGTATGACACGCCGACATCAATCACGGCGAAGGCATAGTTGCGACTGAGGTTAGTCACCGTTGTAATCACACCGTTTGGTACAAAATGCACAGAGCCTTGATAGTCGCGCAGTCGCACATAACGCAGCGTGACCTCCTCGACAAATCCTGCTTTGCCTGCGACCTCAACGATGTCACCCTGGCGAATCTGATTTTCAAGCAACATCACAATGCCGGTAAAGTAGTCTTTGACCACACTCTGCGCGCCGAAACCAATCGCAATACCCGCCACACCCGCTGTCGCCAGCAGCGGGGCGATTGACACCCCTAACTCAGAAAGCGCCAACATGATCGACATCACAATGATGGTGACAGAGGTCACATATCTGAACACCCGCCCAAGCGTCTCGACGCGTTTTTTTTCCTCGTCATCATGACTCGAATGACTTAAGCGGCCCTGCAACATCCGGATCGAGCGCATCACAAGGCCGCGCACGAACCAAGCCAAGCCAAGAATGATCACGACATTGATCATGGCGAGCATGGGCGTCGCCCATTCGGGTACCGTGACGCCAAAATAGTTTTGAAGAAGTGCGTTAATGGTCTGTTGAAACATACAGTTCTTTCCATGGGTAAACAAGGATGTCGCAATGACACCGGTCACAACCTGAAATCCAGTATAGAGCACGGACTTCGTCTAGAATTGGCGTACAAAAAAGTAAAAAATTCCCTTTATGGAGATCTTGTATGACTATCCAATCTCGCCTGCGTCGTTCCGGCATACTTAGTTTGTTGGGCGCGACATTATTAAGCGCAGCATACCTGCCTGTCCAGGCGCAAAATGCCGGCAAATACCCCTCGCAGCCCATCACCATGGTGGTTCCGCAGGCACCTGGTGGAACCAATGATATTGTTGGACGCTTGATCGCCAACGAGTTAGCCGAAGAGCTCAAGCAATCCGTAGTCGTCACCAACCGTCCGGGTGCTGGTGGCAACATTGGTACCGCGCAAACGAAGTCTGCTCCCGCTGACGGTTACACCCTCTTGATGACGATCAATAGTACGCAGGCAATCAATCCCTCTCTGTATAAAAACGTTGGGTTTGATCCCATCAAGGATTTCAGCCCGATCACTGTGGTCGGCGCCGTCCCAAACGTCTTGGTAGTTCACCCCAACTTTCCCGCCAAGACGCTGGATGAGTTCATCGCTTTGATCAAGGCCAACCCTGGCAAGTATCAATACGCCTCTGCAGGCAACGGCACGCTTAATCACCTGCTTGGTGCCATGCTGGATCAAAAAGCCGGTCTGAAAATGGAGCACATTCCTTACAAGGGCGTGGCCCCTGCCATGATCGATGTGCTCGGCGGACAGGTCCCCATTGCGTTTGCCAGCTTGCCCTCAGCGCTGAACAATATTCGTCAAGGTAAATTGCGCGCACTCGGCGTGAGTACTGACAAGCGCTCCCCCGCACTACCTGATGTCCCCGCGATCAACGAAAAGATCCCAGGCTTCTCGGGTGACCTGTGGATTGGACTGTTTTCAATCGCTGGCACACCACAGGATGTCAATGACAAACTGTACGCAACCGTGGCGCGCATTATGCAAAAGCCTGCCGTGCAAAAGAAATTGTCTGATCTGGGTGTAGAGCTGTATTTTGATACGCCCGCGCAATTTAAAGCCCGCCTGGCCAAGGATATCGAACAATGGCGCGAAATCGTCAAAGTTTCAGGTGCGAAAGTCGACTAACACGACGAGCCTTGAATTTGTAGTTTGTGTCCAAAACAAGGCGCCTCGAATATTCGAGGCGCCTTGTTTAGTTAAAATGTTATTTCCAAATTGATGCTTTATCGGGTGTTGATCGTGAGCAGCTCTACTTTCTTGCAGCGTATGGCTTTAGTGTGCTCAAGCCTCTTAACATTTAGCGCCGCGCAGGCCACGAATGATCCTGCCGCGAGTACCTCTGCTGAGTCCTCCAGCCCTTGGTATTCAACCGCATGGACACACGTCCAAGATACGTGGCGCCAAGGTGATGTTGAGGCCTATGTCCCCTTTTTAAGCTACCACCTCCCTTTTGCCTACACCGCACAGCAACGCGCTGAATACAACGAATATCCTGCTGGTTTCGGACTCGGTAAAGGTCGCTACAACAAAAGTGGCAACTGGGAAGGGATGTATGCCATGGGTTTTCGGGACTCTCACGGAGACCCCTCATATATGGTGGGCTATGGCTGGGTCCCCACTTGGAATATCGGAAAAAGCGAGGTCAAAGCGGGCGTGGGTCTGACAGGCTTTCTCATGTCACGCAAAGATTACTTTGGGGGCATCCCCTTTCCAGGCGTGCTGCCTATCGCCTCTATTGGCTATAAAAACCTGACAGCGCAGGCAGCCTACATCCCCGGTGGCCAAGGCTATGGCAATGTCTTGTTCATGTGGGGCAAGTGGACGTTCAAATAAGCGTTGAGCAAACCCTTGCCAAGCCTCACCAGATCATTTGCCGGCAAAAATTCAAAAGCTCGGCTATACTTATAGGCTTAATGCGTTGCCCGGGTGGTGAAATTGGTAGACGCAGGGGACTCAAAATCCCCCGCCGCAAGGCGTGCCGGTTCGATTCCGGCCCCGGGCACCAACGCAAATCTTCGCGCAGCACTGCGCACCTCTTCTAGTTATTCCAAGTCCTTGTCTGACTTTCCAAAAATCCTCATTCTTGCAGGACCCAATGGTGCAGGGAAAACAACTTTCGCCAGAGAATTTGTTCGCAAAGAATTAGGTTTCAAGCACTTTGTGAATGCTGATTTAATTGCAGCAGGTATGTCCCCTTTTGAGCCAGAACTCGCTGCGATTGCTGCGGGACGAGTCATGCTCGATCATATTGCACACTTGGTAAAAGCGAGGGAAAGCTTTGTGATTGAAACCACGCTTTCTGGTTTGGGGTATGCGCGGCATATCTCTGAATGGAAAAAAATAGGCTATCAGGTTTCGCTTACGTTTCTTTCGCTACCTTCAGAAGCTATCGCCGTTAAAAGAGTGAAAAACCGAGTAAAACAAGGCGGTCACAACATCCCAACTCACGTTATCAAACGGAGATTTTTAGCAGGTCGGGATAATTTCCATAATATTTATAAAAATCTGGTTGATCATTGGGTTCTTTTTGACAATACTGGAGAAATACCGATTGTCCTTGATCGCAAAGGTGGCAATGATGCTTAAAAAGAAATTCACTCAGCCTGACGATATTGATGCCATGATCAAAGCGCTCAAGCGCGCTCGAAAGCTTGCTCGGCAAGTATCTTTCGAAACGGGCACTCCATTCATTCACATGAAGAATGGAAAAATCATCAAAGAGATGATTACAAAGCCATAGGCGAACTAAAACTCCATCCTAATCAATCATTCGCTTCATCATGTCGCCATGCACAATCATTCGCGCGATGACGGCATAGGTAAAGTGGTTCAGACTGTTGAGTACTTGAGTGACTGAATCTGGTGCAATCACCTCTGGCGCATAGGTAGCGGGTGTCCATTGATTGACTGTACTCAAGGCCCGTTCATACGTGGCGATCGCTTCATCTACGAGCAAACCTTGTCTCTCCAGCGGCTCGACTGCGAGCCAAAACGCAGCAAGAAAACTAGGCCAATACGATAAGTGCCGATAGAGACTTGGTTCCGCTGGGCTGGGCATCGACTCGCCAAAAGTATTCAATATTTTGATGAGCGCGGTCACTTCCGCCGATAGCTCCGCAATTGCAGGCAATGGGCGAGCAGGCTTGATGGCCACGCTCTTTTCATCCAAGCGAGCCAGGGGATCAATCAATGCTGAAGGATTGGCAGGTTTGAATGCACTCTGATTGCCAGTCGCTACCTGGGTCGACAGACTCGCGTGCAAATACGACAAAACTAGCAGTGCGCGAGAGTTCGCGTGGCCATAATCCTCCAAAAGCAAAACAATCTCGTCTTTATCCTTCAGGCTCAACCCCAGGGCCTCCCGTACCGATGTCGGCCACGGCGACAGGGTATCGACCAGCTTCGTTTGCGCGCGTAATGCTCGCGCTGACGCGTTAAGGACTGTGCTTGAGTAGAGGGGCTTGGCTAAAGACCATGTCATTTCGAGTCCACCGGGGATCGTGGCCAAATGCCTCCAGATCAAATTCACAAAGGGCACACCCAATGTTTCTTTGATGTCTTTAAAGATCGCAGCCACTCCGGGTACCGCTTCTTTCTCTGAAATTGTGTGAATGGAGTCAAGCTGAGGCAAGGTGATCGCTTTCATTTTGATGCAGTCCATTCTTGTCGATCCAGTTTTTAATTATCGAAACTCTGATAACTTGAGGTTGATTAATCGAGCTATTTTAATGCCCTCCTCCCATTTTCTTGTGCTCGAACCGACTCAGGATTCTCACTAGAGGCCATAACAAGAGCAGATAGAAAATCGCGGCCAGGACGATTGGTGAAGGGTTATAGAACAACGACTGGGCATCGCGTGCGACGCGCAACAACTCAGGCATCGCGACGGCACTAGCCAAGGTTGTGAGCTTGATGACTTCGATCGTATTACTGATGAGGTCAGGCATGACATTACGTGTTGCCTGTGGGATCTGAACATGAATCAGAGTTTGAGTCGCAGACAGTCCTGTCGAGCGGGCCGCTTCGATTTGACCATTCGGGACACTTTCAAGACCGGCTCTGAAAATCTCACCATAATAGGATGAGTTATTCAACATAAAGCCAATGACCACAGCGAGCAGCTTGGGAAGCTCCCATCCGAGAAAGGGTGTGCCGTAATAGATAAAGATCAGCAGCACAAGTGGTGGCAAGGCTCTGAATACATCGATGTAGATGGCCAAAAGTGCGCGGGCCCAGCGCTTTTTAAGCGTGATCGACAGCACGCCGACGAGCAGACCCGATGCCAGACCGAAGGGAATCACAAGCACCGACAACAAGAGCGTATTGAGCAAGCCCTTTAGCAAGAAAGGTGCGACTTCGATGTAAATCGGAATATTGAAAAAACTTTTAAATATCTCGTCCATGGCGCCCTCTATTGCTTCCAGCGAAAACGAGTCTCGGTCCAGCGTCCAAGCAGCACCACTGGAATGAAGATCAACAAGCAACCAATCGCACCCATCATCAGGGGCGTCGCATTGCCGGAGTTGCTCATGGCGGATTGCGAGTTATTTAACACCTCGCTCAGGCCGACCACCGAACCCAGCGCTGTACTTTTCGTGATGGCGATCACGCGATTGGTCAAGGGCGCTAACGTTAAGCGAACAGCCTGGGGCAAGACGACATACAGCATGCTTTGCAGCCAACTCAGACCTGTTGAGCGGGCAGCCTCTGATTGACCTTTCGGCACGGATACGATTCCTGCCCAGCAGATTTCCTCGACAAAAGCCGCCAACACGAGTGAAAGCGCTAGCCACGTGGCGGTAAACGCCGACATTGAAATTTGGATATAGGGAAAAGCGAAAAACAACATCATGATGACGACAAGTGGCGGCAAGGCGCGCATGATGTCGGCAAAACAAATAATAAAAAAGTTAAGCGGCTTGAGCTGCAAGGCGCGCAGCACTGCGAGCGCCATACCTAAGACGAGCCCGGTGATGGCAACCACTAGGCCCAACTCAATCGTGACGATCATGCCTTTGAGAATGTCAGGCAGATATTCCCAAGCAATCTCAAGATTGAAAAACGAGAAAACGAGTGCTTTTAAATCCATATGTGTCGATCACCCATTCTCAAGCGGCGTGCTCGCTCATACGCGCGAGAAACGCTTGGGTGCGCGCGTGTGTCGGTGCACCAAAGATTTGCTGTGGCGTGCCTTGTTCGACAATTTTTCCTGCATCCATGAATACGACATGATCCGCGGCGGCGCGGGCAAAGCCCATTTCATGGCTCACGACCACCATTGTCATGCCATCGTCTTTGAGTTCGCGCATCACTTTGAGCACATCGCCCACGAGCTCAGGATCAAGCGCACTTGTCGGTTCGTCAAACAACACCACCTTAGGACGGAGCGCGAGTGAGCGCGCAATGCCAACGCGTTGTTGCTGGCCGCCCGACAACTGATCGGGAAAAGCTGAGGCTTTCTCCAGCAGCCCGACTCGTTTAAGTGCGTCCAGCCCACGCGCGTTTGAATCCTCTTTGGAAAGCTTCTGGACTTTACGCAAGGCCAGGGTCACGTTATCCAGCACGGACATGTGACGGTACAAGTTAAAGTGCTGAAACACCATGCCAATATTTTGTCGGATGCGGTTGAGATCTGCGCCGACGGCAGTGATGTCCTCTTGATCCACCAAGATGGATCCGGAACTCGGTTCCTCGAGTCTGTTACAGCAGCGTAGCAACGTGCTCTTGCCCGAGCCGGATGGTCCGATCATAAAAACCAGCTGCCCCTTCATGACATTCAAATCAATGCCTTTAAGCACTTCATTGTCACCAAAGGATTTATGAAGATGCGTAATTTTCAAAATCGGGGTTTGCATGAGCGATCCGGTCGGGCAAGTTTTACTGAATGATGAGCACTTGATGCATTAACACTTCAGGTTAACGGGAGTCGGATCATAGCCAGGCATATTGGGCACACCCTGACCAACACCCACGGTGATGGCTGCCGAACCCGGTTCTGGCGTAAAGCCAAACCATTTTTGAGCAAGCTTACCAACCGTACCGTCTTGCTTCAAGCACTTGAGAGCGTTGGAAATACGATCACGACCTTCTTTGTCATCCAGTCGAAAGGCCAACGACCACACCAGTCCTGTCGGCAGGATATAGGTCAATTTGACCGCTGGGTTTTGCTTGGCAGACCAAGCGCCGACGGTGTTGCCCGTCATGTTTGCATAAGCGCGTCCTGACTGTACTGCTTGGAGCGCATCCGCGTTGGTGGCGTAAACATCATATTTAAAACCGTATTTGGCGGCATTATCTTTTGCCCAGTTCTCGTAGGCCGAACCTTTGTTCAAAGCGATTGTTTTGCCTTTTAAGTCCTCGAGTGACTTCATGTCAGGCGTTTTCTTGAGCTGCACAAAGGCGAAGTCTGTATTCAGATAGCCTTCGGAGAACAGCAAGGCTTTGGCACGGGCTTCGGTAACGGTCGTAGGCGCCAACACAAAGTCATATTTCTTGGCATTCAAGCCGGGGATAAGCGCCGAAAACTCAGTCCCTTCGATCGTAATTTTCGTACCAAGCTGTTTAGCCAAGGCATGACCCAGCTCGACGTTAAATCCGTCAATGCCACCACCCAGCTTAGGCATCGCATGTGGCGCAAAGGTTGCATCGACACCTGTAAGCAAAGGCTTGTTTGCCCAAGCAGCCGAGGCGCAGGTTGCGCTGATTGCCATAGCAAGTCCAAAACGTACTGCGCGCTTCGACAAAGAAGTAAAACTAGTCATCATCAGTCCTTTTTAGAGCAGTGGAGGTTTACCCAAAGCAGCGCCTGGACCGACTCGCTCAGTGATGAGCGTGTAGTGTTCAGGACGTCGATGGGCGGCAAAATTAAAGATGTGCTGCTTGAAGGTGTCCCCAAGTGCAAGGTCCGCTTGGCAGAAAATAACTTCGTCATCTTCGCCTTGCGCCTGGGCAACAATTTCTCCGGTAGGCGCCACGATGGCGGATCCGGCGAACAGGTGGAACCCATCTTCTTTGCCTGCCTTGCCTGCCGCGGCGACCCAAACACAGTTCTGGTAAGCGGCGGCCTGAAGTGACAAAAGATGGTGAAACATTCTTAAATGAGGGGGTTCATTCCAGTGAATATTTTGGGAGGGCGTGTTGTACCCAACAGCGACGATTTCGGCGTTTTGAAGGGCCAGTACGCGCCATGCCTCGCCCCAGCGGCGATCGTTGCACAGGAGCATACCGATACGCGAGTCCATGGTTTCCCAGACATTAAAGCCTTCGTTCCCGACTTCGAAATATTTTTTCTCGAGATGCTGAAAGGGTGCATGCGATTTATTGTCGCTATGACCAGGCAGGTGAATTTTGCGATAGCGACCGACAATTTCAGCCTGTTGATTGACCAGGATAGAGGTGTTGAAACGCTTGCCCTCTTTGGAGACTTCGGCGTAGCCGAGATAAAAACCGATACTGAGCCTTTTGGCCGTATCAAATAAAATTTGCGTTTCCGCACTCGGCATCGTTTTTTCAAAGTATCGCTCGATCGCTTCTTCTTCGCTCATCCAATAACGCGGAAAAAACGTAGTCAGCGCGAGTTCAGGAAAGACCACCATTTTCGCGCCGCGACTCGCGGCTTCTTTCATCATCTCAAGCAAGCGAGAAACAGCTTGTTTACGCGTATCTTGAGGCTGAATAGGGCCCAACTGCGCGACGGCCAACCCGAACGGACGTTTACTCATGATCAGTGCTTCTCCGAAGGATCAACGGAAAAATATTTACGCATGACAGAATTTGGATTCCCGTTCAAGCGCTGTCGCAGTACAGGCTCCGGAGTCGAACGCTTGATAAACTGACCAGAACCGCGTGCGACCTTGAGCTCACCATCAGACACAACGAGACGACCACGGCTAAATACCTGCTCGGGCCAGCCTGTGATTTTTTTCCCTTCGTAAGGCGTGTAGCCCACGTTATCGTGCAGCATGCTCGTCGAGATCGTGACGGGTTTCTCTGGATTCCAGATCGCCAAGTCTGCATCGCTGCCGACGGCAATCGTTCCTTTTTGTGGATACATGCCATACGTGCGGGCATGATTGGTGGCGGTGACCGCCACAAACCGCTCGATTGTCATACGTCCTTTTAAAACACCCTCTGAAAACAGCAATGGCATCCGCACCTCAAGTCCGGGCACGCCATTGGCCATGTCTTTAAAGGTCGTGGCATCGCCCTTGGGCAATTTTCCTGATTCATCAAACCGGTAAGGAGCATGATCGGAGGAAAACATTTGCAAGGTTCCATTAATCAACCCTTGCCAAACAGCTTCTTGGGAGGCTTCGTCGCCGGGCGGGGGACTACAACAATACTTTGCGCCTTCGAGTCCGGGCAAATCGATATCTTTTGCGGTCAGAAAGAGATATTGCGGGCAACTCTCCGCATGGATAGGCAACCCAAGCGCTTGTGATGCGTGAATGACGCGAACGGCCTCCTGGCCGGCAACGTGGACGATCAGCAAAGGCACATCGACGAGACGCGCGAGCGTCACCGCGCGGTTGGTGGCCTCGCTCTCTGCCAGACTAGTGTGCGCGACTGCGTGATATTTTGGTGCAGTCATGCCACGATCGACCAGGCGACGGGCGATCCATCGAATCATGTCATTATTTTCCGCATGCACCATCACGAGCGCACCTTCTTTGCTCGCACACTCCAACACATCGAGGACTTGATAGTCATCGAGCTTCATCCGGTCATACGTCATGTAAATCTTGAACGATGTCACACCATTTTTAATGACTTCCGGCAAATGCTGTTCGAGCGCTTCTGGTGTGGGGTCCGCCAATATCAAGTGGAACCCATAGTCAATGACTGCTTTTTCCGCAGCGCGCTTGGAGTAATCTGCGACGACCTCAGGAATTTTATTGCCACGATGCTGCGCCGCGAAGGGAACGATCGTTGTCGTGCCACCAAACGCCGCGGATACGGTTGCGCTGTAAAAATCATCGGCGCACATCATCCCCATCCCCGAGAGTTGCTCGACGTGACAATGACTATCAATCCCACCTGGCAACACCCAGCGTCCAGCCGCATCAATGTCTTGTTTGCCTGGTGACAAATTTTTTGCAATGGCAGTAATGATGCCGTCTTTGATGCCGATGTCGGCATAATAGGTTTCATTTGCGGTGCAAATGCGACCATTGCGGATCGTCACATCGAATGTGGTGCTGGTATTCATTTTATTTGCTCCATTCTCATGCTTGAATCTGCTGACGTCCTCTGCCCGTCACCGATAGGCCAACGCGAGCAATCGTGGCCTCGAGTTCTTTAACGGTCAAGGCATCAATTTTCATACCGGGTGCGCGAATGGCACGGCTCTTGATCGCGCCGCGTTGCTGGTAGACGTGCTTACGCAAAGCCAGTCCAAGCTTGGGCTGGAACTCATAACGGATGAGAGGACAGTAACGATCAAACACTGCGGCGGCGCCAACCTGATCGCCAGCGGCGAAGCGGTTGTAGATTTCAACAAGAACCTCTGGATAGGCAAAGCCAGTCATGGTGCCTACTGCGCCTCGCTGCAGCTCCTCTAAAAAGAACATTCCGCCCAGACCGCCAAAAATCTTCATGGCATCGTCACCCGCCAACTCGCGGATACGACTAATTTTTGGTCCGACGGGCGGCTCTTCCATCTTGATCATATGGACGCCGCCTTCCTTACCCAGACGGGCCACTACTTCAGGGCGGATTTCGGTACCGAAAGAATCAGGAAAGTCGTGAATCACGACAGGGATCTTGATCGCATCGGCGATCGCTTTGTAATAGTCAAACAAGAGTGCATCACCGGCGTTATCCAATGGTGCGGCGAACACCGCTTCTGCACCCGCGTCCTGCGCTTCTTGGGCTTGCTCGATCGCACCCGTGATCCCATGGGCACGCACACCGACCCATACTGGGACACGACCTTTTGTATGTTTGACAAAAGTTTCTGTAACCAGGCGGCGCTCAGCATTGGAGAGCTTGTGCAATTCACCCAGAAAACCCAAGATTGCCAAACCGGTCACGCCGGTATCGAGCAAGAAATCGACCAGACTCTTGATACTTTCTGTATCAACCCTGAGTGAGTCATCAAAGGGTGTCGGACAAATTGTGAATACACCTTGGGCGTTGAGCGGGGCTGGCATCGCATCTCCGTAGAAAATAATTGGCACACCAAATCGAGTGCCTTCTACTGAATGCTATCTTTCTTGCTTTAGAACATCACTTGTTTTTTTATTGCTCATCCATAACCTGCTGTTATGGATAAAATCTAGTTTTTTACTTTTCCCGCATCGCAAAGCCTTGCGCTTTGACCGTGTCGCGTAGCACGCGCGCAAAGTCTTGGGCAAGCTGTGAAAGCGGCTCAAAGCGAGACTGAACGAGATTGATGGAGAGTGTTTTCGTATGCGCGATGGGACGCACGACAAAGTCACCCGCCGCGCTATGCGCTGAAAACTCATCTACGATCGCGATTCCGCCGCCGGCTTTCACAAGCGTACACGCATTGTGCGGGGAGCTCACCTCAATGGCTACGCGCCGCATGTACCCAGCCTCTTGGAACATCTGCTCGACGAGCGTACCAAAGGGTGTTTCACTGCGATAGGACACCAAGGGGTAGGGCAGAAGATCTTCTATCGTCAACATTGATCGACTTGCTAGGGGATGGCCGTAGGGAAAAATCACCACGAGATTGCCTTGGCCAATGGGCTCGGAAGACAAATTGGGATGCTGCGATGGAAGAATAACGGCACCCAAATCCGCACGGCGCTCTAGCAACATCTGCGTAAGTGGCACAACGGTCAAGGGCTGAAAGGTGACTTTGACTTCGGGGTGCGTTTGATGAAAGGCTGTGATCGCCATGGGTATCAACATGTGGCCAATACTAGGACTCGACACCAGATGCAAAATACCACTGCGCTTTTCCGAGAGCTCATTGGCGAGCTCTTCGACTCGTCGAACTCCGTCATAAACGGCTTCGACCTCTTTGAATAATTGACGGGCTTCGGGGGTAGGATAAAGGCGTCCTTTGACACGCTCAAACAAACCAAAACCCAGTCGCAACTCAGTATGGGACAACAGACGACTGATCGCAGGCTGAGAAACATGCAAAAGCTTTGCCGCCCCACTGATAGATCCAGAGGTCATCACCGCGCGGAATACTTCTATTTGCCTCAGATTCAATTGCATAGGTCCGAGCCCCTCAAAACGATGTCCTTAAACCATAACACTATGTTAATGCTTGTACATAAAATGACAATGTTAAACATGTTTGAGCGCTGCTAGACTCGCGCTAAAGAGGAGAGCGCTATGTCAAAAACCATATTCGTCATCAATCCGAATTCATCACAGGCCGTCACAGATGCTTTTGACGAAGCACTCAACGATTTGCGCGTCCCGGGCGGACCCGCGATCCAGTCTCTGACACTGACTGAGGGCCCTCCGGGTATTCAGTCGCAAATGGATGTGGAAAACGTGACGTTGCCAATGGTCAAGCTTGTTAAAAGCCTCGATGCCAAGCACGGTGATGCCGCAGGTGCGTATGTTGTGGCGTGCTTCAGCGATCCTGGCTTGCATGCTTTACGAGAGGCCACGTCAAAACCTGTCCTTGGGATTAGTGAGTGCGGCATTTTGACCGCCCTCACGCGCGGACACCGCGTAGGCGTGATTGCAATTTTGCGCACATCCATCCCGCGCCATGGTCGCATGTTTGGCGCAATGGGGCTCACCGAACGCGTGGTAGCAGAGGTTCCTCTAGGCATGAACGTGACGGACCTGGTCGATGCAGAGCGCACGCGTGCGGGTCTGTTGCGCGCGGGTCAACAGTTGCGGGATACTCATCTGGTTGATGTCGTTGTACTTGGCTGCGCAGGCATGGCGGCGCATCGCGCCTGGCTTGAGCAACAGTTAGGGGTCCCCGTCGTAGAGCCCACGCAGGCGGCAACAGCGATGGCGATCGGACGAACACTTTTAGGCTGGTGAGATCAAACCTATGCCGGATCCAATGAAGCAAAAGGAATTCACCTCACGCCTGATCCATGTAGTTGGCGAAGAGGGCGTGATCTTAAATCCTGCGGATCAAGAATTTTATGTCAACGATTGGCTAGGCAAGTCTCATGGCCGAACCGTCGCTGTCGTACGACCTCGCAATACGGCTGAAGTATCAGCCATCATGCGCCTCTGTCACCAATCGCAAACACCCGTTGTTCCTCAGGGTGGCAATACGGGCATGAGCGGAGGGGCGACCCCAGATATGAGTGGTGCGCAGGTTGTCCTCTCCCTGAATCGCATGAAACGTATTCATGACGTGGATCCCGTTAATAACACATTGACCGCGGATGCGGGCGCTGTTCTGGCTGACATCCAACAAGCCGCGCGTGCTGTCGGTCGCTATTTTCCACTCAGCCTGGGCGCGGAAGGTAGCTGTACGATTGGGGGAAACCTCGCTACCAATGCCGGGGGAACAGGTGTCCTGCGCTATGGAAATACCCGCGACCTGACCCTAGGTTTGGAAGTCGTCTTGCCCGACGGGCGGATCTGGAATGGGCTGCGCGGATTGCGCAAAGACAACACTGGCTATGATTTAAAAAATCTCTTTATCGGCTCCGAAGGCTCACTCGGGATCATTACCGGGGTCGTATTGAAGCTATTCGCCGCTCCGGCTGGACGGGTCTCTGCCTGGGTAGGAGCACAGGAACTGTCTTGTATTGTGACGCTACTAAACCGTTTACAGTCCGCCTGTGGCCCGCGCCTGAGCGCCTTTGAAATGATGTCCGAATCAAGCCTGGCGCTTGTGACACAACATCTCGATGCACATGTCTCGCCGCTTGATAAAAGCTATCCTTACTACGCACTCATCGAACTTGCAGATATGAATATGAGTGGTTTGCAAGACATGCTGCAGGAGGCGTTGAACTCCGCTATCGATGATCAGCTGATCGATGACTGTGTTGTCGCGATGAATGAAGCGCAAAGCGTTTCCTTGTGGCGGCTTCGTGAAGGCATTTCTATGGCTCAAGTCAAAGCGGGCAAAGCAGTCAAACATGACATTGCCCTGCCGATTTCGAGTCTGTCGGCCTTTGTCAAAGAAGCGGACCAGATCGTACAAAATGGTTTCCCTGATTTCCCCATTATCAACTTTGGGCATATCGGCGACGGAAACTTGCACTACAACGTGTTATTGCCGTTAGATATTTCAGCTTCGTCCTACAAAGATACAACAGCTGAATTGAACAAGCGGATTCATGACCTTGTCACACAATTCAACGGTAGCATCAGCGCCGAACATGGCGTGGGGACTTTGCGTCGTGATGAGTTGAAACGCTACAAATCAAGCGTTGAAATGGATCTCATGAACACAATTAAGCGCGCGATCGATCCAAATCAGATTATGAACCCCGGCAAATTACTTTGATATGCATTTCCAGATGTTCAAACAAAACAGAACCCAATTCAGCAGCGATTGTGCCGCAGCAATGAAAAATACTGCATAATCGTTTTTAGAAAAGAGGTCTAATAACGAGGGGACTAAAGTGATGCATCGATCGTATACACAATTGGCCAAGGCGAGCCTAGCTATCATCATGGCCGCATTCAGCACAGCATCAACCGCCGCCGAACCCGCACTCCCGCAAACGATTAAGCTTGTCGTCCCCTTTACAACAGGCGGCAGCAACGATATTTTCGCGCGAGCGCTGAGTGAGCAGTTGGGAACAAAACTTGGCGTTACCGTGATCGTCGACAACAAGCCAGGTGCAGGCGGTGTCGTGGGTGCCGCCGAGGTGGCGCGCGCAAAACCCAATGGCGGCACTTTGCTGTTTAGCTCCAACTCCTTTGTCACCCGCGCGGCTGTTGACACCAACCTCCCTTTTAACCATCGCACCTCTTTTACACCGGTCGCCATGGTGGCTCAAGGTGCGCTTTTGCTTGTGGTGGCCAATCACACAAATTACAAATCCACTGACGACCTGATCAAAGAGGCGGCAAAAAAGCAGGTCAATTACGCCACCGCCGGCATCGGCTCGATCGCTCACCTCAGCACGGAACTCATGAACTCCATGGCCGGAATTCAAATGACGCATATTCCTTACAAGGGCATCTCACCTGCGCTCACTGACATGGTGGGTGGACGTGTCGAGGCGTTGATCGCAACACCTGCGTCAGTGGGTGGCGCATTGCGTGCGAACCAGGTACGCCCTATCGCAGTGACAACATCAACGCCTTCGCCGTTTTATCCAGAACTCCCACCGATGGCGCGCGCTATACCAGGATACTCAGTTGATGTATGGTGGGGCGTTTTGGGTCCTGCCGATATGCCTGCTGGCATTGTGGATCGCCTCAACAAAGCCATTAGTGAGGTCGCGCAATCACCTAGAATGAAAGAGATTTTTTCCAAGGAAGCCGCGACCCCCTACACAATGTCCGCTAAAGACTTTGGGGTCTATATGAATCAAGAGCTCGACAAATGGCAAAAGGTCGCCAAAGAAAGAAACATCAAGCTCTCGGATTAATGCCGTACAGCTTTTATTTCTTAGTGGCGAAGTTCACCTTTGACATATGCTTGTAAGGCGGTGAGAACACAGTGGGATCACCGCCACATTTTTTAGTGATAGCCGCTGCTGCAGACATCACTAACGGCAAAAACTCTTTAAAGACTTTGCGATCAAATCTAAAAACCGGCATACCCAAAGAGATGGCGCAAATGAGCGTTTGCTTGGGCCCAAAAATTGGGCAGGCAATCGCAGCAGCCTCTGAGCCACGCTCTGATAGAGAAACCGAGTAGAAACTCTGTCTGATCATGTCGAAACGCTCACCCTTTTCGCCAGAAAACGCTAATAAGACCTTTCCGGCCGCGCCTTTATCCAGCTCGACAATTTCGCCCTCTCTCACATGCATACGAACCGCTCTGGGCTGCACCATTCTATGCAGGCAGACGCGATCATTGCCCTCGCGGATATAGATAGCTGCTGTTTCTTTAGTATCCCGTACCAGTGTTCGCATGACTGGGGCTGCGTAGTCCCATATCCGAAAGGTTTCTTGATACAGCATGCCTAGGTAAAAGGGCTTGGCACCCAGCATGAACCGTCCGTCATCCAGCCGATTGATAAAACCTGCTTGCTCCAGCGACTCACACAAACGCAAAATTGTGCTGTGGTAAAGCCCTGTCACAGAGGAGATTTCCGCAAGCGTCATACCTTCGACACTTTTCTCAAAGGCCAACAGGATGGAGAGCGCGCGGTTGACTGCTGCGACGCCAGGCTCCTTCTTTTTAATCACCATACAACAACCCCAGGATTGAAAACAGACAAGCATTCTATTTTTGATATGATAAGCCATGAAGTTTTCCTCACCATATCTGATGACAGCTGGAGAAGTAGATGGACTTGCAAGCATGTGCCGATGGGCTCGATAGCGATGAAGTAATGATTCAAGATTTGGTCGCTAAATTTGTCGACCAAGAACTGATGCCTCTCGAGGCGGCCGTGCTCGAGCGTGAAATCAGAGGAGAACATCTCGCCCTGACAAAAGAAGAGGAAACCCCTCTACTTGAAAAATGCAAAGAACTCGGACTCTGGGCATTAGACGCACCTGAGGAGTATGGTGGTGCAGGCCTTTCAAGCGTCACGCTCATGGCGCTCAATGAAGAGATCGGTCGCACCGTCACGCCCTTCACGTTTCCGCCAGATTCGCCCAATCTGCATATGCTAATGGCAGTAGCCACCGAGAGCCAAAAGATCAAGTATCTCGAACCCTATGCTGCGGGCACTGCAAAATCAGGTATCGCAATTTCCGAGCCGAATGCAGGTGGCGATCCAACCGGAATGATTACGCGTGCCGAGCGTGACGGTGACTCCTGGGTCATCAATGGTCGCAAAATCTGGGTCAGCCGCATGAACAAAGCGGACTTTACCGTTGTGATGGCGCGCGTAGGCCAAGGTAAACGCCATGAGGGCATCACTGCCTTTATTGTCGACAAAGGCACGCCAGGATTTAATATCTTGCGCGAAATTCCTATGCTGGCCGGTCACCGTACATACGAAATCGCTTTTGAAGATTGCCGCATTCCTGCCGAAAACTTACTCGGCGCCATTGGCGAAGGCTTTGCGCCGATGCAGTTGCGCTTGAATATTCGCCGACTGCAAATGGGCGCCTGGTGTATCGGTATGTGCCGGCGTGCGATTGAGATGATGAGCTCGCACGCGAAACAACGCACGACCTTTGGTGCGCTTCTTGCAGATCGACAAGCCATCCAGTGGTGGATTGCGGATGGAGTGATGAAAATGCACGCCTGCCGCTTGATGGTGCGCGACGCCGCCCGCAAACTAGATCTCGGACAAGATATTCGGACCGAGGCTTCGATGATCAAGGTCTATGCGACCGAGCTCGCTTCCGAAGTGCTCGACCATGCGATGCAAACGTTTGGCGCCATGGGTGTGACCAAAGAACTACCCCTTCACCTGATGGCCCAAAAGGCACGCGTCATGCGCGTCTACGAAGGTCCTAGCGAAGTACATCGGATGTCGATCGCCAAGAAAATTCTGAAAACTGTCAGGTAAATCCATGACACAAGTCCCTCAAGACCACTCTGCGAGCAAGCCCCTGGACGGCATCACCGTCATTGATCTGACCCAGATCTACCAAGGACCCTATGCCACGTTCTTAATGGCTAAAGCCGGCGCAACCGTCATCAAGGTCGAGCCGATCTTGGGCGAACCCTCACGGATTCGCGCCAAGGTGAGTGGTGGGGCATCATTGCCAATGGCAATGCTCAATGTCAACAAAATGGGCGTGACGCTGAATTTAAAAACAGCTAAGGGCAAAGAGCTTTTAAAGCGCTTGATTCTTGATGCAGATATTTTGGTGGAAAACTTTACACCCGGTGTGATGGACCGCTTAGGTCTGGGCTGGGAGGTTCTTCACAAAATCAATCCAAAATTAATTTATGGTTCTGGCACAGGTTTTGGGCTCTCCGGCCCTGATAAAGACAACCAAGCCATGGACGTCACGATTCAGGCGGCTTCAGGTGCAATGAGTGTGACGGGCTACCCCGATGGCCCGCCACTTCGTTCAGGCTCTTCGTTTATTGATTTTTTGAGTGGCGTGCACTTGTATGCCGGGATTATCACGGCACTCTTTGAACGCACGCGTACAGGTGTGGGTCGACTCGTGGAAGTCTCCATGCAAGAAACAGCCTATCCTACTCTCGCCTCTAACATCGGTCTGGTCTATCGCAGCAAAGGGAAAATACCTGAGCGCGTGGGCAATCGTCACGGCGGCTTGGCTCTTGCGCCTTATAACGTCTATGAAGCGAAGGATGGCCATATCGCGATCGTGTGCGCGACAGAGGATCACTGGGTCAAGATACTTAAATCCATGAACCGGGAAGATCTGATTCATGACGAGCGTTTTTCAACGAACAAAGTGCGCGTTGAAAACATCAAACGCACCGACGATTTTGTCGAAGAATGGACGCGTTCCATCACTAGAAATGAACTCTTTAAACTCAGCAAAGAGTTTGGTTTTCCCGCGGCACCTGTCCGCGACCTCATTGAAGTGATGAACGATCCACATATGCACGCACGTGGCCAGCTCGAATGGTTTGATGATCCGGATCTCGGTCGTATTGTGTTGCCCGCCAGTCCACTCATCATTCACGGGGCCGAACGCGTAAAAACAGTTGCCAGTCCGTCACTAGGGCAACATAATCAAGAAATATACGGTGGAAAACTGGGCCTGAGTGGGGAGGAGATTCAAGCACTCAAAGCCGAAGGCGTCATCTAAGCGACGTCCAGTTTTAACCTGATCCATCCAATTCAAAGGGAAGCCTAATAATGAAAACGATACTTGAGAGCTTTGCTGAATACTTTTCAAACGCCACATTTGAACAGTTACCTCCAGAGGTGGTTCAAAAAACAAAACTACTGATCGTTGACTATTTAGGCGTGTCCATCGCGGGGCTCAAGATGGATTTCCCACGCATGACGATTGATTACCTCCAGAGCTTGGAAGGCGTGGGTCAAGCAACACTGATGGGCTCGACACGCAAAGTGCCTGCCATTCATGCTGCATTAGGGAATGGCGTTGCAGGTCACGCCCTGGATATGGATGATGGCTTTCGTTACGGCGGCGTTCACGCGGGTGTCGCCGTTATTCCTGCAGCGCTTGCGCTCGCGGAGTCTCTCAAGCTGGATGGCAAACAACTCATTCTCTCCATTGTTTGTGGCTACGAAATTGTGAATCGTATCGCCAAAGCAATGAATCCCTCTCACCTGGGTCGAGGATTTCACACGACGGGTACGCTTGGCGTGCTGGGTGCAGCAGCAGCCTGTGGCGTGCTTGCAAAGCTCAATGCTTCGCAGATGGCCAGCGCGCTGGGTATGTCGGCACTCCAAGGGGCGGGACTGCTTGAAATTTTGAATGATGGCGCGATGGTCAAGCCCCTGCATCCTGGAAAGGCTGCCATGGCCGGCATTTTGTCTATTGAATTGGCCAAGCGCGGAGCCAAAGGCCCCCTCACGGCACTGGAGGGTGAAAAAGGAATGTTCAAGGCGATGGCTGACAGCGTCAACACAGACGGTCTGCTCGACGGCCTCGGCTCAGACTTTTTTATTATGGGTCAGTACATCAAGTTTCATGCGGCATGCCGACACATTCACCCTGCCATCGATGGCCTGCTGGACATCATGCGCAAAGAAAACTTGTCCTATCAAGAAATCGATGCTCTGAACATCACAACCTACCCTGTCGCCATTAGTTTTTGTGGCACAAGTACTGCGCCTGAGACTGCTGAAGCTGCAAAGTTTAGTCTGGCGTCTTCCTGTGCCATGGCGGCATTTTATGGTGATGCGGGAGAGGAACGCTATTCCGTCGAGACCGTTCAAAATCAAGATATTCAACAGTTGGCGACACGCGTCACAAGCTCAGCCAATGCAAGATGGGCGGATGCCTACCCAAGAGAACGCGGCGCGGATATTGAATTGCTAACGACTTCGGGTAAAAAGTTTTTAACTCAAGTACCGCTGTCAAAAGGCGAACCTGAAAATCCAGCGAGTGACGAAGACTTCATCAGAAAATTCACACAAAACACTCTTGCTCAGCCAGAATCGTTACGTCATCAAATTCTGGAGATGTCTCTGGCGCTTGACTCCCACGAGGTGTCAGGTCTGACTGTATTGTTAGGAAAACTTCAGGGGAATTGACATGAAAAACACCTTCGGTTTGTTTTTTAAGAAAATCATTTTCTTGTCGGTACTGACAGCCAGCTCTGCATGGGCGGCCTTCCCTGACAAGCCCGTCACGCTCGTCGTACCTTTCGCGCCAGGCGGCTCGAACGATATCGTAGCGCGCCAGCTCGCCAAACAGCTGACGGCGCAATGGGGTCAGCCGGTCATCATTGAAAACAAACCCGGCGCCGGCACCGCGATCGGCGCGGCGTATGTCGCCAAACAACGTAACGATGGCTATACCCTGCTCGTCGCGTCATCGACATTCACCATGGCGCCCGCAGTCAATCCGAAACTTCCTTTTGATCCCGTCAAAGACTTCACACCAATCGCCATGATTGGAGAGGTGCCGCTTGCCCTAGCTGCCAAACCTAATGCGCCTGGCAAAGATGCGAAAGAGTATTTTGAATATCTGAAGCGCACGCCTAATCTGAATTATGGCGCCACAGGTGTTGGTAGCATCCAGCATTTCGCTGGGGTCATGCTCAGTCAGGCCCTTGGCAACAACATGGCGGCAGTTCAATACAAGGGTGGTGGTCCCGCGATGACAGATACGATGGGGGGGCACATCGAATTTTCGATTGGCAGCATGACACAGGTGCTTCCTCAATTTAGAAATGGGACATTGAGAGGTATTGCGGTCACGAGCACCGAGCGCTCAGACGCTGCGCCCAACTTGCCCACTTTCCAAGAAGCCGGCATCAAAGGCTACGAGATTCAGCAATGGTGGGGGCTTCTCGGGCCGGCTAATGTCGATCCAAAGATACAAGACTTTATCAATGCTTCCGTCAACAAAGCACTTAAGTCTGAGGACTTGATTCAATTTCTCGCCACAGATGGTGGCAAGACCAAGCCAATGAGCGTTGCTGATTTTACGCAGTTAGTGCATGGCGGCTTGAAACGCTGGGCTGCTGTGGCGAAACAAACTGGCATTTCCGCACAATAGGGATGTCGCGATGCACTTAACGATTACGCCCATTCGTCCTGACTTTGGTGCAGAGATTTCGGGTATCAATCTATCCGCTCCTGTCTCTGACGCCAATAAACAGTTGCTCAATGACTTGCTTGCCCAGTACGCCGTGCTTGTCTTTCGCGATCAAGCACTCACGCCCCCAGCGTTTATGGCTGCAGCGGAGATTTTTGGCCCCTTGATGGATCAGCAACTCAAAAAATATGTTTTGCCTGACTACCCAATGGTCGGCTGCAATTCAACCGATGATCTGCCCCGAAAGAACGGTAAACTTCAAGTACGCGGCGAAAATTACCACACGGATCACTCCAACGAGCGCTGTCCTCCCAAAGCGACAACGCTCCATGCTTTGCAAATCCCGCCAAGCGGTGGAGACACCCAATTTGTGGATGTACGCCAAGCCTACGACGACCTGCCAAACGATTTAAAAACCCGTATCAATGGTTTGTTTTCTTTGCATGTTCATCAAAGTAGTCGAAGCCCCCGTGAGCTCACCAAACTGAGTCCCGAGGACCTGGCCAAGATCCCGACTGCACTTCAGCCGCTGGTGATTCGACATCCTGGAAGTGGTCGACCCGCGCTTTATCTCAATACCGGTCGCATGGAAGGTATCGAGGGAATGTCACCAGATGAAGCATATCCTCTGATTGAGGACCTTTACAGCCGTGCGACAGAGTCGCGCTATGAATATCGCCATCAGTGGCGCACAGGCGACATGGTGATCTGGGATAATCAAGCGGTCATGCATCAGGCCAATGCGGATTACGATCCTGAACAGAAACGCTTTTTATATCGTTTAATGATTCAAGGCGTCGCCTTGAGCCCTGCGCACGCTGCTGTTAACTAAGCTGTTCATACTGAGCACAACAAAATTTATGCTGACTAGAAACACCTGGATTGTTTGTTCGCTCATGAGTATTGCGATTCAGTTTGACAAAGTCATTCGTGCCCAAACTTTTGATCTCATCTCATTAGGCACTGCTTTGCTAATGGCACTCGTGATGGGTGCGGGCTGGGCCTTTGTGGCCGGTTGGGTCAGAGCCAAACTGATTCCGTCGCTCGCAGAAGATCATGCGCGGAATATTCAGATTGGCTTTGGCTTACTCTCACTACTAATGATTGCCAGCCTGATTTACAAGGCTTGGATAGCGTAAAGCCTAAGGCGTCATTCGCGCTAAATAATATGAAATGTCCTGCAGATCTTGATCGGAGACGCCATAAACAGATGCGGCCATATTGGAATCTCGACCGGCCGCTTGATTGTTTTTAAACTGCTGCATGCTGTGCAGCAAATAATCTTCTCGCTGACCCGCCAGTCTGGGGATCTGTTCACGACCTAGGTAGGTCGGCAGATGACATATTCCACATCGCATGCCTTCTGCTAATTTGCCACCACGGGCAAAAACCTCAGCGTCTTTGTCCGTTGGCACAGGTGCTAGAGGTTTGTCCGCATAGTACTTGGCGAGCGCTGTAATTTCTGCATCAGATACACCGTCGAGCGAACCTTTCATTGCAGGAATATCACGCACACCTTCGCGAATCAAGACAAGCTGATTTTCAAGAAATAGTTTTGGTTGTGCCGCGAGGGATGGGATGCCTTTTAGTTGAGAATTTCCATCCGCGCCATGGCAAGCCGCGCACAGCGCTAGGCGCTGTGCGGAGATCTGTGCATATGCAGCAGGAGCCGCCGCAAGGACGGCCCCAAGCAAAACAACAACACGTACAACAGACAACATTTGCATGAAGATTACTTCTTGTAGGTCACGCGGTAGATGACGCCGTTTTGCTCGTCAGAGACCAACAGTGAACCATCTTTCATCTGATGCAAGTAGGCAGGACGACCCCAGAATGACTGATCCGCAGGATTCATAAAGCCAGTCATAAAGGGCTCGACTTTTGCGTTTTTGCCATCAGCATCAGCGCGAACAGTCACCACATCAAAGCCGATTTTTTGAGTACGGTTCCAAGAACCTTTACGCGCGTTGAACAACACGTTTTTGTACTCAGCTGGGAACATATCGCCTGTATAGAACTTCACGCCCATTGTTGCAGCGTGAGGTCCCATCAAAGCAACAGGTTGCTCAACACCCGCGCAAGCGTTAGCTTTCTTGATGTCTGGATCGGCAATGTTGCCCTGGTGGCATGAAGGAAAACCGTAGTTCGCCTTGAGCTTCAAACGATTCATCGTGTCATTCGGTGTGTCATCACCCATCCAGTCACGACCATGGTTACTAAACCAAAGTTCCTTGGTCACGGGATGCCAGTCAAAACCAACGGTGTTACGCACACCAGTTGCCAAGACTTCCATGCCGGAACCGTCTGCGTTGTAACGACGGATCTGAGCATACTCAGGTGTTGGCAGCTCACAGATGTTGCAAGGCGCACCAAATGGAACATACATCTTGCCGTCTGGACCGAAAGCAACATACTTCCAGTTATGGTGAGGCATCGGTGGGAAGTTGAACTTGGCGGTCAAGTCGACAGGAGTCGCGTTTGGATTTTTAGCGATGCCATCGAAACGCAAAACTTTATCCACGGCCACAACATAAAGCGAACCGTCTTTGTATGCGGCGGTAGGCTGGTTGAGCTTGTCCACCACGACACGTGAAGTGCGCTCTTTGCCATTGTCAGTCACTTCATAAATGCGACCCAGTGCGCGCGTACCAACGTAGTACTTGCCGTTCTCACCTTCTGTGATGGCGCGGCCACCGGGGATACCGTCAGCCCAAACCTCAACTTTAAAACCAGGAGGCAGTTTGATCTTATCAATCGGCACATCGGCAGCTTTAGTCGCGACCAGCTTGCCAGGCAGGGGTGCCAGCGTGGACTTTGCCATCGACTCGGGCATGCCTTGCTTCCATGCAGGTGGAGGTGCAGCTGCAGGAGCCGCAGCAGGTGCTGCAGTCTGCGCTTGAGCAGACATACTAAATGCCAAGGCCAAACCCAGGCCGCTAATTGTGCGCAAGTAATTTTTCACAGTCGTCTCCGTGACGTTTGATGTTTGAACAAGCTCATCTTGTTTTTTAACTACTAGGCAATATTACTAGAATTGAATATTTAGAGAAATTTTTTATCTACAACTTTTTTGGGTGAAATAAAAACGACGTATTTTGCTAGGGTAAACACTAGCCCCAGGAGGCGAGCGCTTGAAATGTTGCACTCAACATCCCTGGGTCGGTGAGATCGTGGCCTCCACCTGCAACACGGACTAAATTTGCATGAGGCACAGCACGTTGAATCTCTAGACTATTTTCAAAAGGACAGAGTGCATCCCTCTCTCCATGCACGAGCGTCAGTGGGATCGCTGACAGCAGTTGACTGTGTGCGAGGATATTTTGACCCACAAAGCATCGATGCCAGAGATAATGACTTTGCACTTTGTAACGCGCGATGAGCGTGTCGTGACCAGTCAAACCCATCGTGGGCGCCTGCGCCGGGTAAACGTTCATCGCCGCCTCATAGGCCATCCATGCCTTGGCAAGCTGCGATTGCTTTTGAACGTCCTGCTCCAGACAAAATACTTGATAGCCAAATTCGAGGATGGTCTGTCCAGAGTCCCTAGGCACTTGAGATTGCAAGCCTAGCCACGGCTCTCGACACCCTTCAGGCGGGTGTTCCATAAAATTTTCAATTTCAGCTTGCGTGCATAAAAAAGGACTGCGGCACAACATTCTGTTGATGCGTTCAGAATGCGCCTGGGCATACAGCAAGGCTAACGCCCCTCCCCAAGAGCCCCCCACCACACTCCACTTTGGTATGGACAGATGCTCACGCAGGCGCTCAATATCCGCGATTAAGTCTGAGGTCTCATTGTGGTCAATCTCCCCGGCCGGCAGACTTCGTCCACAACCGCGCTGGTCATATTGAATGATCCAGAAATGGGCAGGATCAAAAAATCGGCGATGCAGGGGGCTGGCGGAGCTTCCCGGGCCACCGTGCAACCACACCACAGGCATTCCCTCGGGATTACCACTAGCTTGCCAGTGCAGCTGATGTCCATTTCCGACCGCTAGCCACCCTTGCGCCACGGGCTGGGTCTCGGCAAATAGCTTATTTTTCATGTGGTTAACAATTCAAAAAGTTGCTAGAGTGATTTGATTTATTCTATATACTTGTACTTGATGCCAAACAATGGCGTTGCGATACCATCCGTTAACCGCACTCTAGGAGACCGCTATGAAATGGGAAACACCATCAGCAATTGATCTGCGTTTTGGTTTTGAAATCACAATGTACATCGCCAATCGCTAATCGTTTTTCAAAAGGCCGAGACTCATGTCCCGGCCTTTCTTATTTTGAGTTGTGATGCAAATACGCGTGCTAGGCTCCGCTGCCGGCGGAGGATTTCCTCAATGGAACTGTAACTGCCTGAACTGCTCAGGTGTGCGCCAAGGTAGTATCAACGCGCAGATGCGCACTCAATCATCCATCATTATTGGCAACGGATCGCCCGACTGGGCATTGATCAATGCCTCGCCCGATGTGCTGACCCAAATCAAACAAACACCTGTCTTGCAACCGGCCAGACAGATGCGTGATAGCGGGATTGCCGCTGTCGTGTTGATGGATGCACAAGTCGATCACGTGACCGGCCTCATGATGTTGCGCGAAAGAAATTCGCCCTTGCCCATCTATGCCACTCAACAAGTCTTCGATGATTTGACGACTGGCTTGCCGCTCGTCAAGACGCTCGCTCATTACTGCACGGTCGATCAGCGCTTAATTCGTCCGGATCAAGAAAATTTCAGCATCCCTGAGTTAGCAGGCATTGCATTCAAGCCGATCACTCTTTCTAGCAAAGCCCCTCCCTATTCTCCTCATCGTCACGATCCTCATCCAGGTGACAACATCGGACTGCTCATGACCGACATGGCGAGCGGGAAAAAAGCGTTTTATGCGCCAGGCCTAGGCATGATAGAGCCACAGGTTGAGCAAGCGATGCGTGAAGCGGATGTGTTGTTAGTCGATGGCACCTTTTGGACTGATGATGAAATGATCAGCATGGGCCTGTCCTCCAAACGCGCAATCGACATGGGCCATCTCGCCCAATCCGGACCTGGTGGAATGATTGAAGCGTTAGCGTCCTATTCGACCAAGCGACGCATCCTGATTCACATCAACAATACCAATCCCATCCTTCGCGAAGACTCACCGCAAGCGCTGCAATTGAAGGCGCTCGGCATTGAGGTCGCTTACGATGGCATGCACATAGAGATCTGACCATGACCGCATTAAAACCAGCCTGGACACGTGAAGAGTTTGAAGCCCAACTCCGCGCTAAAGGTCAGAGCTATCATATTCACCACCCCTTCAATGTCAAAATGAATGCTGGCGAATGTTCTAAAGAACAAATTCGCGGCTGGGTCCTGAATCGTTTTTATTACCAGTGGATCATTCCCATCAAAGATGCGGCAGTCATGTCCAACTGCCAAGATCGCGAAACGCGACGCAGATGGATTTCCAGAATTTTGGATCATGACGGCTTTGGTGAATACAAGACCGATACAGAATGCGGAGGTCTCGAAGCTTGGACGCGGCTGGGACTGGCGGTTGGTTTAGATCGCGAGACACTCTGGTCTCTGAAAGAGGTCGAGCCTGCGGTTAAATTTGCGTGCGATGCCTATGTCAACTTTGCACGCCAGCAGCCTTGGCAAGAAGCGATCTGTTCTTCTTTAACTGAAATGTTCGCGCCCCAAATTCATAAAGATCGTTTGGCGACATGGCCTACACACTATCCTTGGATTGAACCAGCAGGATTGCATTATTTCCGCTCACGCATTCCTTTAGCGCAGCGTGATGTCGATCATGGTCTCGAAGTCACTCTCAACCACTTTACGACACGCGCTCAGCAAGAGCGGGCACTTGATATCCTGCAATTCAAACTGGATATTTTGTGGTCAATGCTTGATGCCATTGAAAGAGCGTATCCCGTATGAGCGATCCCACCGCGGCTCACCTTCCTGAACGCCCTCGTCTCAACAGACTTTTTCGTCTGCAGTGGGAAGAAGCGCAACAAGCTTATGTGTTGCTTTATCCAGAGGGGATGGTCAAACTCAACCTCAGCGCAGCAGAAATCTTGAAACGTTGCGATGGAGAGCATACGATTGCTCAACTCATCGCCGAGCTCCAGCAGGCATTCGGTGAAGCGGATTTGCGTGATCCTATCGAGGGGATGTTGCGCGCAGCCTTTGAAAAAGACTGGATCCAATAGGATCACGCTCAGACGATGACTCAGCCTGTTATCAATCCGCCCTTCTGGTTGCTCGCCGAGCTGACGTATCGCTGCCCCTTGCACTGCGTGTTTTGCTACAACCCAGTCAACTACGACAGCATCAAAAATGAGCTTGATACAGACGCGTGGATTCGCGTTATGCGTGAAGCGCGCGCGCTGGGCGCCGCGCAATTAGGATTTTCGGGCGGTGAACCACTGCTACGTGATGACCTCGACATCCTAGTCGCAGAGGCACGAAAGCTTGGCTTTTATACCAATCTCATTACCTCTGGTGTTGGACTCAACGAGAAAAGAATCGCTTCACTCAAGGAAGCCGGGCTCGACCACATTCAGCTTTCCTTTCAAGACTCCACGCAGGAGATGAACGATTTTCTCAGCAGCACGAAAACATTCGAGCTCAAGAAAAAAGTCGCAGGCTTGATTAAAAAGTACGATTATCCGATGGTGATGAATGTCGTGCTGCATCGACATAATATTCCGCATATCGATAAGATCATCGATATGGCACTTGATTTAGGCGCAGAGTATTTAGAGCTTGCGAACACACAGTATTACGGCTGGGCGATGAAAAATCGTCAGCAACTGATGCCTACTCGCGAACAACTTGTCGCGGCTGAAGCCACAGTAAACGCCTACCGTGAAAAGATCGGCAAACAATGCAAACTCCTCTTTGTCGTGCCTGATTATTTTGAAGAACGTCCGAAGGCCTGTATGAACGGCTGGGGCTCGATCTTTTTAGATATTGCACCGGATGGCGCAGCCTTACCTTGTCACAACGCCAGAGAATTGCCTGGTCTCAATATTCCCAACGTGAAAGACCATTCCATCAAAGAAATTTGGTATGAGAGCCAGGCGTTTAATTTCTTTCGGGGTGACAGCTGGATGCAAGAACCCTGTCGCTCCTGTTCAGAGAAAGAAAAAGACTTTGGCGGCTGTCGCTGCCAAGCGTTTTTATTGACGGGGGATCCGGCCGCGACAGATCCTGTTTGCTCCAAGTCTCCCAATCACCATATTGTGAAACTTGCGATTGGTGAAGCGGCAACGTCAACAGCAACTGACGCTGCAAAAGAGTTTCCGTTGATTTTTAGAACGGATGCCAACTCAAAGCGCTATGCGGGATAAAATGGCCCGATCAAGCGCCACAATCTTAATTTAGTTAGTCACAAGGACACTCACTTTGCGCATATTACTTGCCGAAGACGACGAAATGCTTGCCGATGCAATATTTCGGACTCTTTCTCAAAGCGCTCACCTAGTTGATATTGCTCGTGACGGAGGTGCTGCCGTTCACGCACTTCTATCCGCCGAATATGACTTATTAATTTTAGATATTGGTTTGCCCGTGCTGGATGGACTCGAAGTTTTACGAAGACTTCGCCTCAAGCGACCCGAACTACCCGTACTCATGCTGAGTGTGCGCGACGGCATTCATGATCGTGTCAAAGGACTCGATCTCGGTGCAGACGATTATCTGACAAAGCCATTTCACCTCTTTGAACTTGAAGCGCGCGTACGTGCATTAATCCGGCGTGCCCACTCGCCTGCCGGACTTGAAATCTGTCATGGTCGATTACGAATTGATCTGACAGGACGGCGAATATTTTGTGATGAGCAAGCCATCGACCTGACCTCTAGAGAGTTTGCGCTGGTTGAACTTCTGTTTATGCGCATTGGTCGTGTGGTCACAAAGCAGCAGATCATCGACCAACTGTACGGATGGGAAGAAGGGATGGCCAGCAATGCCGTCGAAGTACTGATTCACCGTGTCCGAAAGAAAATAGAACACGCGAATTGCAATATTCAAACCATCAGAGGGATGGGGTACCTTGTCGATCACCCGACCTAAAAAATTACTACTTCGCACCCAACTACTCAGGTGGTTGCTTTATCCACTTCTTTTGGTACTTGCGCTTGATAGTGCGATTGGTTTTGGCTTGGCTGCGCGTTTTTCCAGAGACGCCTATGACAAAGCACTGATTGAGATCGCGCACGAACTCAGTTTACAAGTGCGTAAAAATGAAACGGGAATCTACCTGGATCTGCCTGAAGTGGCGCGCAGATTGCTCCTACAAGACCCTCAAGACAACATCTATTTTGAACTTTACGATCAGGCTGGGGGAAAAATTGCAGGCGATTCACTGCCAAAACCCACTCAACAGCCTCTGATTGTGAGAGGCAATATCGAGCTTTATGACGCAAACATTGATGGTGAAAAGGTTCGGGTCGTACAACTGCCAAGATTAGATCCGGGCGGAGTCTCGCTGCGCGTGGCTGAAACTTATGTCAAGCGAGAAGAAATGACGCGTGACATCATCACAATTGTTGTGCTTCCCCAGATACTTCTTATTTTGCTTGTCAGCATTTTAGTTCGCTTCGGCGTGGCCAAGGGCCTACTACCTCTGAAACAATTACAACGATCCATTGCTGAAAAATCACACCGTGATCGGCGGCCATTAGATGAAACAAATGTTCCAAGCGAAGTGATTCCCTTGGTGACCTCAATCAATGCCTTACTGAATCGACTTGATCATGTGCTGGTCTCTCAATCTAGATTCATCGCAGATGCGGCCCATCAACTAAAAACTCCAGTCTCAGCCTTGAACGCTTATGTGGAGCTAATAGAGCGCAGCAAAACGCCCGCGGAACGAGAGGCAATTATTCTTCAGCTCAAACGGGCCGTTGAACGCATGTCTAGATTGGTTTCTCAATTACTAGCCTTTGCTGAAAATGATGTGACTCAAGCAAGGCCCATCGAGTTTCATTCGATTGATTTAAACGCTTTCATTTTTGATATTTGTGCGGACTGGGTCTCTCAAGCACTCAAAAAGAATATCGACTTTGGATTTGAACAGTCAGAGACACCCGTCTTCATCCAAGGGGACAAGGGTCGTCTGCAGGACTTATTCGACAACTTAATTGACAATGCTCTTTTGTACACTCCCGCACACGGGCGCGTCACAGTACGCATCAATTCCATGCCCCTTCCCTCCGTCACCATTAGTGATGACGCTCGTGTCATCCTCGATGATGAAAAGGCGCTCATCTTTGAAAGATTCCATCGATTGCTCGGTATTGGTAACGGCAGCGGTTTAGGCTTGGCAATCGCAAAAGAGGTTGCAACAGCGCACAATGCCGTTATATCAATTCAACAAGATGATATTGATGGTACAGGAAACGCCTTTAGTGTTGTTTTTTCTGAGAACGTATAGCACTTTGACCTAAGACTCTCAGCTTGTAATATTTTTGTAATATTTTGGTTATGTTTTGGAAAGCTTCTGGATAGCTTAGGTTAATTCTGCTTTGCTACGCTCATTCTCTAATGTGACGGTGCTCAATGCCCGCGTGAATAGAGGAGCTGCAATGCTAGAAATGTTCTATACCAGTGAGTTTTGGTTAGCACTGGTTCAAATCATCATTATCAATATCATGCTGAGTGGAGACAATGCTGTTGTCATTGCGTTAGCTTGTAGATCCCTCCCCCCCAAACAGCAGCAACGCGCCATCATGTTTGGTAGCGTTGGTGCAATCGTTTTACGTATTGTTTTAACCTTTTTTGCAGTGATGCTCTTAAGCCTTCCCTTCCTCAAGTTGGTAGGTGGCATCGCATTGCTATGGATTGGTGCCAGCATGCTAGATTCAAACGATGACAGCCACGGCCCTGACGCACATTCAAATTTAGCCGCTGCAATCAAAACAATCATCATTGCAGACTTCATCATGAGCCTCGATAACGTTCTGGGTGTAGCCGCTGCCGCGAAAGATAATGTTGTTCTATTGGTCATTGGGCTTGGTATTAGCATCCCGCTTATCATTTTTGGCAGTCAGCTGATTCTCAAACTGATGGAACGATTTCCAATCATCATTACACTCGGCGCCGGTTTATTAGGCTGGGTTGCGGGTGAAATGCTCGTGAGTGATTCTTTTGTTTCTGGATGGATTGACACAAACGCTGCTTTTCTGCATTACCTGATTCCGGCACTCGGAGTGATATTGGTGATTACCGTTGGTAGATGGCTAGCCTCTAGACATCCAGCACCCAGCGCTGCCTAAGGTCTGAGCAATGGCGAATATTTTAGTCCCCATGCAAGAGGGACAAGATGTTGCTTGGCTTGTGAATTATCTGCACAAGTTTCATCAACGTGAGTCTGTTCGGGTTCATTTACTCAGTGTTCAACCCCGATACACAAGCCTTGTCAGACTCTTTTTCTCTGCGCGAGATCTCGACTCTTTTAAAGATGAAGATGCAAACTTGTCTCTCGATCCGATGAGACGGGCTTTGGAACGGACCAACATTCCGTATAACTGTCATGTCAGAACAGGTGATAAAGCAACAGAAATCGTCAAGTTCGCCAAGGAGCTTTACTGTCCACAAATCATTTTTGGTCCTACAACCGGAAACTGGGTCGTTGACTTGCTGTTTGGTACCTTGACCGGACGCGTCGAATCAATGATTCGACTGGCTGATTGCCGTTGCGAAGTGCTTTAGAAATTTGCCTGTCCGTGGGTCTCCGGTTGAGTGGGCTTTGAACCTGTGTAGGCACGCCACACTCCAATACCGATACCCGCCAACTTGACCCAGCGCCATCGCTTACCGACCAGCATAGAGGATACCGCTGCGGTCAAATAAGGATACTGCGCGGCTAACGAAAATCCCTTGCCCAATAAGCGACCCAGCCCAACTTGATCGCCTGAGTCGGCAATATGATTTGATCGCATCAGCCCAGCCAGCCATCTTTTCGGACTGAGATCACGTCCAAGTTGCTCCGTATGAAATGAAAGGGCTTGCCTTTCATATGCGGCACGAGCCCTTAGGTACTCAATGCGAGCCTGCCTTGCGGGCATGACAGTGCGACGCTCACTCATGGTGTCCCCGCTTTTCATGTTCTAACGGAGTTTCTTCAGAAGGCTCTGAATCACGCACTCCCTCAACAAAAGATTCACGTAATTGACCAAGCACCACCAAATCTCGATGGAGTTCTTCTAACGTGGCCGCAAACGGGGCTGACTCAGTTTTGATCCGGTGACATACCACCCAGATCAAGACAATACCCGCGACAGCATAAGTCAGTGAGAGCAGACCAATCGCCCAATAACGGTATTCAGTTGGCCAAAAGAAGGCGATCACCAAGAACGATGCCACCACGACTGCAAGCAGCAGGAAGAGCCCTGCCGCAAGCAACATGGCGGCCATCGAAAAAAGTCGATGTTTTTGCTCGGCAACTTCTAAACTAAAGAGTTCGACACGAGTGCGCAGCATCGACACGAGGTCGCTTGCCACCACACTCAGATTTTCACGTACGCTCATTTCAGCTTAGCGTCGGCTGATTAACAAACCAACCACCAAACCGATCACCCCAGCCGCTGTAATCGCCTGCCATGGATTGTCATGCACGTATTCATCGGCCTCGCGTGCGACGCGCTTGCCCTCTCTCACGACGGACAACTTAGTGTCGTGGAGTGCCTCGCGTGTTGCGCGCAGAGATTCGACAGCTTTGGCTCTCAACTCTGTGGCCTGCTCTCCGCTCGCAGCTGCAGCATCTCTCAGAAAACCTTCTGCCTCATCCAGCGCGGATTTCATCCCCTCCAGTAACTTTTCTTGAGCGGAAGTCTCTTGCGCAACGGTTTTAGTCTGTTTCATATGGTTCTCCATCAATGAACTACAAGCTTTCATTAGATACAAGTTCAGCGCTGGTGTCTCTAATCAATTAGTTATAGTGCACTATAACTAAGGTGCAACGGATAGCCCACGGACTTGATGTTTCGCGATCAACTCGGCCACAAAACCTGAAGATTTAGCCTCTTGGACAAAATCTTGCAGCCAGCGTGCTGCTTCTGTTCGTCCTTTGGGAACGCCGACCGATTGCTGCACCGCGGTAAAATTTCCCTCAAGGATGCGTGAACCAGGTAGTTTTTCCACGTCATTGAGCAAGCCTGGCTTCAAACTCGCCATGGCTTCGAGTTTTTGATCCATAAATAATTTCAAGGTGGCATCAAAACCCTCTGCATGCATTAACTTGGCATGTTTAATATTTCTGACCAGCCACAAGTCGTACGCACTGCGAGACGCCACTGCAATGCGATTGCCCGCCTGATCGACCTCGGAAGCATGCCTTAATGTTGATCCAGCAGGCACCAAATACGTTGCCTCAATTTCTACATATGCTGTCGTGAAATCAATTTTCTCTGCGCGTGCGGGCTCAGAACCAATCAGGCCGATATCCCACACGCCTTCTGGTGCAGCATCTGCCAACTCCCCTGGAGTCGCAAACGGCACGAGTTCAAGAGGCACACCGAGCTTATGAGCAACCGCGCGGGCCATATCCGGTGCCACCCCCTCGGGCATGCCATCCGCACTCTTTCCGGTCACAAGCAGAAAATTCAACAAATTGATCCCTGCCCGCAGCGTTCCTGTCGGCGCAATCTGTGAAAGTAAATCTTGACTCATATCATTCATCCAAAAAGTGGTCACCGCTCTTACATTGAGCTGATTCGAAAGTGCGGTTGACAAATATGTTTGCGCCGCCTAACTTGATGGTAAACCATCCACAAAAGAAAGCTGGCTTCTACGACAAATGACAACCCAAAAACAAACATCCGCAACGGCAACACAACAAACTTTTCTCACACTGCACGAAATCATTCAAAAAGCCCGACAAAAGCTCAATCATGATCATTGGGACTACATCGTTGGCGGGACTGAAACAGAAACGACCTTGCGCCGCAACAGAGCTGCGCTCGATGCGCTGGCGTTCCGCCCCCGGGTTCTCAGGGATGTCAGCCATGTCACGGGTGGCACGACCTTTTTAGGACGTGCGCTACGCCTTCCGGTCATTCTCGCCCCTGTTGGCAGCTTAGAGCTCTTTGCTCCCGAAGCTGGCGCAGCGGCTGCGCGTGCGGCAGGTGAGTTCGGCGTGGCGCATATGCTCAGCTCCGTTTGCGAACCTGGCATTGAGGCCGTGCAACAGGCGGCCCCTGATGCCATGCGCTTGTTTCAACTTTATGTGCATGGCGACGCGGCCTGGGTTGATGAAATCGCCGCCCGTGCGCAAGATGCGGGTAATGCTGCGTTTTGCCTGACTGTTGACACCGCTATTTATAGCCGACGTGAGCGCGACCTTGCCAAGCGGAACATTCGACGTAGTGCAGTGCCAGGACGTGAACACCAACCCAAGCTGACCTGGAAAGATGTAGACCGCTTAAAGTCAAAATTAAAGATACCCCTGATACTGAAAGGCATCGCAACTGCTGAGGACGCCGCCATGGCCGTTGAGCATGGTGTGGACATGGTCTATGTCTCCAACCACGGCGGTCGGCAACTCGATCATGGTCTTGGTTCGATGGCTGTTTTGCCGGAGGTGATTCGAGCCGTCAATCAACGTGCGAAAGTGATCGTAGATGGCGGGATCAATCGCGGCAGCGATATCGTAAAAGCGATTGCCGCAGGTGCTGACATGGTCGGGATTGGTCGAATGCAATGTTTCGGATTGGCGGCGGATGGCACCGCGGGCTTGGTCCGTACACTTGAGCTGCTCGAGGCAGAAGTCAATATTTGTCTGGGATTGCTTGGCGTCAATACGATGCAAGAACTCAACGAAAGCTACCTGAGTGCCGCCACAGCGCTCGAACCCTCGGGCGCATTGAGTGCATTTCCACTGCTCTCTATTGATGAAAAATCTTTTTATTGAGTACGCTTCAACGTTGAGGGCACCACTCTTGGCGTACGCCAAAAGGCGCATCGACCAGGCCTTAGACTCAAGAGCAAAAGTATCCAATTATTAAAGTTGCGTGTATTCTGAGCGCCTGTCCTTTAGCCGAGGAAATTCGTGCCTCGGTGACCTCATTTTCTTTAAACATACATACACATCATGCTGAAAATCTCACTTAGAAATACCCTCGTCATGCTGGCATTGACGATCACTGCAGTGCTTGGCACGAGCGCACATGCAGAGTCCCGCGCAGCTCTTGAGCGCAGTTCGCGTGCAGCTCTCAACACCCTCATTGCTCAAAATGCGACTGCTAGAGAGCTCAGTACCAAAGCAGCAGCGATTTTAGTTTTTCCGAATGTTAAAAAAGCAGGACTGATGATTGGTGGTCAGTATGGTGAAGGCGTGCTCTGGCGTGGCGATAGAGCGACTGCTTTTTACAATACTGGCGGGGCGTCCTTTGGTTTCCAAGCAGGTGCACAAGAATATGGCTACGCCCTCTTTTTTATGAAAGAAGATGCAGTCAAGGCTCTTGATGTTGCGCAAGGCTTTGAAGTCGGCGTAGGCCCCAGCATTGTGGTGATTGACCAAGGAATGGGCAATTCGACGACCACAACAACGATGCAAAAAGATATCTATGCCTTTGTATTTAGCCAAAAAGGCTTGATGGCAGGTATCGGCATCCAAGGCAACAAGATCACAAAAATCAACAAGTAACCTGCAAAAGTCTTCTGTGCAAACGCCCACACTCAAACTGCCCGCACTTCCTGCCGAGAGGCACTATCGTTTTCACGCGATGAACAAGCCTTCCGGTGCGGAATGCAATATCGATTGTGATTATTGTTTCTATCTGCACAAGACAGAATTGCTCGAGCACAAGCCACACGCTCGGATGGACGAGCCAACGCTTGAACAACATATTCGTCAATACATCGAAAGTCAGACGGGTGACCAAGTTGTTTTTTCTTGGCAGGGTGGCGAGCCCACATTAATGGGTCTGCCCTTTTATGAGCGTGTCGTTGCGCTGCAAGCCAAGTATGCCAAACCAGGTCAGCGCATTGAAAATGATTTACAAACAAATGGCATTGCGCTCGACGATGAGTGGATTGCCTTTCTAAAAAAACATCATTTTCATGTTGGATTGTCTATAGATGGTCCACGCGAATTGCATGATCGCTACCGAAAAACAAGAAATAACAAGCCAACCTTTGATCTCGTCATGAGTGCCGCGCGCAAACTCGTGGCAGCGGAGGTTTCCTTTGCCGCCCTTTGTGTCGTCAACCGTGCGAATGCCAAGCATCCCAAAGAGGTCTATCGATTTTTAGTCGATGAGGTCGGTAGTTGGCGTGTTCAATTCAATCCTGCGGTTGAACCACGAGCATTCAAAGAAACCGCACCGGGCAAGATGGATTTTTCTAGTGCGCCATTACAAGACTCTGCGCGCGCCAAACCGGGCCATCCGCTCTCAATTGTGACGGACTGGTCCGTCGATCCGGATGACTATGGCACTTTCTTGGCCGGCGTCTGGGATGAATGGCTCGCGACAGATTTTGGTCGCATCCATGTCAATCTGTTTGAGACGGCAATCGCGCAAGCGGGTGGCCTACCTGCACAGACATGTACGCAAGCGGAGTTTTGCGGCAAGGGACTGGCAGTCGAGCATGATGGCGAGGTGTATTCTTGTGACCACTTTGTTTATCCAGAGTACCGGCTGGGTAATATCACTGAAACGCATCTGGGTGATATGGCCTTTTCCGTTGAGCAGGAAAAGTTTGGCATGGATAAGCGTGACACCTTGCCCAAACAATGTCGTAGTTGTGATTATCTACAGCTTTGCTGGGGAGAATGTCCAAAAAACAGACTCATCAAAAGTCGTGATGGCGAAGCGGGCATGAACTATTTGTGTTCTGGGCTCTATCATTTCTATGATCATATTGGCCCAGATGTCGTGCGTATTTTGAAACATCTTGGACGCCTACCCGACTAAAGACTCACCTGTATTTTTATTTTTTAGGTGGGAAAATTTCTTTCCAGTCATTCTTCATATCCGCCACCACCCAGCCTTTTTCTGGCGCCATATCCAGCGCTTTATCGAGACGTCCAATTGACGACTTGCGATCGTAGGCAACTTCTCTTACGTCATCGGTATGTCGAATCAACATCCCAAATCGCGGACCTTTGCCCGCGGTCGTCCACCACAACATTTCCAGATCGCCATCTGAGTTTCCAAAGGCCATCACCGGACGACGTCCGATCCGCTCTTGAATGCCGATCGGTTTATTTTCGCCATCGTCAATAAACTGAATCTCGGGTGTCCCCACTAAGCGTGGCTGTCCATTGACGACTTCAAACTTTGTTTTAATTGAACTACCGATCACGCGTTCTGGAGGGATGCCATACACCATCTCGGTCCAAGGCCTCATAAACTGAATGCCACCTCCTGAAACGATATAGGTTTTATAGCCGCGAGACTCGAGGTGTGCGAGTAACTCCAACATGGGCTGATAGACCATTTCAGTATATGGGCGACCTGTTCTAGGGTGAGGCGTGGTCTTGAGCCAATGTGTGACCATCGATTGAAAAGTTTCAGTGTCAATGCCTGCATGCGTGGCAGCAATCAGCTCAAAAAGACCCTTATTACCCGTGGCCATCACTCCCTTTATGTCATTTTCAAGTACGGCTTTGAAAGGCTGTGTTGTTTTCCATTCGGGGTGCTGGGGCGCAAGCGCTTTGATACGATCAAAGGTAAACGCAATTTGCACATATATGGGCTGCTCACTCCAGAGAGTCCCGTCGTTATCAAAAACAGCGATACGTTCAGGAATTGGCACAAACTCAGGACTGCCCTCTGTGGTGGTTTTATCAATAAAGCTCAATAGTGCCTGTTTAGTCGGTCCCTCATTCCAAGCGGGCAGCAGGCCTTGAGCGAAAGCATTTAACGTAATAAAAAACAGCATGCCTGCGATCGTTTTCTTCATGACATCTTCCTGCCCAATTGTTTGAACCATAAAAAACTCCGCCGGATGAGGGCGGAGTGAGTCTAGCGCGCATAGGTTGTTAAGAACACATGCGTTTACTTAGTTTTGTTGCGAACGCGTCACTGACTCCATCACGCGATCAAGGTTAAAGCTACCAGGCTTTTGGCGAGGAGGAAATTCGCGGAAGCTCTGGAGCCACTTACCAACATAGGCGCCCGCGGGTGCAATGGCGAACATGCGATCAAGATACCAACGCTGATAACCCATCGCATGCTCTTTTTGAGCACGCTCAAACGGATCCATGCGCAAGTTGGTCAGCGCCGGCGCGCGTAGTTCTGTAAAAGGCTTTTGCCAAACTTCCATGCCCTCTGCGTCTTGTTGGAGGAATGTGACCTTCCAATTATCGTAACGCAGGGCTGCGACGCTACCATCATCCGTCCAATAGATGAACTCACGACGCGGCCATGCTTTTTGCTCACCTTTCAAGGCGGGACCGAGATCGTAGCCATCTAGATGAACCTTGTAGTTCATTTGACCGATCTTGCGGCCCTTGAGGAGGTCTTCTTTAACCGTCTTATCGCCGGCCACCGCCAGCAATGTGGGCAGCATGTCTTCGTGGGCAGCGATTTCGTTATTCACTGTGCCTGGCTTAATGACACCCGGCCACTTAATCATGGCGGGTACGCGATAGCCGCCTTCCCAGTTTGTGTTCTTTTCACCGCGGAACATTGTCGTACCGCCATCAGGCCAGGTAAAGGTCTCCGCACCGTTATCGGTGGAGTACATGATGATCGTATTTTCATCGAGACCGAGCTCTTTGAGCTTGGCAAGAATCTGACCGACATGACCATCATGCTCAACCATGCCGTCGGCATACACACCAAGACCTGTCTTACCTCTGGACGATTCCTTGAGGTGGGTGAAGATGTGCATACGGGTGGAGTTCCACCAGATAAAGAAAGGCTTGTCTTCCTTTTTGGAGCGCTCCATAAAGTCAAAAGTCTTGACGATCACTTCGTCATCAATCGTCTCCATACGTTTGCGTGTCAAGGGTCCTGTATCTGTAATCGTACCGCCAGCAAAGCTATGAATGACGCCGCGAGGACCAAATTTCTTTTTAAACTCTGGATTTTTTGGGTAGTCTGGATTCTCAGGCTCTTCTTCGGCGTTCAGATGATACAAGTTGCCAAAAAACTCGTCGAAGCCATGCGCGGTAGGCAGCATATCATCGCGATCACCAAGGTGGTTCTTCCCGAACTGTCCCGTTTTGTAGCCGCGCGCTTTAAGTAACGTGGCCAAAGTTGGATCCTCTTTACGCATCCCTTCGGGTGCACCTGGCAGACCGACTTTTGTCAGGCCTGTCCGAATCGGTGACTGACCGGTGATAAAGGCCGCGCGACCTGCTGTACTGCTTTGCTGGCCATACCAATCTGTAAACAGTGCACCTTGCTTAGCGATGCTGTCGATATTAGGCGTTTTATAGCCCATCATGCCCATGTTGTAGGCACTGATATTAAACTGACCAATGTCATCGCCCCAAAGGATCAGAATATTTGGTTGTTTCTGTGCCAAGGCTTGTGTTGACATCAATGCGCCTGCGGCCAAGGCAAGTGCAATGGTGCTTTTCTTTAGCGTAAATTTCATCTTTGATCTCCGATGTTCGGAACTAGCTTTTTGATTTAATCATTCACAAGGTAAAACATTCCTTGTAATTGGAACACAATTGTCAAAATTCAAACACAAATTATTATTAATAAAACTCCTATTTTTAGCCTCTATCACTAATGTTTATGCGGCTGAGAGGGCATATCTGGTCACATTACCTGTCTCGAATCTTCCTGACATTTCATTACATGTCTTTACCCCATCGGATACGCCAAAGGGCGTACTTATCGCACTTCATGGCTGCGGTGGATTGTTGTCAACGAACACAAAAAATGGTGACAAACTGTCATCCCGACATGCCGCAATGGCCCAATATGCCAACGCACTTGGCTGGATCGCCGTCTTTCCAGATAGCTTTACAACGCGTGGCCGTCGTGAAATTTGTACTCAAAAATTCTCCGAACGCACGATCAAACAAACCCAGCGCAAGGCAGACGCCCTTGCAACAGCGCAATGGGTAAAAGCTCAAGAGTGGGTACCGCAAGCTTTAACAAATCCAGCACAACCAAAGCTCAAAAGCGTGTTGTTAGGTTGGTCTAATGGCGGCTCGACGGTTTTAGAAACAATTGAGTCACCAAAGCGTGCTGATGCCGCATACAACGATGAAATGATCACAACATTGATTGATCAGGCGGTTGCTTTCTATCCTGGCTGTTCTGCTCAACTCGCTCGTCATTACCGTACAAAGGTACCGCTGACGCTTTTTATCGGGGGACTTGATGATTGGACACCACCGCAACCATGTATTGATCTGGGGCGCAGCGTCGATGCGCAAGTCTATGTGTACCCTGACGCCCATCACGGCTTTGATAGTCCGACTGGAAAGGTACGTTTACGCAAAGAAGTTCCGAACGGGGTCAATCCAGGTCAGGGTGTTCACGTAGGTCCCCACCCCGACTCGCGCAATGACGCGTATAAAAAACTTCAAGCCCTACTTGAACAATTGTCCGTATCAGTCAGATGAGCGATGAATGATTTTCATCATGCCTTGAGCAGTCATAATTTCCCGTTCATCTACACGCAACACCCCACGCATAAAAACAAGACTCGAACTCGTGCGTGTCACCTCTACCTGTGCAACGATAAAGTCACCCGCTTTTGCTGGGGATAAGAAATGCGTATCTAACTGCACTGTTGCGCAAGGTCTGCGGCCTGTCGCGCTCCAGGCAATCATGCTAATGGCTTGATCCATCAAAGATACGAGCATGCCCCCGTGCGCGATTCCGAGCGGGTTTTCATGACGGGGCTCGACTTGCAAACCATACTCCCAAGTATTCTCAGTTTGCCTTGCCCAAAGCGGCCCGATCGTTGAAAAAAAACCTTCTATCCGACACACTTTCCAGCCGTTTTCTTGGGGGTTGAATAATTGCTGCATCACTTTCCTATTCAGTATTGGCTTAAGCAAAAAGTTGGTCAGCGATCAGTCGTGCTTGAACTTGCATTTCGCCGACCAACGTTGTGAGTTGTTTTTTATTCAGCGCATCCATCAAGCTTGCACAAACAATCGTATGTGAGATTTTTCCTGTGGGTGTGAGCACAGGGACTGCAGCGATCGTCACACCTGCGATATAGGTGTTTCGATCCATGCTGTATTGATTTTTTTGAGCAAACACAACCTCTTTGTTCCAGACTTTGAAATCGAGTGGTTTATCCCAACGTAATTTCTGAAATCGTTTTTTTATTTCAGCTTCTGACTGGCCTCCAAAGGCTGCCACCAGACGGCCTGTTGCACTGAGCAAGGAAGGAAACACACTCCCTACATCAACATGTAATCGAAACGGAATATTGGAACGCGAGAGTGCGACCACCACCATCTGGTCCGGATCCCCAACATCCACCCCGATCGCAGTGACACCCCATTTGGTCGAGAGTTGATCGAGGGCCGGCTGGACCAACAAAGGAAAAGCATTGGCCTCGATCGCGCTACGTGCCAAGGTCAACATACCTGCGCCCAGTCGATAGTGCTTGGTTGTGCGATCAAACGATACTAATTTCTCTTCAGTTAGTGCACGCAGAATATGTAAACACGTGCTCGGTACTAACTTTAGAGACTGGGCAATTGCATTCACACCCATGGGCGTACGCATCTTACCGAGCAGACGCAAGATGGCAATCGCGCGCGACACGGCAGGAACGGGTCGTATACGGGGCACACTCAGGACAGATTCAGTCGGATTTTTCATGTGTCAATTGTATTGATAGTTATTGTATCTATACAATAAATATTTTTATTTGACAACAAGACTTTGGATCGTTAAATTGACTAGAACAAATATCAATAATATCTAGAGACAACTCATGACTAGGCTCACCGAATACTTTTCGTATGCGGACGCACAAAAACATTTTTCCTCAGAGAAACTGTGGGAACTGTTTGATGGCAACAGAGAACAACTCAATATCGCGCATGAGTGCGTTGACCGCTATGCAAGCAGTGATGAAACAGCGTTGATTGTTGCTCGATCCGATGGGCCGGATGAGATCATTTCATATCGTGAGTTAGCTGATCGCTCTTCACAAGTTGCACACTATCTCGTCGCGCATCAGATCAAAGCCGGAGATCGTGTCGCAGTGATGCTGGAACCATCGCTTGCGTTCTACGCCTGCATATACGGCATCATGAAAATGGGGGCAATTGCTGTCCCGTTGTTCACACTTTTTGGACCAGATGGTCTACAGCTTCGCATCCAAGACTGCGCGCCAGCCATGCTGTTTACCAATGAAGAAAAGATGGGCATTGTCGATCGTGAAATGCTTAAACGTACTCAACTCGCCGATGCTTCGTTTTTGTCGTCGCTGAGTCAATATTCGTGCGCTTTCACGCCTTGCACCCGCGCCGATGACTATGCAATCTTTCAATACACCTCAGGTACGACGCGTGAACTCCCCGAGGCCGTCAAACATAAACATCGCTCGATTGTGACGCTCATGGTCGCAGCACTCTATGGCACCGGGCTGCGACCGGGCGACCGTTTTATGTGCCCCTCTTCTCCTGCGTGGGGACATGGGTTATGGCACGGAACCCTGGCTCCCATGGCGCTCGGACTCACCGTCGGCGCCTTTGCAGGAAAATTTAATGCTGATCACTTGCTCAAAAGCTTGGACAAACATCGGTTCACGAATATTTCTGCTGCAGCCACCCACTATCGCATGATGAAAAATGCAGGGTCTGCCTCTCGTTACTCCTACCATCTAAAGAAAATGTCGTTCACCGGCGAGCCCATTGATACTGCCACTGAAGAGTTTATCGATCAAACCTTCGGTATCAGAGTGTGCAGCATGTATGGCACGACTGAAATCGGTGTCATTTTAGTGAGTTACCCGGGCGCAGCAGACTTTGTGGTTAAACAAGGTTCGCTGGGCAAGGCAATTCCTGGCGCTCAGGTTCAAGTGCAAGACAGCGCAGGCATTGCTTGTCCACCTGGAGTGACTGGAGAGCTGAAAGTATGGCGCAAAGGACAATGGATACAGACAAAAGATCTCGGCCGCACCGATGAAGAAGGTTATTTCTTTCATGGCGGCCGCGCAGATGACGTCATCATTTCAGCAGGCTGGACGATGAGCGCAGTTGAAATCGAGGATGCCATGCTTAAGCATCCGGATGTCACAGAGGCGGCAGCAATCGGCATACCAGATGCGTTGCGCGGACAGTCTGTCAAAGCCTTTATCGTGACACAACGAAACGGGGACACAGCATTTATAGAAGAACTTCAAACACTCGTGCGGACTCGCTTGAGTCAACATGAATACCCGCGTCAGATTGAGTTTGTCACTGAGCTTCCAAAAACACCTGCAGGAAAAGTTCACCGCAAAAAATTGCGGGAGCGAGAGCTGGATCACGCGCACGCGAACCCCTTGCAATAAAGCCCTTTACGCATTTCTTTCTAATTATTTTTCATTGTCGGAAACATTTATGTCATCTTCCTCTACAGGCCAAAGAAATTTTCCAAAAATCACCGAGCAAGGGCTAGATGATTTACGTCGACGCATTGGTGTCAAAATAGGTGCCACGGCAGAGCCTTGGTGCCATGAAGCGACACGGGACAATATCCGTCACTACGCACACGGGATTGGAGACGACAATCCGCTTTGGTGCGATCCCGCATACGCAGCCAAAACAAAACACGGCGGACTGGTTGCGCTCCCAAGTTTCCTCTATTCGACCAGCAGGATCGTTTCAGGCTATGTCGGTGGTTTGCCCGGCGTGCATGCTATGTGGTCTGGCTCAGATTGGACATGGCACAAGTATGCACAACGCAACGACGTTATCAGTACCGAGGCGTACCTGAAGGACTGTATCGAGCACGAAACACGCTTTGCGGGCAAAGCGATCCAACAAATCTACCATGTCGATTTTTTTAATCAAACGGGCGACAAGCTTGCTGAGGCCGACACGTGGTGTTTTCGCACAGAGCGTGATCACGCCAGAGAGAAAGGGACTAAATACACCTCCGTTCAAGAAAAAGGTCATGTCACGTATTCGGATGAACAGATTAAAGAGGCATACAAACTCTATGCAAACGAAGAAGTCCGTGGCGCCAATACAAGGTACTGGGAAGATGTGACAGAGGGTGAAGCACTGCCCGTTTTGTTTAAAGGCCCGATGACCGTGACTGGCTTCATTGCCTATGCCCAAGGCTGGGGAGGCTTGTATATTCGCGCCAATAAATTGGCATGGCAGTTGATTGACGCCCATCCGGGCGTTGGCATCAAAAACCGTTTTGGAATTCCTGACGTGCCAGAGCGTGTACATTGGGAAGAGGATTTCGCACTCGAAGTCGGCGCCCCTGGTGCCTATGACTACGGTCCTGAGCGGAGCTCTTGGCTGACCCACCAGCTGACAAACTGGATGGGGGACGATGGGTTCCTCTGCAAGGCGACCTGCAAGATCAGACGACACAATCCTGAAGGCGATATGATTTTCATCAAAGCAAAGGTCGTCAGAAAATATAAAGAGGGCAACCGTCATTTGGTTGAAATCTCTCAAGAAGCCCACAATCAGGATAATGAGCTTTCTGTGCTCGGTACGGGTGTGGTCGAGCTTCCTAGCCGCGGATAAGTCTATGAGCGAACACCTGACACCACACGCTTGGCTCAACACTGAACAGTCAACGGGTTCATTGGCGGGTGTTCGAGTGCTGGATCTTTCACGTGTCGTGGCAGGCCCCTTCTGTGGACAGATGCTGGCAGATCATGGTGCGGATGTCATCAAAGTGGAATCTGCCGCAGGGGATGAAACTAGACGGCTGGGGCCTCCTTTTGTTAAACCCGATCAAGCGGCATATTTTTCTGCGCTCAATCGGGGTAAGCGCGGCATTTGTCTTGATTTAGGTCAGGCCCATGGGCAAGCCGTTATCCATGATTTGTTATCCGAAGCCGATGTCATCATTGAAAATTTTTTGCCCGGCACCATGGAGAAATGGGGCTTGGGATATGAGACAACCCTGGCCAGTCAATTTCCTCGTCTGATCTATTGCAGTATCTCTGGGTTTGGCAGGACGGGACCTCTTGGAGGCTTGCCCGGCTATGACGCAGTGCTGCAAGCGATGTGCGGCCTGATGAGCATCAATGGGGATGTCCAATCCGGTCCAACGCGTATTGGTGTCCCGATTGTGGATCAAGTGACCGGTTATACCGCTTTTTCGGGTATTTTGATGGCGCTTTTAGCGCGGCAACGAACCGGGCGGGGGCAGCGCGTTGATGCGACTCTTTTTGATACGGCGCTGAGCATGCTGATTCCGCATGGCTTGAACTGGATGAGTTCTGGGCAGGCTCCCGCCTTAACAGGCAGCGCGCATCCCAACATCCCCACCTATGATCGCTTTGATGTGCAAGATGGGCAAATGTTTTTAGGTATTGTGAACGATGCCCAGTTCGCCAGGTTTTGTAAACATATCAATCGCGAAGATCTTTGTCTTAACCCATTATTTCTGACCAATAGCCAACGCATGGCCAATCGGGAAGCTTTGCGTCAAGCGCTCGGGTCCGCACTCAAACACTTTTCCCGCGCGACGCTGTGCGAAGCGCTGATGAATGCGGGCGTGCCCGCAGGTCCGGTTCACACTGTCCCCGAGGCATTTAAGCAGCCCCATGCCTATGCTCGGGATATGGTGATTGAACGACCGGACTATCGGGGCGTGGGTTTACCTATCAAACTTTCTGACACACCTGGTCAGGCCGGTCGCTGCCCACCAGGGCTTGGCGAACACAATGATGAAATCATCAAATAATGATCGTCTTGGCAATTAATCACTCCTTTTACCCAATTTTGACTAGGGAAACCGATGTGACAACAAAGGCCCGGACTTGTTTAGAATAAGGTGTCAACAATATTCAGGACACTAGGAGACAACATGAAATTGACGTTTAAACGCGGCCTCACGGCTGCTCTCGCTACGGTGATGGCTTACGGCCTCGTAGCCCCCGACTCCGCGCAAGCCCAAGCCAAGTGGCCAGACAAACAAGTGCGCATGGTTGTGCCCGCACCTCCTGGTAGTGCACCAGACGGTCAAATTCGCTTAATCAGTCAAAAACTTTCAGAAATGTGGGGACAGCCCGTCGTTGTTGAAAACGTCGTGGGCGCAGGTGGAATTATTGGTGCCGACAAAGTTGCCAAAGCCACCCCTGATGGCTATACATTTCTGTACAACACGATTGGACCGATCGCTGTGGCGGAAAGCTTGATGGGCCCCGGCAAACTGCCCTACAGCCCAGGAAAAGATCTGGTCGCAGTCAGTCTCGCCACCAAAACACCGAACTGGATTACTGTTCATCCCTCGGTTCCTGTAAACAACATCCAAGAGCTAATCGCCTTAGCGAAAAAAAATCCGGGTAAGTTGCGTTATGGCACTGCTGGACCAGGTACGACTCAACACCTGACTGGCGAGTTGCTCAACTTGGTTGAGGGTATTCAGCTTGTCGGAATCCCCTACAAATCCAGCGCGCAGATGACAACAGATGGCTTGGGTGGTCAGATCGAGATTTTGATTCACAACACGCCTGTTCTGTTGCCACATATTCGCGCACAAAAACTGCGTCCTCTCGCCATCACAAGCGACAAGCGTTCACCCGCTGAGCCACAGATTCCAACGATGATTGAAAGCGGCGTCAAAGACTTTGAGATCACCGCTTGGTTTGGTTTCATGGCACCTGCAGGCACACCCAAGCCAATTATCGACAAACTGTCGCAAGATGTGGCTAAAGTGCTGGCAATGCCTGATGTCAACAAACGCATTGTGGATACCGCCACAGAAGTTGTTGGTAGCACGCCAGAACAATATGCTGCCTTCATCAAGTCTGAAACAGCAAAATGGAAAGACGTCATCATTCGCGCAAAGATGACCGCGAACTAAATTAACGACCAGTCGTCAGATCAAAACCTGACAATTATGTTTTAAATGCTGCCAGAATTTTCTGGCAGCATTTTTTTATGCCTGATTCAGGTTCGATCGCACGGTAGGCGCACCAGATTGACGCACACCCTCTCCCTTATTTAGCGCATTCTGATTGCTAAAAAATGTGCAGCCCCCCCCTCTTTATCTCACGTCCATCTTGCGACACAGGTTGGCACACATATTGCTTAGAGATTGATTCAAACACGACTTTCCACTTACGGGGGCATTATGAGTCTTTCACGCGCATTCACCACTTTGGGTTTTACCGCAGCGCTCTTGGCGACCACGGGCATCATGCCGTCCGCCTTTGCTCAAACAAGCGCACCCGCCGCTGAGCCGACATCCGTTGTCACGCCAGGCCCCTTTACCGCCAACCTCACCCTGACCAACGACTACCGCTACCGCGGCATTTCGCAGTCAAACTTTCGCCCCGCCATTCAGGGTGGCTTTGACTATGCCCACTCCAGTGGCTTTTATCTTGGAAACTGGAACTCTTCGATTAGCTGGATTTCCGATTCCGCATCGTTGGCAGGCAACAATGCCTCAGCACCTATAGAAATGGATTTCTATGGTGGCTATAAGTATGAATGGTCAAAAGGCTTTACAGCTGACGTGGGTGTCTTGCAGTACTACTATCCCACGACCAATCTGTCTGCCTTTGCTGCGAATCCAAACACCACAGAAATTTATGCCGCTCAAAACTTTACGTTTGATGCAGTCACGGGTTATTTGAAATTTTCATGGGCCGCCACCACGCTCTTTGGTACTGCAAATAGTTCAGGATCGAACTACACAGATTTAACGGTGAACTATGACACTGGCGTTTGGGGCCTTGCACTGAACGCACACGTTGGCTATCAGTATGTCGCGGGTCAAATTGCTGGCGGCGGAATGTCCAATAGCAGTCTGTACTCGTACACCGACTGGAAACTGGGCGTCACCAAGGACTTTGGCAGTGGATTCTCAGGATCGATGGCCTATGTTGGCACCAATGCGAAAGACGGCTCTTACATCAACCCACAACTGCAAAACCTCGGCAAGGGCGGATTTTTGATTTCGCTCACAAAAACGTTTTAATTTTTCAGCGAAATGACTTAGATTTGTGCGCCGCGCATCCCCGCACGGCGCACGGCTGCCGCGAGCAAACCGCTGTGTTTGGCAAAGGCACAAAACTCTGCGACAACTGGGAGCGCCTGCATACGTCGTTTAGGAATTCCGATCGCAATACTTTCTCGCCCCCAAGCACCCTCGAGGATTCGGGCACCCTGAATACTGTCGGCGAGTTCGCACAGTATCGCTTTATTCGTCGCAAAGGCATCGAGGACGCCAGCTGACAACATACGAATCACCTCTTCTAGACTATTTGTTGAAATCACCTTCGCTTGACTGAGTAACGTAGGTAGCGTCGCCTCAGAGGTGCTGCCCGCGGATACGCCGACACGCATCCCTTGCGCATCAATATCCTCAATTTTTTGAACCAAACATCGTGGTCCGACTAAATACGTCTGATCCGTAAAGAGCAAGGGTTCCGCCAAGGCGAGATATTCAGCGCGCACCGGAGTGGCGTTCACAAAAACAAAATCCAATTGTTCATTTTTGGCTTGTACTAATATTTCTCCATTCGTTGCAAAAATAACGGGTTCAAACGCCACGCTTAGATATTGTGCAAACGCTCGGCCAAGCTCAAATCCGAGACCCCTGTTACTCTCAGGTGTCTCACCCATAATCAGCGAGCCGGGGCTGCCGGGATATAAGCCGACCCTCAGGCTTCCTGTCGGGGCGAGAATATGCGTGAATCGCTCAGTCATGCTGGGGGCTCCGGTCAATCAATCATCTTAAACAAGACCTCAAGACTAGCAGTTAATTGAATATAATTTGATAGAAATTTCAAACAGGAGATCAATAATGGGTAAGACAATTCAGCTCAAAGCAACCGACGGACACGAGTTCGACGCATACGTCGCAGAGCCTGCTGGCAAGCCGCGCGGCCTCGTCGTGATTGCACCGGAAATCTTCGGTATCAACAAACACATTCAATCCGTTGCCGATGGCTATGCTGCGGATGGCTATCTCAGCATCGCACCAGCATTGTTTGACCGTGTTCAACGCAAATACGACACGGGGTATTCTCAACCTGAAATCATGGCCGGTGTTGAAGTCATGAAAAAAATGAGTTTTGATCATGCGATGCTTGACGTGTCAGCCGTGCTGGAATTTGGCAAGTCTGCCGGCAAAGCTGCGATGGTTGGTTACTGCTGGGGCGGTGTAGTCGCCTGGCTCGCGGCCAGCCGCGTTCCTGGCTTTAGCTGTTCCGCACCTTATTACGGCGGCGGCATTCCAAACTTTTTAACAGAAAAGCCACTCTGCCCGGTCATGTTCCACTTCGGCGAAACAGACCAATCGATTCCAATGGAAAAAGCCAAAGCCGTCGTGGCGGCCTATCCAAACGAGCAAGCGTTTTTCTACCCTGCTGATCATGGTTTCAATTGCGACCATCGCGGCTCTTACAACGCAGACTCTGCCAAGCTTGCACGCGAGCGCACCCTCGAAATGATTAGAAAATACGTCGGCTAAATCTGATTTGCGGCTAACGGAAAAAGGGGTGGACTGAATGATCAATCCACCCCTTTTTCATTCAAGCTTTTAAATGAACACGATACGTTTACTTTTTCCCCGACGCTAGGCCTGGCAAATCCGAGACCTTGGCGACAGTCTCCAGCGACATCAGCGCGTCAAACAAACTCAGCGCGGAAAATTCAACCTTTCCTACGCGTGCGCAGTCTTCAAACTTGCTCCATAAGTGTTCGCGACTGAGCGGCAAATCTGGCCCGCCACGCACAGCCACGACCTCTCGACTCTTGATCACCTCGCCGCTCTTCATTTTTACAGTGATCTGATCAAAGGGTGAATAGCCAGGCAAATTAGGATGTTCTGTTTCATCCGCTTCAACAGAAACTTTTTTCATCAAGTCTTGAATGTCCTGACGCTGCACAAAGTCATCGACCAATTCAGTCAGACCAGCACGTTGCGCGACCACGCACGAAGCCATCGCGAATTCCATGCTGAACTTCGCCTCAAGTCCAGTTTGAGGATTGTGGTTACGCAAGACTTTAGTGTTTCGGAAACTCGTCCGGGCACTAATACTTTCAATGTCTTCTGGCTTGAAAGACTGCTCCGCAACTAAATCCAGCATTCCGTCGAGGGCACGATGGGTACAGAAGCACAACGGATATTTTTTGACTGATAACTTGCTCACAGTCAGTTTCCAATGTTTTCCCGCCTCGACAGGCGACGTCACATCAAAGCGCGTACCGGGAGACACTGCAGACAGGAAACCTTGCGGATGTTCAAGCGCATCAAGAGAGGCGGTAAAGCCCGCTTTCGCCAAATGTGCGGCCAATACACCAGACTGAGCAGAACGCCCTGCGTGAAAGGGTTTAGTCATGGTGCCAAAGTTGGCCATGATGCCCGCACTCTGCGAAGCGCCCAAGGAAATCGCCATCGCGCACTGCTCTGCATTGAGCTTGTTGAGTGAAGCACACGCAGCGGCAGCACCTATCGAACCCAAAATTCCGGTCGGGTGCCAACCTTTCGTATGGTAATGCTCTGGATCGCGACGCGCGAGCTCAGCCCATACTTCATAGCCTACGGCATAAGCGACCATCATCTCCTTGCCGGTCGAGCCAAGCGCTTGTCCCTCTGCCAAAATAGCAGGCACCAGCACAGTACTTGGATGGCCTTTGATGGCCACATCATCGAAGTCAAGAGCATGCGCTGCCACACCATTAATCCACGCGGCATCTGTCGCGCTCGCTGTTCTTGCGCCAAATACCAAGGTAGCGGGCCCCGACGCAGGCGCGAGCACCTGCGTCAAAATTTGCGTAGGGGGCTCATCCCGACCCGCAAGCATGACTCCCACACAATCCGCAAAGCCAGTATGAATGACATCAAGTGCTGCGCTTGGTATTTGATCAAACTGGAGGTTGGCAGCAAACGCTCCTAGGTCACGTGTGATTTGAGTCATGTCGTCAATCCTTTATGCGCCAGACGCCAAAGACTCTTTGACCTTTTGACGTAGACGATCAAGCGAGCCTCCTTTCATGACAGAACCAGGAAGCGGATGGCCCACAACTTGCTCGGCTAACAAAGCAGACTCGATCAACTTTTCCAAGTCGATCCCTGTCTCAATACCCATTTCATTGCACATAAAGACTAAATCTTCGGTACAGACGTTACCGGAAGCGCCCGAATGAGAGGCAAAAGGACAGCCACCCAAACCTGCCACTGCTGCATCAAAAATGCCAACACCCATCTCCATTCCTGCATAGGCATTGGCGATTCCCATTCCGCGCGTATCGTGCAGATGCAGAGATAATTGCAAGTCTGGAAATTTATTGCGCACCGCACCGACTACCTTGCGCACAGAGCCGGGGGTGGCCCAGGCCATCGTATCCGCAAGCGACAAGACCTCAAGTTTGAAATCATGCTCAGCAGACAAGTCATAAAACGTTTGAATCATGTCCAATATGCGAGATACTGGAATATCGCCTTCAAAATTACAACCAAAAACAGCCATGATGCTGGCGCGATTAATCGTCACGTTGTAGTGCTTGAACATCCCGATCATTGAACGAACCGCTTCAACGTTTTGCTCAAGAGTGCGCTTTTGATTGCGTAACAAAAATTTCTCGGACGCCGTCAAAGAAAGCGAACCGCGAATATCGAGTTTTTCAGTTGCGATGGCGCGCTCGAGGCCCTTGTCGTTTAGCCATAATGCGGTGTAACGCACCCCAGGCTTACGCTTAAATCCAGCCACGATCTCAGGCGCATCGGCCATCTGCGGCACGGCTTTCGGGCTCACAAAGGAAGTCACTTGGATTTGCTCAAGACCCGTCTCAGACAAACTATCGATCAACTCGATTTTGCGTGCTGTCGGGATCGGGCCTTTCTCGATCTGCATGCCCTCACGAGGACCCTCTTCGAGAATACGAACGCGCTTTGGTAAGTCTGACATGTCTGCTCCTGTGTTTTTTAACTGCAAGCCGCTTTGTGCACCCAATGGGAGCACGATTAAACCAGAGTAAACCCAGCACGAATCTCATGTCAACGTCACGTCCTCTATGCGGACGTTCAGTGTGTTGACAAGGCTATCGCCACCACCTAGGATGATGGCATAACAGAGTACGACTGAATCCATTGAAGGACTCAGCGCTACAAAATGACGGGAGACACGCATGACACGCTGCACCAAGGAGTCAGTTCGATGAATGCCGAACGGGTCGGAGGGCTCTTTTGGCTTTTATTTGGTTGCGCTGCCGCATATGGCGGACTCGACATCGGTTTAGGCACGATGGAAGAACCTGGCTCAGGTTTTTTAACTTTTGTCGCCGGAAGCTTTGTCGCGCTGATGGCGATCCTCGTTGTGATTCAGTCTTTTAGTGGCGACCCCGAGGCGCAAGCACGTGTCAGCGATCTCTGGAAAGGTGCCATGTGGTGGCGAGCCGTCGCCATTAGCGGCCTTATCCTGCTTTTTATTTTTTCCTTTGAAACCATTGGTTTTTTTGTTTGTAGCTTTTTGCTCCTCGTGATCATCATGCGCTGGCTTGAGGGCCTCGAGTGGACAATGTGTTTAATCGTTCCGACCATTGCTACTGTCACCACCTATCTGGTGTTTAAAAAAATGATGAACATCTCGCTCCCCGCGGGAATTTTCGGATTCTAAGGGAAGCATCGGACACATGGATATCGCAGACAACCTACTCGTTGGTCTTTCAGTTGCGTTTCAACCGCACAATTTATTTTTCTGTTTTCTTGGCGTACTGATCGGCACGCTCATTGGTGTTCTGCCAGGTCTCGGTCCTGTGGGCGCCATGTCAATTTTGTTGCCTATCACCTTTGGCATTTCTCCCGTGACCGCGATCATCATGCTGTCGGGTATCTATTATGGTGCGCAATACGGAGGATCGACGACCTCCATCCTTGTCGGTATCCCGGGTGAAGCGGCTTCTGTTGTCACCATGCTCGATGGCCATCAGATGGCCTTGAAAGGGCGCGCGGGACCCGCGCTCGGTATCGCAGCGTTTGGATCATTTATCGCAGGCACGATTGGCATTATCGGTTTGATGCTGTTAGCGCCGCCCTTGGCCAAGGTTGCACTGAAATTTGGTCCTCCCGAATACTTTGCCTTGATGATCATGGGCTTAGTCATACTGACTTATCTCGCGCAAAAATCGATGGTGAAATCCTTGATGATGGCGGGTGTTGGATTACTGGCTGGTATGGTCGGCATGGATACGATGACAGGTATGCCACGCTTTATTTTTGATGTGCCAGACCTGTTAGACGGCATTGGCATTGCGCCTCTTGCCATGGGCTTGTTTGGCGTCTCAGAAATATTGTTAAACGTTGAACGAAAGATCAAACAAGGCGTCGTTGTCAGCCAAGTCAAAAACTTATTACCCAGTCGCCAAGACTGGAAGGACTCTGCGATGCCGATCGCACGAGGCTCATTCACTGGATTTTTCCTTGGCATCTTGCCTGGCGGCGGTGCAGTTCTCGCCTCTTTCATTTCTTATGGTGTTGAAAAACGCGTTTCCAAGACACCCGAGCAATTTGGTCATGGTGCGATTGCAGGAGTGGCAGGTCCGGAAGCCGCGAATAATGCCGCGGCTCAGGCTGCATTTATTCCACTCCTCACACTTGGGGTACCGGCTAATGCTGTGATGGGGATTTTATTGGGTGCGCTGATGATTCATGGCATCTCACCTGGGCCCATGATGATTGAAAAAAATCCCGAATTATTTTGGGGCACAGTCACCAGCATGTATGTGGGCAATATCATGCTGTTGATCTTGAATCTTCCCTTGATCGGCTTATGGGTCAAATTGCTGCGTGTGCGCTATGCCGTTCTGTTTCCTTTGATTCTCTTTATCGCGCTGATCGGCGCCTACGTGATCAACGGTAGTGAGATGGATCTGTATTTGATGTTGTTTTTTGGTGTGATTGGTTATTTGATGCGAAAGTTTGACTATGAGCCTGCCCCACTCATCTTGGCCTTTGTTCTGACTAATATTCTCGAAGACTCTTTACGTCAGTCTTTGATTATTTCAGGTGGCAGCATGAGCATCTTTATCACGCGCCCTATCGCCGCAGGCTTCCTATTTGTTTCGCTCGTATTACTGATTACGGCAGTCATTCCTAGCATCCGCAAAAAAAGAAGTGCGCTAGCCGCAACGGCCGATGACAACGCCTAAGCGCTTTTATCCATCAAAGGAGACATTCATGAAACTCACCACTAAATTTCGCCTTGCATCGTTAGCCGCAACTCTTTCGACAAGCTTACTCGTACATGGTGCCGCATTTGCAAAATATCCTGACAAACCCATCACGCTTTACGTTGCGTTTGCCGCAGGCGCAACCACTGATCTGACTGCTCGGGCTTTGGCGCAGGGTGCCGAGAAAATTCTTGGTGTACCGATCGCCGTCGAAAACAAGGCAGGAGGTGGAGCGACCGTTGCGAACGGCTTGCTCGCCAGCAAAAAGCCTGATGGCTACACCTTGCTCGTCACGTCAACGGGCTCCATTACCGTTCGTCCGTTGCTGATGAAACTTGCCTACAAGCCTCAGGATTTTCAGGTTCTCATGCAATATTCTTTTTACATCGGTGGGTTGGTCGTACCCACCGACTCTCCCTGGAAAACCGTCGATGACTTTGTCGCACATGCCAAGAAAAATCCTGGCATGACCTACGCATCAAGCGGACCGAATACGCAACAGCAAATCGGTGTCGAGTCATTTGCTCGCTGCAAAGGCCTCACCTTTAAGCATGTTCCGACAAAGGGGGGCTCAGCTGCCAACACTGCATTGCTAGGTAAACATGTGGATTTCATCGCGGGGTCAGGCTCACATATCCCACTCGTTGAACAAGGCGCTTTTAAAGAGCTCGTCACTTTCCACGTGGACGCGCGCGATCCAAAACGTCCAGATATTCCTGTGATGAAAGATATCGGCTGCCCCCCAACAAATCCCCCAAACGGTATGATTGTCGTGGCGCCAGCTGGGCTACCCAATGATGTTGCGGAAAAACTCACCGCCGCATTCAAAACTGTCTCAGCTACGCCTGAATTTAAAGCGCTCCTAGAAAAATACAATCTCGACTACGCCTACGAGGACGGTAAATCTGTTCAGTCCAAATTTCCTGCTGAGATCGAATGGTATAAAAAGTACTTTAAAGACGCAGGCGTCATGAAATAACCCTCTTACTATGGAAAAGCAAATGACTCAAAAAAATTCCCAGCCATTCGTCTGGGATGCCGAAGCTGATCTGGTTGTCGTTGGATTTGGTGGTGCGGGTGCAGCGACCTCCATTACCGCATCCGAGGCCGGTGCTTCGGTCATCATGCTCGACAAGGCCCCCGAAGGGCAAGAAGGCGGCAATACGCGCGTCGCTGCACAGGGCTATCTAAACACCTCTACGCCCGAAGGTGCGGCCACTTATCTTAAAGCGCTTTGTGGGCCTTACACTGTTCCTGACGACATGGTGGAGGTTTGGGCCAAAGAAATGTGTCTGAACAACGACTGGCTCACCTCGATCGGCGGCGATCCCCAAGAACATCAGCATGGCACGCACGGTACAGGCATTGAGTTCCCTGAACTGCCCGGCTCAGATTGCGTTCACAAGTTTCACCATGGTGACATTCTCGGTTATTCAAAGACTTGGGAAATGCTGGCTGAGGCGGTTAAATCACGCCCGATTGATGTCCGCTACGAATGTCCAGGACAAAAGCTAATTCAAGATCCTCTTACGCAGGAAGTGCTCGGCGTTCAAGCGATTCATCAGGGTAAGACACTCAACTTCAAAGCTAAAAAAGGAGTCGTCCTGACCTGTGGTGGATTTGAAAACAATCAGGAAATGATTCGCAACTACCTTACCGGCATCCCTTATTGCTATACCTCGGGCAGTCCGTTCAACGAAGGCGATGGTGTTCGTATGGCCATGGAACTCGGTGCCGATCTCTGGCACATGAATAACTTTGCCGGCCCCTCGATGGCGCTTAAAACTCCCGAATACCCAACAACATTTTCAATGATTGCACTCCATTTCTCTCACGAGCCGAAGGGCGGCATGGTAGTTGTGGGTCCGGATGGCAAGCGTTTTACAGATGAAAAGTACAAAACGCGCCATGGCAAGGTCGAACAAAATGGCAAGTGGCATGCCATGCGCACACCTTGTCCGATGCACATGATTTTTGATCAAGCCATGTTCGATGATGGCCCCCTCTATGATGGCAAGCCTACGCATGGTTGGACTCAGATCATGAGCGGCTACAGTTGGAGTCCAGATAACAAAGCCGAATTAGCGAAAGGCTGGATCAAGTCAGCACCCACTCTCGCCGAACTCAACAAAAAATTGAATCTGCCCGAAGGAAGTCTTGAAGGCACCGTCAAACGCTGGAATGCACAATGCGCCACCGGCAAAGACGAAGATTTCGACCGCGAAAAAATGATCCAGCCTTTTGGTGCGGGTCCTTTCTATGCTGTTGAACTCTCACCATCGATGCTCAACACACAAGGTGGTCCGCGTCGCAATGCACGTGCTCAGATCGTGCGACCCGATGGCACACCGATTCCACGCCTCTACAGTGCAGGAGAGCTAGGTTCGATCTTCAGCTATTTGTATCAAGGTACTGGCAACATCGGCGAATGCTTTGCTTTTGGCCGTATTGCTGCTCGCAACGCTGTCGCAGACAAAGCTTGGTCTTAACTAAATAGTGCTCAAGTAAACCCGCGATCCCGAGCTCAACGTTCGGGATCGTATCGATACTATTTTGTTGGTGTGTATCGACCGCTAAGCTGAGGCGTATGCACACCAGGCTCCTTCGCTTGCTCACGTTGCAAACGCGTTTGCCTTGCCCACGTCCGCTTCAAATCATCCCTCACCTTGAAGGCCAACCGACCTAGCCCCTCGGTCTCGAGTTCAATCAGATCACCATCCATGAATGGATTGAGGCCGCGATGATTGGTTCCCGTCGCAAGAATATCTCCAGGCTCAAGCGTGTGAATCGACGTCACCCATTCGATACAGCGAGGAATCTTATGCGCCATATCATCCGTATTAAAGTTTTGCATCAGCTGACCGTTATTCCACAAACGGATCTGTAACTTCTGCGGATCAGGAATCTCATCTGCTGTCACGATATAGGGGCCAATCGGCGCAAACGTATCGCGGGACTTCATTTGAAAAAAAACATTTCCCTCGGGTCCAAGACCGCGCGCAGATCCATCCACAAAATTGACATATCCAAACACATACGACATCGCCTCGTTGGCAGAAACATTTGTCGCACGCTTACCAATCACAATGGCAACCTCAGCCTCACCTTCAAAGATGTTAGCCGGCACATCTGGCAAGACCATCGTGTCGCCGTGTCCAATGATGGCACCCGGTGCCTTTTGAAACGCATTGATCGGTGCGGGAGCAGAACGTGTGCCATCTTCCATGTAGTTCACCGCCATGCAATCTATATGGCCCGGTTTCGGCAGAGGCGGCCGAATGCGGACTGCGCTCAGCGGAATCCCTTTGCGGCTCTGCACAAAAGTCTCGATCTTGGCACGATAGTTGTCGAACCTCTCAATTAAGCCATTGATGAGGTCGTGCGCCCCAAGATGGGGAATATCTTCTACGACAGAGGAGATATCAACCACTTGATCTCCCTTCAAAATGCCAAGCTTAAAATCATCGAAAAATAGAATCTTCATGTCCCAATCTCCTGGATTGCATTTTTATTAGTCTTCTATGTATTGAAGCATCGTTCAAGCTTACAAGTACGTCCATATGTTGAGAATTGATCACGATTCAAGGTATGACAGAAAAACGTTTAGATTCGATGGATGCTTTATGCTAGGATAAATTTTCGTCGGCACTGAACAAGCGACATGACGAAAACTGCAATATAAAAATATGTACGCAAGAGTACATTTACAACAATCGAGACACGATAGGGGGAGCAACGAATGAAGCTCAAGAACACGACCTGCACGTCGATGCTAGCTAGTGCGTTATTTGTTCTGAGTGCGGTCTTGCTCCCAGCCTTTGGACAAGCGCAAGACTTTCCAAACAAGCCCATTAAAGTTGTTGTCCCTTTTGTGCCTGGCGGTGGGTCTGATAGCGTTGCTCGCGTCATTGCAAAAGGCATGACCGAACAACTCGGACAACCCGTGGTGGTTGAAAATAGAGGGGGGGCCAACACCATTATTGGCACAGAGTATGTCGCCAAGTCTGCCCCCGATGGATACACCCTCTTGGTCTGTACAACGGCCTTTGCCACCAACCCAAGCATGTACAAGCTTCCTTTTGATACCGTGCGAGATTTTGATCCGGTCACCATGTACATGGGTGCTGCCTTGGTGTTGGTCGTCAATCCAAACCTCCCCGTTAACAACGTACGCGAGCTCATTGCGCTCGCTAAAGCACAACCCGGAAAATTGACCTTTGCATCTTATGGGGCCGGTGGTCCTGGTCATCTCGCGGGTGAGTTATTCAAGCAAATGGCAGGCGTCGATATTTTGCATATTCCTTATAAAGGAAGCTCCCCCTCCATCGCTGACGTGGTGTCAGGCACCGCCTCTATGTCCTTTGCTGTTTTACAACCCGCCTTACCTTTAATCAATTCTGGCAGGTTGCGACCGATTGGTGTGGTCATGTCTGAGCGCGCATCGCAGCTTCCTGACGTTCCCACAATTGGAGAAACACTTCCTGGCTTTTTAATTACAGGCTTTAACGGTTTTTGTGCACCCACAGGGACGCCACCTGCGGTATTGGCCAAGCTCAATGCTGCGATTGTGAAGGTTGTAACAACACCAGAGATTCGCGCTCAATTGATTAAGGCTGGAAATCCAATGCTGACAAAACCATTGCCACCAAATGAGTTTAAAGAATTCGTCAAACTCGATATTGAACGCTGGCGCAAGATTGTGAAAGACGGCAACGTTACGCTCAACTAATTCTCCCTCATCAATCCAGTCATTTCTTGTTTTAAATAAAAGAGGTTCAGCATGTCTGATCTTTCCGAGTCCCTTCAAAAGTACGTCGGGTTGCAATCCGAAACAGAAATCGCGTGCGATACGGTGGAACGAGGTGCCGTTCGACGCTATGCCCAAGCCATCATGTATGAAGACCCTATTTTTGGCGCAGCTTGTGAAAACAACGCGCGCTATGGTGGTCCTGTGGCACCACCGCTATTTCCGACACATATGTTTCGGCGTGCTTTTGGTCAGCCCGATCCTATTCAAGACAACGCAAAAAATCCGGATTTTGATGGAATCGTCGCCGCGACTAGTTCGCAAGGCCTACCGGCTATAGAGCCCTTGGCAGGTTATGCACTGTTGAATGGCGGCTCAGAGATTGAGTTTTTCCGCTATGCGCGTCACGGTGAGACGATCAAATTAACGTCGCGCTACGCAGACATTACTGAAAAAGACACAAGCAAAGGTCCTATTGTCTTAGTGGTGACTGAGTCAGAGTACCGCAATAGCGAGGGTGACTTACTCATCCGCACACGTCGCACGCAGATCCGGAGGAAATGACATGGCACTCGGAAAAACACCTTATTTTGAGGATGTCGTCATCGGCACGGACATTCCTGGGCTTGAAAAAGGTCCTCTCACGACGGCACATCTGATGCGGTGGTCTGCTGCCATGGAAAACTGGCACAAGATTCACTACGACAAACCATTTGCAATGGAGCATGACAAGTTGCCGGGCTTATTGATTAATGGCTCACTCAAACAGCAGTTTGTGATGCAAATGTTGGCAGATTGGGCCGGGCCACACGGCTGGGCCTGGAAAGCAGGTTTTCAGTTTCGCGCGATGAATCTTGTTGAGGAAACGGTCACTGTTTGGGGACGGATCACGGGGAAGCGTGAATGTCCTGAGTTTGGCCTCATCGATATTGAACTCGGTATCATCAACGGTGAAGGAAAAGAGTCTACCCCCGGGACCGCAACGGTTGCTCTGCCTTACAAAAATGGCCCAGCCGTTCCTTATCCGTTTGTGCCTCCCAAGCTCTAGTGTCGTCAATTCTCACCCCCTAACCGAGAGGCTGCTCGAATGGAAAAAAACGATCCAGAGGGCGCCTTATCCGGGCTGCGTGTGCTCGATTTGAGTCACGGCATTGCCGGACCCTTTGCTGCAAGACTGTTAGGGGACTATGGTGCTGACGTCATCAAGATCGAACGTCCTGTCACGGGAGACTTTGCACGCACACTTGCTCCACTGAAGAATGAGGCACCATTCCCTGAACAAAGCTTATTGTTTCAGTATCTCAACTGGAACAAACGCAGTATCGCGCTCGATTTAAAACTGGCTGAAAATAGAGCGGTGATTCAAGCGCTTGTGATGCAAAGCGATATCGTTATTGAAAGCTTTCGTCCAGGTCGTCTCCAAGAGTGGGGGCTTGGCGTAGATCAGCTACTCGAATGGAAACCTAGTCTAGTGGTGACCTCTGTTACTAATTATGGACAAACAGGGCCCTACGCACAGTACGCCGCGAGCGATCTCACGCTCCAAGCGATGAGTGGCATCATGCAGATTAGCGGCCAGGTTGATCGAGCACCTCTCAAGCACGGTCTTTCTCAATCTTTTTACTGCGCAGGTCTGACTGCAGCATACGCCTCCATCATGGCCTATACCGCGGCCCAGGCCGACCAGTTTGGCGAGCATGTAGACGTCTCAATTCACGAGTGTCTTTCCTCCGAACTCGTGCTCAATGAGTCATATTACGCATTTCTTGGTGCTGTTCAAGGTCGACGCGCGATCGTACAAGATCCGTTTGCCGGCGAACCTATCGCGACGCGCAAGGGATATCTTGCCTTTCAAACAGGAGGCGGTGCGCCCTTTGAAACACTCGCAGAACTTTTTGAGCGACCAGAGTTCCTTGAAAAAAGATTTTCAAGCCCGCCTGAAAGGGAAAAACGTGTCCCCGAAGTCAAAGCGCTACTCGAAGAATGTGTGAAGAATCGCGATGCTAAAGAAGTTTTCTTGGCTGGCGCGAAAATGCGATTGTTGCTTGGCGTTGTCCAGAGCGCAGAGGACTTATTGGCATGCGAACATCTCCAAGAGCGTCACGCCTTTGTCGAGCTCGAACACCCCTCCACAGAGACTCGTATCCGTTTTCCTGCCGAATTAGCCAAGCTTTCTGCTACGCCTTCTTCTGTACGACGGCGCTCGCCTAAACTTGATGAGCATCGTCAAGAGATCCTTTCACAAATCAAGGGGCCCGCATGACACCAGTCACTCTGCCTTTGACCGGCGTTCGCGTGCTGGATCTTTCCTATGTATTTGCAGTCCCTTACATGGCGGGGCTTCTAAGTGACCTTGGCGCAGAAGTCATCAAGATCGAAGCACCGCATAAGCTCGACCAAACACGTGGCCGGGCCTTTGGCCCATATCTGGATAACGATCCTGCAGAGGACCCTTGGAATCGCTCTGGCATTTTTTATGTCGTCAATCGCGGCAAACGTTCGCTTGCCATGGATTTAAGCCAACCAGAAGGGCAAGAAATTTTCCGTGGGCTCGTCGCCAAGAGCGACATTGTGCTCGAAAACTTTACGCCTCGTGTCATGCGTAAGTGGGGATTACATTACGATGAGTTAAAAAAAATCAACCCATCACTGATCATGCTGTCTAACACTGGTTACGGCTCAACCGGGCCGTGGTCATCTTTCCCAAGTCAAGGCACGACCTTGGAAGCAACGATGGGGATTACGTATTACACAGGTTATCGAGATGATAAGCCATGGAAAGTGGGGCAGTCGTATCCGGACTTCATCGCATGCTGGGCGGGACTCAATGGCTTGTGGGCGGCCATTGCCCATATGAGAAAAACGGGCCAAGGCCAATGGATTGATGTTGGCATGTATCAACTTGGTGCTTCACTCATGCCTGAGCCGCTGCTTCAAAAACAGCTAGATGGAACTGAACCTGTCAGGATGGGCAACGAGCATGCCGAATACGTTCCGAGCAATCTATATCAAGTTGCTGGAGAAGACCAATGGCTCGCCTTGACGATTCAAACAAATCAACAATGGGAAGCGTTAGCAAAGTTGATGCAACAACCTCACCTTGCGATAGATGAGCGTTATCGCACGAAAGCAGCACGTCGCGCAAACAGAGAATCCATCAACACTTTAGTTCAAGACTGGTGCCGCTCGCAAAACGCCAAAGCGCTTTTAGAGAAACTGCAAGCGCTTGGCATTGCAGCAGGTCTCGTTTTAAATAGCCGAGACCTATTGCACGATCCTCATCTTCAACACCGTCAGTTTTACGAAACAGTGCAACATCCTGAGCCCATCGGAGAGCGACCTATCATTGGTCGACCCTATAAATTGCGCTTTCGTGATGCACATATTAAAAAACCCGGCCCCCGCTTTGGCGAAGATAACAACAGTATCCTGAGCGAAATTCTGGGCAAATCCTCGTCAGAGATCGCTGCACTAAAAGCATCGAATGTGGTGAGTGACTTGCCAACAAATCCCGGCATATCCGGAACGATGGATACCGCATCTATGTTAGCGTTGAAAACGTTAATCGCTGTTGATCAAGACTACCGCACAGAGTAAGGAGCGAACGCTTTGCAAACAATCAGTCGAAGTACTGGGTATATGGGTGCAGGCATTGTCGGTATCCTTTTATCGGCAGGCTATTTGCATATGACACTTGATCTCCCAATGGGAGAAATCGATCAACCTGGTGCAGGTGTATTCCCTCTTTTGGTCGCCGGAGTGCTTTTCGTTGCGAGCATTTCATCCCTGTGGGAGGGCTGGCATCATAGAGCCAATAGTCCAACGCTTGATCTACCAGAGGGCTCCGATAGAACGCGATTACTCAAACTGATCGCTCTCCTGCTTGTTTACTTCCTCATCATCCCTTGGGCAGGTTTTTCACTTAGCAGCATTTTATTTTGCACTTTACTGATTCGTCTTCTTTCAGAGCTAACCTGGGTCCGAAGCGCCGTGTATGCCTTGTTCATGACGGCTGCGATCCATATTATTTTTATCACCATACTGAAAGTGCCCATGCCAGCAGGCGTACTCATCGAAATTTTTAGGAGTTGAGATGGAAGCAATAGATGGCTTGTTGTATGGGCTCGGTGTCGCGTTCACTTGGAATAACTTGCTCGCAGCGCTTGTTGGCGCACTGGCTGGGACGTTGATCGGCGTTTTGCCTGGCCTGGGTCCCACTGCCGGCATCGCGATGATATTGCCACTCAGCTACTCACTCGATCCGACCAGTGGCCTGATCATGATGGCAGGAATGTATTACGGTGCAATGTACGGCGGCTCGACGACTGCAGTTCTTATTAATATGCCTGGTGAGTCAGCCTCAGTCATTACCTGTATTGATGGCTATAAACTCACGAAGAAGGGACGTGCTGGTGCGGTCCTCACGATCGTTGCGATCGGATCTTTTGTCGGTGGTGGACTCTCTGTACTCGGCGTCATGCTATTTGCACCGGCACTCGCGAAACTTGGGTTGCTCTTTGGTCCTGCAGAATTTTTTGCTTTGACCGCTGGCGGTCTGTTGCTGTTTTCGCGCATTTCTGGTGGGACCTTAGCTGCAGGCATTTTCCCAATGGCGATTGGACTCATGCTCAGCACAATCGGTCAAGAAATGGTGACCGGTGCAGATCGCTTCACCTTTGGCGTACAGGATCTCACGCTTGGAGTCGAACTTGTCGCACTGGTGGTGGGGCTCTACGGGGTGACAGAAATCATGTCTGTCGTCGAGTCTTTGCAAAAACAAGGCAAGCCTATTCCCGTCAAGCTCAAAGAGATGTTTCCTTCGCGCGAGGAGTGGCGTCGTTCATGGGGGCCCTACGGAAGGGGGACCGCGATCGGTTTCGTCCTGGGTTTACTCCCTGGCCCCTCGGCAACCATGGCAAGCTTTGCTTCCTATCGTTTAGAAAAGGGTGTTTCTAAATATAAAGAACAACTCGGCCAAGGTGCGATCGAAGGCGTTGCAGGACCAGAAACTGCCAACAATGCCGCAGCGACCTCGTCGATGGTTCCGCTACTTGCATTAGGTATTCCATTTGGCTCCGTCACCGCACTGATGCTCGCTGCGATGATGGTGCATGGCGTTCAGCCTGGTCCGATGATGATGACATCACATCCCGACATATTCTGGGGCGTGATTGCCTCCATGCTGATTGGTAATGCGATGTTGGTGATCTTGAATATTCCACTCATCGGCCTTTGGGTGAGTCTGTTGCGCGTACCCAATCACGTATTCCTGCCGATTATCCTGATGGTTGCCACCGTAGGGTGCTACAGCGTTCGCAACAGCATGGTCGATGTATACATGCTATGGGTGATCGCCTTGATCGGCTATGCGCTACGCAAACTTGAATTCCAACTTGCACCCATGGTGGTGGGTGTCGTATTGGGACCGCTCATCGAAAAACATTTACGCGAAGGTTTATTTATGAGCCTTGGAGACGTTTCTGTTTTTTATACCAGTCCCATCGCGATCGGAATCTGGTCCGTCGTGATTTTTGTCTTGATACTCGAACCGCTTCGCGCTGTTTTCGCAAAACTATTCGGCATCAAAGTGAAAAAAATTATCCCGGAGAGCTCGGAGTAGCCTCGATTTTGACCCAACCTGGATCCAGACCGATGGCACCTTGTTCGGCCAAGGCTTTGATCCGCTCTTGCGCGTAACCCATTTCCGCAAGAATCTCTGCCGTATGCTGACCGAGTCGCGGAGGTGGCAATCGAACCGAGCCAGGTGACTCACTCATCTTGATTGGCAAGCCCGCCATCGACATCATCCCCAGCCCTTCGAGTTCGATCTCTTGAATCATATCCCTTGCTTGCACTTGCGGTTGCGTGACAACCTTATCGATTGTATTGACCGGCGAACAAGGCACACCGTTTTCTTTTAATCGAGTTTCCCAATACGATAAAGGCTGTTTGATAATCTCATCGCCAATCATTTTGATGAGCAAGGGACGATTCAAAGAACGCATCTGGGGATCGATAAAGCGTGTGTCTTCCAGCCAGTCCGGTTGCTCTAGCGCCGCACACAACCCTTGCCACATTCGCTGATTAAACGCTGAGATCACAATCCATTGATCACTTGCTTGATAGGCACGATACGTCGGGCTTGTTAACGCACCACTACCACTTGGCCCTGGCACCTCACCGCTCGAAAAATAACGCGTAAAGAACTGAGCAAGCATCGCCATATGCCCCTCAAGCAACGAAGTATCGACCCGTTGCCCGCGACCTGTGCGATGTCGCGTCTCAAGCGCCATCATCACACCAATTGCGCCGAACATACCGCCACCAACATCCGCGACCGACATGCCCATCTTCGCTGGGCTGCCTTCGGGATCACCTGTGATACTCATTGAACCGGCGTACGCCTGCATAAACAAATCATTCGCCGGCTCTTTACTGAGCGGCCCTGACGCACCAAAGCCACTAATCGCGCAATAGATGAGTCGTGGATTCACACGCGATAAACTTTCGTAATCCAGCCCCAATCGCTCTAACGCGCCGACACGATAGTTGTGTACCAGCACATCCGCGTCTTCAATCAACGCTCGCGCGATCTGCACACCCTCTTCGGTTTTCAGATCAAGCGCCATGCCTCTTTTGTTTCGGTTTGCGGAGGCATAGTAATAGCCCATCGAGCCATGGAAATAAGGAGACCACGCCCGACTATCATCCCCCACACCGGTGCGCTCAATCTTGATGACATCAGCACCATAGTCGCCCAGCAACATTCCACAAAAGGGACCTGCCATTGCCACGCTGATCTCTACGACCTTTATCCCTGCAAGTGGTGCTGTCATTGTTGTCTCATCCGATTGATATTATTTTTATCGTTTGTTTTAGAGTTCGTTTTTATAGCGCAGCATGATTTCTTCATGCGTCTCAAATATGCCGCTAATAGACGCTTGTTCGTTGATCATGTCGACCATCGTGGGCAACTGACTTCGCTCAATCTGAGCAGAGCTATCCCAGAGCTTTGACCGCATAAAGGCCTTAGCACAGTGTAAATAGGCTTGTTGAACGGTCACACGAATGACGAGCTTTGGTGCACGTATTTCTGTCGTGCATTGCGCGATATCATCGGGCTCAATACTTAATTGTGCGGCACCATTTACGCGCAAGGTCTCATCGACACCTGGAATGAAAAATAACAAGCCGACACGCCCTGTATGGATAATATTTTCCAAGGTATCAAGGCGATTGTTGCCGGGGGAATCTGGGATCAATAACATATCGTCACCCAGTACTTTTATAAAGCCCGGCGCACCGCCGCGTGGAGAAGCATCCAGCACCTCGTCTGCGCCTAGGCTGGACACAACGATAAAAGGCGACAAACTGATAAATCGCTTGCAATGCTTGTCTAGCGCAGCCAACTGTTTTTTGACTGCGCGCTCTTTAGGTGCCGCATACAGCACCCTGAGTTGTTCAAGTGAGTCGATCCGCATCAGACTAGCCCAAGGTCACGACAATCTTTCCAAAATGCTTATTGGTCCGCATCCGTTCAAATGCTTGAGCGATATCTGCAAAGGCAAAGGTGCTGTCAATTGGCAAGGATAATTTGCCCGACTCAAGATGCGCACCCAAATCACCCAGTGCCAATGAAGTAATGCTGCGCACTTCCTCAACGCTTCTGGTGCGGAATGTCACGCCGGTGTATTTAATTCGCTTGAGTGCATGCAAATCAAAATCGAACTCTGCGAAACGTCCCGCCATCCGACCGACGTTCACGATGCGACCCAAAATTGCGCAAGCTTCAAGATTCTGATTGCCAAACGGACCAGAAAGTTGATCAATAATCAGATCTACGCCATTGCCGCCATTCGCTTCGATCGCATGCTGCGGCCATTGGGGGTCACTATTATCAATCGCGAAATCCGCCCCGAAATTTTTAAGCTGCGCTCGTCGTTCTGGCGTGGTGGATGTTCCGATGACTGTCTTGGCACCCATCAACTTGGCAATCTGCATCGCCATAAGGCCCACGCCGGATGATGCCCCTTGCACTAATACTGTTTCACCCTTACGCAGCTCTCCCACTGTCACGACCGCATTGTGCATCGTTTGAATCGCGATCGGCAATGTCACAGCTTGCTCATAAGACATGGAGTCATTTGGAATATCCATGACACGCCCCCAGTCTGCCACGGCATATTCTGCATACCCGGCCGTACCAGAGCACATCACGCGATCGCCAGGCTTAAAACCACGGACGCGAGCACCCACTTCCTCGACTTCGCCCGCCCACTCCATGCCTGGGATCGTCCCTGCGCCACCGACTTTGCCATGTGCGCCACCTGCGAGGACACCGAGATCCGCTCGATTGAGACCACATGCACGCACCTTAACGAGCACTTGCTCGGGACCTGCTGTTGGCTTGGCGACCTCGGCAATTTCAAAACCATTGGCTGTGACAACGACTGCTTTCATGATATGACTTCCTTCTTAACTGTTAGCGTGTGGCCGAGATGATACCGCCATCGACAACAATGGTCTGACCGGTGATATAGCGCGCCTCGTCACTCGCTAAAAATACAACAGCGTGTGCGACATCCCATGATTCTCCCATGTAGCCGGCTGGCACTTGTTTGTGGCGATGTGCCACAAAACCCTCGTAGTCACCTTTTGCGTACTTTTCTGCTAACCGTTTCACAAGCGGTGTAAACATCAAGCCTGGTGCAACGCTGTTTAGTCGCACGCCTCGGTCAGCATAAATCACGCCGGTTGTTTTCATCAATTGCTCAAGTGCCGCTTTTCCTGCCGCGTAGCCAACCTGTGGTTTACCAATGTAACGATGCGCAGCTACTGAGGAAATACTAATGACAGAACCTCCTCCCTGTGCAGCCATTGTTGGCAGTACATATTTACATGCAAGAAAGGCGCCTTTGACGTTGACGTCCATTTGTTCATCCCAAGTCTCTTCGCTCATCGACACTGGATCACCTGGCTCAGAACGCCCCACGTTGTTCACCAAAATATCTATGCGTCCGTATTGGGCAATACAAGCATCGACAAGTTTTTTGACATCCTCTGCCTTTGTTGCATCGGCAACCATGACATGGGCAGAACCGCCCTCTTCGGTAATGATTCGCTTTGTTTCTTCGGCAGCCTCAAGACTAAGATCCGAACCAAAAACACTAGCACCCTGTCTAGCCAACGCCACAGCAATCGCTTTTCCATTACCCCAACCTTCGCCCAGTGTTCCGCAACCTGTCACGAGCGCGATCTTGCCATCTAGTCTAAACATCATGTCCCTTTTGTTTGTTGTTGTCTGCCCGTTCATATTACCCGTGTGCCATCATAGGAGCAAAAGGCTTTTTAATACCTAGGCATCACTGTGCAGAAACAGCGTCCATCTAGTGAAATTACAGCCCACAATGAAACAGGCCCGAACCTAATGGCCCGGGCCTGAAACTTTCTCGCGAACAATGCGTGATTAAAGATGCATCACGTTAAATCGTTGACCAGCGATGCAAGCGTATCGTCAGGCAATGTTTCCATGTGCATGGGATACTCTTTGTGGTCGCATCCGACCATCATCTGGGCGCCTGCCTTTAAGGACTTCTTCATTTCTGGTGTCAGTTCGAAACGCATGAAATGCACCGACGATGTTTTGTCGGCAGTCGTACGCTCCAAATCCTCGTTCGCAATCGCGTAAACGCGAGGCTGACCTTCGACCTGAACAAACATTTTGTGCTCGACACCCAGCAATTTGGACAACGCCAAACGTCGCTCGCTTTCGTTGGGGTACTCAAGCATCATCGTCGCCTTGAAGTTCGAGCCATCCGGCACGAGTGGGTTATAGGCGCCCAACTCATCCTGAATACCTTCGTCATCAAATATCTTCTCGACACGCAACATTTCCTGCACTTGATAACGCATCAACAACTCGTTTTCAAACAACAGGTTCAAATGCTCGCCCAGACGGACGCTGCGCTTGCGACGCTCTTCAATCGCTTGCTTACGCATTTCCGGGCGGGCCTTATGATAAGCCTCGAGGGTCATCAAACTTTCGCGCGTAATTTTGCTCATTTCCGTTTCCTTTACAGACCGTATGCTTTGGCGATCAAGGTGAGAGGGTGAGCCATCTCAGCTTTCGCCAAGCCGTTTTCTTCCATACCCTGCTCGATGTGATGACCAGCAAGCTGGCAATCCGAGCTGATGTAATCAGGGGTGTTATTTGCCATGGCTTTAAATACCGGCTTGCCGATCTTCATTGCCGTGTCATGAAACTCTTTTTTGACGCCCCATGTTCCCGAGTGACCTGAACAACGCTCGACCACGTTGACCTCTGTCCCGGGCACTAATTTCAAGGTTTCAGCAGTCTTTTTACCTACGTTTTGAACACGCGAGTGACATGGGATGTGATAACTCACGTGACCCAACTCTTCTTTAAAGTCAGTATTGAGCAAACCATCGCGGTTACGCGCGATGAAGTACTCAAACGGATCCCACATGGCTTCCTTAACAAGCTGCACGTCCTCCTCATCGGGGAACATCAACGGCAACTCTTGTTTGAACATTAATGTGCAAGAAGGAATAGGCGTGACAATTGCATAGCCTTCACGCGCGAGTTTCGCGAGTTTAGGAATGTTTTTGTCTTTGTTCGCTGCCACTGACTCCAAGTCACCAAGCTCAAGCTTGGGCATGCCGCAACAGGCTTCTTTGTCGACCAGCTCATAAGGAATCTGGTTGTGCTCAAGAATCTTGATCAGATCCTGACCGATACCTGGCTCGTTGTAATTGATGTAGCACGTTGCATAAATAGCAACTTTACCTGGAGTCTTTGCGCCATCTTTAACTGGCCAAGCTGTCGACTCTGTCGCCAACTGCGTAAAAGTCTTGGGTGCGTATTCGGGAATCCAAGCTTTCTTATCCACACCGAGGGTCGACTCCATCGCTGAACGCATGACACCAGTGCGATTGATGGCATTTACAGCCTCGGTCACGATTGGAATGCCCGCAAACATACCCATCTTGTCGGTCGAGGCCAAAAGCTTGTCGCGCATCTTGACATCACCGTTCTTAAACTTGACGGCTTTAGCGCGCAACATCAAGTGAGGGAAGTCAAGGTTCCATGGGTGAGGTGGCACGTAGGGGCACTTTGTGACGTAACAGACGTCGCACAGGAAACACTCATCGACAACCTTGTCGTAGTCTTTTTTGTCGACGCCATGCACTTCGCCGTCATCCGTTGCGTCCACCAGATCAAACAGCGTCGGGAACGAACCACAGAGGCTCAAGCACCGGCGACAGCCATGGCACATATCAAACACACGTTCCATCTCTGTGTGCAGTTTTTCCTCGTCATAAAAGTCTGGATTGGTCCAGTCCAGTGGATGACGGGTGGGTGCCTCGAGACTACCTTCGCGGTTTGACATAATGGATCCTTAATTTCGTCACCCTGCAAGTGGGTGCAACTAAAATGATTGTGACCAGCATAGCCGGCCACAGATATTGCAATTCAAGCGGTGAACAACGAGCGTTGTGACCGCTTGAAACCTAGAAGCACTTAGTCAACCAGTGCGTCCAGAGCTTTCTGATAGCGATTGGCGTGTGAACGCTCGGCTTTTGCCAAGGTCTCAAACCAGTCAGCGATCTCGTCAAAGCCTTCGTCGCGAGCGATTTTGGCCATGCCGGGGTACATATCTGTGTACTCGTGTGTTTCGCCGTGAACAGCAGCTGTCAAGTTTTGACGGCTGGAGCCGATTGGCAAGCCTGTTGCTGGATCACCAGATGCCTCGAGGAACTCGAGGTGACCGTGGGCGTGACCTGTCTCGCCTTCAGCTGTCGAGCGGAACAATGCTGCGACGTCATTCTGGCCTTCGATGTCAGCCTTGTTTGCGAAGTACAAGTAGCGGCGGTTAGCCTGTGATTCGCCTGCGAATGCGTCCTTCAGGCACTGTTCGGTCTTTGAACCTTTGAGCTGGGCCATATAGCCTCCTGACAAATGAAAATAATAAGAAGAAGTGGAGTCTAGATCTGAGTGTCGCAAAAAAACCGACTAAATCTGAACTCTGTGAACAGTGTATGCGGAGCAAATCAATAAAGGAAATTAAATTTATCTACTTTTTAGATAGCTTTTTCCTAATAGACTGCAATAGCGAGGCTCCAAGGGTAAATACTGCCCCCGGAGCCCCACTATAGCGCCCTACTTGGCCGTATCGGCCATCCAGCGCTCCGTTAAACGGACAAAATAGCTAGCCCCAACAGGAATAATGGCATCATTAAAGTCATAGGAGGTGTTGTGGACTACACAAGCGCCCTCGCCATGCCCTTCCAGACGATGATGACCCTCGCCGTTGCCAATAAATGCGTAGCAACCTGGCTTAGCCATCAGCATGTGGGCAAAATCTTCGGCAGCCATCACACCAGGGAACTGGTCATTGACCATCTCGGGTCCCACAATTTCTCGCATCACCTGCGCGGCAAACTGCGCTTCTTTGGCATGATTGACGACCGGTGGCGACGCGCGCCTAAAGAAAATCTCGGCCTGACACTCATGCGCGAGCGCGATTTGCACTGCCAAGGTACGTAAACGCTCCTCTAGGCGATCAAGTGCCGATACAGAAAAAGTACGAATCGTCCCACCCACCGCTGCCACATCCGGAATGACGTTCGGCGCCACCGAACCCTCGAGCTGCGTCACCGCCAACAAGGCGCGCTCCGTACTCGGGATGACTTTCGCCACCAAGCCCTGCAACGCCTGAGCAAACTCCAGTGCCGGCGCAACAGGATCCGTCCCAGTATGCGGAAGCGACGCATGCGTGCCCTGCCCTTTCATTGTGACCTTGAACGTATTGCTCGAGGCCATAAAGGGGCCGTTATTCAGTGCAAAGCCGCCCACGTTACCAATCGAGAAGTTATGCAAACCAAACACAGCTTCGCAAGGAAACCGCTCAAACAACCCATCTTCGATCATCTTTTTTGCGCCTGCCTTGCCCATTTCTTCGGCTGGTTGGAACACAAAGTTCACCGTACCATTGAAATTGCGTGTTTGCGACAAGTGCCAAGCGGCCGCGAGCAGCATGGTGGTGTGACCGTCATGACCACAGGCATGCATCTTTCCATCATTGGTAGACTTATGCTCAAACTCATTGATCTCTTGTAGGGGCAAAGCATCCAGATCGGCGCGCAAGCTGAGTGTCCGACCACCCTCACCGACCTTCAACACACCTACGACACCTGTGCCCGCAATTCCGCGGTGCACTTCGATTCCCCACTCCTTGAGTAAATTCGCCACGATTTCTGACGTCCGATGCTCATCGAAACCAAGCTCAGGGTGGGCGTGAATATCACGACGGATTTTGATAAAGCGGCTGTAATCTGCAAATGCATCAATCAGTTTCATATTATGTCTGTCCAGTTAAAAGTTAACGTTGTTGCCGCCCTTCAGGCCCAAGATCGCGCGTGCTTCATCAGGTGTCGCCACCTCACAATTCAGCGCTTCTAAAACAGTTCGAATCCGCGTGACCTGTTCTGCATTAGACGCTGCCATCTTGCCAGGCCCAATCCACAGAGAGTCCTCAAGACCCACGCGCACATGCGAGCCCATCGCAGCACCCATTGTCGCCAATGGAATCTGATTACGACCGGCGCCCAGGATCGACCACTGATACTGATCACCAAATAATCGGTCCGCAGTGCGGCGCATGTGCATCAGATCTTCTGGGTGAGGACCAATGCCGCCCAAAATTCCAAATACCGATTGAATAAAAATAGGTCCTTTCACCAGTCCCTTTTCGGCGAAATGCGACAAGTTATACAGATGACTGATGTCGTAGCACTCAAATTCGAAACGTGTACCGTTTTCTGACCCGCGTCGCAAAATCGTTTCGATATCTTTGTACGTATTTTTAAAAACAAGATCACGGCTATTTTCAAGATGCTGCCGCTCCCACTCGTGCTTGAACTCTTTGAAACGATCCAGCATCGGAAATAAACCGAAATTCATCGAACCCATATTCAGGGACGCGACTTCAGGCTGAAAGGTCATCGCCGGACGCATGCGTTCCTCAACCGTCATATGAGGACTACCACCCGTCGTGATATTGATCACAGCGTTCGTCGCCGCTTTAATTTCTTTGAGAAAGGGTCGAAAAAACTCTGGGTCTTGCGTGGGTTTTCCATCCTTTGGATCGCGCGCATGCAAATGCAAAATTGCAGCACCTGCGCGGGCGGCATCAATCGCAGATTTTGCAATTTCTTCGGCAGTCACAGGCAGATGAGGGGACATGCTCGGGGTATGAATCGCACCTGTTGCCGCACAAGTGATAATGACTTTTCGCGCACTGGCCATGCTGTCTCCGTGTCTTTGTGTTTGATTAATACCGTTTGATTGAATACGTCTAGTTAGACTCTATTACTCAGCTGATTTTTTATGTGCGGCCAAGGCCATCAACCGCCGATCTCGCCACAAGCGTCGCGCAAGCAACTGATCCTTTGGCAAGACCGTGCGCCTCTGTGACTCAAGCTTTTCGATCACCGCTTCAGACCAAGGCTCGGTGGAGGTCTGCTCAGTCGAAATCGACTGATACATATCATTAAAGCGTCTTGCATAATCCGCCAGACCGTCTGGCGCATTGAGATCAATGGTTTCAAAAGGCCCCATAAAAGACCAACGCAGACCAAGACCCTCACGAACTGTCACATCCAGTCCCTCTGCATCGACGTAACCCTGCTCAACCAATCTAAAGGCCTCGCGTAAAAGGGCGCCTTGCAAACGATTGAGCACAAAGCCCTTGAGCTCGCGATGAATCTTGACAGGTTTTTGTCCAACCCCCTCCATCACATCCCAGGTTCGCTGCACAACCTGTGCATCTGTCCAGGGTGCACCACAAATCTCAACCACGGGGACAAGGTAGGGTGGATTCACTGGATGCGCAATGAGGCAGCGCGCACGTCCGGGAAGGCCTTCTGTAAACGCAGAGGCTGGAATACTAGACGTTGAGCTCGCTAGGATCGTCGCAGAAGGTGCAAGCGCATCCATCTTGGCAAAGATCTCCTTTTTCATCTCAAGCCGCTCAGGCAAGCTCTCCTGCACATAGTCCGCCCCAAGCAATACGTCTTCAAGCGTGGCACACCCGCTGATACGTGCGATCAGACCAACAGGGTCATCAATCAGACCCGCTGCCTGAAGGTCTGCGACTTGCTTTTTAATTAACGTTGCGGCACCAGCCACCGCGCTAGGATCGCCATCCCACATTTTGACGTGGTGACCGCCACGGGCAAACACAATCGCCCAAGCCTGTCCCACCAGTCCCGAACCTACAATTGCGATATTCATATGCGCCTCAATGCTTTTTTCTATTTATTTGATGAAATTTCTGCTTGCTCACAATAATACGGTTACGTCAAAATCAGCAAGCGATTGTCTCCGAGCGGGTGTGGCACGACAGTAAAGTCAAGGTCAAAGGCACGTTTGAGTGCAGTCGGCGTCATGACCTCTGCGGGCGTCCCTTGAGCGATGATTTCGCCTCCGCCGAGCAAGAGCAGCCGATGGCAATACTGCGCGGCTATATTGAGATCATGCAATACAAGCATGACGCCAATCTGTTGCGTCCGTACCAGTTGAGCGAGGCTTTTCATAAATTGAAATTGATGCTTGGGATCTAGACTGGAAAGTGGTTCGTCCAGCAACAGATACGCCTCGTTCTGAGCATAAATCATTGCCAGGCACTGAACGAGAACGCGCGCGAGCTGCACCCTTTGCTGCTCGCCACCTGACAGTGCGGTGTAGCGACTCTGCGCATGCGCAAGCAAATCAGTCTCTAACAGCGCCTGTTGACTCCATGCCTGCACTTCACTACTGGTCGCCTGCGAAAAGGGATAGGCGCCCATCTGAATGACCTCTTGGACACTCAGTTCAAACCTTAAACTGGGCTGTTGTGGGAGTACTGCGCGTCTCGTTGCTTGTTCGTGCGCGCTGAGTTGAGCAATACTCAACCCACCCAGTCGAATCTCACCTGCAGACACACTGTCATTGAGCTCACCGGCCATCGCGGCTAACAAGCTCGACTTACCCGCACCGTTGGCACCCAAGACGCCCACAAGCTCACCCGCTCGCAGTGACATCGTCACGTTTTTCAACACATGACGATGCCCTCGAACAAGCGAAAGCTGATTGATTTCAAAGGTCATGGGCGTCCGAAACTGCTAATGAAGCTGCGCGGGTCTAGCCGTTGCTTCATTTTTAAACGCCCCCATCTTTGAAGCATCAAGCAACAGGTGCTGTTTGAGCGATCGGTGGCAGACCGACCACGCTGTCGTACCAAGCCGCCAGTTTTGGATGACCAGGACGCCAAGGTTCATGTGCAAAACGGAAATCTAAATAACCCAACGCACAAGCGACTGCAATGTCGCCAATGGTTTTCAGTGGGCCGAGGCTCGCCGCTTCTTTTTCCAACACATCGACTGCGCGTGCGACTTTGCCACGCTGCAAATCGATGTAACCCACTCGACCTTCATCTTGTGGCAAGGCGATTTCACGACGGCGCGGCTGGCTTGCATCCAAGATGCCATCACCAATCGCCTGTAAACGCAACGCAGCCCAACGTGCAGGACCTACTGCGGGGAATAAGGCAGGTGCACTGCCGATACTATCGAGAAACTCGCAAATCACAGGGCTGTCGAATAAGGCAACGCCTTCATCATTGATGAGTGTAGGCACCTTGCCCAACGGGTTTGAGTTGGACAATACTGGGTCTGTCGTGGCAATCGTCCACTTTTCTAATTGCTGATCGATTCCTCGTGCAATCGCACAAGCCATCACTTTACGAACATATGGGCTCGCGCCCGAAGCGGTAATTTTCATAAAAGCATCCGGTTAATAGGTGTCTGGGCAAATTCGATCTCTTTGTACTACAAAAATCACCCCTCTCAACGCTGCTGCTTTGCAGCAATGATTGATCGCCTTGAATGGAACAGACTGTAGTAAATTTTCAGCAAGTCTTTGCACCCAACAGACCATTGGATCACCCATGCCCACCCCAATCAATCTTCACGACTTTAGAGCTCTCGCCCAACGCAGACTTCCAAAGATTGCATTTGACTTTATCGATGGCGGCGCCGATGACGAACTCGGCATGCTTCGCAATCGTGATGCCTTTTCAAAGTATCAACTGTTACCCCGCTACCTGGTCGATGTGACGCATCGTGATCAAACCGTCGAGTTGTTTGGTCGCCAATACTCCAGCCCGATTGGCATCTCGCCCACCGGGATGGCGGGCCTCTTTCGAACGGGTGCAGATGCCATGCTGGCGGCTGCGGCGAAAAAAGCGAATGTTCCTTTTCTCTTATCTAGCGCAAGCAATCTAAAAATAGAAGAGGCTGCCGCGATCGCGCCGGACAATGTTTGGTTTCAGATGTACGCCACAAGCGACGCGCGTATCAACCATGATTTAGTCAAGCGCGCACGTGACGCAAACGTCGGTGTGCTTGTCATCACAGTCGACGTGCCTGTGAACTCCAATCGGGAGCGCAATCGTCGCAACGGCTTTACCCGCCCTTTTAGAATGACGCCTTCGATCATGCTGGATGCGTTGACCAAACCAGGTTGGGTGATCGAGTATTTAAAAGCGGGCGGGATGCCGATGATGAGTAACTGGCAACCCTATGCAAAACCGGATGCAACAGCTGACGAAGTTGCAGATATGTACGGCACTCTGACCCCTGCAGCGATGACAAACTGGGAAACTGTTGCGGCGATCAGAGACCAATGGACTGGACCGCTGGTGATTAAAGGTTTGCTTCATCCTGATGATGCGACGCAAGCCGTCAAACTTGGCGCTCAAGGCATTATTGTGTCCAATCACGGAGCGCGACAACTCGATAATGCGCCCTCCCCACTCACCATGCTGCCGTCGATCAAAGCGGCAGTGGGTGATCAAGCAACCTTGATGCTTGATAGTGGCGTTCGTCGTGGTTCGGATGTCGTGCTGGCAAAATGTCTAGGCGCGCAGAGCTGTATCTTTGGCAGACCCACTCTTTACGCAGTCGCCGCGCTTGGTCAGGATGGCGCGGATCAAGTCCTTGCCATCATGCGTAAAGAAATTGATGCAGTTCTTACTCAAATCGGCTGCGGAGAATTCGGCAAGCTAGATGGTCGCTATCTACAACCCTCTAGCTAAATAACGCAAGCCGCACAGCAACAAGAAAATTGACTTACGCGCTCAGCACATCAATCACAACATTGCCAAGCACTTTGCCTTGCTCGACCGCTTCGTGCGCGGCAATGATGTCTGCTAAGGCAAAGCGCGCACCGATGGCATGTTTAAGTTTGCCTGACGCAAGAATCTCATTTAAGCCTTTAACAGCCACCTCGCGCTCAGCTGGCGTCAAATCGTAAATCAAGAAAAACTGCAAAGTCAGACTTGTCGTCAAACACAGACGAAACGGTATCAGGGGAGGCTCAACCCGATTGGAACCAAAACACGCAACCGTCCCATGCGGCGCAAGCGCACCGTCGCGCACCAGATCTGTTGTCGTCGAAAAATCCATATCAATGATCGCATCGGCGCCGCGGCCGCCCGTCAGCTCTTTGACGCGCTCAGCCACCACCTCAGTTTTGTAATTGATCGTTTCTTTGACACCCGCTGCACGCGCATGAGCCGCCTTGGCCTCAGAACTGACCGTGCCAATCACGCGCGCACCTTTTAAAGCGGCCATTTGAGCTGCATAGTGTCCGACGGCCGAAGCCGCACCGATCACCAACACTGTTTTTCCAGCAACCTCACCACAACGCCTGACCGCCTCAAAAGCCGTCAGACCTGGAATGCCCATACAAGCAGCACCATCAAAATCGACATGCTCAGGCAAGGCAACCGCTTGCGCCGCCGGAAGAGCAACGTATTGAGCGGCAGTTCCAAATGGTCTTTGATACTGAGTGTTCCACAACCAAACGCGTTCGCCCAAACGATCTTTTGATACGCCAGGGCCGACTTGATCGATGACGCCACCGGCATCACTATGCGGCACGATGCGCGGATCATGAATGGGACGATTACGACGAGATTTAACGTCAGAGGGATTCACGCCAGAGGAGTGGATGTTGACCCTGACTTCGCCCGGACCTGCTTCGGGTGTCGGCAGCTCACCCACGGACAACACTTCGCGTGCCTCGCCATTTTTTTCATACCAAGCTGCTTGCATTGCCTCTTCCTGTTTTTTTATTTTTAAATTTTTAATTTACGCACGTCTGCTGATACTGTACCAAGCGACCATATTGATCGTACACAGGAATCTGTGCCGTGCGACAAGGAACGGGCAAGGAATAGAACTGACCATAGGGCGGAACAGCGGGAGGGTAAACATTGACAACACTAGGATAAACCGGCGGCGGTGCCACGTAGCGGTTGTATTGACTACCTACACCAATCACCACGCCCACACCCACGCCAAGCGCAGCCGCATTCCAAGCATTGAAGTTATTTTGCTTGTAACCATAATGGGGCTTATAGCCGTGCGGATTTCCATGGCGATAGTTGTTGGGCCCTGCGAAAGCGGGCGTTAAGGCCGAGGCGGACAGCGTAGCTGCCGCAATCGCCAGTGTGATGGACTTCTTCATCATCGACTCCTTGGAGTGTTGCAATCAGGTCATCACGATTACCGCATATGCAGTTGAAAATCGCTGACACTCAGTTTACGACCAAACAACTAACCGCATCGCCTAATATGCATAAAAGTTCTCGACACACTCAAGGCGAGGAAATGCAATGTCTACGACAACTGCTGCAACAGAAAGTTCCACTCACGTGACTTTCCAACGATGAACCCTCACGAGCCACTCCAAGCCTCTGACGCCTCACAGCGGCGCGTCCTTTTTTGGCTACTCGGCCTGAACGGTGCGATGTGTATTGTCGAGTTCACTGCGGGTTGGTTCGCCCATTCAGCCGGCCTGATGGCTGACGGTATCGACATGTTCTCGGACGCAGCCGTTTATGCCACAGCGCTTTACGCAGTCGGCAAGGCTACGCAATACAAGCTTCGCTCAGCAAAGCTCGCCGGACTTATACAAATTGCACTCGCGATTAGTATTTTTATCCGTGTCAGCCATCAAATTTCTGCTGGAACGGTGCCGACACCGGACTCGATGATCGGATTTTCCTTTTTAGCCTTGCTCGTCAATGCAATTTGCTTATATATGGTGGCAAAACACCGCAATGACGGCGTTCATATGCGCGCCAGCTTTATTTTTTCAGCCAATGATGTGTTAACCAATCTGGGGGTCATCATCGCCGGCTTTCTCGTCGCCTGGCTCTCCAGCCCCTATCCAGACTGGATCATCGGGACAATCATTGGCGTTGTGGTGCTGAGTGGGGCCATACGCATTTTGCACCTGAAATAAACTCAGGTTTGCTTAACGATCCCGTTCAATCGCAAACGTACAAAAATCAATGAGTGCCTGTCTGGCCGGAGAGTCCGGCAACGTCTCTATTGCCTGACGTGCCAACGCTGCTTCAGCCACTGCGCACTGACTGGCGTGCTCAAGCGCACCGGTTTCCTGAATCGCGCGCGCCACGGCATCAAAATCAGCCTCACCTTTTTCGATCGCCTCTCGAACTAACTGCTTTTGCTCCGGATTGCCAACCTCCAACACCCGAATCAGCGGCAAAGTCGGTTTGCCCTCGCGCAAGTCGTCACCGACATTTTTACCTAGGGCCCCCACATCACCGTTGTAATCCAGCACATCATCGACCAGCTGGAAGGCGGTGCCAATGTGGCGCCCATAAGCCGCCGCGGCCTCCTGCTGGGCAATAGAAGCTCCTGCCAGGACCGCACCGGCCTCAGCTGCCGCCTCAAATAACTTGGCCGTCTTGAAACGCACCACCTGCAAGTAACGGGCTTCGGAGACATCCGGATCATGGATATTCAGTAATTGGAGGACTTCGCCCTCTGCAATCACGGTGGTCGCTCCCGACATAATTTGCATAATCCGCATACTGTCGACATCCACCATCATCTCGAAGGCCCGTGAATAGAGGTAATCTCCGACCAAAACGCTGGCGGCATTCCCAAACACGGCATTTGCGGTCCCACGACCCCGCCTGAGGTCAGATTCATCGACCACATCGTCATGCAGCAGGGTCGCCGTATGGATAAATTCCACGGCGGCAGCCATCAAATGCTGATGATTGCCTTTGTAGCCAAGCGCCTGGGCGATCAGCAACAGCAGGACCGGGCGCATGCGTTTTCCACCTGCGCTGATAATGTATTCCCCGATCGTCCTGATCAACACGACGTCGGAATTGAGTCTGGAACGGATCACGGCATCGACCGTTTCCATGTCCTGGGCCACTGGGGCTAAGAGGTTTGAGAGCTTATGCAAGAGACTTTCTTTTGACTTTCAAGTGGTTACACGCTATTATTTCTGGCTCGGCATCTTAGCCGAGATCCCATTTGCACTAAAACAAGAGGTTAACCCATGTACGCGGTCATAAAAACTGGAGGCAAGCAGTATCGCATTGCTTCTGGTGAAAAACTTAAAATAGAACAGATACCGGCAGACATTGGGCAAGAAATTACGCTAGACCAGGTGTTATCCGTAGGCGAAGGCGACCAATTGAAAATTGGCACCCCGCTCGTGGTAGGCGCAGTGGTTAAAGCAACGGTTCTTGCGCAAGGACGCCACGATAAGGTCAAGATCTTCAAGATGCGACGTCGCAAGCACTACCAGAAGCGTCAAGGCCACCGTCAAAACTACACCGAGATCCTGATTGGCGAGATCACGGCTTAATTGCCCGGATTGATACCACACAGATCACGGAAAGCACCAGGAGTAAAAAATGGCACAGAAAAAAGGCGGGGGCTCTACCCGCAACGGTCGCGACTCAGAATCGAAACGTCTAGGCGTTAAAGCCTACGGCGGCGAGCTGATCCCGGCCGGTTCGATCATCGTGCGTCAGCGCGGTACAACGTTTCACCCTGGCACAAACGTGGGCATCGGCAAAGACCATACGCTCTACGCCTTGACCAACGGTCACGTTAAGTTCTCAGTTCGCGGCAAGCTCAACAAGTCGACAGTTTCGATTATTTCGGCTGAGTAATTTGCCTGTTTTTCCAAAAAGCCCTGTCGCAAGCGGCAGGGCTTTTTATTTTCACGGTACCATTAGCTCATGAAATTCGTCGACGAAGCCACCATCGAAGTCATTGCCGGCAAGGGCGGCAACGGCGCGCACAGTTTTCGCCGTGAAAAGTTCATCCCCAAGGGTGGGCCAGACGGTGGCGATGGCGGCCGAGGCGGTAGCGTATTTGCAGTCGCTGATCGCAACATCAACACGTTGATCGACTACCGCTACGCACGTAAACATCTTGCAAAAAACGGTGAACACGGTCGCGGTTCAGATATGTATGGCGCTGCGGCGCCCAACATTACCCTGCGTGTGCCAGTCGGCACGATTATTTACGACGCTGAAACTGGCGAAGAATTGTTCGACATGAATCGCCACGACCAACAAGTCATTTTAGTCGCGGGTGGCGAAGGTGGCCTGGGCAACGTGCACTTCAAATCCAGCGTCAACCGTGCTCCCAAGCAATGGACGCCCGGCAAAGAAGGCGAGCAACGCAAACTGCGTATGGAACTCAAGGTACTGGCGGATGTCGGCTTGCTGGGAATGCCCAACGCTGGCAAATCCACGCTAATCAGCCGTATTTCCAATGCGCGCCCCAAAATCGCCGACTACCCCTTCACCACGCTTCACCCCAACTTGGGTGTAGTGCGTACGTCTGAATCACGCAGTTTTGTTGTCGCGGATATTCCAGGCCTGATCGAAGGCGCCTCCGAAGGCGCCGGCTTGGGACACTTGTTTTTACGTCACCTCACACGTACCCGTATTTTGTTGCATATCGTTGATGTCTCTTCCCAGGACCCTGACGAGGATTCAGTGGCACGTTCACTTGGCGAAGCACGCGCGATCGTCGAAGAGCTGCGCCTGTATGACGAAACCCTTTACAACAAACCTCGCTGGCTGGTCCTGAACAAGCTCGACGTTGTCCCCAATCCCGAAGAAGTCAAAAAACGATTTTGTAAAGAATATGGCTGGACAGGTCCCGTTTATGCAATTTCTGCCCTGTCGGGCGATGGCACGCAGCAACTGATCTGGGATCTGCAAAACGCCATTGATGCGTATCGTCAAGTGGACAATATTGCCGAAGACAAGGCAGATGGCACCTATGTCGCTGAAGACCCTCGTTTTGACGAGACCCGCAGCGCTGCTGACAAGCCCGCCCAAGAGCCCAAAGAGTAGACACGCACCCGCCATCTTCCTCAAATCTTGCTTTGTTTAATACCCATGAACAGCACAGCTTTGCCTAGCTCCGTGATTGCCTCAGCTTCGCGCATCGTCGCCAAGGTCGGTTCTTCTCTGGTCACCAATGACGGCCAAGGGCTTGACCGTCAAGCCGTCGCGCACTGGGCCAGCCAGATTGCAGCTCTCCGGAGCCAAGGCAAACAAGTCGTCTTGGTTTCAAGCGGCGCGATTGCCGAAGGCATGGCACGTCTGGGCTGGGCCAAACGCCCGACCTCGATGCACGAGTTACAAGCAGCTGCGGCAGTCGGGCAGATGGGTTTAGCCCAAGCCTACGAAGTCGCATTTTCCAAACACAATCTACGCACCGCCCAAATCCTTCTCACCCACGAAGATCTTGCGGACCGTCAACGCTACCTCAACGCCCGCTCCACACTCTTTGCCCTTCTCAGGCTCGGTGTGGTTCCCATCGTCAATGAAAACGATACGGTCGCCACTGACGAAATCGCTGTGGGCGATAACGACACCCTCGGTGCGCTCGTGACCAACCTGATCGAGGCGGATGCGCTGATCATCCTGACAGATCAACGCGGACTCTACGAGTCAGATCCCCGCAAAAATCCAGAAGCACGATTTGTGTCGCATGGCAAAGCCGGCGACCTGAGCCTTGAAGCGATGGCTGGCGGGTCTGGCAGCGGCATTGGCAAGGGCGGCATGCTGACCAAGATTCTGGCTGCTAAACGGGCTGCACGCAGCGGGGCTCACACAGTAATCGCCTCAGGTCGCGAAGAAAACGTCATGGTGCGCCTAGCGGCGGGCGAATGCATTGGCTCGGAGCTTCGCGCTGAGTTGCCTGTTCTATCCGCCCGTAAACAATGGATGGCCGACCATCTTCGCTTGCGTGGCAAACTCACCCTCGATGCGGGTGCGGTCCAAGCGCTCTTAATCGAAGGCAAGAGCCTGCTTCCTGTTGGTGTGCGCAGTATCGAAGGTGACTTTGAGCCTGGTGATGTCGTCGCCTGTCTCGATCTCGCGGGTAAAGAATGCGCGCGCGGACTGATCAACTACTCCTCCTCGGATGCGCGACGCATCATGGGCCAACCCTCAAGCAAAATCGCCGATATTCTTGGCACAATGACTGAAGCCGAGTTGGTCCACCGAGATAACCTCATCATTCTTTGAGATTGATGGGGGCATCGCTGCCAAACCACACCATCCTGTCCTATACTTTGCACTTGAATGCGGGGGTACTTGGCTTATGCCAGGTTGAGAGAGTCCCTTCGTACCAGTACGGATAATGCCGATGCTGGGAGCGCATCCCGGAAAAATCCGGGATCCATCCCGATTCGGCTCCAATCGATTTTTGGAGCTTTTTCATGAACGCCAATCCTAAATTCCTTGCCGCGACCGCTGAAGTGGACGCTGCCGCTGTTGCCCCCCTGCCAAAATCACGCAAAATTTACGAAATCGGTTCACGTCCCGATATCCGTGTCCCTTTTCGTGAAATCGAGCAAGAAGACACCTCCACCTCTTTTGGTGGAGAAAAAAATCCTCCTTTGACCGTCTACGACACAAGCGGCCCCTACACAGACCCCAGCATCAAAATCGATATCCGTCGCGGCTTGCCAGAGTTGCGTCGCGCTTGGATCGAAGAGCGCAATGACACAGAGTTGTTGAGCGGCCCCAGCAGCGCCTACGGACAGGAGCGCCTGGCCGATCCAAAACTGACTGCCATGCGCTTTGACCTACAGCGTCATCCACGTCGCGCCAAAGCTGGCGCCAACGTCTCGCAAATGCACTATGCCCGCCGCGGCATCATCACCCCGGAAATGGAATATGTCTCGATCCGCGAAAACCTTCGCCGCGAGCAGTACATCGAAAGTCTGCGCGCCACAGGGCCCGAGGGTGAAAAAATGGTCAAACGCATGCTGCGTCAGCATGCGGGAGAGTCCTTTGGTGCCTCGATCCCCCATCTGATCACACCCGAGTTCGTGCGCGAAGAGATTGCGCGCGGTCGTGCCATCATTCCTGCCAACATCAATCACCCCGAAGTTGAACCGATGGCCATCGGTCGCAATTTCCTAGTGAAAATCAACGCCAACATCGGCAACTCAGCGGTCAGCTCCGGCATTGCCGAAGAAGTCGAAAAAATGACCTGGTCGATCCGTTGGGGTGGCGATACTGTGATGGATTTGTCTACAGGCAAACACATTCACGAAACACGTGAGTGGATCGTGCGCAACTCCCCCGTGCCAATCGGTACAGTGCCGATCTATCAGGCCTTGGAAAAAGTCGACGGCAAAGCCGAAGATTTGACCTGGGAAATCTTCCGCGACACGCTGATCGAGCAAGCGGAACAAGGCGTGGATTACTTCACCATCCATGCAGGTGTGCGCCTGCCCTTTATTCCCATGACCGCCGACCGCATGACTGGCATCGTCTCACGTGGCGGCTCAATCATGGCCAAGTGGTGCTTGGCGCACCACAAGGAAAGCTTCCTATACGAGCGTTTCGAAGAAATCTGCGAAATCATGAAGGCCTACGACGTCAGCTTCTCGCTGGGCGATGGCTTGCGTCCAGGCTCAGGCTTTGATGCCAACGACGAAGCGCAGTTTGCCGAACTCAAAACCTTGGGCGAGCTCACCAAAGTGGCATGGAAGCACGACGTTCAAGTCATGATCGAAGGTCCCGGACATGTACCCATGCAGCTCATCAAAGAAAACATGGAGATGCAGCTCAAGCATTGCGATGAGGCACCTTTCTATACACTCGGACCACTGACCACGGATATTGCGCCTGGCTACGACCACATTACTTCTGGCATTGGCGCCGCGCTGATCGGTTGGTACGGTACCGCCATGCTCTGTTATGTCACACCCAAAGAACATCTGGGCCTGCCCAACAAGAAGGACGTGAAAGACGGCATCATTACCTACAAAATCGCCGCACATGCCGCAGATTTGGCCAAAGGACATCCAGGCGCTGCGATTCGTGACAACGCCCTGTCCAAGGCGCGCTTCGAATTCCGTTGGGACGATCAGTTCAACCTCGGCTTGGATCCAGACACCGCCAAAGACTTCCACGATGAGACCTTGCCCAAGGACTCGATGAAAGTCGCGCACTTCTGTTCAATGTGCGGCCCACACTTCTGTAGCATGAAGATCACACAAGATGTGCGCGACTATGCCAAGAAGCTGGGCGTGGAAAACGACGCGGCTCTCAAAGTCGGCATGCAAGAGAAAGCAGTCGAATTTGTCAAGAAAGGTTCTGAGATTTATCACAAGACCTGATCTGGAGCGCAACCACCCATGGCACGCAGGCTCCCCTTTATCGATGCCGCAAAGGGTATCGCTTGTCTTGTGATTGTGGTGCATCATTTAGCGGTATACGGCCCGATGTCAGAAGTCATCGGTGCCGTTTATCCTCAACTCATCGACGCCATCGTCGTGTATGGTCGCCTGGCCGTTCAGCTCTTTTTTGTCGTGGCGGGCTATTTTGTCGCCTCACAATTTGCTCCCAAGGGATGCACGACGCCAATCAACCCGGGCCCTCTGGTCTGGAAACGCTTCAAACGCCTCATCACCCCCTTTCTCTTTGCCGTCACGCTCGCGGCGCTCATCACAGCGCTTGTACGTCCGTGGTTTCAACACGCATCACTCTCGGCGGCCCCCACGATCGGCCAACTGCTCGCCCACCTCTTTTTACTCTATGACTTAATCGGCCTCGAGGCGCTATCAGCCGGAGTTTGGTACGTGGCGGTGGACTTCCAGCTGTTTGCCTTGACGACGGTGCTGATTGCGCTCATTCACATGATGCCTGCGCGTTGGCACAGCTTGCTTCCCGTCGTGGTCACGGCACTGACAGCATGGTCACTCTGGTACCTCAGCCTGCACTCGCAATATGAAATCGCTGCGCCTTACTTCTTTGGGTACTACGGACTCGGCATGCTGTCCTATTGGGCGGCGCGCACGCCTGCCAAAGGCTGGTTTCTGATTCTCATTGCCTTACTAGGTGTGGTCGCGCTCGGCATCGAGTTCCGCAAATCTGTTGCAACCGCAACGGTCAGCGCGCTCATACTCAGCATTGCCAGTGCGCGCGGCTGGCTGGAACAATGGCCACGCTCAACGCGTTTGCACTGGCTAGGCGAACGCTCTTATTCGATTTTTTTAATTCACTATGGCCTGATTATCGGCATCAATGCGCTCTGGAGCGTATGGTTTCCGAGCGGCATCCTGATCAATCTACTTGGCATCGCAGTCGCCGTGGCCGTATCCATTGCGGGCGGTGCAGTGCTCTATCGTTTCGTAGAGTCCCGCCCTGGTGTGCTTGGACTGAATCTCACCACGGCTCTACTCGTCACGGGCATACTGGTCACATTGGCGCTTGAGGCCTACAACCGATAAATGAGGTGACCGCGTTGTGACCTTGCGCCACACCGCAGCACTCACCTAACCAAGATTGGGCGCCAAGCTTCGTTTAACATCCGCGGCTGTCCGGCCTGAACGCTTAACGTAGTCTTCGACCTGATCTTCGCCAATCGGGCCCACGCTAAAGTATTGCGACTGCGGATGACTGAAATAAAAGCCCGACACGCTGGCCGCGGGATGCATTGCGTAACTTTCCGTCAGCATCATGCCGATATCCGCACCATCCAGTACCTCAAACATTTCACGCTTGACCACATGCTCAGGGCACGCTGGATAGCCTGGAGCGGGTCGAATGCCGACATAGGCTTCCTTGATCATCTGCTCATTGGTCAAGGACTCGTCTGGCACATAGCCCCACAAATCCGTTCGGACACGCGCGTGCAAGGCCTCGGCAAAAGCCTCTGCCATACGATCCGCCAATGACTTAAACATGATTGAAGAATAATCATCATTGGCTTTTTCAAATTCTTTTTCTTTCTTATCGACACCAATCCCGGCCGTCACGGCAAAGAGACCGACGTAGTCCATGACGCCAGAAGATTTTGGTGCGATAAAGTCCGCCAAACATTTATTTTCAACACCCTCGCGCTTGATGCCTTGCTGACGCAAACCGCGCCACGTAAACAGCACCTTTTCGCGCGTCTCGTCTTGATAGACTTCGATATCGTCATCGTTGACAGCGTTCGCAGGATAAAAAGAGACCACTCCATTCGCCGTCAACCAACGGCCGTCAATGATGCGCTTGAGCATCGCCTGACCATCGATGTGCACTTTACGCGCCTGTTCACCCACGACCTTGTCATCCAGAATCGCGGGATACTGTCCAAACAAGCTCCACGTCTGAAAAAATGGCGTCCAGTCGATATAGCGGGCGAGGTCAGCGAGATCAAAGTTTTTAAAGGTACGTCGACCGATAAACTTGGGGCGAGGTGGTTGATATGTAGACCAGTCAAACTTGGGTTTAGCTGCCCGCGCATCTGCGATCGACATCAAGGGCGCAGTCTGACGATTCGCATGACGGCGGCGAACGTCTTCGTACTCTACCGCCAACTCTTCAAGGTAGGTATTGGCGGTCTCTGAGACGAGGTTCTGTGCAACACCAACCGAGCGACTCGCATCGGGCACATAAATCACAGGGCCCTCGTAATGCGGCGCAATCTTGACGGCAGTATGCACACGACTCGTGGTGGCGCCACCAATCATCAACGGAATCTTGCGGCTGCGGAAGTACTCATCGCGCTGCATTTCGCTGGCCACATACGCCATCTCTTCGAGACTAGGCGTAATCAAGCCCGATAAACCAACGATATCGACATTTTCAGCCTTGGCGCGATTCAGGATTTCGGCCGCAGGCACCATCACACCCATGTTGATGACTTCAAAGTTATTACACTGAAGCACTACAGTGACAATATTTTTACCAATATCGTGGACATCGCCTTTGACCGTCGCAATCAGGATCTTGCCCTTGGCGCGCACATCACCACCTGCCGCGGCAATGAGCTTTTTTTCCTCTTCGATAAAAGGCACAAGGTGACCGACCGCCTGTTTCATCACGCGTGCGGACTTGACCACCTGCGGCAAGAACATCTTGCCCTCACCGAACAAATCTCCCACGATATTCATGCCGTCCATCAGCGGACCTTCGATCACCTCAATCGGGCGACCGCCGCGCTCAGCGATCTGCTGGCGAATTTCTTCGGTATCCTCAATGATGAACTGCGTCATCCCATGCACCATGGCATGCGCGAGTCGTTTTTCAACAGACTGCTCACGCCAGGTGAGGTCTTCTTCGCGCTTGGCGCCACTGCCTTTGACCGAATCCGCAAACGACACCAGCCGCTCGGTCGGAGTGCGCGTGTCATTCGCCTCAGTTAAACCTACAGGCTGTTGGCGATCCAGCACCACGTCCTCGACCAGATCACGCAGCGTAGGAGAGAGTTCTGCATACACACCTAACTGACCGGCATTGACGATACCCATCGTCAGGCCTTCGCGAATGGCGTAATACAAAAAGACCGTATGAATCGCCTCGCGCATGGCTTCGTTGCCACGGAACGAGAAACTGACGTTGGAAATGCCACCTGAGATACGCGCATGCGGAAGCGCTGCGCGGATCCACTTGGTTGACTCAATAAAATCGACCGCGTAATGATTGTGCTCTTCGATCCCCGTTGCGATCGCAAACACGTTAGGATCGAAAATAATGTCTTCGGGTGGGAAGCCGACCTCGTTGATCAACAAGTTGTAAGCGCGGGTACAAATTTCCTGGCGACGCTCAAGTGTGTCGGCCTGACCTTTTTCATCAAAAGCCATCACCACCGCTGCTGCACCGTAACGACGGCACAAGCGCGCTTGTTTGAGGAAAGGCTCCTCGCCTTCTTTGAGGGAAATCGAGTTGACAATCGACTTGCCTTGAACGCACTTGAGTCCTGTCTCGATCACGGACCACTTGGAGCTATCGATCATGATCGGCACGCGCGCGATATCGGGCTCGGAGGCGATCAAGTTCAGAAACCGATGCATACACGCCGCCGAATCCAACATGGCTTCGTCCATGTTGATATCGATGATCTGCGCACCGCTCTCGACTTGCTGACGCGCCACGGCAACCGCTTCGTCGTATTTCTCTTCGCGAATCAGACGCGCGAACATTTTGCTGCCCGTGACGTTAGTACGCTCTCCGACGTTCACAAACAAGGTCTCGCCATCGATATTCAGGGCCTCAAGTCCCGACAGTCGCGTCTTGACAGGAATCTCGGGCACGGCGCGCACCGGTAGGCTGCACACTTTGTCAGCGATTGCTTTGATGTGCTCGGGCGTCGTGCCGCAGCAACCTCCAGCGACGTTGACGAGTCCAGAGCGCGCAAACTCCTCGAGCAAAGCAGAGGTATCCGCGGGCGTCTCGTCGAAACCTGTTTCACTCATTGGGTTGGGTAAGCCTGCGTTCGGATACACGCAGACATAGGTGTCACAAATCTTGGCCAGCTCGGCGATGTAGGGACGCATCAGCGCCGCGCCTAACGCGCAATTCAGACCGATCGTAATAGGACGGGCATGGCGAACTGAGTTCCAGAAACCCTCGACCGTCTGACCAGACAGGATGCGACCCGAAGCATCTGTCACTGTTCCGGATACCATCACAGGCAGGCGTTCGCCGCGCGCTTCAAACACCTCTTCGACCGCAAAAATCGCCGCCTTGGCATTGAGCGTATCAAAAATGGTTTCGATCAAAATCAAATCGACGCCGCCGTCGAGCAGGCCATTGAGCTGCTCGATATACGCCACGCGCAACTCGTCGAACGTCACGTTGCGTGCGCCTGGGTCGTTCACATCAGGAGAGATGGATGCAGTCTTGGGTTGAGGCCCTAAGGCGCCGGCAACAAAGCGCGGACGCTCAGGCGTACTGAACTTGTCGCAGGCTGCACGCGCCAACCGTGCCGACTCCAGATTCAACTCATAGGCGAGCTCGGGCAAGTCGTAATCACCCTGCGCAATGGTCGTCGCACCAAACGTATTGGTCTCCACCACATCAGCACCGGCCTCGAAGTATTGCTCGTGGATCGCCTGAATGATATCGGGGCGCACGATCGACAAGAGCTCGTTGTTGCCTTTGACGTCCTTGCCATGCGCTGCAAAACGACTGCCGCGAAAATCCGCCTCGGTCAATTTGTAAGTCTGAATCATCGTGCCCATTGCGCCATCGAGAATCAAGATGCGCTCGGCCAATAAGCGGGCAAATGCCGCGCCTCTGGTGTAGCGCTCGATGGGATAGGGCAATGTTGGGTAGGTCATGATGAGTCAAAAAAATGTGAGGTCCGGGGTAGCAGACTCGGTTGCTAAAAGGATTGAGCCGATAAGCAAAATCCTTTGCACAATGCGCAGCAAAACAACTTACCAGTTTAACAAAAGAGGGGCCGTGATACAGTAGTGTAAGAATTGGTGCTTTCGATGTAAAAACCTTATTGCCATAAGCAATATCGTGCATTGGGAAAGTTAAACGGGAAACAGGGAGATGGATCCATATGGATCTTCGTGCCTGTGCTGCCCCCGCAACGGTCAACGTCTAGTCCTTCAACAATGAAGCCCACCTGACGCCAGCCCGATACCGGCCAGTTCAAGTGGGATGGGCTCTTTAGAACTCTTCCTTTTGAACGTTCAGGATGTGCGGGGACGCACATCACTACGAGGTTTCTCATGCATCACTTTGTTTGCCGGCGCAAATCCGGTCGTTTTTCTATTGCTTTAGCGATTTCTGGCGCATTGGCCTCTGGCATCGCCCTTAACCTCACCTCCCCAACCAGCGCGCTGGCGCAGCCCTTGCCCGCCCCAGCCTCCACCCAAGTCCCCCAGCTCGCCACCATCGTCGTCACGCCGGCGCGAACGCCAGAGCCGTTGTCGCAAACCTTGGGGGACAACAGTGTCATGACGCGGGAGACGCTCGACACGTTACCCAACGGCACGCTCTCAGACGCACTGATTCGCGAGCACAGCATTGAGGGCGTGAACCTCGGCGGCCCACAAACCGTCAGCACCATCAATATTCGCGGTACCAATAGCAACCAGTCGCTCGTCTTGATCGATGGCGTACGCGTCAATAACGCTACCAACGGTTTGCCTCCGCTTAATGCGATTCCTCTCAACAGTATCGAACGTATTGAAATCGTTCGAGGCACCAGCAGCAGCTTGTATGGCGCCGACGCCATTGGCGGGGTGGTCAACATCATCACGCGCAGCGACACAGACCGTCCCTTTTCTGCTTATGCCAATGCGGGCGTTGGCACCTATGCCACGACCCAGTACGATGCAGGCTTTTCAGGTGCCAAAGACGGCTGGAGCTACAGTTTGTTTGGTGGTTACGGCCAAAGCGCAGGCTTTAACGCCACGAAACGGTCTAATTACTATCAAAACCCTGATAACGACTCGTACTACCGCAGCAATCTGGGTGGTTCACTCGGCTATACCTGGAAACCCGGTCAGACACTGACCTTGCAAACCTACCAGTCCAAGGTCAACGGTAGCTACGACGCTGGTGCCCCGTATTTTGGTGATCGTGGCATTCAAACCCTCAGCAACAATATCCTCACGAGTCGCAATGTGATCTCCTCGTTTTGGACGAGTACGCTCAGAGCAGGGTTTTCAACCGACCTCTACAAAACCATCAACGTCGATGCCACGCAAAATTTCTACAACACCCCGGATGGGAAACAACACTTCAAAACCAATCAGAGTCAGTATGTTTGGCAAAATGATCTGACTTTTTCACCCACTCAAATCGTGAGTCTTGCCTACGAAAGGCTTGAGCAAAGTGTCGACGGCGCCTTAGTCGACAACATTTCTCCCGGGTTGGTGAATTATCAACAAACCTCGCGCTTTACCAATTCGTTATTAGCGATTTATCGCGGCACTTGGGGGGCACAATCCGTTCAGGCCAGTGTGCGCAACGACAACAACTCGCAGTTTGGCAACGTCACGACTGGCAGCCTGTCTTACGGCCTCGAACTGACTCCGCGTTGGAAAGCTAGCATCGGCGCCAACACGGGCTTTAGAGCACCTAATTTCAATGAACTCTACTGGCCGGTGACGCCCAGTTTTATGGGTAACCCGTTGCTGCAACCCGAGCGCTCGCAAAACATTGAAGCAGGCCTGAAGTACACCACGGACAATACGCAACTCGGCCTCACGCTCTATCGCAACAACATCGACAATTTGATTTTGAACGAGCCCTCTATTCCTGGAGATTTCTATTCGCCCTACACGCCGATGAACATTGATCGCGCGCTGATCACGGGCATTACGCTCACCGGCTCCCAGAAACTTGGGCGCAACACGCTGATCAAAGGGAGCTTTGACTGGTCAAATCCGCGCAATGCCAATACGGGCGAGCTGCTGCCTCAACGCGCCCAGCGCGTGTTAAAAATGGCGGTCGATCAAAACTTGGGTAAAGCAAAACTGAGCGGTGAACTGTTCGTGACCAGCCAACGGCGCGACGCACTCACCAACGATACGCTGGGTGGGTTCGGACTCATGAATTTGGTCGGTAGCTATCCTCTGACCGAAAATACTGACATCCAGGTTCGCTGGAACAACATTTTTGCAAAGCAATACACACTCGTGCAGGGCTATGCCACACCAGGGTCGAATGTCTTTGTGAATCTCGCACTCAAAATGTAGTGCAATACATTGAGGGTCAATATGTTGTGTTGAAAAACGTTGTCTTGGCGTGTGCGAGTGTGATGGCGTGTCTGGCGTTAATGCCACACAGCCATGCACAAACACGCGTCACCGATGATCGTGGCACTCACATTCAACTTGCAGCACCCGCCCGTCGCGTCATCACGCTCTCGCCCCATGCAACCGAGCTGGTCTTTGCTGCGGGCGGCGGCGCTCAAATCGCCGCAACTGTCCATGCCAGCGATTTTCCAGAAGCCGCACGCACGCTCCCTCGAATCGGCGAAGGCTTACAGCCAGAACCGGAGGTCGTGTTGCGCCAAAAACCGGATCTGTTGATTGGCTGGCAAGCATCACAATTTTCAACGCTCAATGCGCTGCGCATCCCGTCTTTTTTAAGTGCCCCCAAGACACTCGACGACATTCCGAACACCATCGAGAAATTTGGTCTCCTCCTTGGCACACAGGATATCGCACAGTCTCGCGCCTCCGCTCTTAGGGTTCAAATTGATCAGCTCAATCAAACGCCTTTTGCGGGACCGCCGGTACGTGTATTTTTGCAAGTCGGTGAACCCCCCGAATACTCTCTCAATCGATCGCATCTACTCTCTCACGTGGTCGAGGCCTGTGGAGGCATCAATGTTTTTGCGGCTTCTGCGGCAATCGCGCCTAAAATAAGCGCTGAAAGTGTATTGGCTCAGCGCCCGGCGCTAGTGTTGCTCGGCAGAGTTGGTGCAACAGCAACACCCGTTCAAGACGCCGCCACACAACAGTACTGGTCAGGCCTGAATTTGCCGGCCGCACAGGCAGGACGCGTCTACGTGATGGATTCAGATGTACTCTATCGTCCCGGTCCAAGACTGATTGAGGCGGCAAAAGCAATTTGCAGCATCATTGAACAAGCCCGAAAATAGCGGGTGACGCTATACAACCGAGAATGCTTATGAAGAACGCCCCCACAGATCCGCTGATTATCGCTGGCAAAACTTATCAATCCCGACTTTTGGTCGGTACCGGTAAATACCAAGATTTCGAACAGACGCGCCAAGCGATCGATGCGAGCGGGGCTGAGATCATCACGGTCGCCATTCGACGCACGAATATTGGACAAAACACCCAAGAGCCTAGCCTGCTTGAGTATTTACCCCCCAGCCAATTCACGCTGCTGCCCAATACTGCGGGCTGCTACAGCGCGGAAGACGCCGTACGTACCCTGCGCCTGGCCCGTGAGCTGCTTGACGGACATCGCTTGGTCAAACTCGAAGTGCTCGGCGATCCACACACTCTGTTCCCAAACATGCCTGAAACGCTCGCCGCCGCGAAAACGCTCGTGGCAGACGGCTTTGACGTGATGGTCTATTGCACCGATGATCCTGTCCAATGCCGCATGCTTGAGGATATTGGCTGTGTGGCCGTCATGCCGCTAGCGTCCCTCATTGGCTCTGGCATGGGCATCCTCAACCCTTGGAACCTGCGCTTGATTATTGATCAGGCGCGTGTGCCTGTCTTGGTGGATGCCGGTGTTGGCACTGCCTCAGATGCCACCATTGCCATGGAGCTCGGCTGCGATGGCGTACTCATGAATACAGCGATTGCAGGGGCGCAACAACCTGTGCTGATGGCCAGTGCCATGAAAAAAGGTGTCGAAGCGGGCCGTGAGGCCTTTCTCGCCGGTCGCGTCCCCCGCAAAACCTATCAGGCTGCACCGAGTTCACCCACCACGGGCTTGATCACGCCAAAGAGCGCCTCATGAGTCAAACCGAAACGGCACGCCTGATTCCCAACACACTCACCATCGCAGGCATGGACCCCTCTGGGGGAGCCGGCATTCTGGCTGACGTCAAAGCGATGAGTGCGCTGGGTGCCTACGCCTGCGCGGTGGTTGCTGCGCTCACTGCACAAAACACGCAGACGGTGACCGACATCTCGCCTGTCAATCCACCTTTTGTCCGCGCACAGATTGATACGCTGTTTGCTGATGTCCTGATCCATGCCACCAAAATTGGCATGCTGGGACAGACAGGCGTCATTGAGGTGGTGGCGGATCGTTTAGGTCATTTCAAGCCTGAGCATATTGTGTTGGATCCGGTCATGGTGGCCAAAAGTGGTGATCTGCTGCTCGAACAAAAAGCCGTTGGCGCACTCAGAGAACAGCTGCTTCCACTCGCCACGATCATTACCCCAAACCTGCCTGAAGCAGGCGTATTGCTGGAGATGCGAAGCGTCGAAACCGTGCGTGAGATGCGACGCGTCGCCGAACGTCTCCGCAATCTGATGACACACGGCGGACACCGTTGGGTGCTTGTAAAGGGGGGGCACTTGCCCGGCAATGACACCATTGACATCCTGCACGATGGCGACCAGATGATCGAGTTACCCGGCCATCGCATCCCGACACGCAATACGCACGGGACGGGCTGCACACTGTCGTCTGCCCTGACAGCCCTTTTGCCACAGACCGAAAGCGTACCTATTGCCACAAAAATGGCAAAAGATTACTTAATTCAAGCGATTTTGCACGCTGATTCGCTTCAAGTTGGACACGGCCATGGCCCTGTCCACCACTTCCACAAACTATGGGCAGGAAAACCCTTACAATAAGGGTTTTCCGCCATGTGACATTGTTGAGCGACTCACTTGTCGCCCCGTAGATTTTATGAAAGCCAATACTTTGCCTGATATCGAACGCGCGCGCTACAACATGATCGAACAACAGATTCGCCCTTGGGACGTTTCTGACAGCAAAGTTCTCGAGGCGCTCTTTAGCGTCAGACGTGAACTCTTTGTTCCTTCAGCCTATCGATCACTGGCCTTTTCAGACCTTGACATCCCGCTTACGATTGCGGCGGGCGAGACACATCAAACAATGCTCGCGCCCAAGCTCGAAGCCAAATTCACACAGCTGCTTCAGCTCAAAGAAGACGACTGCGTGCTGGAAGTGGGCACAGGCTCTGGCTACCAAGCCGCCTTGCTCGCCCATATCGCACGCGGTGTCACATCGATTGAAATCGACCCGCGACTGACCGCCTTCGCTCAACTCAATCTCCAGCAGGCAGGCATTAGTCATGTCAAAGTCGAGACTGGAGACGCCAGCAATGGCTGGGGCACAACCGAATATGACGCCATCTTGGTGACAGGCGCACTCCCTGCCATCCCTGATGCACTCAAGTACCAGCTCTGCGAAGGTGGTCGAATGGTAGTGGTGGTGGGTCAAGCCCCTGCGATGACCGCTTATCGTGTCACACGCACCACAGCGGCGAGTTTTGAAACCACACCATTATTTGAAACCGTGATCAAACCCCTTAGTGGGTTTTGCCCATCCAAATTCAAATTTTAAGTCCGCTAAGTTTGGCGGATTAAGTTTGACGGATTTTTGTCACCAGCGCGGTCGTTGACCGCGCAAATTCAAACGGTATTGCGACCGCTTTGCCGCCCCAGGACTCGACTAACCGAGTCTCTGGTAAGACCTGCATATCGTAATCTCCCCCTTTGACAATGATGTCAGGCCTTAACAAGCCGATCAGCGCAACGGGGGTGTCTTCGTCAAAAAAAGTCACTGCGGATACGCAAGCAAGCGAGGCAAGTAATGCGGCGCGATCATGCTCATTGTTGAGGGGGCGATCGGGTCCCTTTCCCAGTCTGCGCGCAGAAGCATCGGTATTGATTGCCACCACCAGCGTTGCGCCAAGCTGTGCAGCCTGATCCAAATAGGTGACATGGCCACGATGCAAGATATCAAAGACCCCATTGGTAAACACCACAGGACCCGCCCAGTCCCCGGAGGCGATGCGTTGTGCACACACCTCAGGCGACAGGATCTTATCTTCAAAACGTGCACGCATCACAACACTCGCTGCTTAAGCCGCTGGATTTTGAGCGACCAGCGGCACGGCACGCAGAAGCTCTTTACGATAACGATTCAAATCCTGAACCGTCTTGAAGGAGCTGTCCATCAACAAGGACATATTATGCAAAATACGCGTGCTGACCTTACCTTCCCAGTCTTTATCAAAGTGAATTTGATTGTCGAGCCAACGCTCAAGCCAACCTGGCTCGGGCAACTTTGACTGCACGGTATCGTTCGGGAACATGTCTTTGTTGACGTGCAAATTCGTTGGATGCAGCGCCTGGGGGGTGCGATGCGCCGAAGCCATCAGTACACCAATCTTTGAAAAGGCAATGCGGGCCTGCGTAGCAATCTCGCCGCCGCGCTGCGTCAACGCACGCTTCATGTAACGTAAATAGGCTCCCGCATGCCGTGCCTCGTCTTGAGCAATCACGTTATAGATTGCCTTGATGACAGGTTCGGTATGCCAGTCTGCCGCACGCCGATACCAGTGGTTGAGACGCACTTCACCACAGAAATGCAGCATGAGCGTTTCAAGAGGTGGAGCGGGATCAAACTCAAATCGAACACGGTGCAACTCTTCTTCGGTTGGAACCAGATCAGGTGCAAAGCGACGCAAGTACTCGATCAAGACGAGAGAGTGCTTTTGTTCTTCGAAAAACCAAACCGACATAAAAGCCGAGAAGTCGCTGTCATCGCGATTGTCGCGCAGAAACATTTCCGTCGCGGGCAACGCTGCCCACTCAGTAATGGCATTCATTTTGATGGTTTGCGCCTGCTCATCAGTGAGCTTGCTGCGATCGAAATCGTGCCAAGGGATATCTGTCGCCATATTCCAGCGCACCGACTCCATGGACTTAAAAAGCTCTGTGTAAAGCATCATTCACTGCCTTAAAGATTCAGCTCAGACCGTTCATACACAATTAAAGTGATCGATCGCTGAAGGTTTAACTAACAAACTCACCGAATGAGCGCCCAAAGCGCCACACCCAATGCCAGGGCTGCTACACCCGTTAATGCAACCAACAAACGGTTGCTTTGCTCTCGCGCTTGACGCGAACGCTTTAACTCAGAGAGCAACTCGGACGACACGTCCGGACGTGAGAGTTGCGCGTACAACAATCGTGGAAACTCAGGAAGCCATTGGGACCACTGCGAAGCTTCCTTGAGGACTTTCTTTTTGATGCCCGTGAACCCGATCCGCTCGTGCATCCAACGCTCTAAATATGGTTTGGCCGTTTTCCACAAGTCTAACTGCGGATCCAGCTGCCGACCAAGTCCTTCCACGTTCAAAAGGGTCTTTTGCAATAGAACCAACTGAGGTTGAATTTCAACATTAAAACGCCGTGATGTCTGGAATAATCGCAAAAGCACCTGACCCAAGGAGATTTCAGCCAGTGGCCGATCAAAATAAGGCTCACAGACGGCGCGCACCGCCCCCTCAAGCTCTTCTTCACGTGTCGTTGGCGGTACCCAGCCTGATTCGATGTGCAGGCGCGCCACCCGTCGATAGTCACGTTGAAAAAAAGCGAGAAAATTTTGCGCTAAGTAGTTTTTATCGAATTCAGACAACGAACCCACGATGCCAAAATCAAGTGCGATGTAGCGTCCAAGCGTTTCTGGTCGATCAGAGACATAGATGTTGCCAGGGTGCATATCCGCATGAAAAAAACCATCGTCAAACACTTGGGTAAAAAAGATTTCAACGCCCGTTTGAGCCAGCTTTGGAATATCCACTCCGAGCGAACGTAGTCGCTCAATTTGACTCACCGGCACGCCATACATGCGCTCCATCGTAAAAACATTGGTGGCGCAATAATCCCACATGACCTCGGGCACCCATAATAAATTGGGGCGCGGACCCTCGTCAGAGAAATTTCTACGTAACTGACTACAGTTCGAGGCCTCTCTCAACAAATCCAGCTCATCGTGCAAATGCTTGTCAAACTCTCCAACCACTTCACGAGGCTTGAGGCGGCGTCCATCCGGTGCGAGTCGCTCGATCAAGCCAGCAAGCACACGCATCAAAGAGAGATCTTTATCAATGACCTCGAGCATGCCAGGCCTGAGCACCTTGACGGCAACATGTCGCCCGTCATGCAAGACAGCAAAGTGCACTTGAGCAATCGAAGCAGAGGCGACCGGATCTTTATCGAACTGCGCAAAAAGCTCGGAAGTGGGGGCGCCAAGTGCTGCCTCAATCATGGCTGCAGCTTGCTCCGAAGGAAACGGTGCGACACGGTCCTGCAAAAGTGTCAGCTCGTCCGCAATATCGGGGGGGATTAAATCTCGACGGGTAGAGAGCACTTGGCCAAACTTGACGAAAATCGGACCCAGCGACTCAAGTGCCAGTCGTAATCTCAACCCTCTCGGCATCGTGGGCCTAGAGCCCAGCCTCACCAACCATAACAGCCGAGCAGCCACGGGATGACTAATGCCAGACAACACCAGCTCATCCAGACGATAGCGCAGCGCGACAACCACAATTCGCATTAAGCGTGGCACGGACATCATGTGGAAAACCCTCTGGCACGCTCAAGCTTTTGGGTGCGCATCTTTAATATTGATTGCATTCGCTCGAGGTGATCAAGTGTGCTCAACAGCTGGGATTGGTGCTGAAACTGTGACGTCATAGCAGGGCGACCCACCAGCGCATCTGTTTCCTCAGAAAGGTATTCAGCAAGATTTTGGGTCAGACTTTTGCCGAGCGTTTGAGCAGCGCCAAACGCTTGCTGTGCGCCGCGTACGATACGACGGGCGGGCACATCGCCGACCCACCGGGACAACGCGTCCTCTGGATCGGGGCGCAAATCACGCGCGAGTTCGGACATCACTTGTGCGAGTGCCGCTTGACCAGAAACATGCACATACTCGGCGATGTCTGGGCGGCTTTGGGCGTTGAGCCATGCCAGAGGACTCAGTTTTTCGAGCTGAATCTCAAGCGTCACATCCGGTATTGCGTCTTCGGAGGCATGCGCCAACTGACCGTCTGACCCGATGCTCCAATTGAGCTGAAAGCCACCTACGCAAATCCGGACCGTTTTCCCCGCATGCAGCGCCAAGCGTTGCGCTGCCCAAACCTGCTGTCGAGTCAGGGTATTGAGTGCCACAGCCATTAACTGGACTGGATGCATGGGAGAAAAACCAAAAAGAGTGGTGGAAATACGGTTCACCTTGATCAGACTAAATTCAATCCACCATTTTAGCGGTTGTCGCGTCACATCCAAAGTGAAACGCCCGCATTTGCGGGCGTTTTATCTGATTCACCTCAACAAACTAAGCGATCAGCTTGCTTGACTCACCGGGACTTGCTGAATACCTGCCAGCAACCAACCACCTTGCTCTGGCTTAAACAGGTTCCAGACTTCCTCAAAACGGAAGGCTTCAGCGCCAGCTTGCTCTCTCAACATGCCGGAGAAACGCACACTAGCCAAATGCCCATCGCTTACCTTTTCGATACCAAGCAGTTCAGCATTGAGCAAGACAACCTCGGTATGGTTTTCTTCGATGCGACCGCTCAACTGAGCCTGCAGCTCTTTCATCAAGTCGTCTGTCAGGAAAGTACGCATTTCAGCAATATTGCCGCTGTCCCAAACTTTTTGAATCGAAATGAACTGATTTTTGGCTTCGCTCAGGAAACGCTGAGTATCAAAGTCGACGGGTATAAACCAGTTTTGGTCAGGGGCTGGTGCATCTGAGCCGAATCCAGCGGCCGACATCGCGCCTGTTGCCGAGGTAGGCAAGGCAACCGGCGCCTGCGCAGCAGGCTCTTGGCTTTCGCGCATCATACCGTTTGAAGGGTTGGACATATTGCCGCCGAATGGAGTGTTGCCTGCACCGGCGCCCTGAGCCGCTGGCTGAGGACCACGCATTCTGCGCAAAATGAACATCACGCCAAAGATCACCACACCGGCAATCAGGGCCATCACCAACATGTCGGCGAAGGCTCCGCCTAGACCAAGGTGCGACAACAGCGCCGCAATACCGAGACCGGCGGCAATGCCCGCCAAGGGACCCAGCCATTTGGATGCACCCGATGCTGCGCCTGCAGCAGCAGGTGCGGCGGCGGTTTTCTGAGTGGCACTCGTAGCTGCTGCGGGTTGGGCGGCTTTCTGGCTAGTCACGTTGCTGGACTGACGACCACTGTTGCCGCCTTTACCAACGCGGGCGGCTTCGGCGTCGAAGGTCACGGCGGTCAGGGCAAACCCACTCATTGCCACTAAAGCTGCAGCAAAAAAACGAATCAAGGGACGGGACATTGTGTGCTCCTAGGCGTTCGACGCCTGCAAGTAAAAAACAAAAGTTCAATACAAACTGAATTTTAACTGAATCTGACGAAAAGCTGAACAAATTTAAAGTATGCGTGGGTTCAACCCATTTTGATGCCTTCGTGCAGCGCAGTCAGTCCGGCCGACAAATTAAAATATTGCACGCGCGACAAACCCGCTTGCTCCAACATGCCCTTAAGAGTTTCTTGATCCGGATGCATGCGGATCGACTCTGCTAAGTAGCGGTAACTTTCAGCATCTCCCGCGACCTTGCTGCCCAGCCAGGGCAAGACGTTAAACGAATACCAGTCGTACGCAGGGGCGAGGGGCTTAGCAATGCGAGAAAACTCCAGCACGAGCAACTTACCCCCCGGGCGCAGCACGCGCGTCATTTCTGACAAAGCACGATCCTTGTGCGTCATGTTGCGCAAACCAAACGCCACCGTCACCCGGTCAAAGTAATTGTCCGGAAAAGGTAAATGCTCCGCATCGCACACCGCACACGGCAAAACCACGCCGTCATCGAGTAAGCGATCCCGTCCGACGCGCAACATAGAATCATTGATATCCGTGAGCCAGACCTCGCCTTGGGGGCCCGCCTTCTGGGCAAAGGCGCGGGCAAGATCTCCGGTTCCTCCAGCAATATCAAGCACCTTCATGCCCGGCCTGACGGCTGCACGCCCAATGGTGAAGGACTTCCAGACCCGATGCAGTCCCGCCGACATCAAATCATTCATCACGTCATATCGAGACGCAACGGAATGAAATACCTGGGCGACCTTGCCAGCCTTTTCGGACTCTTCGACAGTTTGAAAACCAAAATGCGTCTTTTCTTGGGACATAGTCATTCGCTCAAATTCATGCAACTTCGAGTTTAATCTCTCAACAGGCTCTACAACGATAAAAGGCATAAACTGCATACACTTTGCCCTGAGGCGTCACACTGCAACCGAACACATCAATCCGCATGTCCCCAAACACTTTCACACTGCGCCCCCAAGGCGACCGCTGCCTCAGCATCGACTTTGGCGACACCATCCGCTTAGAAACAGGTCAACTCTGCTTATCTGCAGCCGCCACACTTGAGCGGGCACAGCTTCAAGGAGTCACGGATATTGTGCCCTCCTACACCGCCGTTGCGCTTTACTACACCCCTGGCGTAGACCTTGGCGGCACAGACTTTGGCACGCTCTGCGCACAAGTACGCGACACGCTTGCTCAGGACCTGATTCAAACCACAAACTCTGCTCGACAGGTTGATATTCCCGTGTGCTACGGCGGCAAACATGGTCCAGATCTCGCAGAGGTCGCAACGAAAATCGGTGTAACCGAACAAGAAGTCATCCAAATTCATACGCGGCCTGGCAGCATGGTGTTTGGACTCGGTTTTTCACCTGGGCACCCCTACATTGGCGTCCATGATCCTTTATTCGCGCTGCCGCGGCGAGATGTGCCGCGCACGGCAGTACCCGCAGGCTCGGTTGCCATTGCCAACTGTCAGTCCACCATTTATCCCACACTCTTACCCGGCGGCTGGCACATCTTAGGCGCCACACCACTCAAACTTTTTGATCTCAGCCGCGCGCAGCCCTCACTGTTACTCCCTGGCGATCAAGTTCGCTTCGTCTCTATTTCTGAACAAGAGTACGACCACCTTGCCGCCCAACTCGCGCAGGTGGCCGCATGACGATTCGTATTCTCAAGCCAGGCATGCTTTCAAGCTTTCAGGACGAGGGTCGCACAGGCCACCAGCCGCTAGGCGTATCGGTTGTCGGCGCAATGGATCAGCGCGCACATCGACTCGCCAACACACTGGTCGGCAACGAACTTGACTTCGCGAGCTTGGAAATCACCATCACAGGACCCACGCTGCAATTTACCCAAGCCTGTTGCATCGCCGTGTGTGGCGCAGATCTGAGCCCAACATTGAACGGTAAACCCGTCGCGATGAATCGCCCCCTGATCATCCGTGCGCAAGACGAGCTTCAGTTTGGTGCCAGAAAACATGGCACACGCGCTTATCTAGCTGTGCATGGTGGCTTTGCCATTCCCGACGTGCTGGGCAGCCAAAGCACTTACCTGCGCAGCCACTTTGGCGGCTGGCATGGACGCGCGCTCAAGCGTGGAGATGAAATTCCCTTGCAACGCCCCCTCGATGAAATAGGTCAAGATGGCAACGGCCTTGAGGCGCTTGCGCTTGCGCTGTGGTCAGTCAAGCTCTATCTGCCAGGCGTCATTTCTGGCTCGACGCGTGCACGAATCCGCTTGATTAAAAGTCAGCAATGGGAGGAGTTCACACCCGCCAGCCGAGAGGCGCTGCTGACTCAGCCTTATCGAATCAGTCCTGACTCCGAACGTATGGGATATCGCCTGCAAGGTCCAGACATTCTGATGACCAAACCCCGACAGATGATCTCTGAGGCGACAACGTTTGGCACCATACAAGTCCCTGCAGGCGGTCAGCCAATTGTGCTGATGGCCGATCGGCAAACAACAGGCGGTTATCCAAAAATCGCCTATGTTGCGACTGTCGATCTGCCCTTGCTTGCGCAGATGGGACCAGGCGATATCATGCAGTTTGAGCTCGTTTCGCTCGAAGCGGCGCAAGCGCTAGATACTGCCCGGACACGTGCATTTATCGACCTTGCACAGGCGCTCGCGCCCGTGCGCACTTTATTGCTTAATCACTAAGGACCTCAATCATGGCACTACGTATTGATTTGAATTGCGATATGGGCGAAAGCTTTGGCGCCTGGAAAATGGGCAACGACGAGGAAATCCTCCCGTTTGTCTCTTCGGCCAATATTGCCTGTGGTTTTCACGGTGGCGACCCTGCGACCATGCGCAAAACGGTCACCTCCGCACTCAAACATGGCGTGGCCCTTGGCGCCCATCCAGGCCTGCCTGATTTACAAGGTTTTGGCCGCCGCAATATGGCGATCACAGACCAAGAAGCCTACGACATGATGGTGGTACAGATCGGTGCGCTCGCCGGTGTAGCCGCCTCGCAAGGCGCACGCTTGCGCCACGTCAAGGCCCATGGTCAGCTCTACAACATGGCGGTTAAAAATGAAGGCCTCACGCGTGCACTGGCTCAAGCCACTTACGATGTCGATAAAGACCTGGTCTTTTTTGCCTTGGCCGGCAGTCAGATGATTCCGATCGCCGAATCCATCGGCCTGCGCGTGGCCAGCGAAGTGTTTGGCGATCGTAACTATGCGCCTGACGGCACCCTAAGCCCGCGCAACCAGCCAAACGCCATGATTACGGACGTGCAGCAGTCCATCAAGCAAGTACTGCAGATGGTCAAGACCAGCACCTTGACTGCCAACGACGGTACGATCGTCAAGGTCCGCGCAGATACGCTGTGCATCCACGGCGATCAGCCTGGTGCCGTGACCTTTGCCAAAGCCATCCGTGAAGCCTTACGTGCCGAGGGGATCGAAGTCGGCGTGTGAAGGTGAAAAGAGGTCGTCTTGCGACGACCTCTTTTTGAACAGCTCGGTTGGAATCAATCGAGCGCGAACTTAAACAAGCACGCGTTCAATACCGCCATCGTTGGCTTTTTTGACATAGTCCTCGAGCCAGTTGTCACCCAAAATGTGCTTGGCCATTTCCACCACAATGTAATCGGCCTTTGCGCCACTATCTGCTTCGAAGCGCGACAAGCCTTGCAAACATGAGGGACACGAGGTCAATACCTTGATCTCTCCATCAAAACCGTCTTGACGTAAGGTCGCATCATTCTTGACGAGTTCTTCTTCCTTGCGGAAACGAACTTGTGTAGAAATGTCAGGACGCGTCACGGCCAGTGTTCCAGACTCGCCGCAACAGCGTTCGGTCTTGATCGCCGAGTCGCCCACCAATGAACGCACAGTCTTCATGGGATCTTGCAACTTCATCGGTGAGTGGCAAGGATCGTGATACATGTAACGCGTGCCTTGAATGCCGTCGAGCTTGATATCCTTTTCAAGCAAATACTCATGGATATCAATCAAACGACAACCAGGGAAAATCTTTTCAAACTCATAGCCAGACAATTGGTCATAACAAGTCCCGCAACTCACCACCACCGTCTTGATATCCAAGTAGTTCAGCGTACTGGCAACGCGATGGAACAGCACGCGATTGTCTGTGATGATCTGTTCAGCCTTATCGTTCATGCCATTGCCGCGCTGCGGATACCCACAACACAAATAGCCTGGTGGCAAAACAGTTTGCACACCGGCATGCCACAACATCGCTTGTGTCGCCAGACCGACCTGAGAGAACAAACGCTCCGAGCCGCAACCTGGAAAATAGAAGACGGCCTCAGTGTCAGCGGGTGCCTGCGGGGGTCGAATAATCGGCACATAGTCCGCATCCTCGATATCCAGCAACTTGCGCGCCGTTTGCTTAGGCAAGCCACCTGGCATTTTCTTATTAATAAAGTGCACCACCTGCTCGCGCAGAGGCGGTTTGCCGACTGTCGCAGGAGGCTTCGCTGTCTGCTTACGCGCGAACTTGGACAACAGATCGTTAGCCATGCGCTGAATCTTGTATCCAACACCCACCATCGCCGCTCGCGTGGCATTAATGGTCGCAGGATCCTTGGCATTCAAAAAGAACATGGCAGTGGAAGTGCCCGGATTAAATGACTTACGCCCCATGCTGCGCAATAAGGCGCGCATATTCATTGAGACATCGCCAAAATCGATATCGACAGGACACGGGTTGTAACACTTGTGGCAAACCGTGCAGTGATCGGCCACATCCTCGAACTCTTCCCAGTGCTTCAAACTGATGCCGCGCCGCGTTTGCTCTTCGTATAAAAACGCCTCGATTAATAACGATGTCGCAAGAATCTTATTGCGTGGTGAATACAAAAGATTGGCGCGTGGCACATGCGTGGCACACACTGGCTTGCACTTGCCGCAACGCAAACAGTCCTTAATGGAGCTGCTGATCGCACCGATCTCACTACGTTGCATGATCAAGGACTCATGCCCCATCAAGCCAAAGCTCGGTGTCCAGGCATTACGCAGATCCGCACCCGGCATGAGTTTGCCTGCATTGAAATGATCGTTTGGATCAATGCGACGCTTGTAGTCCTGAAAGGGCAATAACTCAGCCTCGGTCAGAAACTCATATTTAGTCAAGCCAATGCCATGCTCACCAGAGATCACACCGTTTAAATCACGCGCGATTTGCATGATACGAACGACCGCTTCGTTGGCCTCTCGCAACATTTCATAATCGTCAGAGTTCACAGGGATATTGGTATGCACGTTGCCATCGCCCGCATGCATGTGCAACGCAACGAACAAACGACTTTTCAACACGCGATCATGAATGGCCTGCATTTCAGTCATGACAGGCGCAAAATCAGTCCCGCCAAACAAACCGGCAAGATCGCTGCGCACTTCGTCTTTCCATGAAATGCGCAACGTCCGATCCTGGACGACATCAAACAGACGCGCGTCAGGCTGAACACCTAGACGCTCAACCAATACGCGCTCCAGCGAGCTGAGTCCATGCGAGGACAGATCAGCCAAGGCGTCGCGCAGCGGAATATCCAAATGCTCCAGCACCCACTGCCAGCGGGCTCGCACTCGCATCAAGCTGTCAACCGCCTGACGACGACGCTCGTCTAGCGAATCTTCGAGCAAGGCGCCTTCTTCACTGCCACGATCCAGCTTCGCTATCGGCAACTCGCCTTCGAGCGCAGACTGCAAGGCATCGAGCAACTTAAGTTTGTTGCGCGTGGACAGCTCGATATTGATCCGTTCAATGTGATCGGTGTACTCGCCCATCCGTTCGAGCGGAATCACAACGTCTTCATTGATTTTGAAGGCGTTGGTGTGGCGAGCGATCGCAGCGGTCCGCGCACGATCAAGCCAGAATTTTTTGCGAGCGTCCGCACTGACTGCGATAAAGCCCTCGCCATGGCGCGTATTGGCCAGACGAACCACTTCACTCGTTGCATGAGCGACCGCAGCTTCATCATCCCCAACAATGTCGCCGATCAGCACCATTTTTGGCAACACACCGCGCTTGCTCTTTGTCGCGTAGCCCACTGCACGCAAATAGCGTTCGTCTAAGTGCTCGAGTCCTGCCAGCAACGCGCCCCGCGCGCGACCCTGAGTATCCAGATAGCTTTTAATTTCAACGATTGAAGGAATCGCATCGCGCGCTTGTCCAAAAAACTCCAGACAAACGGTACGCGTGTGACTCGGCATACGATGCAGCACCCAACGCGCTGCCGTGATCAAGCCATCACAGCCTTCTTTTTGTACGCCAGGCAGGCCAGACAGAAACTTGTCAGTGACATCTTTGCCCAGACCCACTTTGCGAAACCGAGTCCCGTCGATCTCAAGGATCTCCGTTCGCAAGACACGAGCGCCAGCAAGCTCAGTCCCGTCAGACCATTTCAACTCAAAGCGAACCTGACCAGCCTCGTGAATTTTTCCGAGGTTGTGCTCTAGGCGCGTGACATCCAGCCAGTTGCCATCGGGGTCGACCATCCTCCACCAAGCCAAGTTGTCGAGCGCAGTGCCCCACAAGACCGCTTTTTTTCCACCCGCGTTCATCGCGACGTTGCCACCGACACAGGAAGCATCCGCAGACGTTGGATCGACCGCGAAAACAAAACCTGCTGCCTCAGCGGCTTCGGAGACCCGCTTAGTCACGACACCTGCGCCCGCTCGTACTGTGGCGACTTGCGTGGACACACCTGGCAAGGCAATCATCTCTACGCTGCCAAGCGTATCAAGCTTTTCTGTATTGATGACGGCAGAGCGCCAGGTCAGCGGAATAGCACCTCCGGTGTATCCCGTGCCGCCACCGCGCGGCACAATCGTCAGTCCCAATTCGATACAGCCACGCACTAACGCCGCGATCTCTTGTTCATCATCCGGCGTCAACACGACAAAAGGATATTCAACACGCCAGTCCGTGGCATCTGTCACGTGCGACACACGCGAGAGCCCGTCAAACTTAATGTTGTCCTTGGCGGTGATTTTGCCCAGCACCTTTTGTACCTGGCGTCGTAAGCGAGAGGTTCGCTCGAACTCCTCCTCGAACGCCTTGACAGCGATGCGCGCCCGTTCAAGCAAAGTCGCTACTTTTTCATCGCGACCTGCATCATCCGTCATCCGACGGCGGTCAATCTCAGTGAGTCGGTGTGTAAGCGCCTCAATGAGCAACTTGCGCCGCTTTGGGTTGTCGAGCAAATCATCCTGCAAATAAGGGTTGCGCCGCACCACCCAAATATCACCCAGCACCTCGTAGAGCATGCGGGCGGAACGCCCTGTCTTGCGCTCACCACGCAAATCAGACAATAACGCCCAAGCGTCATCGCCCAACAGTCGACACACCACTTCTCGATCAGAAAAGGAGGTGTAGTTATAGGGAATTTCGCGCAAACGCGCGTGCGCGTCTTGTGATGGCTCGGCGTGCAACAAATGGCTTGGGAAAGGGGCGTTCATAGGTCCGGATTCGTTTAGTGGCCCTTAAAGTGTCATTTTAAGTCATCAGAACAGGGCAAACCCAATAACCTTTAAACAGAGGGGTCGCGCAGCACCTCAAGTAGGGGCAATCGCCCATTTGAAGGTCCAGGCGATGACTAAATAGCGGCCAAACTTACCGATAGCCATATACATGGCGCATTGCCAGAAAGACAGACGCAACCAGCCCGCTACCGCGCACAACGGGTCACCAATGACCGGCAACCAGGCTAGCAACAAAACAGGCGCGCCCAATCGATGGACCCACCTTTCGGCACGCACCCGGGCTGGAGTCAATGCTTTTAGGCCACTCACCTGTTGCCGCCGACGCCAGCGACCGAACAAACCGTGGGCGCCCGCCCCCATGCCATAACTGAGCAGCCCGCCCAGAGTATTTCCCGCAGAAGCCACCCAGATGGCGACCCAAAACATCTCTGGTACCGCAGATAGATAGGCAAGCAAAACTGGCTCAGAACCCACGGGTAATATCGTTGCTGCCAGCAGGCTCATCGTAAAAACAGCGGGCAACCCAACGCCTGGCGAAGCCAGCCATGCCAAGATTTCTTGAGTAAGCGCTTCCAGGGCAAGCTCCAAGCTAAGCAAAACACACGGTCTAAAACCGCTTTAGATCTGAAAAAGATCCTCATGGGATAATGTCTGATCAGTATGCATGTCCAATCAGGAAGACCATGGCCACGGATTATCTCAGACGTATTCTTACCTCCAAAGTGTACGACGTCGCAGTCGAAACTCCGCTCGAATACGCCCCACAACTTTCTCAGCGCATCGGCAACACGGTGTTGCTCAAGCGCGAGGACACTCAGTCCGTCTTCAGCTTTAAGCTTCGCGGCGCGTATAACAAGATGGCTCACTTGCCCAAGAACGTGCTGGCGCGCGGCGTGATCGCGGCCTCCGCGGGCAACCACGCTCAGGGCGTTGCGTTATCCGCCAAGCGCTTAGGCTGCAAAGCAGTCATTGTCATGCCCACCACCACCCCAGGCGTCAAGATTGATGCCGTCCGAGCGCTCGGTGCCGAAGTCGTGCTGCACGGCGACAGCTTTACAGATGCGTATGGTCACGCCCTCATCCTGGAAAAAAAGCAGCAACTGACCTTTGTCCACCCCTTTGACGACCCGGACGTCATTGCTGGTCAAGGCACCATCGGCATGGAAATTTTGCGTCAGCACGCCGAGCCCATCGAGGCCATTTTTGTCGCCATCGGCGGTGGTGGACTCATCAGTGGAATTGCCGCCTACGTCAAACAAATCCGCCCCGAGATCAAGATCATTGGCGTACAAACGATTGACTCTGACGCCATGGTACGTAGCGTCAAAGCGGGGCGACGCGTCACCTTGACCGATGTGGGACTCTTTTCTGATGGCACCGCTGTCAAACAAGTGGGTGTCGAGACCTTTCGTCTCACTCGGGAGCTCGTGGACGACTATGTCCTGGTTGACACAGATGCCATCTGTGCTGCCATTAAAGATGTGTTCCAAGATACGCGCAGCGTCTTGGAACCCGCAGGGGCGTTGGCACTCGCCGGCGCCAAACAATACGCCAGCGAACACAAGCTCAAAGGCAAAACGCTCGTCGCGATTGCTTGCGGCGCCAACATGAATTTCGACCGGCTACGCTTTGTCGCGGAACGGGCCGAAGTCGGCGAGGCACGCGAGGCGATCTTTGCCGTCACTCTGCCAGAGCAAAGAGGGAGTTTCAGGGCTTTTTGTGAACTCGTCGGCAACCGTAATGTCACCGAATTCAACTATCGTATTTCTGACTCCACTTCTGCTTACGTTTTTGTAGGCATTCAAGTTTCAAGCTTGGCAGAGCCCAACAAAATCGCCAACAATTTCCGCAAACACGGTTTTGATACGCTTGATCTCACCCATGATGAGATGGCGAAAACGCATTTGCGCCACATGGTGGGTGGGCGCTCCAACCTTGCGGGCCAGGAGCTTCTCTACCGTTTTGAGTTCCCCGAGCGCCCTGGGGCACTGATGCGTTTTCTCAATTCGATGAAACCCGAATGGAACATCAGTTTGTTTCACTATCGCAATCAAGGCGCTGATTATGGTCAGATTCTGATTGGCATCCAGGTTCCAACAGGGAGCAAAAAGGCGTTTAAAGCCTTTCTTGAAGAGGTTGGGTATCCGTATTGGAACGAATCAGAAAACCCGGCTTACAAGTTGTTCTTATAAGGCCGCGGCGTTTCCAGAGCGTCATTTAATCGCCGCTAAATTGGCACACACTAAAAAATGGGGTGTCCGTTGCGGCGATTTTCGCAGACCCGCCAAGATCTGGCAGATCAATGATGGCGGCTGCCTCGACGACATTTCCCCCCAGCAATTGCAGCAGTTTGATGGCGGCCAGCATGGTGCCCCCCGTCGCGACCAAATCATCCACCAGCAGCACACGCTGCCCGGGTTTGACCGCATCTTGATGGACCTCTACCGTGGCGTCGCCGTACTCAAGACTGTAAGCTTGCGCCACTGTTTTGTGTGGCAGCTTGCCTTCTTTGCGAACCGGTGCAAAGCCAACACCCAAGGCATACGCCAGCGCACTGCCAAAAATGAATCCCCGCGCGTCAATCCCCACCACCAAGTCAATACGCTGGCGCATGTGGCGATAGACAAAAATATCGATCAACGCCCGAAATGCTCTTGGGTCTTGCAACAGCGGCGTGATGTCTCGAAACATGACGCCTGGCTTAGGCCAATCCGGAACCGTCCTGATCAGCCCTCGCACGACTTCCATCGCATCCTGATAAGGGGGAATGATAGGCATAATCATTGGATGTCGCTCCGCATGGGGTGATCCGGTTACAGGATTGATTAGTTTAAGCGGCTTTCACCCGAACAGCCCCGGAAACTCGCAAGGCCTTCGCTCGAGCTGCGTCAACCGAGACATCGGTTGCCAAACCTACTCCCATCCGGCGCTTGATAAAGGACTCGGGCTTGCCGAACAAGCGCAAATCTGTCCCAGGCTCCCTTAACGCCTCTGCGACCCCCTCGTACCGCACTGCTTTTGCATCCAAACCGCCATAAATCACGCTGCTAGCCGCCGGAGCACGCAGTGTCGTGTCCACTGGCAAGCCCAGCAGGGCTCGCGCATGCAACTCAAACTCGCTTTGCACCTGAGAAACCAAAGTCACCAAGCCTGTGTCGTGCGGACGTGGGCTGACCTCTGAAAACCAGACCTGATCGCCCGAAACAAACAACTCCACACCAAACAGTCCTTGTCCGCCGAGGTTGTCAGTCACATCACGGGCGATTTGTTGTGCACGCTCCAGTGCCCGCGCCGACATCGGCTGTGGCTGCCAGCTTTCGACATAATCGCCACCAACCTGCAAGTGCCCAATCGGCTCGCAAAAATGCGTTTCCACTTTGCCATCAGCCCCGCGCGCGCGGACCGTCAACAAGGTAATTTCGTACTCAAAATCAATAAACCCTTCGACAATGATCCTGCTGCCCTCAACACGGGCGCCTTCTTTGGCGATATTCCAGGCCGTTTCAATATCCTCCGGGCCTCTGAGTACCGACTGTCCTTTTCCAGAAGAAGACATGACGGGCTTGACCAGGCAGGGAAAACCTACGACGGTCGTGGCATTGGCCAGAGAGTCTAATGAATCCGCAAACTGATAAGGGGAGGTTGGCAGGCCAAGCGTCTCAGCCGCAAGCCGACGAATGCCTTCACGATTCATGGTGAGCTGCGCCGCGCGTGCGGTCGGGGTGACGCGAACCGCTCCTGTCGCCTCCAACTCCACCAACAAGTCCGTCGCGATCGCCTCGATTTCGGGCACGATCAGGTGAGGCTGCTCCTTTTCAATCACAGCACGCAAAGCCGCCTTGTCCGTCATCGCCACCACATACGCCCTGTGCGCAACCTGCTGACCAGGGGCATCGGCGTACCGATCCACCGCAATCACCTCAACCCCTAAGCGCTGGAGAGCCAAGATGACTTCTTTGCCCAACTCCCCGGCGCCCAGCAACATCACTCTGAGCGCGGCACCTGACAAAGGTGTACCAAAAACCGCGGCATAAGGCGCGAGGGCTGCAGCAGGGGATGCCGAGGAGACATTCATGGGCGTTGTCATGGAGAATCCAAAAGAGGGAACAAAGAAAAGAGGCGTCAGAGTGCCACAGCGCGCTACCCGACGCAACCGCAGCGAAAAGCCGCATGGCGCGTCCGAAACGTTTAAACTTAGGGGATGCCTTCTATACCGCCTTTAAAAACTCAGACGCCCCGAGTGTCCACCGCGCCCACTGCGCCTGGCACCGGGTCTCACACAGTCCTGACAGCTGAAGCTGCGCTCGCCTCAGCTCAGCGCACCCTTGCGCTTGAAGCGCAGGCAATTATTGAGCTTCGGGACCGTTTGGACGGTCAATTTGCGGACGCCGTCAAACTCATCCTGGCTTGCACTGGCAGGATCGTCGTGTGTGGGCTTGGCAAAACGGGACACATCGCGCGCAAAATTGCAGCCACGTTTGCCTCGACCGGGACTCCGTCTTTTTTCCTGCATGCGGCCGAGGCCATTCATGGTGATATTGGCATGCTCGGTGGACAAGACTTGCTCATCGCACTTTCATATTCGGGCACAGGCCAGGAAATGCTGACCATCCTGCCTGCTGCGCACCGACTCGGGGTCAAGGTCATTGCCCTGACTGGTAACGAGCAATCCGAACTCGCCCGCTTGGCCGAGATCCATCTCAACATTAGTGTTTCTCAAGAAGCGTGCCCCCTCAATCTCGCACCAACCTCCAGCACCACGACCGCCCTCGCACTGGGCGACGCGCTCGCAGTTGCATGCCTCGAAGCACGCGGCTTTAACCATGAAGATTTCGCCCGCTCCCACCCCGGTGGTGCGTTAGGCAGACGACTGCTACTGCGCGTCTCAGATGTCATGCGCAGCGGCGACGCCGTGCCCATAGTGTTAGCAGAAGCCTCCGTTTTTCAGGCCCTAGAGGAAATCTCGCGCAAAGGCATGGGGATGACCGCAGTACTAGATTTGTCTGGCTCTGCCATCGGAATATTTACAGATGGTGACTTGCGACGCCTCATTGAACGCAAAGGTGACATTCGTAGCCTGAGTGTCGCCGAGGGCATGAGTCGCAATCCCCGACACATTTCCGCTGAAGCCTTAGCCGTCGACGCGGCGGCTTTAATGGATCAATACCGACTCAACCAGATGTTAGTCGCTGACGCCAAGGGCAAACTGCTCGGCGCCCTGCACATGCATGACCTGATGGCCGCCAAGGTGGTCTGAGACAACTTTAGATGAATCGACCCAACCTCCCCCCCCATCCTGCCGAATCACTCGTGCTCGCCCGCACCCCTGCCGCTCTGCGTGAGCGCCTCGCGCGCCTCAAGCTGATGATCTTCGATGTGGATGGTGTGCTGACAGATGGCAGCCTTTGGTACGGCGAACAAGGCGAAATGTTCAAGCGCTTTAATGCGCTAGACGGCCATGGTCTCAAAATGCTTGCGACGAGTGGCATCAAAGTTGCCCTGGTGACAGGTCGTGAGGGTCCGATTGTTGACCGCCGTGCTGCAGAGCTAGGCTTAGGAGATGTCCTGCAAAATGTGCGCGACAAGGGCGCGGTTCTGACAGAGCTGGTCGCGCGTTATCACCTGACATTTGAAGAATCAGGTTTTATGGGGGACGATCTGATTGACTTACCGGCCATGCAGCGCGCAGGGTTTGCAGCGAGCGTGCCTGATGCACCCGCTTATATGACTCAGGCTGCGCATTGGGTCTCCACGAAATCAGGCGGCAAAGGTGCCGCCCGCGAATGCTGCGACTTAATTTTGGCGTCTCAAGGTCGCTTAGGTCATTTTTTCCAGCCTGGCCGCCTCGGTCCGGGCGTTATTCAATAAATCGAGCCCCATGAAAGAGCGCGCGTCTATTGTTGTCTCGATTTTCATCCTCACACTTTTGGTGATGGGGACTTGGTGGGCAGCGGACTACTCACAACGCGCCGTCCAAATTGATCCCCCTAGCCGACTGACACATGAACGCGACACTTGGGCAAAAAAAGTCGTTTTAGTGCGTACCGACCCAAAAGGGATCGTCATCCACCGCCTCGAAGGTGACTTGATGGAGCACTTTCCCGATGACAAATCCTACGAGCTCCAAGCACCTCGCGCCTACACCCTAAGAGAAGAAAACCCACTGACGGTTGCCACCTCAAAAGTCGCCTTCATTTATGATGAAGGCGACAAAATCGTGATGCGTGGCGATGCTGTATTGCTCCGGCTGGGTGACGCTGAGCGCCAGCCACTCAACTTTCGAAGCGAAGAAATCACCCTGCTCGTAGATAAAGATTTAGCCTATACAGACCTCCCTGCCGTGGCGACCAGCGGTCGCTCAAAGATGACTGGCGTTGGGATGCGTTTTAACAATGCCACACAGCAACTGGACGTGTTCAAATCGACCGATGTCGACATTGCCCCTAAAGACCAGCGCGAGGGCTCAGAACCTCCTGCACAACGAGCGAACCCATGATTTTTAACAGTCATTTTCTTTCTTTTCGCACGCTCATCGCGTTGAGCCTGTTTGGTCTGAGCTGCGCGGCTCATGCACAAACACCAACAGCTCAGCCGCTCACCCCTGTCGAAGAGCCCAGCACGACCATTCTGTCCGACACGCTGCGCTACGACGACACCAAGCGTGAAAGCACCTTTACGGGCAAAGTCGTCATGACACGCGGCCTGTTGACGCTCAGTTCAGACGTACTCTCCATGCGCGAGGATAGTGAAGGACACCAGTACGGCGTCGCCACCGCCGATGCAGGCAAGCGTGTATTTATCCGTCAAGTTCGCCCCGAAAACTTTGAGGTCCTCGAAGGCGTTGGACTGAAAGCAAACTACGACGGCAAAAACGAGACCTTCGACTTAATTGGCCAAGCTGTGGTGACTCGCTACATTTGCGGCAAGCATTTCGATACGGTCAGCGGCCAGCAAGTGCGCTACAACCAAAAAACGGATGTGTATCAGGCCTTTTCTGGCCCAGACTCATTTAATCCAGACGGTCGCGTACGCTCAGTCGCGCAACCAAAGGCTCGAACCGATGCCGCTATCGCAGCCTGCCGAGCGGCTCAAACCAACAATCCAGCATCCGCCTTGACCCCCGCCACGCCCCCTGTTGTTTCTCCAAGTCGTTAAAAGTTACCCTATGCAAACCTCGCACGCCTCGTCCAGCCCAGATTCGCCATCGCTCGCCACCCCGGGGCAACTGACTGCGACGGGACTGCGCAAGTCCTACGGCGGTCGTATGGTGGTGCAAGACGTCTCGATTTCTGTCAAAAGTGGCGAGGTCGTTGGCCTTCTTGGTCCGAACGGCGCAGGTAAAACCACGAGTTTTTACATGATTGTGGGGCTGGTCGCAGCGGATGCGGGACGGATCGAAATTGACGACACCGTCATCAGTAGCATGCCGATCCACAAACGCGCCCGATTAGGTCTGTCCTATCTGCCTCAAGATGCGTCAGTATTTCGTCGCCTCACTGTCGAAGAAAACATTCGTGCCGTGCTCGAACTACAAATCGATCATGAAGGCAAAAAGTTTTCCTCAAAGAAAATCGAGGAACAGCTCGACGCCTTGCTTGAAGAACTGCAAATTACGCATATCCGCCGTAACAGCGCTCTGTCACTGTCAGGTGGAGAGAGGCGGCGCGTTGAGATCTCACGCGCACTGGCCACTCGTCCGCGCTTTATTTTATTGGATGAACCCTTTGCTGGCGTCGACCCGATTGCCGTGATCGAGATTCAGCGGATTGTGCGCTTTCTCAAAAGTCGTGGCATTGGCGTGCTGATTACAGACCACAACGTCCGTGAAACGCTGGGCATTTGTGATCGAGCCTATATCATCAGTGAGGGTAAGGTCCTGACAACAGGACAGCCCGATGACATTATTAATGATGCCTCTGTGCGCCGCGTGTATTTGGGTGAACACTTCAAAATGTAAGCCAAATAGGAGACTATTTAGCATCGCCTAAGTATCTCTGCTGCACCGCAGCGTTAAAAGACCTGTTTAAACACAATAAATAGCGATTTATCCCCTTGATTTCTGCATCCAAGTCACTAAACTGAAATCAATGAAATCACAAAAAGGAGTTGCCGACGAAAAAGTTGCTGGTTGTCTATGAACATAGATAGATCCCTTTTATGGAGAGTACGCAATGAACCTGAACATTACTGGTCACCATCTTGACGTCACCCCAGCTATCCGGGAATACATCCAAACAAAGATGACGCGCGTTGTGCGGCACTTTGATCATGTGATCGACACGCAGGTCATCCTGTCGCTCGAGCCACTGAAACACCGAGCGGAACTCACGCTTCACATTCGCGGCAAAGACATCCACTGCGAAGCTTCAGAAGACAATCTTTACGCAGCCATCGACCTCCTCATTGACAAGGTTGACCGTAAGGTCCTTCAGCACAAAACGCGCACTCAAAATCACCATCATCTCGCCGTCAAGCGACAGGTGTTTGAAACCGCTTAAACCTAAGGTCTGACAACCCACAAGGTCCACCAAAATGCCTGCCCTTGTGGTGGGCGTTTTTGTATCCCTTCTCTGTAAAAAAGCACACCTCACGGCGCCGCACTGCAGCATATAATTGTCCGCATGAAACTTTTGTCACGCATTTTGCCCATACGCAATATCGTGCTCGATCTCGCTGTCACCAGCAAGAAGCGCGCCTTCGAGCAGGCGAGCCTGTTATTTGAAAATAACGACGGGATTGAGCGTGCGGCCGTTTTTGAAAGTTTGTTTAATCGCGAACGCTTAGGCTCAACAGGTCTAGGGGGCGGTATCGCCGTCCCGCATGGCCGAGTCAAGGGGATCAAGCATCCGGCGGCGGCCTTCTTTAGACTCGCTCGACCGATCCCCTTTGATGCCCCTGATCGCGAACCCGTCAGCCAATTACTTTTTCTCATTGCGCCCGAAGCTGAAACGCAACAACATCTCGATATACTGGCAGAAGTTGCTCAACGCCTCTCCGATGCAGCGCTGAGAAAGCGCCTGCTGACAGAAATCGACCCAAGTGTTGTACAACAACTTTTGACGACTGGACCAGCCTGAACGCCTGTCTGGCCGGCATCTTCCCACCACTCTGGAGCCGCTATGCTGACGGTGCAGGACCTTGTAAATGACAACGTCGATGACATTTGTTTCAAATGGATCGCCGGGCAGTCCGCCGCAGACCGCCTGATTCCTGACAACGGCATGGCCGCGGCTGACCTGATCGGCCACCTCAACCTGATTCACCCTTCTCGCATCCAGGTATTTGGTCGCGAAGAAATGGATTACTACACGCGCTTTGATAGTCGCCGGCGGGTGCACCATCTCGAAGAATTACTCGCAGGGGGCGTTCCAGCAATCCTCCTCGCCGACAATCTTGCCGCCACAGAAGACCTCATTCACAACTGCGAAAATAGCCATGTCCCGCTGTTATCCACAGCCGTTCCTGCCGCAGAACTGATTGACCTGCTGCGCATCTACCTCAGCCGACGGCTCGCACCCACCACGACGGTGCACGGCGTGTTTATGGATGTACTAGGGCTCGGCGTCCTCATTACGGGAGAGTCTGGTCTGGGTAAAAGCGAGCTCGCACTAGAGTTGATCTCTCGCGGTCATGGTTTGGTCGCGGATGATGCCGTCGAGTTATCGCGTACGGCACCCCACGCAATTGATGGACACTGTCCAGAACTCTTGCGCAATATGCTCGAGGTGCGCGGCTTAGGACTTCTGAATATCCGAACAATTTTTGGCGAAACCTCGGTGCGACGCAAGATGAAACTCAAGCTCATCGTGCATCTAGTCCGCGCCACCGCTCAAGACAAGTTTGAACGTCTTCCGCTTCAAGACATGACACAAGACATGTTGGGCTGTCCAATTCGCAAAGTGATGTTACAAGTCGCAGCAGGCCGCAACCTAGCCGTGCTCGTCGAAGCAGCCGTCCGCAACACGATTCTTAAGCTGCGCGGTATTGATACGCTCGCCGAATTTATGGAACGTCAATCCGCTGCGATCGCGCAAGGTCAGGATTGACATGTCACAACTCAAAGTCGTCTTGCTGACAGGAATCTCCGGTTCAGGTAAATCCGTTGCGCTGCGTATGCTCGAAGATGCGGGCTATGTGTGTGTCGACAATTTACCGGTCAAATTTCTCCAAGAGTTCATTGTTTCAATGCGTGATGATGCGGAAAAGCGCATCGCCGTCTCAATCGATATCCGCTCTCACGGCGATCTGGTAGAAATACCCGCGGTGCTTAGCGCTTTAAAAGCGGCGCACACTGAGTTTCGTTTGATATTTTTAGATGCCGATAACGAAACGCTGGCGCATCGATATTCTGAGTCGCGCAGACGCCATCCTTTGTCAGAGCGCCTCGCGCTACAAGGGCTGAGTGCCTCGCTTGAGGAATGTATTCAACTGGAGCGAGATCAGCTCAGTGATCTACGTAATTTAGGTCACGTCATTGATACGTCCGGCATGATGCCCGGGCAGCTGCGCGCCTGGATACGGGATCTCATTGGCGCCGACCGTACTCCGCTGCTTCTGATGTTTGAGTCCTTCGCCTTCAAAGAGGGTGTGCCACGCGATGCGGACTTAGTGTTTGATGTGCGATGCCTGCCAAACCCGCATTATGATCCCGCCTTGCGCCCCTTGACCGGCAAAGATCAGCCTGTTGCCAACTGGCTGAAAAGTTTTGCAGACGTCGAAAATATGATTGGGGACATCGAGGGCTTTATCCGCAAATGGCTCCCTCGTTACACTGAAGATACACGCAGCTATCTCACGGTTGCGATTGGCTGTACGGGCGGCAAACACCGCTCTGTCTATATCGTCGAATCGCTCGCCAAGCGCTTTGCACCTCAACAGCACCTTCTCGTTCGCCACCGCCATCAACCCGAGATTTCTGGATGACGACACGCCTGACCCGCCTCTTGCGTATCCTGAGCATTTGTTTGCTTTGCGGACTCATCGCAGCCTGCGGCTCACGTAAGGGTGGTGGTTACTACAAGGATGATGGACCGGGCGACAACCCACCCGCTGATTTGGATCGTGTCCCAGATGCTGTGCCAAAAATTGAACCTCTCGCGCGGGGTCCGAATCGTCCTTACACGGCGCTTGGCAAAAGCTTCACGCCCGACACGAGCGGTCGGCCCTACCGTGTGCAAGGTCGCGCCTCTTGGTATGGTCGTAAATTTCATGGCAAACCGACCTCGAATGGTGAACGCTACGACATGTACGGCATGACTGCTGCACATCCGACCTTACCGATCCCAAGCTATGTTCGCGTCACGCGCGTGTCCACTGGAAAAACCGTTGTGTTGCGGGTCAACGACCGCGGCCCTTTTCTCGCCAGCAGGGTGATTGATTTATCCTACGTTGCCGCCTACAAGCTCGGCGTAGTCGCACCTGGCAGCGCAGAAGTCATTGTTGAGCGCATCATGCCCGAGGAAATTCGTGGTTGGCGCGCCCAAGCACCTACAGCAGCATCTCCAGCAGCCATCACGCCGGCACCAATGGTCGCACAGCAGACACAAACACCCGCGCCTGTCACGCCCTCGCAGGCCCCCACACGCGCCCAAACTCCTGTTGCAATGGCCTCCTCTGACATACAGGTCGACACAGTCAGTCCTAGAGGGTTTTATCTACAAGCAGGCGCATTCAGCGATCCTGCACGCGCGCAATCCATGGCGACAGATCTCAACGGAAAAGTCTCACCCGATCTCGGCGCCTCAATCAAAATCGAACAAAGCTCAAGCAACTTGTATCGCGTCCGTATTGGCCCATTTGCCAGCAGAGAGGCCGCATCCCAAGCAAGCGAACGCTTAAGAGACAATGCAGGGTTGTCCACAACACTTTCTGCGCAATAGGCTGTGGCGCTATTCGCGCTGCGCCTTGCGCGCCAAGGCGCGCGCATATAAGGCATCTCGCGGCTGTCCGGTCGCTTTCGCCGCGATACGTGCCACATCGCGCACGGACATCGTTTCAAGCAGCGCATCCAGCCATGCGTCTACAGAAGCGCTCTCCTCTCCATTAAGCGCTTCGGTCTGTATGACCGCCTGAGGGTGAATAATCACCACATATTCACCCTGCTCTCTGTGCGGATCTGCAACTAACCATGCTGCCGCTTCACCAAGTGGCATCGTGGCAAGCTCCTCAAATCGTTTGGTCAGTTCGCGTGCAAACGTCACCAAGCGTGATGGTCCAAGTACCTCAAGCGCATCACTTGAACTGGCAACAATTCGGTGGGGAGCCTCATAAAAAACTGTCGCGGCGGGCAACTGCGTCCACTGCCGGAACCAACGCTGCCTCGCAGTGGCTTTTGTCGGTGCAAAGCCCGCAAAAACAAAGCCGGGGGATGCATCCGTCGTGACACCTGTCGCCATCAGTGCCGTGATCAATGCGCTCGCGCCTGGCAAAGGAATCACTCGCAGGCCCGCATTTCTGACGGCTTGCACCACTAATCCGCCTGGATCACTCACAGCAGGTGAACCTGCGTCTGACACGAGTGCGACTCGCTGCCCAGACTGAATACGACTGACAATATCTGCGGCCGCGCTCATTTCATTGTGGCGATGCGCTGCCATCAGTGGTGTGCCGATCCCCCAGGCTTCTAGCAAGTTTCTGCTTGCCCGCGTGTCCTCGGCCGCAATCACGTCTGCCCTGTTCAGGGCGTGCCAGGCGCGCAAGCTCAAATCACCTAAGTTGCCGATGGGCGTCGCCACGACATAGAGCGCATGAGTGGGCCACTGCTGACCTTCCATGCGTTCGCTGACGCGGTCCCATGCTTCAGGAGACGAGTCTGGGAGGATTTTTTCGGACATTCCGGATTGGCTGACATCATTCATTGTGTCAGTGTAGACCGCCAACTCACCCTCCGTCACGCTTGATTCCCTCATGACCGCTCCCGCCCTCACTGACCCAACAGCCTTTACGATTGCGCAAACGGCTCAAAAGCGCGCCATTCTCGCCAGGCGTCGTAAAAAACGCCATCTCGCCCTTAAAAGCAAAAAAAATGAACTTGCCGCGGAGCCCTCATCTCCCGATCGCAGTCCGAGCCAACAAGTCGGAGATCGCTACGAAGCACTGGCCTGGGAGGCGCTCAGCCAAGCAGGCTGCAGCCTGCTTGGTAAACAGCTCCGGTGCCCTGTGGGCGAACTCGACCTTGTCGTGCGTGACGGACAAACTCTTGTATTTGTCGAGGTACGCTATCGCGCCAGTCAGCGCTTTGGCGGGGCCGCTGCGAGCATCACCCGGACCAAGCAAGCTCGGCTCATGAAAGCGATTGACTGGTGGTTACCCAAAATAGTCAAAGCAGCCTTTGCTGGCAAAATGCCACTTTGCCGTATCGACCTTGCCACTTTCGAGCAAAACACCTTGACATGGCACCGTGACGCCGTGCGCCTGAACCAAGATAAGTGAGATAATTAAGCTTCTCGAACTTGTTGATTGCCATGGATCTTGCCAACCACCTTGCCGCCCATTTTGAGGACAACATCGCCGCGACCCGTCGCAGCATGGAAACACTCGCTGAGCCTATTTCACTGGCGATTGACCTTTGTTTTGGCTGTGTCACCAACAATGCAAAAATCCTAGCCTGCGGAAATGGCGGCTCAGCCGCAGATGCCCAGCACTTTATCGCGGAGCTTGTGGGCCGCTTTGAACGCGATCGCCTGCCCCTGGCCGGCGTCGCACTCAATACCGACACGTCCATCATGACAGCGGTTGGTAACGACTACGGTTTTGATCAGATTTTCTCCCGCCAAGTCAGTGCGCTGGGGCAGCCTGGAGACGTGCTGGTTGCAATCTCCACAAGCGGAAACTCGGCAAACGTCCAGCTCGCGATTCAAGCCGCACACGAGCGTGAAATGCGCGTGATTGCCCTGACAGGCAAAGGCGGCGGACAGATCAAGGACCAATTGCTCGAACACGACATTCACCTGTGTGTCCCGCATGACCGCACGATGCGCATCCAGGAAGTTCATATCTTGCTGCTACACATATTGTGTGACGGTATCGACACCCTATTACTTGGAGACCCCGCATGAGTCTAAATCGACAATTCCTCCGCCCATTGATCCTTTGCGCAGCACTTCTTGGCGTTGGATCTACGCTGACCGCCTGCGTCCCGCTTTTGATTGGCGGTGCCGCAGCCACCACAGGTGTTGTCGTCGTGGATCGCCGCACCGTTGGCGAACAGGTCGAGGACAAGTCGATTGAGCTCAAAATCGGCGGCCAGTTCCGCGCAGCCTTTGGTGATGCCGTCAGATCAACTGTGACCGTTTATGATGGTGTGGTGCTTCTGACAGGCGATACGATCAGCAACGAATTTAAAAACAAAGCGACTGAAATCGCGCGCAAAGTCGAAAACGTCAAATCAGTCTCCAACCAAATCGAGGTTGTCAAACAATTAGCTTCCTTTAGCATTGTCAGCAACGACATCTGGATCACATCCAAGGTCATGACAATCCTGGCGACCACCAAAGGCATTCCTTCACGGACGATTGTCGTCACGACAGACCGAAGCGTGGTGTATCTCATGGGTCTTGTGACACAACAAGAAGGTGATTTGGCCGCCAAAGCCGCCTCACAAGTCAGTGGTGTCAAACGCGTTGAAAAACTATTCCAGATCATTACACCTGCGGATGCCAAACGACTCGACGATGCGGCGCGTGGCGGCAGCAGTACTAGCACCTCGTCCACAACTCCGCTTGGTGAAAATCCATCCAACACCACAGGCGGGATGAGTGGGGATACACCACCTGCTGGTGGTGCACAGGCGATGCCTATCCAATGAAAAAGCTAGTCGCTCTTGTTTTATTGGCTGCAGTAGGGGGGCTGACGGCATGGTTGGTCAGCACCCGCGCCACGCCTGCACCGGAGGTCACCTTTACGACTCTGACAGGCCAATCGATCAAACTGTCCGAGCTGCGCGGCAAGGTTGTATTGGTGAAATTCTGGGCGACAAGCTGCGTCAGCTGTGTCGCTCAGATGCCTGACAACATCGCCAATTACGATGCATATCACTCAAAGGGTTTTGACATCATTGCGGTCGCCATGCAGTACGACCCGGCCAACTATGTGATCAACTTTGTTGAAACGCGCAAACTTCCCTTTACTGTTGCGCTGGATACACAGGGCAAGGTCGCAAAAGCATTCGGTGACGTCAAACTCACCCCTACTGCGTTCTTGATTGATAAAAATGGCAATATCATCAAGCGATATTTGGGTCTTTATGACAAAACCGAATTTCGAAAGTCTATTGAAAAAGCCTTGGCGGGCTAATCTCGCCTCTTGAACAATTGATCAACACCCTTCTCTTTCAACAACTATTTACACTTGTTGCCTCAGCCAAATGACTAGTCAGCCCCCTTCTGCATCCATGCCTCCAGAAATCGTCGCAAAAGTACTCTCTGAGAGCCTGCCGTACATCAAGCACTTTCATGGCAAAACAATTGTCATCAAATACGGTGGCAATGCGATGACCGAAGAAGTCCTTCAGCGCAGCTTTGCGCATGATGTTGTCTTGCTCAAACTGATCGGACTCAATCCGATCGTGGTCCACGGTGGCGGCCCGCAAATTGACGAGGCACTCCGTCGTATCGGCAAAAAAGGAACCTTCGTTCAAGGCATGCGTGTCACTGACGCAGAGACCATGGAGGTTGTCGAGTGGGTGCTTGGCGGACAAGTTCAGCAAGACATCGTCTTGATGATCAACGAAGCGGGCGGCAAAGCGGTAGGACTCACGGGCAAAGATGGCTGCCTCATTCAGGCACGCAAAAAAATGATGCCTAACAAGGATGATCCCGCCAACCCTTTGGATATCGGCTATGTCGGCGATATCGAGCACGTCGAACCCGCTGTGGTCAAAGCCTTGCAAGACGACCAGTTTATCCCTGTGATTTCCCCCATTGGCTACGGTGAAGACGGCTTGGCCTACAACATCAATGCCGACGTTGTCGCAGGAAAAATGGCGGAAGTCTTAGGCGCTGAAAAACTGCTGATGATGACCAATACTCCAGGCGTGCTCAACAAAGATGGTCAACTGATGCGCAGCTTATCCGCCAAAACAATCGACGCGTTGTTCGCTGACGGCACCATCTCTGGCGGCATGCTTCCCAAAATTTCCTCTGCGCTGGATGCCGCACGCAATGGCGTGAAATCTGTTCACGTCGTGGATGGTCGCGTGCCGCATTGCTTGCTACTCGAGATCCTCACGGATCGCGGTGTTGGCACAATGATCACTTCAGAGTGATTCAAAAACGGTTCTCACCCCACGCGCCGATTCGCACGCGGCGCGCCCGCGTGCATACGCCGGCACGAACCGTCAACATTACCCAGGCCAAAGAGCGCGTTTGGCTCTTTGATCTGGACAATACCCTTCACGACACGTCGCACAAGATTTTTCGCGAGATTAATCTTGGGATGACGGCCGCGGTGATGGAAAGTCTGGAGGTCGATGAAGCGACCGCCAATCACCTTCGAACAACATACTGGAAACGTTACGGCGCCACCATGATTGGCCTTGTTCGCCATCACGGGGTCGATCCACATCAATTTCTCCATCGCAGCCACGACTTTGATGTGGCGCCTTTAGTCAGAGCTGAGCGGGGCTTGGCACAGAAACTGCGTCGTTTACCGGGGCGCAAAATTCTCGTGACCAATGCGCCGATCCATTACGCACGCGCAGTGATGAAACATTTAAATATCTTGCGCTGCTTTGACGGCTTTTGGGGGATCGAGCATATGCAACTGCACGGACACTTTCGCCCTAAACCGTCCGTCTCACTGATGCGACACATTTTGGCGCACGAAGGCATCCATCCAAGACGCGCAGTCCTCGTTGAGGACACCACGGCCAACTTGCGCGGCGCCAGACACGCGGGGTTACGAACCGTCCATATTTTTCATCCCGGCACGCCTTTTGCAAAAGGTAGGCGGGGACGTCCCAACTACGTAGACTTGCGGGTAAACTGCGTGGGCGATCTGCTGCTTCAAAAACGCACACTGCAGGGCGTATGACCCCAAAGTCTTTTACCTAGCCTTCAACTTAACAGCTCATTCTGGACAAAAGTGTATGTCGGTCAAAACGGGCGAACGCAAACACCAGATTCTACAAACTCTCGCAGAGATGCTTGAGCAGCCACGTGCAGCACGCATTACAACCGCGGCACTCGCTTCGAAAATGCAACTCTCCGAGGCAGCGCTTTACAGACACTTTGCCAGTAAAGCTCAGATGTTCGAAGGCTTGTTCGAATTCATCGAAACGACCATCTTTACCCTGATTAATCAGATTATCGCCAACGAGCCTAACGGCGTCGAACAGGCGCGCAAAATTGCCGTCATGCTGCTGACCTTTGCAGAGCGAAACAAGGGAATGACGCGGGTGTTATCGGGAGATGCCTTGGTCACAGAGGACGAAAGACTTCAGGGGCGCATCACACAAATCACCGACCGCATTGAGGCTGTATTTAAACAAGCCCTTCGACAAGCCATCACCACGGGTTCTCTAGACCCCACCATAGAAATCACGCCACTGGCGGCAGCGTTGACGCACATTGTGTTGGGAAGCTGGTTACGGTTTGCGCAAAGCGGCTGGCAAGCAACGCCCTCGACGCACATGCATGCGCAGCTCAGACTCTTGCTCGATCCACGCGCTTAGTTTCGACTCGCGCAAACTGGGCAAGCAGGATCCCGTTTGACGCGCACACTGTGCCACTGCATATCAAAGGCATCGAGCATCAGCAACCGCCCCTTGAGCGTTTTTCCGACACCCGCGATGACCTTGATGGCCTCGGCGGCCTGCATGCTGCCAATGATGCCAACAAGCGGCGCAAACACCCCCGTTGTCGCACAGCTCAACGCCTCGACATCATCCGCCTCTGGAAACAAACAGTGATAGCAAGGCGCCTCTGGATCTCGAGGATCAAAGACACTGATTTGTCCATCAAAACGAATAGCCGCACCTGAAACAAGCGGTTTGCGATGTTCGACACAAGCTTTGTTGACCGCATGCCGAGTGGCAAAATTATCTGTACAGTCCAACACGACATCCACTGTTGCAATCTCAGCTCGCAAATCTTCAGCTTCCATCCTTGTCGTGCGCACCTCGACCACAATATCTGGATTGAGTGCCAGCATTGTTTGACGACCGGACTCTGCTTTAAGCGAGCCAACTCGCGCATCTGTATGGAGAATTTGACGCTGTAAATTGCTCAGCTCGACGGTGTCGTGATCCGCCAAAATGATCTGCCCGATACCGGCCGAAGCAAGATATAGGGCGGCAGGAGAGCCAAGGCCTCCCGCGCCAATCACCAACACGCGCGCAGCCAGAAGTTTTTCCTGGCTTTCTATTCCAAACTCATCCAGCAGGATGTGTCTGGCGTAGCGCAAGAGCTGGGTATCTTTCATTTGCCTTTTACAGCACTCCCAGCAGGCTCGGTGCTAGCGGACTTGGGTCGCGGCACGGCCTTTTGGATGGGCTTGCCTTCGAGGAAGTTCAGAGCCTGATTCAGTTGGAAATCTTCTGGTGTACCGAACTGGAAAATCTTGTTGGTATCGGCCAGAGGTGGCTCCTCTTCTTTAGCCTTTGCGTCGGACTCAGGCTGACCGTGACGATTATTAGTGAGGTGACGCTTAAGATCCGCCTCTCGTGACATACGGAATAAATCGCCCTCTGCCGTATCGGCGACCACCACATCAGGCATGATACCTGTTGCCTGGATCGAGCGCCCCTTGGGCGTGAAATAGCGCGACGTCGTCAGCTTGATGGCAGTCGTGTCGGAAATAGGCAAAATGACTTGCACGGAGCCTTTACCGAAAGTGCGATTGCCCATGATCGTGGCGCGCTTATGGTCCTGCAAGGCGCCTGCGACAATTTCCGAAGCGGAAGCTGAGCCCACGTTCACTAAAACAACCATCGGCACTGTCTTAACCCATGCAGGCAAGCCAGCCAAGTAATCACCTTCGCCACGCGCATAGTCTGCAGGGTTGGACAAGTACTTTTGCTTTGAATCAGGGGCGCGTCCATCCGTCGAGACCACCAGCGTATCGGGCTTCAGGAAGGCAGCAGATACACCAATCGCACTTGTCAGCAAGCCACCGGGATCATTACGCAAATCCAAAATCAAACCACGAGGCGCGCCTTTCTCACCAAGTTCTTTCAAGTGACGGACTAAGTCGGCACCCGTTTTTTCCTGAAACTGGGCAATCCGTACATAGCCGATATTGTCCTGCAGCATCTTGCTACGCACACTGCGCACACGAATCGTGTCGCGGATAATTTTGACGACGATGGGCTGAGCCTGACCCTGACGCGCAATCGTCAGGGTGATGGGCGTTTTGACCGGACCGCGCATCATTTTGACCGCATCGTTTAGCGAGAGGCCTTTGGTGGAAGTGTCGTTAATTTTTGTGATGACGTCACCCGCACGAATACCGGCACGGGCTGCAGGCGTATCTTCGATTGGAGAAATCACCTTCACCATGCCATCTTCAGTGCCGACTTCAATTCCTAGGCCGCCGAACTCACCTTGCGTCGCACTCTGCATTTCTTTGAACGCGTCAGCATCTAAATACGCAGAGTGAGGGTCCAAATCTGACAACATGCCAGAAATCGCGCCGCTGATCAGCTTTTTGTCGGGCACAGGCTCAACGTAGTTATTTTTAATCGCAGAAAAAACGCTGGAGAACTGTCTGAGCTCATCAAGGGGCAGAGGCGAGCCACGTTGCGCCACCGCGCTCAGCCCAACGCTCAACAGCACGCCTGCGATGACGCCGACGGACACTAAACCTAAACTACGAATTTTGCGAGTGCTCATGCACATTCCCAAGTTGAATGCCGATCAAACTTAAATAAATACAGAAAGCGTCATGGTCTGCGGAGGGATTAGCAATCCCACGTCCGCAAATAATCAGCGAGACAAAAACATCAAAGGATCAACAGCTGCGCCACGATGCCTGATTTCGAAGTATAGGGCCGAATCCACCTGACCACCCGTACTCCCTGCAAGTGCAATGGTATCTCCTGGACGAACCGAATCACCAACCTGTTTGAGCAAGCTCTGGTTATAGGCATAAACGCTCAAATATTGCTCACCGTGATCCACAATCAGCAAATTGCCAAAACCTCTCAGCCAATTGGCATAGACAACAGCACCGCCTCCCACAGCCTGAACCGGCGCACCGTCACTGGCCTTGATGAGGACGCCTCGCCACATCCCCCCCTCGGGTCGATCCGTGCCAAAGCGCGCCATCACGGTACCCCTAAGAGGCCAGCGCAAGCCTTTTTTAAGCCCCTCGCCAGACTGAGGTGCCGAAGCAGCTTCTGTTGCTCGCGCGGTCTGCGCTCGCTCCTGCTCTTGGGCGGCGCGGCGTGCGCGCTCAATTTGTTGCTCCTCTTGTGCCGCAAGCGCCTGCGCGCTTCGCTGCTGCTCATCCGAACGACGCGCCAGCTCCGCGCGTTTGACTTCTTCCGCACGCTTAGCTTGCTCTGCCAATCTCGCCTGTTCGGCCCGCTTGGCTTCCTCAGCACGCTTGGCCTCAAGGGCGCGACGTGCCTCTTCGGCCTTTTTAGCCGCCTGAATTTGTCCGCCGAGGCTATCGATTAAGCCAGCCAACCGCTGATCATCCTGACCTAAACGAACCGCCTCAGAACGTTGCGCCTGAATTTGTCCCTCGATGCGAGCAAGGACCGTGGCGCGCTCCTTTTTTTGACCTTCCAACAAGCTTCGCTGCTGCGTGGTTTCTTCGACAAGCTGCGCAACCTCTTTTTGACGCGCATCTTGCCGCGCCTCCAGCTGCGCCAAGCGATCGATTTCAATCTTGAGTTCGGCAACCGCCTTGGCACGCGCCTGTGACACATAGTCGAGATAAGCCAAATTTCGACTCAATTCCTGAGGATCATCGCCAGACAGCAGAGCAGTCCAAGGCGATAAACCACTCGCATATTGCCTGCGCAACTGATCTGACAGCTCATCTCGGCGCTGCGTGAGCGTAGCCTGCTGGCGCACAATCTGCTTTTTTAAGCTTTCGAGCTCAGCGCGCGCTTTTTTAAGCTGGGTCGCAAGCTCATTTAACCGCCGGGTAGTCTGAGAAATGGCCACCTCGGAGGCTTTGAGCGCATCCGCAGCTTCTTTGCGCACAGCCTCTCTGGCGTCCAACTCCTTTTGTAGCGTCTGAATCCGGGCGCGCAGGTCAGTTCTCTGCTGTTCTGCAGCACTGCGTTGACTGGCCAAATCATCAGTGCCTGGCGCAGCCAAGGGTGCACCCGACCAGATCAACCAGACCATCGATACGCACCACGCACGAGCCCACAGACGCATGCAGCTAGTCCTTTTTAGCCTTGCCCTGTGCCGCAACAGCGGCCATTGCAGCCTCAATTTCAGCCGGATCACCCAAGTAATAGTGTCGAATCGGGCGCAAGTCCTTGTCGAGCTCGTACACCAAAGGCTGCCCCGTCGGGATATTGAGATGAACGATGTCTTCTTCAGAAACGTTATCAAGGTGCTTGATCAATGCCCGCAAGCTGTTGCCGTGCGCAGAAACCAGTACCCGCCGGCCAGCTCGGATTGAAGGAGCAATCGTCTCTTCCCAAAAAGGCAACACGCGCACAACCGTATCTTGCAGACATTCTGTCGCCGGCAACTGTTCGGCCGTCAGGCGGGCATAGCGCGGGTCAAACTTTGGATGCCGAGGGTCATCCAAGCCAAGAGGATTGGGGGCGATCGCATAAGCGCGGCGCCAGATCAATACCTGCTCGTCGCCATATTGAGCAGCCGTTTCGGCCTTGTTTAGGCCCTGAAGCGCGCCATAATGGCGTTCGTTCAGGCGCCAGTTGTTATGGATGGGCAAATACATCGCATCCATGGCATCCAGGGCAATCCAAAGCGTACGGATCGCGCGTTTGAGCACGGAGGTAAAGGCGATGTCGAATTCGTAGCCCTGCTCCTTGAGCAATTGGCCTGCTTTACGAGCCTGATCCCGACCGAGATCGGTCAGATCGACGTCGGTCCAGCCCGTAAAACGGTTTTCGAGATTCCATTGGCTTTCGCCGTGACGCATCAATACAAGTTTATACATGGCAGACACAGGTTAAAGTGTGGATAAAGCATCATTTTATAATTGTCTGAGTCATATCTCATAACCCACCCCAAATTTAGGGGTGTAACTGTCTTTTTGGATACACCGTGGATTTCTTTTTTAGTCAAAATAACCTGTTGTTAATTGGCGTGGCGCTGGTCTCCGGTCTAGCCCTTGCCTGGCCGATGATTCAGAGTAAGCGTGCGGGCGCGAGCATCACCTGCACACAGGCAGTGCAAATGCTCAATCATCAGCATGCGATCGCCATCGACATTCGCCCGACTGAGGCCTTTCATGCCGGCCACATCCTGCATGCACGTAGCATTCCTGCGGCAGAAATCGAGAAAAAAGCAGCCAACTTGCCAAAAAACAAACCCTTAATCGTGGTGTGTGATTTCGGCCGAACCGCCGGAAGCGCGGCTGTTCGCCTGCGCGCCCTTGGTTTTACCGAGGTGAGTGTATTGGGCGGAGGCATGCGCGCTTGGTCGACGGCCGGCATGCCCCTCACCACTAAATAATATCTTTCGGAGCACTGCACATGAATAAAGTCGTGATGTACACCACCGGCTATTGCCCTTTTTGTACGCGTGCGGAAATGTTGTTGACGCAACGCGGTGTCACCGCCATTGAAAAGATTCGGATTGACGAAGACACGGCGCAACGCGCGCTGATGATGGAGAGAACCGGTCGGCGCACCGTTCCTCAGATTTATATTGGGGACACCCATGTGGGCGGTTTTGACGATTTATCCGCACTGGATAAAGAGGGAAAACTCTTACCACTGCTCAACGGTTAAGTTCACTCTCTTTTTTGCTGTTTTATCGCGATTTTGTCGTATCACGACCGAATCCCTTTCAAGCCTCTACTGGAAAATTTCATGGCCGAACAAAATACCCAAACGGACAACGCACCTTCATTCAACATGCAGCGCGTCTACCTCAAGGACCTTTCCCTTGAGATGCCAAACGCGCCCAGCATCTTTCTCGAACAAGAAGCCCCTGAAGTCGAAGTGTCGATCAACATTGGCGGCCAGGCTTTAGCTGAGACAGTGTTTGAATCGACTGTAACCGTCACCGTGACGACTCGTATCAAAGAAAAAGTGTTGTATCTGGTCGAAGCCACTCAGGCCGCGATTTTCGAAATGGTCAATATTCCTGCTGAACAAATCGATCCCTTGATGGGCATCGTATGCCCCACGATGCTCTACCCATACCTGCGCTCCAACATCGCGGATGCGATCACTCGCACTTCGCTGCCACCCTTGCACTTGGCAGAAGTCAATTTTCAAGCACTCTACGAGCAGCGCGTTGCGCAAGCCGCCCAAGAAGCCGCAGCCGCCCCCGAAGACTCCGGTCTGATTTTGCCTCCCGGCGTGACCCGCCAATAAAGCGGCCCTCAGGCTTGGATCTCCAGCGACTCGGTTAAAAGATGCCCACGCAAAAAACAGAACACACACCGCGCCCTGTCGCGGTGCTGGGTGCTGGCGCATGGGGGACCGCGCTCGCATGTGCGGCGAGTCGGCATGGTCCAACCATGCTATGGGCACGCAACGCCGCACTCGCTGAGCAACTCAACCACTCAAAAGAAAACACGCAATATCTCTCGGGTATTGCGCTGCCTGATGGCCTCTTGTTCACCGCTAGTCTGGACGAAGCACTCGCACATGCGCAGTCCAAAGGACCAGAGGCACCGGGCTTATTAATTCTCGGTGTGCCGCTCGCGGGTCTGCGTGCGTTGTGTACCGAACTTAGCGAAAAACTGTCTCGGCAACTTTCCGCTCAACGTCCTTTAACTCCACCAACACTTGCGGGCATCGTCTGGACTTGCAAAGGCCTAGAGGCTGAAAGCGGCAAGCTCCCGAGCGAAGTTGCCGCAGAAGCCCTGCGTGACATGCCAAACATAGCAACTGGTGTGCTCTCGGGCCCCTCTTTTGCGCGCGAGGTCGCACAGGGGCTACCCGTTGCGCTGACGATCGCCAGTCAGGATGCCGCATTGCGACGCGCCACCATCGCGGCGCTCCATGGTGGCTCAATGCGCGTCTATGCCAATCAGGATGTGATCGGCGTAGAGGTAGGGGGAGCGCTTAAAAATGTCATGGCGATCGCGTGTGGCATTGGCGAAGGCCTCGGGCTCGGCACCAATGCGCGCGCTGCACTCATCACACGCGGTTTGGCGGAGATGACCCGCTTTGGTGAGGCGCTCGGTGCGCAAAGTGCGACTTTTTCTGGCCTCACTGGCCTCGGTGATCTTGTCCTGACTGCAACGGGCGACCTCTCGCGTAACCGCCAAGTTGGTATCGCAATCGGCCGTGGTCAATCCCTAAACGAAGTGTTAGCGTCCGGTCTGACTGCCGAAGGTGCGCGTTGCGCCAAGGCAGTTCTCGCGCGCGCCACTCAACTTGGTGTCGAACTTCCCATCACCCATGCCGTGTGTGAGGTTCTTTTCGAGGGTGTTGCACCTTTCGAAGCTGTCTCACGTCTACTTTCACGTGTCGCCACAACAGAATGACCGAATAGGTTTCCCATGCTTTTCGCGCTCCATATTTCCTCTGCCTTCAACGATCGCCGCACGCGTTGCTTGATGCCGTTCCTCATTGCTCTTCTCGCCATACTTTCGATCACTCTGACCCACTCCGCCAGTGCGCAACAAGCTTGGCCGTCCGCGAGACCGATTCACTTAATCGTTCCTTTTCCTGCCGGCTCATCGCCTGATCTGTTGGCACGAACGTTGGCCACCCCTCTTGCCAACAAACTCGGCCAAAGCATTGTGGTCGAAAACAAACCGGGCGCAGGTGGCAACATCGGTACACGCTTTGTGGCGCGTGCTCCAGCAGATGGCTACACGCTGCTCTACACCATCAACGGTCCGCTCGTGACGGCACCAACACTTTATAAAAAAACGCTTGGCTATGACCCCGTCAAAGATCTGGCACCGATTACCTTGGTCGCCACCAGTCCAAATGTGCTGATCGTCCATGCAGGCTTTAGTGGCAATACTGTCGCAGATTTTGTCAAACAGGCCGGGCAGCAAGCAGGGCGTTGGAACTATGGCTCCGTAGGCCCCGGGAGCGCATCCCACTTGGCCATGGAGCTTTTTAAAAAACAAGCAAAGCTTGAACTCACGCACATCCCTTATAACGGCTTTCCACAAGTCACCACGGCTGTGATTGCACAAGATATACAAGCGGCATTCATGGTGCCTGCCATCGCAATGGCTCAAGTCAAAAGCGGCAAGGTCAAAGCACTGGGCATCACCAGCAAAAAACCGATCGATTCTTTACCCGGCATTGCCCCACTCGCAGACCAAGGATTTGCAGAGTTTGAAGCGATTTCATGGAATGCCGTGCTTGCACCTGCGGGTACGCCGGCCGCGATTTTGGAGCGTCTCAATGCCGAACTGGTTGCGCTCCTGAACAGCGATGACATCCGAGAGAAATTTGCGCTTCAATATTTTTCGGCGGTCGGCTCGAGCCCAGCCGCGCTCAAACAATTGATTCAAGAAGAACAAGGTCGCTGGGATGCGGTGATCGAGTCCCTCAAGCTTTCTCTTGATTAAACACGCGCCTGTTCGAGAGCGTTTGAGTCAGACCGCGCCACGATAAGCTTGCTGTCGCCAGGCCTCAAACACCACCACCGCGACAGCATTCGACAAATTGAGGCTACGCTGCCCTGCCAGCATCGGCAGGCGAACGCGCTGAGCAGGCTCGAACAGCCCCATCTGCTCTTCTGAGAGGCCTGCTGTTTCGCGACCAAACACAAACACATCGCCCTCTTGCAAGCTCACCTCGCTCACTAGCTGTGTTGCCTTGGTTGTCATCGCGAAGACCCGGTTGGCGGGCGCTCCGGTCGCCGCAATTGCCAGCGCGAGGCTGTCGTGCACTTTGACTGGTTGCCATTCGTGATAATCCAGACCCGCACGCTTGAGGCGCGTGTCATCGATTTCAAAACCAAGCGGACGCACAAGGTGCAAGCGCGCCCCGGTGTTGGCGCACAGGCGGATCACATTGCCCGTGTTGGGCGGAATTTCTGGCTGAACGAGGATGACATCAAACATGGACGCTATTTTGCCAGAGTCCGAGCCGCGACCAAAGCCACGACCCCTTTCGCACCGGCGCGCAGGAGTGCCTCTGAAGCTTCCTCAAGCGTACTGCCTGTGGTCAGCACGTCGTCCACCAAGCCTACCCAACCACATGCCTGAGGCACCTGTGCTTCATACAAACCGCGCACACTCTGCTGACGCGCCCGCCAGTCCAATGTTTTCTGACTAGTGGTCTCACGCGTGCGGCGACACCATGCCCCTCGCAATGACACACCACTTAAACTCGCCAGTTCTCGGGCAATCTCACCGGCGGGATTAAACCCGCGCTGCAAGATAGCCTCTCGACTCGACGGAATCGGCACCAAGGCGTCGAGCGTGGGCAACCGTGGCGACGCTAACTGCATATTGCGCCATAACAGTCTGGCAAATAGCCCTGCTTCGGTTAAGCGCCCCTTGGCTTTAAACCCCCGCATCAGTTGATCTCCCGGTGCAGCAAAGTAAATACCCGCTATCGCTCGAGAATAGGTTTTGGGGCGCTGGAGACACGCTGAACAGAACTGCCCCGTCAACATAGACTCACGCATCATGACCGCGCTCTGATACAAACAGCGCGGACAATGCAGTCGCGGGTCAAAGTCGAACCTCACTGCATTTTCGCAGGCCAAACAAAGATCTCCACCACGTGCCTTCAAACCGCATAAGGGGCAAGGCGCATGGAGTAATCGTCGAATTCTTTCTCGAATAGAGTACATTTTCATACCTCCAGCGCGCATTCTCCCCCTACCGACGCACGCCTTTTTTATCACCATGACAACAACATCCGCCCCCGATCGCCTGCCCATTCACCCAGACCACGTGCTGCGTCAGTTCAATCGTCGAGGCGATCTCAGCGAGGCACAGTTTTTGTATGGCGAGGTCGCGCGCAGAATGGACGAACGCCTCAGACTGGTTCGCTTAGCGCCTCAACACATGCTGGATGCGGGTTGTGGAGCGGGTGCGCAAATTCCTTTGCTTCACGCACGCTACCCCGAGGCACACTTGATTGGTCAAGATCACAATCCGGGCCTGCTCAAACTCGCGCAACAACGCGCGCATAAAATTTATCCACACGGCTTGCGCGCATGGATCAATCGCTTAAGGGGTCGGCCAGCACCGGTCTCTTGGCTCGCCTGTGATTTGGCGCATACCAGTCTAGCGCCAGAGTCTCTTGACCTTGTTTGGTCTAATCTCGCCCTTCATTGGCACCCTGCGCCACACGAAGTTTTACAAGAATGGGGCCGCATCATCCGTCCCAATGGCTTAGTCTTTTTTTCTTGTTTTGGGCCTGGAACGATGCAAGAACTGCGTCAGGCCATCTCTTCGGCAAATCTCACCACCGCCACTCCTGGCTTTGTCGATATGCACGACTTTGGTGACCTGCTGATTGAAAAGGGCTTTGCGGACCCCGTGATGGACCAAGAGGTGCTGACGCTGACGTACGCAACGCCAGAAAAACTTTTACAAGATGTGAAAAGTCTCGGGGGCAACCCCTCTTTGGGACGCCGCGCCAGCCTGACCTCTCGACAATGGCAACAGCGCTTGCTGCAGGCGCTCGAGCAACAACGTCAGCCTGATGGCCGTCTACACCTCACCATCGAGGTGGCTTACGGTCATGCCTGGCGCAGCGCCACGCGGCGCGGCCAGTCGGGAGAAACGCGCATCAGTGTGAGCGCGATTCAGAGAAAATCAGCCGAGAAATGAAACGTAAGCTTTGTATGCCATGTAGGCAGCCAAACCAAACAGCAAGAACGCGAAAATGCGCTTCAATGTTTTCACCGGTAGATTGTGCGCGGCACGCGCGCCAATCGGGGCCATGGTCACACTCGCAATGGCCAGAATGATCAAAGCCGGCCAATAGATGTAACCCACCATTTCAAAGGGCAGGCCTTCTTTGTGCCAGCCAGACCACACGTAACCAATCGTGTTCGCCAATGCAATCGGGAACCCTAAGGCGGCGGAAGTACCGACGGCTTGATGCAAGGGCACATTGCACCAGAGCATGAAAGGCACCGAAATAAATCCTCCACCCGCACCCACAAGACCGGAGAGAAAGCCAATCGTCCCGCCCGCACCCACCGTGCCGACCTTGCCAGGCATTTGGCGCGAAGCCTTTGGCTTCTTGTCTCGCAGCATCTGGTAGGCGGAATAGCCGACGAACAACGCAAAAAACAGCGCAAGCCAACTGGTTTTGAGAAAAGAAAAAATCGCACCGCTTGCAATCAGTCCGCCGATCACAATGCCAGGCGTCAAAGCCGCCACGAGATCCCAGCGGACTGCACCTTTTTTATTGTGCGCACGCACGCTGGAAACAGAAGTAAATAAAATACAGGCCATCGAGGTTGCAATCGCGGCATGCACGATCAACTCAAGGGGCAGACCCTGCCATGTCAACAGCAATGTTAAAAATGGGACAAGCAGCATACCGCCGCCAATTCCTAACAAACCGGCTGCAAAACCGGTAACGCAGCCTAAAATGGCAAGAGCTAGGATAAATAGTGGATCCATGAGGTGACACTCGATCTCGACGCTGGGAAAGTCGCTCAGTATACTAACTGGATCACTCCTGTGCCCGCCCCCACCGAATTTCTAAAAAGACCGCAGCATGGACTCTCTTGATACCGAAGTGTTGAAACAAGCCCGCGAATGGGTGTTGGGCGGTCATGTTGTTCATCTCGCCACTGTCGTCAAAACATGGGGCTCCGCGCCGCGCCAGGCGGGTGCCATGTTAGCCGTGCGCAAAGACGGCCGAGTCATTGGCTCGGTTTCAGGCGGGTGCATTGAGGACGATTTGATTGCCCGTGCCCAGGAAGGCCGACTGCCTCTCCAGCCTGAATGGGCTCGCTATGGCGTGTCTCAAGATGAAGCCGCCCGCTTTGGCCTGCCTTGCGGAGGCACCTTGCGCCTGGTGATTGAACCCCTCAGCCAGGGCGACTGGCTCGAACCCGTCGTGATCGCCACCGAATCCCAGAAACTGATTGGTCGCTGGTTAGACATGTCGTCTGGGCGTTCGACGCTCACAGATGCACGGCCTGGGCAATTAACTGAAGTCAAAGAGGACGGTTGCCACTTTGTTTATGGTCCGCACTGGCGCTTGCTCATTATTGGGGCCAACCAGACGGCCAAGGCGCTCGCTCAAATCGCCACCATGCTGGAGTTCCAAGTCATTATTTGCGATCCGCGCGAAGAATTCACTGCGGACTGGGACATGCCTGGCGTCACTCTTCAGTCCGGGATGCCCGACGATGCAGTACTTGAGATTCAAACAGATTCTCGCACAGCGATCGTTGCGATCACGCACGACCCAAAGCTCGACGATATGGCTTTGCTCGAAGCGTTGAAATCCAAAGCATTTTATGTTGGGGCATTAGGCTCAATTCGCAATCAAACCAAAAGGCGCGAACGTTTGCTGAGCTTTGATCTTTCGGAACAAGAAATTGACCGGTTACACGGTCCAGTGGGCCTGCCCATTGGAAGTCGCACACCCGCTGAAATCGCCGTCGCAGTCGGCGCTCAACTTGTACAAGTCAGGCGGGCACTCGAGGACGAACGTATTGGCGGTCTGAGTCAACCGCCCGCATCAGCAAGTTAAAGAAGCCGTCGACAAAGTACTGCTTCAGCTGCTGCGCTTGCGAGACTCAATGCCAAGCTGCTTGAGCTTGCGATAAAGGTGTGTGCGCTCTAGCCCGGTTTTTTCCGACACACGCGTCATGCTGTTATTTTCGCGCGCCAAATGGTACTCAAAATACACCCGTTCAAACGCATCGCGCGCTTCGCGCAAAGGCTGATCCAGAGTGATATCGCCCAGCAAACTTTGATCGACGGGCTCTGCGATGTCAGCAGTCTCTGCCATGGGCGCGGCATCAGGTAAAACAGGCGCAACATTGCTCGGCACTGCGACAGGCACAAACGTTCCGTTCGCCGACTTTGCCACAGGCAGTCGCCCACGCGCCAAACCGGCTGAAATTGTTTTCAACAACCGCTGCAAAGTGATGGGCTTTTCTAGAAAGTCGATTGCGCCAATCCGTGTCGCCTCAACAGCCGTGTCGATCGTGGCATGACCACTCATCATGATCACGGGCATATCCAACAAGCCCTGCGAACCCCATTCTTTAAGAAGCGTTACACCATCTGTATCAGGCATCCAGATATCGAGCAAGACAAGGTCGGGACGTCCGCGCAAACGCGCAGCACGCGCTTGAGCTGCATTTTCTGCGAGCTCGATTGTGTGCCCCTCGTCATAGAGAATCTCGGAGAGTAACTCGCGAATTCCCACTTCATCGTCGACAACCAAAATCCTGGCCATAAATCTTTCACCACCCCTTACGTATCAGCATTATCGTTGCCTGAGCGCAAACCGTCTAGCGGTTGTGCCAGCTGCGTCAACAAAATCGAAACTTTTGCACCACCTTCACGGCGATTAGACAAATCAATCCGCCCCTGGTGCTCATCAATAATCTTACGAACAATCGCTAACCCAAGACCCGTGCCCTGAGCTTTGGTTGTCACGTAAGGCTCAAAAGCGCGCTGCAGCACCTGGGAACCAAAGCCGGGACCACTGTCAGACACCGTAAATCTCACGGCCGGCCTGTCCGAGCTTTCAGTATTTTCCCGACTGCCAGCCTGGATAAGCTGTGTAGTCACCTCTATCACGCCACCCTCCTGCTTTTCAACCAAAGCGTCTCGCGCGTTCGCCAAGAGATTATGGACCACCTGACGCAACTGAGTCGGATCGCCCAACACAGGCGGCAAAGTAGGATCCAGAGATACCTCAAGATGCCAAGCATGGCGCTCATCTCTCACCATACCATCTATTGGGTCCCAACCATAAAGGCCAAGCACTTCATCTACCAAGGCGTTAAAGTCAACCGGCACCATCAGGATCGCCGGTTTGCGTGCATATTCTTTAAAGTCATCCACCATGTGCTTGAGCGAGCTGACTTGATTCACGATGGTATTGGTCGCTCTTTCGAGTAGCGCCGCATCCTGTGGATCAAGCTTGTGCGCGAGCTTCATTGCCAAACGCTCAGCAGATAACTGGATCGGCGTCAGTGGGTTTTTGATTTCATGGGCCAAGCGTCGTGCGACCTCACCCCAGGCCACACTTCGGTTGGCGGACATCACCTCGGTGATGTCGTCAAACACCACCATATAACCGTTGTCTCGACCATCAATCAACAATTGCGTGCCACGCGCCAGTAGCGTTAATGTGTAGAATTTTTTGTCATCACTTAAATCTGGGAGCTTGAGTTCAAACTGCTCCTGCCAATGGGTACGCTCAGAGCCCACTGCGGCATGCTGCGAAAACGCCTGGCGGATCATGCCAGAAAAATCAATCATCCCATCAATTGTTTCGAGGGGACGACCCGGAGCTGCGCGCAGATCAACACTCAGAATTGCCTGTGCGCCTTGGTTAAAAGTCGTCAAACGAAACTGTTGATCAAATACTAAGACACCCGCTGACAAGTTTGACAGTACGCTCTCAAGATACACGTTGGAGCGCTCTAACTGAGTACGGTTAGTTTCCACCATCCGCCGCGCGTCTTCGAGCTGGCGCGTCATGTCGTTAAACGACCGTGTCAGCTGGCCCACCTCATCCTTTGTCGGAGGCTCGGGAAGAGGTCGAAAGTCGCCAATACTCACCGCTTGCGTTCCTGCCGCCAACGTCAACAAGGGTCGCACCAATTTTTTAGAGAGATACAGCGCCACTGCGATTGAAGCGAACACGGCAAGTAACAAGGCCAAGGTCAAAGTGACTGCGAACAAATTGCGCAAACTCTGACGCGATAGGGCCAACTCTTGATAGTCAAGATAGCCCTTCTGGACCTCTCGGGCATTTTGAGCGATCTTGTCAGAAACCGGTTGCGTCAGTTGCAACCATCGCGACTCTGACGTCACTCCCAAGCTTGTTTCGGCTCGGTCAGGCGACCCCACGGACACAATCACGCGCAACTGCAGCCCTGCATCGCCAAGATTCGCCGTCGGATCATCCGAGTCTGCCGCTGAATAACCTCGCGCCGTGCGCAATTGATTCAGCACAGCAGCCGGAGGCAAAGGGGGCAATAGCGTGCCAAGTTTGTCTGTTGAAAAAGCAATCAGCCGACCACTCGTTGTAAAAACCATCGCATCCATTGAGCCGCTTGTTTCTCGCAGACGCGTTAAAACAGCGGCAATCTCAGGATCTGGGATATTACTGAGGTCGGGCGTCATCGAACGTGCGCGGGCATCGAGTTGCGCCAACTGAGAGTCAAGTGCTGCTCGGCCCAGAGCCAAGCCTGACTCAAGTGCCGTATCCACCCTCACGTTGAACCAAGACTCGATGGAACGGGACATGAACTGCAAGGACACGGTGTAGATCAGTGCGCCAGGCAATACGCCAATCAACGTAAATGCCAACGCAAAACGAGCTGTTAACCGCGAACCGAACTGCCCCACCGCGAACTGTCTTGCGAGTCGGAATGTCAACCATACGACCCAGACAAACAAGCTGAGCGCCAACCCACCATTGAGCCAGAGCAGCAAAGTTTGATATTGAGCTAAGAGGGACGCATTACCCGTCGACCACGCTAACAAAATGAACAACACGACCGCGCTAGCAATCCCGATACCCGAGACCAGTCGCATGAGAGGATTCATTGAGCGGCCTCCCCCTTGCGTACAGAAAAGTCGAAAGGTGTCCAAGGGCTCGTTAAAGACCACGCTCCGCGATTGCGGGCATCAAGCTGTAACGGTCTCGCCAAGTGCGAGGTATCCAGTCGAATGCGCACCAAACCATCGTATTGGGTGTTCGGATCGAAGCGATCGAGAGGGGCCACTGGCCAGCCTCGGACTTTTTCCAACACCGCCACTGCCTCCTGAAGTGAGGCGACTGGCAAAAATAAATCGCCCGTCGCAACGCGCCACTGCTGAGTCAACGTGTTGTAAGACATGCGTCGGGTCAATGATGTCTCGACAATCGGTCGATCCCACCACCACCAACGCGGCGAAGTAATTTTCACATCCAAGGTGAAATAAAGCGGCACGCCGCGTTCAGCTGCATCAATCACGATAGGACTAAGTTTGAGATTGACATCTAAATCCATGGTGAGGT
>JAOATE010000081.1 GCA_030158305.1 Burkholderiaceae bacterium
GAGCGAAAGTCACTAGCTCACAATTCCCAAATGCCAGGGGACAAACTCATTGTCACCTAGGCCTAGCAGCTCACTCTTTGATTGCATTCCTGACGCGGTCGTCAGAATGTGTTCAAAAATGACTTGTCCCATTTCCTGAACAGATAACTCACCATCTAGGATGCGACCACAGTTGATGTCCATATCTTCTTCTAGGCGTTTAAACATGGGCGTGTTAGTTGCGAGCTTGATGGTGGGGGCAGGTTTGGAGCCAAACATGGAGCCCCGTCCGGTCGTAAAGCAAATGATGTTTGCACCGCTGGCGATTTGTCCTGTCACTGCACAGGGGTCATAGCCAGGAGAGTCCATAAAGACAAACCCAGATTGTTCGATCGGTTCAGCATATTGGTAGACCTCTTGCAGAGGGGTGCTGCCACCTTTCATGGCTGATCCAAGGGATTTTTCAAATATGTTGGCGAGGCCGCCTTGAATGTTTCCTGGCGCGACCACACCATTAAATTGACCATTATGGCCGCGCGTATATTCCTCCCACCAGCTCATTCGGTCAAGAAGCTTTTGACCCACAGTTGGCGATACTGCACGCCGAGTCAGCATATGCTCTACGCCATGAATTTCCGGTGTTTCGGACAAAATTGCTGTCCCGCCATGCCTCACTAGAATATCCATCGCAGCACCCAGGGCCGGGTTGGCTGTGATGCCAGAAAAACCATCTGAACCGCCACATTCGAGCCCGACTTTTATGTGACTTGCGCTGCAAGGTTCACGCGTGATGTCGTTTGCCGCAGGCAGCATAGCTTGAATTGCCTTGACGCCAGCTTCTATGGTGGCGCGCGTACCGCCGACTTCTTGCATCACTAAGGTTTGTAGTTGTGATCCAACATTTAATTGTTGTGACGCTACAAGGTCCGCGACTTGATTGCGTTCACATCCCAACCCGACGATGAGTACACCTGCGAGGTTAGGGTGACGCGCATAACCAGCAAGCGTTCGACGCAATACATCAAAATGCAGGCTTGGCGACGACATTCCGCATCCGGTTGTCTGAGCAAAGGCTACGACGCCATCAACGTTTGGATATGCTGCCAGGCGTTCTGGGGTAAACCAGTCGGCTATTTTTCGTATGACGGTTGCAGAGCAGTTGACTGAAGAGAGGATGCCGATAAAGTTTCGCGTTGCGACACGACCGTCCTTGCGTTTGATCCCCATAAATGTTGCACGTTCGGACTCAGGAACATACTCCACGGGTACTACATCGCGGCCAAACTCATGAGAGTGACCAAAGTCGCTGAGCATGATGTTGTGACTATGCACGTGATCACCCGCCTCGATATCACGCGTCGCTACACCAATAGGCGTGTCGTACTTGCGTACAACCGCTCCTTTTGTGATCGTGCATGCAGCGATCTTGTGACCGGCTGGTACTTGCGCGCGAAGCTTGAAGGACTGGCCGTTGTGTACGACTTGAGCGCCAATGGTGAGTGGCTCTCTGGCAATCAGTACGTTATCCGCAGGATGCAGGCGGATAAGCGAGGCGGGTGTTGCTGTCATGTTTTTAGCCTGCTAGTAGTTTTTTGAGTTGAAGCTTTTCTATCAGGATGCCTTCTTTTTTATAAATTTCCATGATGTAGGCGCGATATTGATCAGGATTCAAATATAAGACAGGCGCATCAATTCGATCGCAAGCGGTTTGGAACTCTTTGCTTTTTACGGCCTTTTCCAATGCGGCACCGAGTTTTTTGGCGACTGCAGGGTCCAGTCCCGCGGGGGCGCCCACGCCGTTAGGCGCGTCGGTGACAACCGGATAGCCTAGGTCTTTGAGAGTCGGAACATTTGGGAAGCGTTTCAGGCGTTCCTCTCCCCAGGTGGCCAGCAAGCGTAGCTTGCCAGCTTCAACTTGTGGTGCCCACGCACTTGAGTCCGCCAGCATGTCGACCTGACCGCCCAGTAACGCTTGGAGCGCTGGCGCACCACCCTTATAGGGGATATGGCGCATTTTGATACCGGCAGCCATGGCAAACTCCTCCATGCCGACATGTGTTTGCCCAGCAATGCCGGAGGTTGCGTAAGTCAGTTGGTCTGGGTTCTTTTTAGCGAAATCCACCAACTCTTTCAGTGTTTTGAAAGGGGACTCGGGACGCACCACAATACCGAAAGTTTGACCAGAGGTTCTGGCCAGATATGTGAAGTCTTTGGCAGGATCGATCTGAGCGGAGCCAAGTTGAGAAAAGCGAGTGATTGAAAGAGGGATCTGACCGATGGTGTAACCATCAGGTTTGGCAGTGGCTATAGCCTTGGCACCGATCATGCCCGCAGCACCCGCTTTGTTTTCAACCACGACGGTTTGACCCAGTTCACTTGTCAGCGCTTGTGCGAGTGCGCGCATCGTCGCATCAGCAGTCCCACCTGGAGGCCAAGGAACAATAAAGGTAATTGGGCGAGTGGGGTAGTTATTGGCTTGTGCAAGCGCTATTTTAGGCAGCATCGCAGTAGCGGCTAATGCTGCACCACCCAGAAGAATGTGACGTCGTTGATTGTTGTTCATGTATGTCTCCGTTTATGTCGAGGTTTACAACTCAAAAAAGTCAGGATATTTTTCCTGGATCAAATCAATATTTGAAAGTGTGCCTGCCAGATGTTCTCGTACTGTCCGCTGAGCATGCATGCCATCTCCCGAGCGAATCGCATCCACAATCTTTTGATGATCATCAATTACTTTTTGTCGTTTACCCGCGGCGGGTAAATGAAGTCTTCTGATTCGATCGATGTGACCGCTTTGAATTTGAAGGAGGGACCATATTTCTAAAAGATTGGCTTGCTCATAAAGTACATAATGAAAATCTTTATCTGCCCTGATGAAAGAGTCAATGTGACCTTGATTGACAAGACTTTTCAAACGATCCAGCGCAGTGTCGAGTGCTGCAATGACCGATTCGTTTTTCTGAATGGCAAATTCATATACGAGCTCAGTTTCTACAGACTTGCGTAAGAAATGGGCTTGCTGAGCTGCATGAAGATCAATTTTGCTGACGCGCGTGCCAGATTGAGGAAAGATTTCTACTAAGTTTTCTTGCTCGAGCCGCATCAATGCATCCCTCACCGGTGTTTGGCTCACACCAAATTGACTCGCGATCTCATTGCGAGAGAGCGAATCTCCAGGCTTGAGCTCAACCGAAATGATCTGCTCTCTGAGCAGATCGTATAGCTGAGGTGCAGCTTGTCGGTAGCGGTCGAGTTTGATGGTGTTGGGCATATTTTCAACTAATATATTAGTATAAAAGTAGAGCACTGGCGGTTTTCTAACAAGTTATCGTTTGTACTAGGTTGTCCGATCTTAGGTATTCGACTGTCAATGCAACGACGGCTGCGCTGATTTTCTTTATGCCTTTACTTTTTGAAGTGTGAATTTCATCAGGCCTTCACTGGCTTCTTCGATCAAATCCAATACATGTTCAAACCCTTGATCCCCTCCGTAGTAAGGATCGGGTATGACAGACGCTTGCGTTGTTAGCAAAAACTCAGCCAACCCTCGAATCTTATTGAGATGTAAAGGAGGACAGCTTTCCTCCAGCAACGCACGGTTTTCCCAATCCATCGTCAACAGCAAATCAAATTCTTCGAAATCACCTTCAACAACAGGTCTGGCCCTCAAATTTGAAAGGTCGTATCCTCTCTTGAGTGCATATGCCTGGGTTCGTTCATCTGGTGGTGCGCCAGGATGAAAATTGTGTGTACCCGCTGAGTCAATCTTGAACTTGTGCAGGATATCTCGCTCAGCAAGCTTTTTAGTAAAAATAGCTTCAGCGGCGGGACTTCGGCAGATGTTGCCCATGCAGACAAATAAGATTTTGAAATTGGCTTGGTTCATTTTGATGTTGTCTAAGACTCATCTATTCAAGTTAATTCGCTTTTTTTGGCAGTAGATTTTCGTTATTTCCCCCCCTACAACACTCCCACCAACTCCCCAGCGGCACGCTCCGTCAGCACCACCTCCACGGCGATATGCGCCCGCGTCAGTCCCACAAACAACTTGCGTTTCACGCCCTCATCGAGCGCTGCAAAATCCACTTCGGTCAAGACAATTCCGGCGGCGCTTTGGCCTTTGAAGCGATAGACCGAGTCCACCAATAGATCGCCCTCCGTCCAGAGTGCATCCCCGGCCTTTGAGTATTTGCCGGTGGGGCGTCTGAGCGACCAGTCACCCAGGGCAGGGGTCTGGATCAACACCGAGTTCATCAGGCCGCGCCAGCTCACCAAGGCGATGTCTGAGAGCGCGATCCCGAGCGACAGCAGGTGTTTCACCGCGGCTTCGGTTTCGCGTCGCAGCTGCGCCTCGGTCGTGTAGGTGCGAAAATTGGGCACCTCGCCTTCATAGGCCGAGCGCGCTTCGATCGGTGCGTGCGAGAGCTGGAGGGCGTTGAGGACCTGGCAGACTTGGCGAGGTGTGCGGAAATTGTCCTGGCAGTGGACTGTCACCACATCCGACAGATCAAACTCGTCGCGCGGGTAAAGGCGTTGTGCTGCATCCTCGAGTAAATAAATCCGACCGTCTTCCGAGAGTTGCGGCAGCAAGCTCGCCACCCAGTCCGGTTCAAAATCCTGCCCCTCGTCGATGATGATCAATTGATAGCGACCTTGCATCTCCGGAGTCGCTTCGACCGCGTCCTTGTACTCAGCACTCAACTGATCGTACAAACCCGAGGCACCAAAATCCGGCTCACCCACATGCCGGCGGTGATGCTCCACACAGAGTTCATGAAAACTCGCGACTTGGGCGCGCGTGGGGGCGAGTTGCGTGATGTGATCCGCCAACGCGCGGTTGTAACAAACATAGAGACTACGTTGCGAGGCTGCAGCGGCATCTTGTAACAAACGTAAGGCCAGTTGCGTCTTACCCGAGCCCGCCGTCGCCTGAATCCTCAACACACCCGAGGGCGTATCGATGCGCGGCACCCAGGTCGCCAGACCATCGGCCAGGCGAAGAGTGGTCTGACGCAGTTGTGCGCCCAAGACCCGCAGATCGGGCGTGACTTTAAACTCATTACAGAGAAACTGTCGTAGGGCTGTGAGCGCGCTGGGATCAGAGCTCGAACCACTGAAGCTACTACCGCTTCCACCACCGACGCCACCACCGACGCCACCACCGACGCCACCACCCACACCCCCACCGCTCGCCAACGCCTCCATCACATACGAGCCCAGCTGCTCAAACCCCGTCGCATCCACAATGCGCTCGGGCGGGATGCCCACCACATACTGTCCCTCGACCCTAAAGTCCGGCAACACCAGACAGTTGGTCACCACCGCGCGCAGGCCCGCTTGTTGCAGGCGACTCACCATGGCAGCGTGCTGGACCTTGAGCTGACGGCCCACGTCCTTGCTACCCGTTTTGTACATTTTGTACATCACGCCATCAGTCAGCTCGACCGCGCCGGACTTGATTTCCAGTAACAAAATATTGCCCGTCGGCCCTAGCACCACCAGATCGATCTCGCCATGCCGGTCGCGCCCTTCGTGCACCGTATGCCACGGCACACTATGAAAAATCTCATAGCCCTCGGACAAGGATTGCTCAAGCACCCGCAGCACATCGAGCTCGCGTTGCAAGCCCGTGACTGGTATTGAAGGTGGCAGGGAAGGGTACAGGACAGCCATAGGGGAGCTCCAATCAGAACAGATCACAACATAACGTATTTATGCGCAGGATTAGCGAATACAGTCATGGATCGCGCCAGAAATGGTGGCGTCTTTATTTGACTTTTATACCATTTCATATAGATTGACGAACCACTCAACGTCAAGAGAGGATGTGGACATTATCTACGCTAGGCTGAAAATTGCTGAAGCGTATGTAAAGGAGTTGCGGAAATGAA
>JAOATE010000082.1 GCA_030158305.1 Burkholderiaceae bacterium
TCTAGTATATCGTTCCATCAAAAATATTACATATTAAACAACACCGAGATCGAATTTATTCCAACGAAATACGACTGGCGATGCATTGATCTCTGCAATGCCCTTGAGGATGCGTTGCTTCAGATCATCTTTGGATGTGACGCGAATATGTCGAAGGAATGTGCGCGCCATCTTGGAGAAGGCGCACTCGATCAGGTTGAGCCAAGAGCCATGCTTGGGCGTATGAACATATTCAAAGCGCCCAGGCCGGCTGCTCAGATATGCCATAGTCTCCTTGGAGATGTGGGCTGAGTGGTTGTCCAGTACCAGGCGGATAATGGCCTCCTCGGGGTAGTGCTCATCGAGTTGCTTGAGCAGGCCGATGAATTCGATACTTCGGTGGCGGTCCTCAACGTTGGCAAAAATGTGCCCGGAATGCAGGTCAATGCCGGCCAGAATGGATACTGTGCCGTGACGAACGTACTCATAGTCACGCCCAACACTTGGTGCCTTGCCCGGCACCGGCGGCAAATCGGGTGCGGTCAAACCAATGGCTTGAACACCGGGCTTCTCATCGACGCTGACGGTATAGATGGGGTTAGGCCTCGCATCATGAACAGCGCCTTCGGTGTACAGCGAAACGTCCCGATAGACCATCAGCACTTCCTGCATCTTGCGGTCAAACTCGGGGTCGCGCTTTTCCAGGTAGTAGCGAATCTTGTGTGGCTTGATGTTGTTATCGTTCAGGATGCGCCAGACGGTGCTTTTGCCCGCATTGGCCAAGCGGGGAAATCCAGCAGCGTGCGCGTACTCACCAACAAATCGCGCCAGCGCCGAGATCGACCACAACTCGGCTGCCAGTTCATGATCCTTTGGCTTGGTGCATGCAATGCTGACCACCCATGCCTTGGCTTCGTCGCTGATCTCGGGCTCGTGCGGGCGGTGGTACTTGTCCTTGAGACCCATCTGAACGCCTGCAGCCAGCGCCTTGTCTACGCACCGATAGATCATCGGTCGACTGAACCCAAGACGGCGCTGGAGTTCAGTGATCGAGAAGCCATCAGCGTACCCAAGCATCACCTTGGCACGATCCACCTCACGCGCAGGTGCTACCCGCGATGCAGAAAGTTCTTGGAGCGTGACACGTTGCTCTTGTGTCAGCACCAACGCAGGTCTTTCAGATTTTCTCGCCATGATCACCGCCCTCATGAGTTGAAGAGTATGTGTGGCGATTATCTGCTATTTAGTAACCAGATTGATGGAACGAACTACTAG
>JAOATE010000083.1 GCA_030158305.1 Burkholderiaceae bacterium
CCTGGAAAGGTCATTGACCCCAGGCCTTAGGGCGAACATCGGGTAAGTCCTGTCCTGCGCAAAGTTGTCTTCCGCGCTATTGTTTGCCCTATGAATGCGATCATCGATACTGGCTTATCTCCTTTAATCGTTCCACCCAAAGAAGAGGTGGTGCTTGCTCTGCGGGCGGTGGTTCCGCCGCATTGCGTTCTGAGCCGCGAAGAAGATACGCGCCCCTATGAATGCGACGGTTTGTCCCTATATCGATCGTTGCCGATGGCGGTCGTGTTGCCTGAAACTGAGGCGCAAATCCAAAATATCTTAAAGGTGTGCAAGCGACTCAATGTGCCGGTAGTCGCCCGCGGAGCCGGCACAGGACTCTCGGGGGGGGCGATGCCTCACGCTCAAGGTGTTTTGCTTGGACTGGCCAAATTTAATCAAATTAAACATATCGATGCGATGGCTGCGACAGCGGTGGTCCAACCAGGCGTTCGCAATTTAGCGGTCTCCGAGGCTGCGGCTCCTTATGGTTTGTACTATGCACCTGACCCCTCCAGTCAGATTGCTTGCACGATCGGAGGAAACGTCGCGGAAAACTCTGGTGGTGTGCACTGTCTGAAGTATGGCTTGACCATCCATAACGTCCTCAAGGTCAGAATGGTCACTATGGACGGCGACGTGGTGGAGCTCGGCTCTCTTGCGCCCGATAGTCCTGGACCTGACTTGCTGTCTGTTTTTGTTGGCTCTGAGGGCATGCTGGGTGTCGTCACCGAGGTGACCTTGCGTCTCACCCCCAAACCCGCCTTGGCAAGCGTGATCATGGCGAGCTTTGACGACGTTGAGAAAGCAAGTGATGCGGTCGGCAAGATCATTGGCGCAGGCATCATCCCCGCCGGACTCGAAATGATGGATAAACAGGCGACTCAAATGGTGGAGCCTTTTGTCAAAGCAGGGTACGACATGAACGCCGAGGCAATTTTATTGTGCGAGTCTGATGGCACGGTAGAGGAGGTTGCCGAAGAGTTGCAGCGCATGGAGCAGGTGTTCCAGCGTGCTGGTGCTACGCGCCTTCAGGTATCAACAAGTGAAGCGGAGCGCTTGCGTTTTTGGGCGGGTCGAAAAAATGCCTTTCCCGCTGCCGGTCGAGTGTCACCCGATTATTACTGCATGGATGGCACGATCCCGAGGAGACGACTAGGTGATGTGCTCAAAGCGATTCAAGCCATGGAAACGCAATTCGGATTGCGTTGTGCAAACGTTTTTCATGCAGGCGATGGCAATCTGCATCCTCTGATTTTGTTTAATTCCAATATCGAAGATGAAGTGCGTCGTGCCGAGGATTTTGGGGCGGCGATTCTTGAGCTGTGTGTCGAAGTCGGTGGAACCATCACGGGCGAGCATGGTGTTGGGATGGAGAAAATTAATCAGATGTGCGTGCAGTTCAGTCGAGATGAGCTTGATGTGTTCATGGCAGTCAAGCGCGCGTTTGATCCTGCCTGTCTGCTTAATCCTGAAAAAGTCATCCCAACCTTGGCCCGTTGTGCCGAATACGGCAAGATGCATGTGCATGGCGGAGCGATTGCGTTTCCGGATCTGCCGAGATTCTGACACATGACAAACTACGAAATTTCACAGTTGATTGATCAAGTGCTGGCTGCACGGGCAAGTTTTAAGCCCGTGTTGATTCGCGGAGGCGGTACAAAGTCCTTTTACGGCAATCCTTTCGATCGTCGGGGGGATGCCCCGGTGACGCTTGACATGCGCAGTGTGCGAGGGATCGTCAACTATCACCCTTCTGAACTTGTGATCACAGCCTTGGCGGGTACGCCACTTCATGAAATTGTAGAAATCTTAGATGCTTCAGGACAAATGCTGGCATTTGATCCTCCCGCCTTTGGTATTGAAGCGACGATAGGCGGCTGTGTCTCTGCAGGACTAGCCGGGCCTGGTCGACTGGGTGCGGGGCCCGTCAAAGATTACGTGCTTGGTGCGCATCTGTTGGATGCTCAAGGCCGAGTCTTGAAGTTTGGTGGGGAGGTCATGAAAAACGTAGCGGGCTATGACGTATCTCGGTTGTTGACTGGCGCGATGGGGATGTTTGGCGCCTTGACACAAGTGTCTGTCAAAGTTGCTCCCAAACCATTTGAGGTGTGTACGCTTGAGTGGGAGTTGGATGAAGCTGCGGCCTTATCCCAATGTTTGGGCTGGCGTGCAAAACCACTACCCATTTCAGCAACCGCTTGGGAGTTAGTCGGCGGTGCAGGTCGTTTGCGTGTACGTTTGGCGGGTGCTGCCGCAGCACTTTTAGCGGCTCGCCAATCAATGGGCGGAGAAGTGGTTGATCTTGCTGAAGCGACCAAGTACTGGGTTGCGCTACGCGAACAATCGCTTGATTTTTTTGCGACGCCTATCTTGTGGAGAGTGGCGTGTGCACCGGGAACACCTGCGCTGGATCTGGGGCCCACGCTGACTGAATGGGCTGGCGGTCAACGTTGGATTGCCGCAGATTGTGATCCTCAGCATATTCGTACTGTCGCTGAGAGAGCGGGGGGGCATGCCACCTTGTTTAGACAGTTGACGGATCATCCTTTGCCTCCTCAAGGTGTTTTTCATCCTCTGAATCAAGGTAATGCGACCATCGTGAGGCGGCTCAAATTGGAGTTTGATCCCAAGTCTCTTTTTAACCCTGGTCGTTTGATCGCAGATTTATAACGAGATAATCATGCAGACCAATTTGGCGCAGTGGGCACGTGAATCGAAACTCGGGCAAGAGGCCGACGACATTTTGCGTCGTTGTGTGCATTGTGGGTTTTGTACCGCGACCTGCCCAACCTACCAAGTGCTGGGCGATGAGCTCGATGGTCCCAGAGGGCGCATATACCTGATCAAAGAGGTCCTAGAGGGCAAGGAGCCCACTCAGGCGACACAGCAACATCTGGATCGCTGCTTGACGTGCCGTAACTGTGAAACGACGTGTCCTTCTGGTGTGGAGTATGGTCATCTGGTCGACATCGGTCGCCAACTCGTTGAGGAAAAGGTCAAGCGGCCTTTGGTTCAGCGTGTACAACGTGCGCTTTTGCGAGAGGGGCTGACATCGCGTTTTTTTGCGCCTGCTTACAAGCTTGGTCAATCCTTACGCGAATGGTTGCCTGAAACCTTGCAGCGCAAAGTGATCGCGCCTCGTCCGGTTGGTCCACGTCCCGTGACTTCTGGTCATGCACGGCAGATTTTATTGTTATCTGGTTGTGTCCAACCGACCATGATGCCTTCGATCGATGCTGCGACGATTCGTGTATTGGATCGTTTGGGCATTGGTACGCAAGTCGTGGCGGGCGCGGGCTGCTGTGGTGCCTTGAGCTTTCATTTGGATGATCAGGAGCGCGCACGCGCGCAGATGCGTCTAAACATTGATGCGTGGTTGCCGCATATTGAGTCAGGCAAGATTGAGGCAATTGTGATGAATGCTTCGGGGTGCGGCGCGATGGTGGCCGAGTACGCACATCATTTGCGAGATGATCCTGTTTATCTACCAAAAGCCGAAAAGATTGTGTCCTTTGTGCGCGATGTCGCTCAAGTTGTGTCACCACATGCCCTAGCGCTTGCTCAGCACATTGATGTGTCAAAACTTCCGAAGCGACCCGTTTTTCATCCTCCTTGCACGTTACAGCACTGGCAAGGACTGCGGCCTGAGAGCGAGCAACTCTTATCTTCACTCGGGATGTCTTTGCAAACGTTTAATGAGAGTCATCTGTGCTGTGGCTCAGGGGGCGCGTATTCTGTTTTGCAACCCGAAATCTCGACTGCATTGCGCGATCGTAAACTCGAGCATCTCAATGCTGCCGAACCTGACATGATGTTGTCGTCAAATATTGGTTGTATTGGTCATTTGCAAAGTGGCACCAATACGCCTGTTCGTCATTGGATCGAAGCAGTGGATGCGGCCTTGAAGTAGCACTCTAGGTATAGCGGGAGTGCACACAAAAAGTTACAAAATATACGCGCTATACGCATTGAAATTTAGGCCGAGCAGAAGCTAAAATTTCACAATGGAAATCAGATTTGCACGACTAGAAGCCATTATTCCGACCCTCGCAACAAGGGAGGATCTGGCATGCCTTGAAACGCGCATGAATGCCTCAATCGGCAGAGTTGAAACGACCCTGCACAGCGAAATGACCAAATTAACGTGGCGCATTGTTGCGTTGCTGGTGGGGTTGTTGCCGTCGCTCTTTGCCGCAGCGGTGTATGTCCTTCGCTATACAAATTAAAGCCGTGACAAGTGAAGTTGTCACGGCTTTAGTTTTCACTCAGCTTTCAAGTGGTAATGACTCAGTATTTATTAAGTGTTCTCTACTGCTTTCACCAAATCTTCGATGACCTTTTTAGCATCGCCAAACACCATCATGGTTTTGTCGAGATAAAAAAGCTCGTTGTCCAACCCTGCATAACCCGAGGCCATAGAGCGTTTGTTGACGATGATGGTTTTAGCTTTGTAAGCTTCGAGGATGGGCATGCCAGCGATGGGCGACTTTGGGTCATTTTTAGCTGCTGGGTTGACCACATCATTCGCACCTAACACTAAGACAACGTCTGTCTGCGCAAACTCGCTGTTGATGTCTTCCATCTCGAACACTTGATCGTAGGGAACCTCTGCTTCGGCCAGCAGAACGTTCATGTGTCCTGGCATACGACCCGCGACAGGATGAATGGCGTATTTGACGGTCACGCCATGCTCCGTGAGTTTTTCTGCCAACTCCTTGAGTGCATGCTGCGCACGCGCTACGGCCAAGCCATAGCCTGGCACGATCGTGACGGTTTCAGCGTTGGTGAGCAAGAATGCTGCATCATCCGGACTGCCTGAACGCACATTCCGCTGCACGCCTGAGCCAGCGGCAGGGCCAGCATCTGTCGCACCGCCAAAGCCACCCAAAATCACATTAAAGAAAGACCGGTTCATGGCCTTGCACATAATGTAGGACAGAATAGCGCCAGAGGAGCCGACCAATGAGCCCGCGATGATCAGCATTGGATTGTTGAGTGAAAAGCCAATGCCTGCTGCCGCCCAGCCCGAATAGCTATTGAGCATGGAGACAACCACGGGCATGTCAGCACCGCCAATTGGAATAATGATCAGCACACCAAGAATAAAGGCGATGATGGTCATGATGACAAAAGGCGTCCAGTCCTGTGTCAGCATGAACCAGATGCCGCAACCGAGCATGGCAAGTGCCAGTGCAAGGTTGACCATGTGCTGACCAGAAAATACAACGGGTGCGCCTTGAAACAGGCGGAATTTATATTTGCCAGAAAGCTTGCCAAAGGCAATAACGGAGCCTGAAAAGGTAATCGCGCCCACAAAGGTGCCAATAAACAGTTCAAGACGGTTACCAACGGGAATAGGTTCGCCTTTTGCTGCGACTATGCTGAAAGCTTGTGGTTCAGCCACGATCGCAACAGCAATTGCAACTGCAGCCAAACCAATCATGCTGTGCATAAAGGCAACAAGCTCAGGCATTTTGGTCATTTCAACGCGTTTGGCCATCACGGTGCCGACTGAGCCCCCGATCAATAGGCCCAGCAAAACCCAGCCTAGACCAACCCCCGCTTGAGCCTCTCGAGACAAACTCACAATGAGCGCTGCAGTGGTGAGCACAGCAATGACCATGCCGATCATTCCGAAGGCATTACCTAAGCGCGAGGTGGTGGGATGTGACAGACCTTTGAGGGCCTGAATAAAACAAACCGAAGCGATCAGATATAAGAGTGTGACAACGTTTATGGAAATCATGCATGGCTCCCACTCTTGGTGGCTTTATCTTTTTCAGCTTTATCTTTTGGCGGTTTCTTTTTAAACATCTCTAGCATTCGTCGCGTCACCAAAAAGCCACCAAAGACGTTGACGGCAGCAAGTGCGACGGCAAACACACCCATGCCGCGAGCCAAGCCACCCTCAGTGAGTGCCGCAGCCAGCATGGCTCCAACGATGACAATCGCAGAGATCGCATTTGTCACGGCCATGAGAGGAGTGTGCAGTGCGGGCGTAACGTTCCAGACGACGTGGTAGCCGACGTAGATTGCCAGCACAAAAATGATCAGGTTAACAAGGGTAGGGCTAATCGCATCCATTATTTTTTCCTTAGATTTTTGCCATCTTCGCAGACGAGGCAAGCCACAACAATGTCATCATCTCGCGCAATGGCCAGCTTGGCTTCTTTGTCGATAATGAGTTTGAGAAAATCCAAGACGTTGCGGGCATAAAGTGCTGAGGCATCTGTGGCCACCATGCCGGGTAAGTTGGTGAGTCCGACTAGCGCCACACCGTTTTCGTAGACCACGAGGCCTTTTTGCGAAAGTGGACAATTTCCTCCACGTTCAACGGCGAGATCGACGATGACGGAGCCTGGCTTCATCGCGTGAACCGTCTCAGCTGAAATCAATGTCGGAGCAGGACGTCCAGGAATGAGCGCGGTTGAAATCACGAGGTCAGCTTGTTTGCAGCGTTCTGAGACTAACACCGCCTGACGTTGCATCCAGCTTGCCGGCATGGGGCGTGCATAGCCGCCGACACCTTGAGCAATTTCACGCTCCTCGTCAGTTTCAAAAGGCACATCAATGAATTTTGCACCGAGTGACTCAACTTGCTCTTTGGCAGCAGGGCGGACATCAGAGGCCTCGACTACCGCGCCGAGGCGTTTGGCCGTGGCAATGGCTTGCAAACCCGCGACACCTGTGCCCAGAATCACGACACGTGCGGCTTTAATCGTGCCGGCAGCGGTCATCATCATGGGAAACATGCGGCCGTAATAGTGAGCGCCAAGGAGTACGGCTTTGTAGCCGGCTAAGTTGGCCTGTGAGGACAAGACATCCAGGCTTTGTGCACGTGTGGTACGTGGGGCCGCCTCCAGCGCAAAAGCGGTCAGACCCGCTTGTGCCATCGCATCGAGTCCTGCTTCGTCAAACGGGTCGAGCATGCCCACCAAAGTGCTACCAGCCTGCACACCCAAAAGCTCGGAAGCACTCGGGGCTCGAACTTTAAGGATGAGCGTAGCGGCAAGCGCTTGTGCGGCATCGACGATTTTGGCACCGGCTTGCTCGTAGGCCTGGTCACTAAAGTGCGCAGCTAAGCCAGCGTCTTTTTCGACTAACACTTCGTGCCCGGCGGCAACGTATTTTTTGACTGTTTCCGGTGTCGCGGCAACACGTGTTTCGCTATCGCGAGTCTCGCGCGGAATTCCGATTCGCATCGAGCGCTCCATTGGTAAGATGATGAATCCCTAGGTTATACACCACCTGCGGGGCTCATTACCCGAGATTTAGCTGTTACAGCAGCCATATGCACTCCGGTTGTTGCTTGAGAGCGACTACAATTTGAATAATATGAATACATCCAAAAAGCGTGTGGTAGTGGGCATGTCAGGTGGCGTTGACTCATCGGTCACCGCTTGGCTGCTAAAAGAGCAGGGTTACGAGGTCATTGGCCTGTTTATGAAGAACTGGGAGGACGATGATGACTCTGAGTACTGCTCGACGCGTCAAGATTGGCTAGATGCAGCAAGCGTCGCGGATGTCGTGGGTGTGGATATCGAAGCGGTTAATTTTGCCGCCGAATATAAAGATCGTGTGTTTGCAGACTTCTTAAGAGAGTATTCGGCCGGCCGGACACCCAACCCAGATGTGCTTTGCAACGCTGAAATTAAATTTAAAGCTTTTCTTGATCATGCAATGACGCTTGGGGCAGACCATATTGCGACGGGTCATTATGCGCGGGTGCGTCAGGCAGGGGATCGTTTTGAGTTACTCAAAGCACTCGACCACACCAAAGATCAGAGCTATTTTCTGCACCGTCTCAATCAGGCCCAGTTGTCGCAGACCTTATTTCCTTTGGGAGAGATCAATAAAACCGAGGTTCGGCGCATTGCGCTTGAGCTTGGCTTGCCCAATGCCACCAAAAAAGACTCGACCGGGATTTGTTTTATTGGCGAACGTCCCTTCAGGGAGTTTTTAAACCGCTACTTGCCCACCCAGCCAGGACCGATTTTGACTGAAACAGGTAAAAAAGTGGGGGAGCATCATGGGCTCTCTTTCTATACCTTGGGTCAGCGCAAAGGACTTGGGATTGGTGGCGTCAAAGGCCATCAGCACGCAGACGGTACGGGGCCGGTCTGGTATGTGGCGCGTAAGGACATGACGACCAATACGCTCTATGTCGTGGAAGGTCACGATCATCCATGGTTACTCTCTCAGCAACTGTCCGCGGATCAGGTGAGCTGGGTGAGCGGTCATGCCCCCGGAGCCGGTCAATACGCAGCAAAGACGAGGTACCGCCAGCAGGACTCCGTGTGTACGCTATTGCCGGAGGCGGATCTGAGCGGTTTTGGGTTGAGTTTTGAACAGCCTCAATGGGCCGTGACTCCCGGACAGTCTGCCGTCTTATATGATGGAGACGTATGTCTAGGAGGGGGGATTATTGCTTAGGCGGCTCAGTGTCTAGGAAACTCTGGCGCTGGCTAAGTTTGGTATAGAGGCGATCTAGATTGGGCGACTCTGCGCGCCAATCAATGTGTGGAAAACGAAAATCCAGATATCCCAGCACGCAGCCGACCGCTACATCTGCAAGGCTAAAGTTCACTCCCATACAGAAGCTTTTCGTACCTAAGTCAGCTTCCATCGCTTTGATGGCAGCATGAATTTTGCCGTATTGGCGGTCAATCCACTCCTGGCTTTGTTGCGCTGCGGGGCGCTGCAGTTCTTTGACAATGGTGATGGCGGCATCTAGCGTGCCGTCAGCCAAGGCTTCCCAGCATTTTGCAGCCGCGCGATCACGTCCGGTTTTAGGAATGAGTTGGCTGACAGGGGATAAGGTGTCGACATACTCGGCAATGACGCGCGAATCGAACAGTCGGTTGTCGTCTTCAGTAATGAGGCAGGGAACCTTGCCTAAGGGGTTGAACTCTTGCATCACCGTGTCAGCAGCCCAGACATTCTCAATTTGCATCTGATAGTCGAGTTTTTTCTCAGCCATCACGATTCGGACTTTGCGGACATAGGGACTGGTGAGTGATGCGATGAGTTTCATGTGCTTTTTGACTTTACGACAATGCTTAATTTACAACAATACTCAAATTCTATTAGTTTTGCTAATCAACTCTTAAGATGCGAGGCAAGCGGTTCTTAGCTCCGCAAGCTAATGGGCGTACTAATCAGTACTTCGTTACCATACCCTGATAAGCGATAGAAAGGGAGTTATTACTCTTGAAACGGGGGTGATAAACTCAATCCAATCCATTTTGTCGTTTTTTTGTCAGCTTTCTCTCCTATGCAAACAAATCCTGCTTTGACTGTTTTAAATGCCGTTTCCCCTTTGGACGGCCGTTATGCTTCGCGTTGCGATGCGCTCAGGCCTTTACTTTCCGAGGCGGGCTTTATGGCGCACCGGGTCGAGGTTGAAATTGCCTGGCTGATTGGTTTGTCTCAAGCAGGTTTGTCTGAGCTTCCTGCTTTTTCACCAGCTGCGACTCAGTTGTTACGCGGTTTAGTGACAAATTTTTCTGAGGCGGATGCCGATCGGATCAAGCAGATTGAGCGGACGACCAACCATGATGTAAAAGCGGTCGAGTATTGGCTCAAAGAAAAGGTCGCAGGTTCGCCAGAGCTTGAAAAAGCAGGTGAGTTTATCCATTTCGCCTGTACCTCTGAAGATATCAACAACACTTCTCATGCTCTGATGCTGGGTCGCGCGCGCGAGCAGGTTGTCGTACCCCAGTTGCAAAAGGTGTTGGCTTCGCTTCAGCAAATGGCTCAGACGCAAGCTGCACAGCCTATGTTGGCCCGAACGCACGGTCAGCCGGCCACACCTACGACCCTCGGTAAAGAGTTTGCCAATGTGGCGGCACGGTTGCGTGATGCGATTACGCATATTCAGGCGGTCGTGCCTCTTGCAAAAATGAACGGTGCTACAGGTAACTACAACGCGCATTTGTCTGCGTATCCAGAGTTGAATTGGCCTGCTTTTAGTGCGGGAGTGCTCAAGGAGCTTGGTCTCAAGCAAAACCCACATACGATCCAGATTGAACCGCATGACTGGATGGCGGGTCTGTTTGATGCGATTGCGCGCGCCAACACTATTTTGATCGACTTAAATCGCGACATCTGGGGTTATATCGCTCTAGGTTATTTCAAGCAGCGCCTTAAGGACGGCGAGGTTGGCTCGTCAACCATGCCACACAAGGTTAATCCGATTGATTTCGAAAATGCCGAAGGCAATCTCGGACTGGCCAATGCCGTGTTGCGTCATTTATCCGAAAAATTACCCATTTCTCGTTGGCAGCGTGACCTGACCGACTCGACAGTCCTGCGTAATTTGGGCGTGGCGCTTGGTTACTGTTTGGTTGCCTATGATGCGTGTTTGCGTGGTTTAGGCAAGCTAGAGGTCAATGCCGCCGCGATTGATGCGGATATTGACAGTAGCTGGGAAGTGCTTGCAGAGCCCATCCAGACGGTGATGCGTCGCTATGGTTTGCCTCAGCCTTATGAGCAACTCAAAGCGTTGACGCGTGGTAAGGGCATCACCGAGCAGGCTTTAAGAGAGTTTATTAGTGGCCTGGATCTACCGGCAGAGGTACGCGCACGCATGCTCGCCATGACACCGCGTAGCTATATTGGTTTGGCGCAAGACCTCGCAAAGACGGTATAGTGAACTGATTAATCTCTAAAAGGAGTACGACCATGAAAAAGCTTTCGATTCTGTTGGTATCTGGTGCTTTGTTGTCTCCATTGTGGATGTCTACGGCAAGCGCCCAGTTTGCAAAGCCTGAGGATGCGATCAAATATCGTCAGTCCGCCCTCGTGGTCTTGGCGTCTCAGTTTGGACGGATGCAGCCGACGATCAAAGGACAAGCTCCTTATGATGCAGCAGCCATCAAGGCGAACGTTGCAATCGTTCAAACCTTGTCAACGCTTCCTTGGGGAGCTTTTGGAGCCGGCACACAAGGCAATAGTTCAGCCAAGGCAGAGGTTTGGTCCGATGCGGCAGGCTTTAAAGCCGCACAGACCAAATTTGAAGGCGCAGTGGTCAAACTCTCGGCTGCAGCCGACGCAGGTGATTTAGATAAGCTGCGTGCAGCTTTTGGAGACGTGGGCGCGAGCTGTAAAGCGTGTCACGACTCCTATCGCGTCAAGAAATAAAGGGTAATACCGCCGCCAGGTATTCAGTTGGAATTTCTGGCGGTGCGATGTGCGCACTTTTGACTTGAACCATGCGCGCGTCTTTGATGCGATCCACCAAGGCTTGGCCACGGGCTTGTGGTGTCGAGAGATCAAAATCTCCTACCACGACGAGCGTTGGAACTTGGATGCGCTCCAGGCGCGGGTAAAGATCCATATCTCGAATGGCACCGCAGCAGGCCGCGTAGCCTTGGGGGGCTTGAGAAAGAGCAATGTTGCGAATGCGTTTGAGATTGACATTGTTTTTAGCAACAAAGTCAGGCGTAAAGAAACGGCCAATCACGCCGTCAATAATTGCCGCCATGCCACCGGTTTTTAATGCTGCGATGCGTTGGTCCCAGATGCCGGGGTCAAACTCCGCTGCTGTATGGCTCAGTACAAGCTTTTTAAGACCTGTAGGCCGACGTGCAGCGAGCTCCATCCCGACCATGCCGCCCAAAGAAATCCCCCAATAGTGGTAACTGGAGAGGCGGGCAGCCGCGATGACGGCCTGGGCATCGTCAGCCAGCTGGTTGATCGAGTATGGCCCAGGGGGCGCCTCAGATCCGCCATGTCCGCGTGCGTCAAAGCGCACGACGTAAAAATGGCGCATCAGCTCTTCGAGCATGGGATCCCACAGCGTTAGGTCTGTCCCAAGCGAGTTACCCAGCACCAACGCAGGCAGTTGGGTATCTCCATCACCGCGCCAATATATCTTGCAGTCACCGTTGTTTAGGATCGGCATGTTGTTGTTCCCCGAGTCATTTTTTATATTTAGTGGTGCAGCATTATTCACTAAAAGTGACCAATTGAGTGAGGTCTCTCAGCTAAAACTCATGGGGGCATTAAAAGCGAGATCCCAAAGCCACCAGGCTAAGGCGCCAAGCGCGAGTGCCAAGACGAGCGCGCCGAGTCTGACACGCCAGTCATCACGGGCGCTTTGGGTGCCTGAGGGCAGTGTGTGTTTAGGCACATCACCGGTCACCATCGGCTGAATTAACGCCTCACCTCGTAGGCTATAAAAGGCGATCGCGCCCAAATGAAGAGCGAGGATGGCATACAGCAAATATTCGCTAAAACTATGTATGCGGGTGAGTAATGCGACGGTGTCATTACTGACAAACTGTGCCAGAGGTCCTTGAGTCATCACGTCGTCGTTGGCAAAAAGACCTGTCGAGCTTTGAAATAAAAATAAAAATAACATCGCCAAAACGGACCAGGCGCCGAGGGGGTTATGGCCCGCATGTCGAGAGCCAGCGTTGTGACGAAGATAAGCGATTGTTTTGGCGGGGGTCGTGACGAACTGGCTAAAGCGGGCATAGCGCGGACCAATCAGGCCCCACACGACACGAAACAGTAGCAACACAAAGCTCGCAATGCCAAATCTGACATGCCATTCCATCCACCCACCGCCGAGATTGATCGTGATGAGTGCACCGGTAATGCTCACAGCGAGCAGCCAATGAAAGAGGCGGGTAGGCAGATCCCAAATGCGAAGCTTGGGAGCTGTTTTGTTGGGTGGTCGTACTTGATAAGAGGACATACTGTGTGACCTAGGGTGATCCATTATTCAATTTATCACCCTTTTACAAAAGACAGGCGTTGTTTGAAAAGGATAGGTTGTCATCGAACTTAAATAAAGTTAAGTTAATGTGAGAGACAAACAAAAAAACTAATAAGCGAGTTCCCTAAGATATGAATGCTGTGCAATTTGATCAGGCCGGTAAAAGCTGGGGCGCCACAGCTGCGCTTCACCCGACGGACTTGCAACTCGAGCAAGGGCAGTTTTCTGTATTGCTCGGACCCTCTGGTTGTGGCAAGACCACAACCTTGCGTTTGATTGCTGGACTGGAGATGCCCACGTCAGGACGGATCCAGATCTTTGGCCGTGACGTGACCCATACGCAGCCTGCTCAGCGGGGCGTATCGATGGTATTTCAGAACTATGCCTTGTTTCCCCATCTGTCGGTTGCTGAAAATGTAGTGTTTGGCTTAAAGGTCAGGCGCGTGCCAAGGGCAGAGATCAATGAGCGTTTGCGTAAAACACTCGATCTTTTGAGTTTGTCTCAGCTTTCCGACCGAAAGCCGGGAGAGCTGTCAGGTGGTCAGCAGCAGCGTGTGGCGCTCGCGCGTGCATTGGTGGCAGATAGTCAGCTTTGTCTGATGGATGAGCCTTTGTCGAATTTGGACGCACAGCTTCGCCAAGAAATGCGCCACGAATTGCGTGCTTTGCAGCGCAAGCTGGGCTTGTCTGTTGTCTATGTGACGCATGATCAGACAGAAGCGATGAGCATGGCGGATCGTGTGATTTTGCTCAAAGGGGGGCGCGTTGAGCAGGTGGCGACGCCCACCGAAATCTATCAACAACCTCGCACACTCTTTGCCGCGCAGTTTATTGGGAGTGCGAGAATGAATGTGCTGGAACTAGAGGGCTCACGCATTGCCGGCACGAATATTATTTTAGAAGCACCTGCAGGCGCAGTGCGCGTGGGACTTCGACCAGAGGATGTGCGCTTGGGTGGTGCGCATCGCTTGCCATTGCTTAGAACCGACTTTACAGGCGCAGATCTGATGCTGCACGTGGCAGTTGGTACCCAGGTCTTGGTCGTTCGCGCCGAGGGTAAGCATGCGCGAGAGGTGCAGGGTGAGATTGCGTTGGGTTGGGAGCCATCAAGCCTGCATTGGTTTGATCAGAATGGTCTGCGTATATATTAAACCGCTTACTTAAACCGATTACTTAAACCGTTAAGGAGAAGTGCATGAATAAACTCTTGAGTCGCGCAGCGTTGGTGGCTGCAGGTGTTTGTCTGAGTGCGACTGCATTCAGCAAAACCGAGGTGTCGTTTTATTTTCCAATCGCAGTAGGCGGGCCGATCACAAAGATCATTGATCAGTATGCGACAGATTTCAACAAAGCCTATCCTGACTATAAAGTCACGCCTGTTTACTCTGGCACCTATCAGGAGACCATCGTCAAAGCCTTGACGGCGCACAAGGCAGGCAAGCCGCCTACCGCAGCGATTTTGTTGTCAACGGATACCTTTACGCTTGCTGATGAAGGCGCCATCACGCCCATCGACAAGTTTGTTAAAACAGATGAAGACCGCGCTTGGATGAAAAGCTTTTTCCCAGCTTTTCTTTTAAATGGTCAGTTCGACAACAAGACTTGGGGTATTCCGTTTCAGCGTTCTACAGTTGTCTTGTATTGGAATAAAGAGCTGTTTAAAGAAGCGGGTTTAGACCCGAATGCCCCGCCAAAAAACTGGGCTGAAACGATCAGCATGGGACAAAAGCTCACTAAAAAAGATGCCAATGGCAATGTCACCCAATGGGGCATTCAGGTGCCTTCAAGTGGCTTCCCCTACTGGTTATTTCAGGGCTTCAGCACACAGAACGATGCGATCCTTGCAAATGCATCAGGCAATCAGGTCAAGTATGACGATCCTAAGGCTGTAGAAGCTTTGCAATATTGGGTCGATCTGTCCAAAAAATACGGCATCCATCCACCCGGTGTGGTGCAGTGGGGCACAACTCCCCGCGACTTTATGGAAAAGAAAGCCGCTATGATCTGGACGACGACAGGGAATTTGACCAACATCCGCAGCAACGCAAAGTTTGACTTCGGTGTAGCCATGTTGCCTGAAGGCAAGCGTCGTGGTTCGCCAACGGGTGGTGGAAATTTCTTTATTTTTTCCAAAGCCTCGCCTGCTGAGCAAGAGGGTGCCTATAAGTTTGCGAAATGGCTCACACAGCCAGAGCGTGCAGCTCAGTGGAGTATTGACACTGGCTATGTGGCTGTTTCTCCTGCAGCCTATGAAACACCCGCATTGAAAAAATATGCTGCTGAGTTTCCACCTGCGCTGGTGGCGCGTGATCAACTGCCTTTTGCCGTCGCAGAGTTGTCGACTCACGACAATCAGCGGGTGACTAAAGCACTGAACGATGGCTTGCAAGCGGCATTGACCGGCGCCAAAACGCCTGCACAAGCACTTAAGGACGCTCAGGCTGAAGCAGATCGTTTGCTGCGTAAATATAAGTAATAAAAAAAGGAAAGGGGGGCGATCATCATGTGCGCACGATGATCGCCTGAGCCGCCTCAGCAAAATTTTACATATGACCATTTCCTCACGTCACATTCACGCGTATTTATTGTTATTGCCTGCCTTCGTTTTTTTGGTGGGCTTTACGCATTACCCAGCAATCGGGACCTTGATCGATAGTCTGATGTCGACACCGCGTGCGGGGCGAGCGGCAGTTTTTGTGGGAATCGAAAACTACCAGGTGATGATGGAGGATCCTAATTTTTGGAAGTCTTTATTCAATAATCTTTGGTTTGCAATGGCCACCATTCCTGTGTCGATGGGGCTTTCGATTGCAATGGCGTTATGGGTCAATGAAAAAATTGCCGGACGTCAGTTTTTACGCTTGTCATTTTTTCTACCTACGGTATTGCCCATGATTGCCGTGGCGAATATTTGGATATTTTTTTATACGCCCGGATATGGATTGATCAATCAAGTCCTGGGACTGTTTGGCTTTGCCAGTCAAAATTGGCTCGGAGATCCGCAGTTAGCACTTGGATCCGTGATCGTTGTCGCCATCTGGAAGGAAGCCGGATTTTTTATGATTTTCTATTTGGCTGCTTTGCAGACCTTGAGCCCAAGCTACCAAGAGGCTGCTCAAATCGAAGGGGCGAGTCGTTGGTATTTCTTTCGCAGAATACAGTGGCCATTGTTGATGCCCACCACAATCTTTGTCTTGGTTAATGCTTTGATCAATGCGTTTCGAATGGTCGACCATATTATCGTGATGACCAAGGGAGGTCCGGATAATGCGACCTCATTATTGTTGTTTTACTTGTACGAGGTAGGATTTAGTTTTTGGGATCGTGGTTACGCATCTGCACTGACTGCAGTGCTGCTGCTGATTCTTGCGGTGGTGGGGTTGCTGCAGTTTTTCTTACTTGATCGTCGGGCGCATTACAGATGAACGCAATGACTTCACCCGCTATACAAAGCCGACAGACAACGACTGCGCTGGGGCAGCCTGCCGGTTTCCTCTCGACGATGGGGGCTTGGATACTGGCAATCTGTTGGATTTCGCCCTTGCTTTATGCGTGTTGGGCCGCATTTCATCCTTCGGAGTTTGCGACCAAGTTGATCTGGGACGCACCGCTGACACTTGATAATTTTGCGGCTGCTTGGGAGGCGGCACCTTTTGCGCGATATTTTTTAAACACGACCTTGCTTGTCACGCTGATCTTGTTGATTCAGTTAGTGTTGTGCACCCTCGCCGCATATGCTTTTGCACGGTATGAGTTTTTTGGAAAAAATATTCTTTTTTCGCTGATGCTTGTTCAGCTCATGGTGATGCCTGAAATCTTGATCGTGAGAAATTACCAGACGCTCTCTCAGCTAGGGTTGGTTGATACGTTGTTTGGTATTGGTTTGCCATACTTTGCCTCAGCCTTTGCAATTTTTTTACTGCGTCAGACGTTCAAGACAATTCCTAAAGAGTTGATTGAGGCCGCTCAGATGGAGGGGGCGACTGCACTGCAGGTGCTACGCCATGTCTATATACCTTTGGCTAAACCGACCTATCTCGCATTTGCACTCGTATCCGTCAGCTATCACTGGAATAATTTCCTCTGGCCATTGGTGGTGAGCAACTCCGTCGAGTCACGTCCTCTGACGGTAGGTTTGCAGGTGTTTTCTTCAACCGATCAGGGAATCGACTGGTCCATCATTACTGCGGCAACCTTGCTGACCTCTGCGCCACTTTTGTTGGGGTTTTTAATTTTCCAGCGCCAGTTTGTCCAATCTTTTATGCGGGCGGGTATTAAATGAAAATCCTGACATGGAACGTCCAGTGGTTTAAGGGGCTTGATGGAGTGGTCGATATCGAGCGTGTTTTGGATAAAGCACGTGAAATTGGAGACTTTGATGTGCTGTGCCTGCAGGAGGTCAGCGTAAATTACAACGCACTGACGGGTGAAACGCCTTCAGATCAAGTGGCGCGAGTGCGTGCGTTGATGCCTGGTTATGAAGTGTTCTTTGGTTCGGCAGTCGATGAGTTATCCGCCTGCGGGACTTATCGTCAGCAATTTGGCAATCTCATTGCCTCCAGGCTGCCTGTTCGCTTGGTAGAGCAGATTCTATTGCCAGATCCTGTTCACATGGGTGAGACAAATACGCCGAGTATGCGACGGATATGCTTGGTGTGTACCGTGCAAGCAGCATGGGGTCCCGTGCGCGTGATGACCTCCCATCTTGAGTATTACAACGCGACTGCGCGTCTCGCTCAGGTGAGTGCCTGTCGTGCAATTCATCTCGATGCCTGCGCGCTGGCATCGCATCCCCCTGAAGTCATCGCAGGTAGTCCATATCAGGCCAAGCCCCACACAATGGACGCAGTCCTATGTGGGGACTTTAACTTTGAATCTTCGAGTGTTGAGCACGCGACGATGACAGCGCCAGGCGAAGCGGGGCGCTTTATCAATGCTTGGAGTGTTTTGGATTCCTCAAAGCCTTATCCTGCAACGTTTAGAATTTTTGATCGCACGTACGGGCCTGAGCCGGTTGGGTGTGATTTCTTTTTCTTGAGCCCGACTCTTTCAACTCGGGTGCAAGCGTTGATCGTCGATCAACTGACGCAGGTATCTGACCATCAGCCTGTTTTGTTAACGCTGCAAGACTGATTGAGTGAACCCGATCCCATGTTTCAGCACTAGATTGGCGTTTTAGCGCCATTGCGGTGCTTCATCTTGCCTTGTGTCGGGCCTGCGCACTGTCCTGGTGCCAGGGCAGCGAGTCATTGAGTCAATGTTGCGCGAAAGCGCTCTTTTTTGAGAGCATGTGTGCTTGGCACGCATCTTGCTTGAGTCCCTGTACCGAGTTTCTACACAGGGGTGCTCATTATGTCGATCTTCTCTAATCCATTTGATTCAAAGCTTCGCTTGCGTTGTTCTTGCGGTCAGCATGCTTCAGCCGCAGAGCATGAGGCGAGTCACTCTGCGTCGAGTGAAATGCGTGATCGTTCTTCCGAGGCATTGGGTGACCGGGTCGTTGAGCAAGCTGTCATGCGTGCGATATTTCCTCAAGACGACATGCGCCGTCGATTTTTGCAAGCCGTGGGTGCGCCGACTGCACTTGCTGCGATTTCTTCGATCTTTCCTCTGGCTTTTGCGAAAGAGGCCTTTGCTCAAGGTGGGAAATTAGAAAAAACGAATTTAAAAGTCGGCTTTATCCCGATCACGTGCGCGACCCCCATCATCATGGCAGATCCCATGGGCTTTTATAAAAAGCAGGGGTTGAATGTTGAGGTGGTTAAAACAGCCGGTTGGGCAGTTGTGCGTGATAAAGCGCTCAACAAAGAATACGATGCGGCGCACATGCTTTCGCCAATGCCACTTGCGATTTCAATGGGCGCGGGCGCAACGCCCACACCTTATACCGTTCCTGCGATTGAAAATATTAACGGACAAGCGATTACGCTTGCGATGAGGCATAAGGACAAGCGCAATCCCAAGGACTGGAAAGGCTTTAAGTTCGCGGTGCCATTTGATTATTCGATGCATAACTATTTGCTGCGTTATTACCTTGCGGAAAACGGTATTGATCCTGATCGCGATGTGCAGATTCGTGTGGTACCTCCGCCAGAAATGGTTGCAAACTTGCGTGCGGATAACATCGATGGCTTTTTAGCACCAGATCCTGTGAATCAACGTGCGGTTTTTGATGGCGTTGGCTTTATTCACATCCTGTCTAAAGAGCTTTGGGACGGTCATCCTTGTTGCGCCTTTGCTGCGAGCAAAGAGTTCATGACGGCGAACCCAAATACCTATAGCGCCTTGTTGCGTGCGATTGTTGAGGCGACAGCCTATGCTCAAAAAGCTGAAAATCGTAAGGAAATTGCCGCAGCGATTCATACCCCTAATTATCTGAATCAGCCCTTAACCGTCGTCGAGCAGGTCTTGACCGGGACATATGCGGACGGCTTGGGTAATGTGAAAAAAGTACCGGATCGGATTGGTTTTGATCCAATGCCTTGGGAGTCTTTCGCTATTTGGATTATGACGCAAATGCAGCGTTGGGGCCAGGTTAAGGGCGAGGTTGATTATCAAAAAATTGCACAGGATGTTTTTTTGGCAACCGATGCACGCCGTGCGATGGAGCAGGCGGGCCTAACCGTTCCGGCACCCGACAGCAAGAAAATCATTGTGATGGGCAAGGTATTTGATGCCAGCAAACCTCGCGAATACCTCAATAGCTTTGCGATCAAGAGGGTATAGAAATGATACGTCACGAACGTACGAGAGCTTTGGTGTTGTCGGTGCTGGTATTGGCGATTTTCCTCTTGTTTTGGCAAATCGCCACCATGCCAACGCAAGGTGCTCAAGTCGTAGATGAGGAGTATGCCAAGCTTGTTGGAGCCGCCGCCGCGACGGGTCAAAAGTCTACCTTCCCTGGTCCGCTCGATGTGGGCGCCAAGCTGGTTGAACACTTGTCCGATCCTTTTTACGACAGAGGCGCCAACGATAAGGGCATTGGCATTCAACTTGCATGGTCAGTGTCTCGTGTGGCGCTTGGCTTTGGACTCGCGGCGCTTGTTGCGGTACCTCTGGGTTTTTTGATTGGAATGTCTCGGTTGTTTTTTCAAGCACTCGATCCTTTCATCCAGATTCTCAAGCCCATTTCGCCGTTGGCTTGGATGCCTCTCGCGCTCTTTACGCTCAAGGACTCGGATGTGTCGGCTGTGTTTGTGATCTTTATCTGTTCAATCTGGCCGATGATGATTAATACAGCCTTTGGTGTGGCTTCTGTTCGTAAAGAGTGGATGGATGTCTCGCGCACGCTCGAAGTGAGCCCTTTGCGTAAGGCATTTTTCGTCATCCTTCCTGCGGCGGCACCTACCATCATGACGGGCATGCGGATATCGATTGGTATTGCATGGTTGGTGATTGTGGCGGCTGAGATGTTGGTGGGAGGGACGGGGATCGGCTATTTCGTTTGGAACGAGTGGAACAACTTGTCGATAGCAAACATTTTGGTAGCTGTTCTCATGATTGGTCTCATTGGAATGTTGCTGGACCTCTGTTTTGCGCGTCTTCAAAAAGCCGTGACCTATAAAGATTAAGTTTGAAAGGAGTGCGCACGATGCAAAATTTTCTACAAGTCCAAGGACTGCGCAAGGCGTTTCCAGGCGTGAGTGGTGCAAATGAGTTGGTCGTTTTTGATGATGTGAACTTTACGATTGATCGGGGTGAGTTTGTCTGCATCATCGGTCATTCGGGTTGCGGCAAGACAACAATTTTGAATGTGCTAGCTGGGTTAGAGGCTCCGACGAACGGTCATTCTTTTATCGATGGTCGTGAGATCAGTGGTCCAAGCTTAGATCGTGGGGTGGTGTTTCAGTCTCACGCTTTGATGCCCTGGATGACGGTGCGTGGAAATATCGCGTTTGCCGTGCGCTCAAAATGGCCTGACTGGTCACGTGACAAAGTCAATGAACATGTGCAGCAGTTTATCGATATGGTGCATTTGACGGGCTCTGAGGATAAAAAACCCTCTCAACTTTCGGGTGGCATGAAACAGCGAGTGGGTATTGCACGTGCGTTTGCGATTCAACCCAAGATGCTGCTGCTGGACGAGCCTTTTGGTGCGTTGGATGCGTTGACCCGCGGCAATATTCAAGACGAGCTTGTCACAATTGTGCGCGGGACTCAACAAACCGTGTTCATGATTACGCACGACGTGGATGAAGCAATTTTGTTATCAGACAAAATATTTTTAATGAGTAATGGTCCGCGGGCCGTGCTCGCCGAGATTGTCACGAATCCTTTGCCTAAAGATCGCACGCGCGCCACGATGCATCACGACCCAAAGTTTTATGAGTTGCGTAATCATTTGATTGATTTTCTTGTGCATCGGTCCAAGACCTATGCAGCTGCTTAATTTTTTTGATTGTATTTATTCACACGGAGTAGGACATGGCAACTTCTAAAGCACTTGCAAAACCAATGACCCGAGAAGACGTGACTGATTTGATTTATTCGGCCAAAGTTCAAAAGGGCTTGAAATGGGCGGATGTCGCGAAAAAATTGAAACTCTCCAAAGAGTGGACAACTGCCGCCTGTATGGGACAAATGACGTTGACCAAAGCGCAAGCCTTGGTGATTGGTAAAACGTTTGACTTGCCCGCTGAAGCCATCGCCTTGCTGCAAGTAGTGCCTTATAAGGGTTCTTTGCGCAGTTCCGTTCCAACAGATCCTTTAATTTATCGTTGGTATGAAATCGTGAGCGTGTATGGCACCACGATCAAGGAACTGATCCATGAGGAGTTTGGCGACGGCATCATGAGCGCGATCGACTTTTCGATGGATATCAAGCGCGAACCAGACCCGAAAGGCGACCGTGTCAATGTGGTTTTGTCGGGCAAATTTTTACCTTATAAGTCTTACTAGTCCTCCAAAAAACCCTCAAGTCCAGATTAAACTGTGAGAGACACCTGTTAGGGACAGGTGCGACGTTTCTCACAGGAAATCGACATGGCGGTTTTACAAGAAGTCGGTCAAGAAATTATGCAGTGGTCGGAGCGTCTGGCCCTGCATAGTGAGCCTGGCTGGGCCGAAAAAGGCCAGCTGACAGTGACATACTTGACCCCTGCGCACTTAGCAGTGGCGGACACGCTCAAAACATTGATGCAAGACGCTGGTTTTGATCAGATTTCGGTCGATGCGGTTGGTAATGTGGTGGGTGTCTACCATGGTGCTGCGGCTCATTCGCCATTGCTTTTGACAGGTTCTCATTACGACACTGTGCGTAATGGCGGTAAATATGACGGCCGACTCGGTATTTTGATACCGATTGCAGTGGTGAAGTCTTTATCCAGTCAAAAGCGTCGTTTGCCTTACGGTATCGAGGTGGTAGGCTTTTCCGAAGAGGAAGGTCAGCGTTTTCGTGCCACCTTTTTAGCTGCGGGGGCTTTAACGGGCAGTTTTGACCCCGCATGGCTGACTCAGCAGGATGCGGATGGCATTACGATGGCGCAGGCGATGCAAACCGCGGGTTTGCCTGGGACGCTTGCTTCCATTCAGGCAATTAAACGCGACCCTAAAAAATATCTCGGCTTTGTCGAGGTGCATATCGAGCAAGGCCCGGTTCTCTGCGAAAAAGCGCTTCCACTCGGTGTGGTGACCTCGATTAATGCAGGGGTGCGTGCAACCTGCAAAACAATTGGTCTAGCTGGACATGCAGGTACAACTCCGATGTCGATGCGCCAAGATGCGATGTTGGCGGCCGCTGAAATCAGTCTGATGGCTGAGCAGCGCGCACGCGCTGATGAGGGATCTGTGGCGACGGTCGGGCAGATTCAGGTGCCTGGGGGTTCAATTAATGTGATTCCGGGCGAGTGTGTCTTTACCTTGGATATGCGCGCGCCCACAGACCCGCAGCGCGATGCGTTGGTAACCGATATCGTCAAAGAAGCGCATGCGATTGCTGCCCGCAGACAAGTCCAGTTCGAATACACCGAGGTGATGCGTGCGAGTGCCGCGCCTTCTGACCCTGCCTGGCAGGCTCGCTGGGAGAGGGCGGTCGCCAAAATCGGTCAACCCGTGTTTAAGCTGAACAGTGGTGCTGGTCACGATGCCATGAAAATGCACACCATCATGCCTCAGGCGATGTTGTTTGTGCGCGGTGGCAATCGTGGCATCAGCCACAATCCTCTCGAGATCATCACGGCCCAAGACGCAACACTCGCGACTCAGGCTTTTGAAGCCCTTTTAGATCAAATCAACTAATCACACTCCGACATCATGAAGAACAACAATCACGCCGAACTCTATGCAAAGCTCGATCAATGGATCGATGCGCACTTTGACGAACAGGTAAAGTTTTTGCAGTCGGTGATTCAAGTCCCGACCGATACACCGCCAGGCAATAACACTCCGCACGCGCTCCATGTTGCTAAGCTGATTGAAACCTTCGGTATGCAGGCTGAACAGCATGCTGTGCCAGAGGCTGTGGTTCGCGAGGCTGGCTTAGAGTCGATTACGAACCTGATCGTCAAAAGGCAGTATGCAGAGGGTGGCAAAGTCTTGGCACTCAATGCGCACGGCGATGTCGTGCCGCCAGGAGATGGTTGGACACATCCACCCTATGCCGGCGAGATTCATGAGGGGCGGATTTATGGTCGTGCCGCAGCCGTGAGTAAGTGTGATTTTTCGACGTACATTTTTGCTGTTCGTGCGCTAGAGTCACTTGGCGCCCCCCTCAAAGGCCGTATTGAACTGCAGTTCACCTACGACGAGGAATTCGGCGGAGAGCTTGGCCCCGGCTGGTTGCTAAAAAACAAGCTCACCAAGCCTGATCTGGCAATTGCTGCGGGCTTTAGTTATCAAATCATCACTGCCCATAATGGATGTTTGCAGTTTGAGGTCACGGTCAACGGAAAAATGGGTCACGCCGCAGTTCCCACTTCAGGTGTCGATGCGCTGCAAGCCGCGGTTAAGATCATGAATGCGTTGTATGGCTTGAACGAAACTTACAAGTCCGTCAAGAGTCAGGTGCCAGGCATCAACCATCCCTACCTGAACATCGGATTGATTCAAGGCGGCACCAATACCAATGTCATCCCAGGAAAAGTCGTCCTCAAACTTGATCGTCGGATGATTCCCGAAGAGGATCCTGCTCAGGTCGAGGAGAGTATTCGCGCAACGATCGACGCGGTCTGGAAGCAGATCCCAGGCATCACTGCTGAAACCAAACGTATTTTGTTGGCGCGTGCGCTCAAGCCTCTGCCAGGCAGTACCGAACTGGTCGAGGCACTGCAAACCCATGCAGAAAAACAGTTTGGAGAAAAAGTGCCTGCTTGCGGGACACCGCTTTATGCCGATGCGCGCTTGTATTGCGAGGCAGGTATACCGGTCGTGTTGTATGGTGCAGGTCCACGCACCGTTGAGGAAAGTCGCGCCAAACAGCCCGATGAGCGTCTGGAGCTCGAAGATTTGCGCCGGGCGACCAAAGTCATCGCCCGAACCTGCCTCGATATGATGACGACTTAGGCTGAAAAGCGATACAGCTTTTGCGGGTTATCCACCATCAGTTGTTGCAGTAATGCTGGCTCAGGCGCGATCTGAGCCAGCGAATTGATCAACACGCCATCGTCTGGAATATGTGTATGGTTGGGGTGAGGCCAGTCCGAGCCCCACACACAGCGATCTGGGTAGGTCGTGACAAGGTGTCGGGCAAAGGGAATCCCTTGCTTGTAGGGTGGTTGTGCGTCGATACGGTCGATGCCGCTGACTTTGACCATGAAACCTGGTAGTTCCAAGAGGCGGCAAAAGGCTTGAAAGTGCTCGTGCCCCAATCCAAGCGTGGCGTCAACGCGGCCCATATGATCCATAACAACAGGCACTGCGGATTGCTTGAGTAATGGCATCATTTCTTTGGCATGCATCGCGTGCAACTGAAGCTGGAGGTGCATGCCCAAGGGCTCAAGTCGGCGGGTCAGGGCGATCACTTGTTCGGGCGTGTAGTCGATTTTGTAGCCCGGCATAAAATGAAACCTCAGTCCACGAAAGCCCACAGAGGCCAGGCGCTTGAGCTCTGCGTCACTCAGATCCACGGGGGTGAGCGCCACGCCTAAATACCGACCTTCTGCCGCACGCATCGCATCTTCCACCACGCTATTGTCAAAGCCGTGCAGGAGTGTGTTCACAATGACACAGCGGTCGATGCCGAGTTTTTTGTGTAGGGCAAACAGGGTTTCCTTGGGGGCATCTGCGGGAGTAAAGCCGCGGGTTGCAGCATAGGGAAACTTGTCGCTTGGGCCAAAGACATGAACATGGGAGTCGGTCGCACCTCGGGGAAGCTTAAAGGTCGCTGGACTGGGTTCGGGCATAAAAGTTTGGATGATTTCGGGCATCTTGCTCGTCTCTGTCATGGTTTTGTGTGATGTCTTTCGCTACTCAAGCGTATTTTGACATGTTGATATGTTGGCATTGGCGTATGGCTCAGGTCAACTTGTCTGCAGAGACTTTAAAAAAATGCTAGACTTTCTCCTCTTGGTTAAAAGTCAGTGTTTAGAATAGCTGCTTTTAGTCATAGGAGGCGCATTAGCTCAGCCGGTTAGAGCGACGGAATCATAATCCGCAGGTCCCCTGTTCGAATCAGGGATGCGCCACCAGTA
>JAOATE010000084.1 GCA_030158305.1 Burkholderiaceae bacterium
AAGCAGCCCTGCAACCAACCCACAAAAACGGCCGGGCTTGAGGATAGCTTGATGGTCTGACCGCCGCTTGCAGGGCTTGAGTTGCTGGCACCGTGATCTGGCCGACTACCGAGCAAGTTGCACACCGATCGCTCACAACTTATCCACAGCTTTTCATCTAAGTGTTCGATGCCGAACGCTACTTCCTTTAAGAAATGACCTGTTGCACCGGCGCCACTGCAATCGACACTTGAGATGACGTGAAACACGACGACACAGTGCCTGCGCCTTGTGCAGCTCGTGGAGACAACGCACAGGCGTAAAAAACCCCACCGTGTTGCCACGGTGGGGTTTTTGACTTTTAGATCAAGAGCTGGCTTGCGCCAGCGTTCGATCAGAAAGCGTGACGCACGCCGATGGCGGTACGGGTACGCTTGTCGTTAGTACCCACCAAAGTGGCTGGGTTAGCAGCAACACCGGCTTTGTCGTCGATAGACTCGTAACGAGCGTACACAGCAGTGCGCTTGCTCAGTGCATAGTCAGCACCCAGGGCGGCCAATTTGGACTTGACGCCAGCTTTGTTTTCGAAAGTACCAGCAGATGCCATCAAAGTTGTGGCGCCCATGGTGTAAGTGCCCGACAGTGCAACGTAGCTATTGTCAGTAGTAGCAGCGCTGTTCTTGGTGTTCTGCATCAAAACGAACAACTTGGCGGCGCCCAGAGCGTAGTTGGCGCCCAAAGTGTCATAAGTTGTGCTGGTGCCTGCAGCTGCTTTTTGCTTCAAGTTGGAATAAGAAGCAGCGATGGGGCCGTTGTTGTAGCTCACGTTAACTTCGTCAGAGCCTGTGAAGTCGTAGGCGCCAAAGCTGGTTGTGAATGCAGCTTCGGAAGCACCGGTTGCTTTAGATTGTTTCTGAGCGTTGTACAAAGAAACAGTCAAACCGCTGAACGAAGGCGATGTGTATTTGATGGAGTTGTCAGAACGGACCAAACGAGCAGAGGTTGCTGCAAAGCCAGAACCGATGGCGGTGCCGAAAGGCTGACCAACCAGACCGGAAATCAGGGAGTTGTAGTTGACTGCGCCAGCGTCGATAGAACCGAAGCCGCCAGACAAACCAATGCGCAATTCGCCGTTACCGAAGGTACCAGCAGCGCCTTTTGCGTCACCAGAAACATAAGCAGCGCCAGTGTTACCGCTGTTGGACACGGTGTTCCAGTCGGTTTCCACGCGGAAGTTGGCCTTCAAGCCACCGCCCAGGTCTT
>JAOATE010000085.1 GCA_030158305.1 Burkholderiaceae bacterium
GAAATGCGGGCCAAATCGGGAACACCAACTTGAGACCAACAACGAAAGCCAAATAGCAGAGGACTGTGAGGAAAATTGCGTTCGCAATCGTCACTTTCCAATTGTTATCGTGCGCGGCGGCTGCGCTAATCAAGACCAAGACCAACATGGAAATAATCAGACCTGCAGGCTGGAGCAAGTAGGCAAACACAACCACTGCTCCGGTAATGATGGCCACACTCTTGAAGTCGAATTTAGTAATTTCAGTTGTTTGGGCTTTTTTAGCGAAAGACGAAACCAAAATGATGGCTCCAAGAACCGCCATAATGACACCGAGCCAGAAAGGAAAGTATCCAGGCCCCATTCGCGCTGCGGTCCCCATCGAATATTCGGTGGATTTCCAGGCGAACGCTGAGCCGAGGACGATAAACATCACCCCTGACCAAAAGTTCTGTTTGTTTTTAAGCTGCATGGTGTCGAGCTCCTTGACTGCGCTGCTAATCATTTGTTTTGTTGAAACGGGTGGCGCAAAAATAGCGCCTCACAGACTAAATGACCCCTTGAATGTATTTTCAGACAAGAGGTCACCACGGACTGCATGGTAATTGAGAGTGAGACCAAAGCAAACTCAAAAAGAGCTAAATATTGATGGGGTTTTCCCTAGAAAAAGGGTAAAACCTAGGCCCATATGGCGTAAATTTTCAAAGCAATCTTCGATTTGATGAGAGTCCCTAAGGTTTTGTATGTTTTTGAGAGTTGCTAACATGCGAAACTGAACGCAGGCTGACATTTTTTTGCGATGGTTAAAAAAAATTAACGGTTGTTTATCGCACGAGTAAGTCACGAACCATTTTGGTTGTCTATTTTTGCTTTACGATATCGGTATGCTTGAAGATCTTGATCACCTATCCACACGTTTGGCGAAATTGCTCGCCTACACTCAGCATCTATTCGCTGAGCAAACCGCTTTGCAGGCTCGCCTTACGCAGGCTGAGGCTGAGCGCGATGCCGCTCGGGCGCAACTTGCCCAAGAGGGGACGCAGACCCAAGTGCTGAGCCGTCAGGCGCAGACCGCTGCTTCGGAGCGTGATGTTTTACAAGGATCCCTGGACTTGTTCAAACAGGAGCACCACACGCTGCAAGCGCAGCTCTCTGCTCGTGATAAAGAGGTCTCAGCTTTACGAGATGTGACCGCGCAGGCGCGTCAACGTATTGATGCTGTGCTGGAGCGTTTGCCTGGTGCAACACAGACCGAGGAGCAGCAATGATGGAGCGCGTCGATATTTCTATCTTAGGGCGCGACTATTCTCTCGCTTGCCCACCAGAGGAAAAGCAGGCTTTATCCGCTGCTGCCCAGCACGTCAGCCAGCTTGCTGGTCGTATTCAAGGAACTGGAAAAGTTTCTGGTAACGAGCGCATTGCTGTCATGGCCGCTATTCAGATCGCAGTCGAGCTTTTGTCTGTTCGCGCACCGGATGGTCCGCTAGGCGGCTTGGCGGTTGGTGACTTCAAGCGTAGAATTGACGACATGAATGCAATGCTTGACGAAGCTTTGGCAACAGTCGCACCAAATCGTGCGGTAAAGCCCCGGTAAAACCGTTTCATACACATTGAATGCCGGTGTTAATTAAGTCTTCGTCATTAAAAAGTTTGTCCCTGCTGTGTTCGTGACTAGGTCATATATTCTCAGAACCAATGCTTTGGCATATTCAGGTCGCAGGATAGCTCGATGGGAATGCTCGTCTCTAGTCAGATGCGCTCGAAATCAAGCAGAACGTGGCCAACTTGAACCTTAGGTTCGAGATGCCGGCCTTAACGGCACAAGCGGGGCATTTATTGAAAAAGCCTGCCAAAATCAATTGGCAGGCTTTTTTTTAATCTTTTTTATTTTTGAGTTTGGGGCTGTTTGGATGCCCAAATAAAAAGCGCTGCTCCAAACACAATCATAGGCAAAGATAACCACTGGCCCATTGAGAGGCCCGCCGCTAAAAGGCCCAGGAAGTTATCCGGTTCGCGGGCAAATTCCGCAATAAAGCGGAAAAAGCCATACCCCATCAGAAAAACAGCTGTCACTTGACCCAGCGGACGTGATTTGTTGGCAAACCACCAAACCAGAATAAATAATGCGAGTCCCTCTAAGCCAAGTTGATAAAGCTGAGAAGGGTGCCTGGCGACTCCGTCGCCACTTTGAGGAAACACCATGGCCCAAGGCAATGTGCTCGCTCTGCCCCAGAGTTCGCCATTGATAAAGTTGCCGAGCCTACCAGTCGCCAAGCCCAAAGGGATGAGGGGTGCGACAAAATCGGTCACCATCAGAAAGCGATAGCCTCGATGTCGCGCAAGCCACAACATCATGAGCGTGACGCCAATCAAGCCCCCATGAAAAGACATCCCACCTTCCCAGAGGTAAAAAATCTCTAGGGGGTGCGCCAAGTAATAGGTTGGCTTGTAAAACAACACATAACCCAGCCTGCCACCCGCCACAACGGCCAAGACACCATAAAAAATGATGTCTTCGAGGTCGCGCATCGTCAGTGTGGTTTTATGATGCTTGATTCTCCAGCGACCCAGCAACCAGGCTGAGCCAAAAGCTGTTAAATACATTAATCCATACCAATGGATGGCGACTGGCCCCAGACGTATGGCAATTGGGTCAAAATTAGGAAATTGCAGCATCACAAGCTACCAAGCAAAAGATGTCCGATAATAACCGTTGCAAACTTCACTAACAGGTGTTTATTCATGGCAAACAACGACCGCTCCAAAAATATTACCGAAGGCGTGACACGCGCTCCTAACCGTTCAATGTATTACGGCATGGGCTACAAAGAATCAGATTTTGCCAATCCGATGATTGGTGTGGCAAACGGTCACTCGACCATCACGCCTTGCAACAGCGGCTTGCAACCCTTGGTTGACGCTGCGATTGTGGCGATTCGCGAAGCCAAGGCTAACCCACAGGTATTTGGTACTCCGACGATTTCCGACGGTATGTCGATGGGTACAGAGGGCATGAAGTTTTCCCTGGTCTCGCGCGAAGTGATTGCGGACTGTATCGAGACGGCTGTCATGGGGCAGTGGATGGATGGCGTGGTCGTGGTGGGTGGCTGCGATAAAAATATGCCAGGAGGCATGATTGGTATCGCGCGCACGAACGTACCCGGTATTTATGTTTACGGCGGCACCATCAAGCCGGGTTCGCATAAAGGTCGTGATTTGAACATCGTCTCGGTATTTGAGGCCGTGGGCGAATTCACGATGGGTCGCATGAGCACAGATGACTTCAAGGCCATCGAGCAAAAAGCGATCCCGGGCTCGGGCTCTTGTGGCGGCATGTATACCGCCAATACGATGAGCTCTACGTTCGAAGCAATGGGTATGGCACTGCCCTACTCAAGCACCTTGGCAAACGAAGACGGCGAAGCGATCACGATGGCGGCAGAGGCTGCGCGCGTGTTGGTCGATGCTGTGCGTCACGGGCGCAAGCCGCGCGACATCATCACCCGTAAATCGATCGAAAACGCTGTCTCAGTCATTATGGCGATTGGTGGTTCGACCAATGCGGTGCTCCACTTTTTGGCGATTGCGCACGCTGCTGAAGTGCCGTGGACGATCGACGATTTTGAAATCGTCCGTAAGCGTGTGCCCGTTCTCTGTGACTTAAAGCCGTCCGGACAATTTTTGACTGTTGACTTGCACCGCGCGGGTGGTATTCCGCAGGTCATGAAAATTTTGCTCAACGCCGGATTGCTGCATGGCGATTGCATGACCATCAGTGGCAAGACGATTGCCGAAGTGCTGAAAGACATTCCTGATCAACCGCCTGCTGGTCAGAGCGTGATTCGTACTATTCCTGAGGCCATGTACGCTCAAGGTCATTTGGCGATCTTAAAAGGCAACCTTTCTCCAGAGGGTTGCGTGGCAAAAATCACGGGCTTAAAAAACCCCGTCATCACAGGGCCTGCCCGCGTCTTTGACTCTGAGGATGATGCAATGGCCGCCATCATGGCGCGCAAGATCCAACATGGCGATGTTGTCGTGATTCGCTATGAGGGCCCCAAAGGTGGTCCCGGTATGCGTGAAATGTTGGCTCCGACCTCTGCTTTAGTGGGGCAGGGCTTGGGCGAGACGGTTGGCTTGATCACGGATGGCCGCTTTTCGGGTGGAACGTGGGGCATGGTGGTGGGGCACGTTGCTCCTGAGGCCTATGTGGGTGGTTTGATTGGTTTGGTCGAAGAGGGTGACTCCATCACCATTGATGCGCATACTCAATTGCTGCAACTCAACGTTGCCGATGCTGAAATCGAAAAGCGTCGCAAACTCTGGAAGCAGCCCGCACCTCGCTACACACGCGGTGTATTAGCAAAGTTTGGCAAGTTGGCCAGTACAGCGAGCCGTGGGGCTGTCACCGATGCCTTTGACGAGTAAGTTTTTTAATCTGGCAGTTTGGATGGGCGCGGCTAAAGGCGTTTGTTTGGCCGTCGCTCTGACACTTGCCGGAAGTGTGGCCGCTCAGACACTCGCTTCTGCGAGTGATGCTGAGCGTTCAGCTCAGGCATTGTCACACGCAGAGGGTTTGGCGCTTGCTAAGGCGCGGGCTTGTCTGGGATGCCACCAAGTCGATAGCAAAAGAGTGGGCCCTTCTTTTCAGGCGATTGCCCAGCGATACGCAGATCGAAATGATGCTGCCCTCTATATAGTTCAGGTCATCCGGAAGGGTGGGCGTGGACAATGGGGGGCGGTACCGATGCCCGGTCAGGCTGTTAGCGAGCAAGATGCACAAAAGTTGGCGAATTGGATCATCTCCCTAAGGAAATAAGTGTGAGCAACTCATCATTCACGCAATCGGAGCGACAGCCTTCATCATTATTAGCGGATCAGGGCGGCGAACGATCAACGGCTGTCTTGGGCGGAGGTTGCTTTTGGTGCACAGAGGCAGTATTTAAAGCGCTAAAAGGTGTGCATGCCGTGCAATCTGGTTATTGTGGCGGAGATGTGGATCATCCGACCTATGAGCAAGTCTGTGGCAAGCAGACTGGGCACATAGAAGTGATCAAGATCGACTTTGATCCAAGCATCATTGGTTTCAAAGAGTTATTAGAGGTTTTTTTCGCCACACATGATCCGACAACTCCCGGAAGACAAGGTAATGATGTTGGACCACAGTATCAATCCGTAATTTTCTTTCAAGACAACGAGCAGCTAACGATTTCACAAGATTTTGTTGCTGAACTTGAGTCTAGTGGTAGGTTTGCCAACCCAGTATGCACAGAAATAAGACCAGCAGAAACTTTTTGGCCTGCAGAGCACTACCACGCAGATTATTTTGCGCTACATCCAGAGCAGGGTTATTGCCAAATGGTGATTGCACCTAAGGTTTCGAAGTTTAAAAAGCAGTTTTATGACAAATTAAGTCAATCCTAAGAAAAAATATTGGCTTTTACGTACATTTCCGCTGGCTTTATTTGACACACTTAAAAAACACGTGCATAATCTCGTTTCTCTGCTGCACAAACAGCAGAAAAAGAGAAGTAAGTAGTTGGCAGGATGTGCGGAGATAATGCCAAGTTTGGCAAAGTTAACCCCAAGATACTGAAAATTACGAGCAGTTAGTGATTTGCAAACGCGAAAAACTTACTGTACAATCTTTACCTTGTTCTTTAAAAATTTGACAACCGATAAGTGTGGGCGCTTGGAATGAGTG
>JAOATE010000086.1 GCA_030158305.1 Burkholderiaceae bacterium
TCCACCATGGTGACCGATGGCACGCTTCTCAAGGTGTACGCGTGGTACGACAACGAAATGGGTTACGCCTGTCGCATGATCGACCTTGCCTGCCACATGCAAGCACAAGGGATTTAACGTCCATGTCCACACACGCCGCACGCAACTACGCCATTGTGACGTCCGCTTATTGGGGATTCACGCTGACTGACGGCGCACTGCGCATGTTGGTATTGCTTCATTTTTACCGCTTGGGTTATTCGCCCTTTGCCCTCGCCTTTCTATTTTTGCTCTACGAGGCTGCTGGTGTGGTGGCCAATCTGCTGGGAGGGTGGCTTGCGACACGCTTTGGCATTTCGCGCATGCTGATGGTGGGCTTGGTGACCCAGATTGTTGGTTTTCTGCTGCTCTCCGCACTCTCGCCTGAATGGACCGCAGCAATGTCGGTTGCCTGGGTGGTAATGGCGCAAGGCGTGTGCGGTGTGGCCAAGGACTTAACCAAGACCGCCAGCAAATCCGCCATCAAAATCACCGCAGGACAAGCCTCGGGGCAATTGTTCAAATGGGTTGCCTGGTTTACTGGCAGCAAAAACGCGATGAAAGGCGTGGGATTTTTTCTGGGAGGACTATTGCTGGATCAAGTCGGCTTTCAGGGTTCGCTTTGGATCATGGCGGGACTGTTAGCGCTGATTTTGGTGGGCGTAGTGTTCTCTCTGCCGCCCATGATGGGCAAAAGCAAAGCCTCCAAATCCGCCAAAGAACTCTTTGCTAAAAACCGCGGCATTAACCTGTTGGCAGCCGCACGCGTAGTGCTGTTTGGCGCGCGCGATGTTTGGTTTGTGGTGGGCGTACCCGTCTTTTTGTATGCCTCTGGCTGGACCTTTACGATGGTGGGTGGTTTTCTCGCGGCATGGACGATTGGCTATGGTTTTGTTCAGGCCATGGCGCCTTCGTTGGTCCGACGCAGTGAAGATGGACTGAGCAACGAAGTGCCCGCCGCCCGACACTGGTCTGCCATCCTGGCGTTCGTCACCGTCGTGCTCTGCGGACTCGTTTGGCTCGAGGTCAGTCACCTCGAATGGGTCGTCGTCGCGGGCCTTGGTGTATTTGGCTTTGCCTTTGCCGTCAATTCTTCAGTGCACTCTTATTTGATCCTGGCCTATGCCGGCTCAGAAAAGGCCGCTGAGGACGTCGGCTTTTATTACGCCGCCAACGCCCTGGGGCGCTTTATCGGCACCCTGCTTTCAGGCCTGTTGTATCAATGGGGAGGCCTGCTCTACGCGCTGCTAGGCTCCGCCCTGATGCTGATCACTTGCTGGCTGGTGACCCTGGCGCTGCCCCTGCAACGCCCTTCTGGCGAAACAACGTAAAGTAGCCATGCTTGCTCAAGGGCTCCAGGCCTGCGAGCAAAGACGGCGGCATGTAGTCTAAATCAGAGGTGCGGATCGCCACAAAAGCAGGAGTCGTTTCCAGCTTTTTAGATAGACTCTCCGGGGTCTTTTCAAACAAGGCCTTTCCCTGGCTATAAAAAGACGCGGAAAACGGCCGATGCCCCAAATAAATCAAGGGCAGACCTTGAGGTTGGCGCGTCCGGTAATCCTCAATCAAGGTCTTGGCTGCCAGATCATTGCTACGTCCCGTAAAGGGCATGCTCACGTTAAAACCGACCGCGAGCACCATCGTAATGGTCAGACCCAACGCGAGATTAATCCTCACCAGATTTTGATTGGCGCGCGTGGCCAACCAACCCCCCACCAATAAAGCCAGCGCAGGCAAGCCTGGCATGACATAGGGCCAGATAATGTTGCCTGCCATCGTAAAAAAAACTGCTGGAATAAAGGCCCAGAGGAGCAAGTAATTGCGCCAAGCAGCCGGTGTGGCACTTTCTGTTGACAGGATTTTTTGGGAAGTATTGGGCTGAGCCGTTGCCAGCTCCGCACGTGCGCCACGCGTCTGCCACGCAAGAATGGGGAACAAAATCGTCCAGGGCAACACATCCGCCATCATGAACAACCAGATGGTGCCGTAGGGATAGTCGTGCGCAGTGCCGTACAGATCCCCTTTCCAGCCCGGTGTCACAAAGCGATTGAAATGCTCACCCACGATGAAATAGTTGATGAAACCAGGCGAACGTAGCTCGGCAATCACATACCAGGGCAGCGCGATTGCGGCGGTCAACAACAATCCTCGGATCCAAGGCAAATCACGCCAGATCACCCGCAGATTGCCAGATAGCAAGGCCCAGATTCCGCAAGGCAAGCCTGTCAGCACGCCCCCCACCGGCCCCTTGGCCAGCAAAGAAATCCCTAAACCAATAAAGAGCAGCCAACGTTCAGAACCACGCCGCGACGCGTCGCCGTGCAAACCATTCCAGAACCCCCGCATCGACAAGGTGGTGCCAATCACTAAGGCCATGTCCATCATGACCATGCCTGAGGCGACAAAAAACATCACAGAGCCGAGCAGCAAGGCAATCGCGTACGTCGCCCCCATCGAGCCGCTCCGCGGGCGCATGCCCCACAGAATCCAGAGCACCACCATGCCGGCCAGCCAATGCGGAAAGCGCGCGGCGAACTCATTGACGCCAAAGATCTTGAAACTAATGGCTGTGATCCAGAACGCCAGAGGGGGCTTACCCCAAAACGGCACATCATACGTAAACCAGGGTGTCACCCAGTCGTTGAGCTCGACCATAATGCGCGAGATTTCGCCATAACGCGCTTCGGTCGTGTCCATCAGCGGCGAAAAGCCAAGCAGCAACAGACGCACGGCAGCGGCGGCAAAGATGAACCAGAGAAAATTTCGGTATGTCATTACTTAGAAAACACGTTTAGAAAAGCATCAGGTGGGTCGAAGCCACAATTGACACTGGAGCTTCGGGGATTAAAAGCATTTTAAGCGGATACTATGACGCATGCGTCCTCATAGTGTTTTTGAGCTTTTATTGCTTTCCTTTTTTTGGGGAAGCTCATTTCTGTTGATTCAAGTCGGTGTCGCCGAATTTGGTCCCGCACCCCTTATCTTTTTGAGAACGATGATCGCCGGACTGGTGCTGTTGCTGGTGTTGGCCTTTAGGCGCGAAGTGTGGGTCCTACTCAAGCACTGGAAAAACTTTATTCCTCTCGGGCTACTGGACTCGAGTCTGCCTTATATGTTGTCGGCCTATGCCGCGCTCCACATTCCCTCGGGCACGATCTCGGTGATCAATGCCGTCACACCGCTCTGGGGTGCGTTGGTAGCCTGGCTATGGCTGGGGATCCGTTTAACCGTGACGGGTGCCTTGGGGCTGTTGATTGGTCTGCTGGGCATCACGTTTCTGGTCTGGGAGCGCTTTGAGCTCGCCTTGAACAACTCGACTCTGGCACTGACCGCTGCCGTGCTCGGCCCAATTTGTTATGCACTTTCAGCGTGTTACGCCAAAAAGTACTTGTCTTCGTTTAGTCCGTTCGTCAATGCGACAGGCTCTTCACTCACGAGCGGCGTCTTACTGCTGCCGCTTGCCTGGTACTGGTGGCCCACCGAGTCGATCAGCTCTGTGGCTTGGCTCGCCGCCCTTGTCTTGGCGGTGCTTTGTTCGGCCGTCGCCTATGTCTTGTATTATCGCTTGATTCAGCACATCGGCCCCGCTCGTGCCATGACAGTGTCATATCTCGTCCCGGTCGTCGGACTTTTATGGGGCTGGACGCTGATGGGTGAGCACTTTACGTTGCGCACCCTTTTTGGCGTTTTACTAATCTTTACAGGGCTGGCGCTGGCCAACGGCGTGGGATTTAAGAGAGTCAAACTCGATCGCGTCAAGTCCGACCACGGTTAAGCAGCCACACCAGCGACAGCATGACAGGCACTTCGACCAGTACGCCCACGACCGTGGCCAGCGCCGCACCTGAGTTCAGTCCAAACAAAGAAATCGCCACCGCGACGGCCAACTCGAAAAAGTTTGACGTACCGATCAGACAAGCGGGTCCAGCGATCTCCCGGGGAAGCTTGAGCCAGCGCGCGCCTAACCAGCTCACGACAAAAATCCCATAGGTCTGCACAATCAGAGGGATTGCAATCATGCCGATCACCAAAGGTTGCGCCACAATCGTGCGCGCTTGAAAGCCAAACAACAGTAAAACAGTGCCAATCAATCCCACAATCGACCAAGGCTTGAGCATCGCGACAAAACGGCTGACTGCCGTGGGAGACTGGCGCAACAAGGCCTCGCGGGTCAAGACACCCGCGATCAGTGGCAAGACCACATACAAAATTGTTGAAATCAGCAAGGTTTCCCAAGGTACCATCAGCGAAGTGACGCCTAGCAAAAATGCTGCAATCGGCGCAAACGCAAACACCATAATGAGATCATTGACCGACACTTGTACGAGCGTGTAGCTTGCATCGCCTTTAACAAGCTGGCTCCAAACAAACACCATGGCCGTGCAGGGTGCGACCCCGAGCAAAATCATCCCCGCGATGTACTCGCTCGCCGTTTGAGGATCGACCCAAGGGGCAAAAATATACTCAAAAAACAAAACCCCAAGGGCGGCCATCGTAAAGGGCTTGATCAGCCAATTGACCACCAAGGTCAAGAACAGCCCGCGCGGCTTTTGACCGACTTGTTTGATCGAGGACCAGTCGATTTGAATCATCATGGGATAGATCATGATCCAGATCAAGACCGCCACGACCAGATTGACGTGTGCAAACTCCAGGCCAGCGATCACGGCGAACATCCCAGGCGCCAACAGCCCCAACCCCACACCCGCCAAGATGCCGAGCCCCACCCATACAGTCAAAAAGCGCTCAAATAAGCCCACAACATCCTCTCTTTATCCAAAAAACTGATTCAGGCTTCCGTCCTTGAGGGCCTGCGCAACCTGCCGCAAGAGCTTACTTGATAATGGCCTTTAAACGGTTTGTCGCGCTTGGCTGCAAGCGCTGCGTTTACAATGCGCGATCTAGACTTTATTTAAGTATTGAAATCAATGACCTATAGCGTCAAAGAAATTTTCTACACGCTGCAAGGCGAGGGACTGCGCGCCGGACGGCCAGCGGTCTTTTGTCGTTTTACCGGCTGTAATCTCTGGACCGGTCGCGAAGAAGACCGTGCCAGCGCCGTGTGCAAGTTTTGCGATACCGACTTTGTCGGCACAGACGGCACTCTTGGGGGCAAGTTTCAATCGGCCGAGGTGCTCGCCGAACAAATCTCTGCGCTTTGGCCCGCCGGACATGGCCACCAATACGTGGTGTTAACCGGTGGCGAGCCACTCTTACAAGTCGATCAGGCCTTGATCGAAGCGCTCCATGCCAAAGGCTTTGAGATCGCGGTCGAAACAAACGGCACCATCGAGGCGCCCGTTGGGATTGACTGGATTTGCGTCAGTCCCAAAGCGGGCGCGGACTGGGTCCAGCGCCAAGGTCACGAGCTCAAGCTCGTCTACCCACAACCCACGCTCTTGCCTGATCAACTGGGCGCCAGTCACTTTGAGCATTATCTGCTTCAAGCCATGGATGGTCCGGACCGGCTCGCCAATACGCGGGCAGCCATCGCCTATTGCCAAAACAATCCCGTCTGGCGATTATCGGTACAGACACACAAAGTATTAGAGATTCGTTGATGCGCGCTCCCCACCCCCAAGACACAAGCCAAACAGGCGACACTCCCTGGTGCGAGCTCTCGCAACGGTTTTATTTCGAAGCCGC
>JAOATE010000087.1 GCA_030158305.1 Burkholderiaceae bacterium
TTTTACGATGCTCGCCAGGGGCCGGGGCCTTCTGACTTGTTGATCTGCGACTCTCAAATCGAGTTGGAGCGCAATCTTCCGTTGACAGTCATGCAGACCGTCGATGCTGCCGGGCCTAAGCCTCGGTCTTGTGCTGCTCCCCTGAGGAAGACAGCCTGAAACACTTAATTGAAATAGATGCTGCTCGACAGCTCGATCAGGCTAGGCCGTGATGTTGCGGATTCTATACCACGTTTTGTTGTTATCCACACCCGAGGTCAGTTTGGTTTTTCCACTCACTGGTCTTTTCACTGGACGTATGCAGATGCAAGTTGTTGTTTTTAAAGCATTTTTTACTCACTCACTGTGGGAAGACTGTTGTGCTGATGATTTTTTTGGCAGTAGTTCAACTGCGACATATCCGCGATGGAAGAGATGAAATCCGCATCGCTCATGGACTAGCGCGGTCGCGGATGGTCTTCCTTCAAATGAAGATTCCGTCGCGAAGGCAGTAAGTTCATATCGGGCCCCAGGACAACATCTTCCCCGTGGCGCGACCGCCCCCGCCTCGCGCTCCCGCTCAATGACATATGTTCCCGTTGGATGCCGCCACATGACTTGCCATGTCGATTTCCGGCATTGATTCCCAACTATTGGTGAACTTCCGCATCCTTTCCCGCGCAATGACAACGGACGTCAATTTTCCCCACCTCTCGTCAGTTGGCGGCAGTTTGCCCCCGAACCTGTCTTGCCTCCCCGGTTTTCCCAGGTTTTGACATAGCAGCCATCCGGACGCCAAGCCGTGACAGCAGACAGATGCAAAGGGAAGGTCCAAAAGGGCAAAAATCTGCACTGCGTTCTGAGCAAGTGCTTCCACAGACACACTTGCTCTGAGTCCGACAGCACCAGGCGGCCTAGGATCAATGGGTACTTCAACAACACAGCATGCCCATGCCTACACACCTGATCCTTAAAGATGCCGGCGTCGATGTCGGATTCTTCGCGACCAAATACACCACTGGCCGGACAACAGGTGCGCCGTCCAATGCCGCCTCGATCGGAACGGGCATCTTTCCCTCCATCCCGGCAAAGGGTGAAACCCTTACCCAGTACGCTGGGACTGGGACCCTCAATGGTGTTTCCATCAATGTTGAAGGCCAAACGTTTTTTGTTGGCGCATCAGCGCCTGAGATGGTGGGACCTGAGGGGATGATCCGACGCGGCTCCGAGGATTACTGCAAAACGCCTGGATACCAAGCACTGTTTCTGGGCGCTCTTTGGCACATTGCGCGATACCACAACGTGCAAAAGACTCTGATCCTAGAGAACCTGGTGGTTGGCTTGCCCCTGAGCACACTGAAGACACACAAGGAGTATTTGAAGGATGCTTGCACTGGCATTCATCAAGTACCGTGCCATTCACGGCCGGGCGAAACAATCACAGTTGATGTGAAGAATGTTCACGTGACCCCGCAACCACAGGGTTCGGTGGTCAACTACATGAACTCACAAAACGGCAGCAAAATCAAAGAGGATCATGTGGTGCTGGTTCTCGACATGGGCGGTGGCACCTTTGACTGGTACGCCTGCAATGGCAACCTTCGCCCGCTCTACAAGCTCTGCGGCGCAACAAATACGGGTACGCTGAGTTGCACTACTGAAATTTGCCGCTCTATCCGACCCTCATTGGCGAGCAGCACAATTGCGATCGAGCGTGTTGACAAAGCCATTCGAACCAAGGCAGATAGCTTCGAAATCGGCGGTCAGACGTACAGCATGGCTGATTATTGGCCAATGGTAGTCAGCCATGTTCAATCGTCGTTTGATGAAATGCGCGCAGCCGTTGGCGAACTCTTTCTGGTTGTTGACCACATCATTCTGAGTGGTGGTGGCGCACACATTCTGCAAATGGCCCTCGAGGAAAAGTATCCCGAAATTTCTCCTCGCATCCACATCGATGGGGACCATGTCTTTGGCAATGTCAAAGGGTTTCACCAAATCGCTGAGGCTTATAGCGAGGACTGAGTAAATGGCAAGCCAGAGCGAAACGTCTCCCACCAGACTCCGGTATCGCTTGTCTATCGAGTCAAACTTGCATCCGCTGCTTTATGCAAAGCTCAGGCTGCTTGAGAAAAAGAAGCGGGGCATTTCGGTTTTGCAGCTGGCCAATTTCGCGGCAGAACCGAACATGGATACCGAAGCTTTGCTGGTGAACGCCATACTGGCGGTCAACTCGGAATGCCACGGCAGTGGCTTGACGATAGCGATTGACAAAACCGTTCAAAGTGGGGAGTTAACAAAGTTGCTCAGTCTTCTTGGTTCATGCCCCAAAAGTGTCCGCCCCGACGTCGTTGTGGGCCTGGCTAACCTTGCTGTGAGTCAATACAGTGCGGCTGAAAAGGTTAGTAGTGAAACTCAAAGCCCTGCAATCACGGCATTGCCACCTCAGCGTGAAATTGGGCTGCAAGAAAGTGAGCCAGCACGAGCGCGCCCCGTAGAAACCCCGGAAGTGAAGCCTGCGCAAAACTTCAAGGTCAACATACGCAGGGCTGTTCAAGCAAGTACGGATGATCTGAAATAGTGACAAAGGGGGCTACACCCCCTCTTGCGCGATTTGAAACCTGTGAGAACCTGACTGAACAAGACCGATCCCCGGTCAGTACAGAAGAGGTACCAACATGACAACTCCCACCAAATGGGTGAGTCCCCACCGCCAAGGCGCTATGGAACTGAATCCCGACATGGTTCAAAAGATCGATGACGAGATCGAGTTCGAACTGGACACCATGCCGGACACCGAGATCGTCCGTCACTGGATGTTCAGCGACGTGTCATACCGAAAGGCGCTGGCCGACCTGATCGTGGCTGTGCGCCGTGTCCAGATCGACTTGCGCATCCCAGCCACCCTGACCGATGTCCAGATTGCGGGGAAGCTCTTGCGGAACTACGGCTTCTGGACGGTTCCACGCCCGACGACGACCTGGGAGAAAACCCGCGTGCTGAGCCGCTTCCTGGCCACCTACGCAACGATCTTCATGAAGGCCCGCAAAACCGTTCGCAACGAACGCCTGCACACGCGCCAGCAGAGTGCGCGGGCACACACATGACCAACAGTTGGACCAAGGTCCGCCAGATCGAGCGGGCCTGCATCGCATCTTGAACCTCTCAAAACTCAGTTTGGCCCTCTGTTCAGCGTTCGTTGTGACAGCGGGAGGAACAGATCGGTCAAGCGGCTGCCTCGTGGTGGACACTGCGTTGGTCAACTTATCCCAAAAGCGCCTGCTTAAACCTGTGGAAAACTGCGGGCACAACTCCCCCAGGCCGCAGCGGCATTGACTTGCCAAGCAGTGCGCAAAAATCAGGCAGAAACAAGATTCGGTGGATTCGGGGGCTGCAGTGGCGAAGCCAAATGCCCAGAGAAATGCCCAGAGGCAAGTCAGAAGGCGTCGTCTTCACTGATCCAGGCCACCATTACTCGTCCTGCCACGGGTCCCTCGAGTAGGTGATTGGAGCCAGCGTTGCCGGCGCCCGTCAGTTGCGACATTCCAGCATCGGGTGCAGCCGAGCAGCCTGCGCCGTCAGAGGAGGACACTTCGTCGGGAAGGTCGCGCCTGCTTTGCGGCTCACGCACTCGGGAATTCGCGTCGCCTCAGAAATTACAGAATACAATTCAAGAACAAATTGGTATCTGTATTTGCCAAATCGTTATGCCCAAACCCAGCGCGTCCCTGGCGTTTTTGCCTCCAGCCGTCGAAAAACAACTGGCGGAGTTGGGCGCCAATCTGCAGATCGCCCGCAAGCGGCGTGGCGAGTCGCGCGCGGCATGGGCGTCGCGCCTGGGCGTCACCTCGCCCACGCTCCTGCGCATGGAGCGTGGTGATCCCAAGGTCTCGATGGGCGCCTACGCCACAGCGCTTTGGCTCATCGGGCGGTCCGATCAGTTACCCCTCGCGGCGGCCCCCCATTTGGACTACGCAGCAGCCGAAGCAGAGGCACGCAAAGTCTCCGGCGCTGTTCGGCGAAGAAAGGGCGCACCCGAATGATCAACGCCGTGGAAGCCCGTGACTACGTGCCACAGGACAGGCTGTTCGTGTTCTGGCTGCACAACCCGGCCGAACCTCGGTTGGTGGGCACGCTGGACCTGAGCCCGCGCCTCAAGGGCGGCGTTTTTCAGTACGCGGACGCATGGATCAAAGACGGGTACTCCTTGAGTCCAGACCTGCCCTTGCAAACGGGGGAGTTTTTTCCCGAAGCGGAACACCTGCCGGGGGCCCTTGACGATGCGCGACCCGACCGCTGGGGGGAACGGGTCATCAGACACATCGATGCGCCCAAGCGCCTGTCCATCTTTGAATACCTCTTCTTCGCGGGCGACGACCGGTTCGGGGCGTTGGGCATTTCCCTGGAGGCGCAACGCTATGTGCCCTGTGACAGAGGCCCAGCGCCCCACTTGAGCGATGTATCGGCCATCTACGAGTTGGTCCAAGCGATAGAAAACGGTCAAAAAGTGGACGAACACCTGGCCCGGTTGATCCGACCTGGTGCGACGCTGGGGGGCGCCAAGCCCAAAGCCTTGGTGAACATCGACGGACGGACCCACATCGTCAAGTTTCCCGAGCGCGATGAGGCCATAGACGTTGGCCTGGTGGAACACGCCACGATGACGCTGGCGAACGTGGCCCATCTGGTGCCTGCGGGCACCCGCACCATCCCCCTTGGCCACGGTAAAGGGCATGCCATTGCGGTGCAGCGGTTTGATCGCCAGTGGGTGGGCCAAGGCACAGCGGCAACGCGCCACCATGCGATGTCGCTGCGCACCGCTCTGAGAGCTGTTGGCAGCGACTTCAGCTACGCCAACCTGGCGCAGTACCTTCGCCGCTATGCCCCGGCCGCCGAAGCGCAGGCCATGGAACGCACTTTGTTCAAGCGGATGGTCTTCAACATCCTCATGGACAACACCGACGACCATGAAAAAAACCACGCGCTGGTTTTCAGCGAAGGGGAGTTGCCACGGTTGGCACCCGCCTTCGATGTGCTGCCCTCGTGCCAGAACTTGGGGTATCAGCAGATCGGTGTGGGCGAACGGGGTGCAGAGTCCACGCTGGAGAACGCGATGAGCGCACACAAGGCGTTTCGCCTCTCGGCGGCCCAGGCCAGGTCGGCCGCGAGAGAGGTGGCCAACGTGGTCGACAACTGGCGCCTGCACTTTGAGTCCCTGGGCGTGACCGCGCGGGACATCGAGATGCTCAGCGCCAGTATCGATCGGCCGTTCCTGATGGAACAGCGCAGGTGGGCCCAAGGCTAGGGTACGAGCACCGTTGGAAGGGCTTGTGGCAACAGGTTCGGCCAATCCCGGTTGAAGTGCAGACCCCGGCTTTCGTGGCGTTGTTGGGCGCAGCGCACGATGAGCTCGGCCACTTGCACCAGGTTGCGCAACTCCAGCAAGTCGCGACTGACCCTGAATTGGGCATAGAAAGCCTGAATCTCTGACTGCAGCAGAGCGATGCGATTGGCCGCACGCTCCAGCCGTTTGTCCGTGCGCACAATGCCCACGTAGTCCCACATGAAGCGGCGCAATTCATCCCAATTGTGTGAGATCACCACACGCTCATCGGGATCGGTCACGCGGCTTTCGTCCCAGGCGCGCACCGTGGGTGCTT
>JAOATE010000088.1 GCA_030158305.1 Burkholderiaceae bacterium
ACGGCATCCGGCGCCATCGAGGAATGCGCCTCCAGACCACGCACACGGCAACGCGTCACGCGCATCCCCTTGTGCCCTGTCATCACCTGCATACGAGTCGGTTCGCCCACAAAACAACCGGCAGGATGGATGCCTGCCTCGGCCAAATCTTTAATCAAGGTCTGCACACCAATACAACCCACCTCTTCGTCGTAGGTCAGGCCGATATGCAAAGGCTGTTTTAAGTCACTATTCATAAAAGCAGGCAACATCGCCATGGAGGCCGCGATATAGCCTTTCATGTCGACCGCGCCGCGACCATAAATCTTGCCATCCGCGATGTGGGCTTTAAAGGGGTTGGTATTCCACGCCTGGCCATCCACGGGCACCACATCGGTGTGTCCACACAACACAATGCCACTCGCCTTAGGATCGCCAAACGTGGCAAACAAGTTGGCCTTGCGCTTGTCCGCGTCATAGGAGAGACGCACCGACAACCCTAAAGACTGCAAATGATCGCGCACGTATTCAATCAAGCCTAAATTGGACTCACGGCTGGTGGTGTCGAAGCCAACAAGTGTTTCTAACAGGCTGATGGTTTTTTGGACGGTAGGTGCGTAGGTCATAAGAGGCTCAGGTAAGTATTCGAATGCAAAGTTTTCAGATGCAGTTCTGGAAATATATATAAGGCTTTTTATACCATTGTCTGGATGCAGACGGACATACTGCTATGCACAATAAATAAAAGTCGCGAGATCGTTTATTCTAAACAAATCGAATAACTCAATATTATTGATGTGCTTTTACAGGTTTATCTATGAATACCCAGATTTTGAAAGGCAATGGCGTCGCGCTCTACAACAACCCCGTTGCCAGTGCGGCCAACGACGCTTATGGGCAATTCAGAGCGACCATCCTGCATAAGCTAGGCTTTGATGCCGCTGAAAAAGAAATCTCGGGCTGGCCCGGCTATGCCAGTACTGCCCTGCACGCCTTACCTGCCCTGGCTAAAAAGCTCGGAATCGCAGCACTCTATTACAAAGACGAAAGCACGCGCTTTGGCTTAAAAAGCTTTAAAGCGCTCGGCGGCGCTTATGCGGTATTTCGCCTGATTCAAAAAAACATCGCCGCCCAACATAATGGCCACCTCGCCTCACCAGAGGAAATATTGTCCGGCAAATATGCTGACATCATTTCCAAGATGACTGTCACCTGTGCAACGGATGGCAACCATGGCCGCTCAGTCGCCTGGGGCGCGCAGCTGTTTGGCTGTCGTTGCGTCATCTATATTCACGCCACGGTCAGCGAAGGTCGTCGTGCCGCCATCGCGTTTTATGGCGCCGAGGTCATTCGCGTGCAAGGTAATTATGACGATTCCGTGCATCATGCTGCGCAACAAGCCGCCGAGCATGGCTGGACGGTGGTCTCCGACACAACTTACGAAGGCTATCGCGACATTCCGATAGACGTCATGCACGGTTATGGCGTGATGTCGCGGGAAATCGTCAACGAATTGCGTGACAACCCACCCACACATGTACTGGTGCAAGCCGGTGTCGGCGCACTCGCGGCCTCGGTCTGCGCAACCTTCTGGCAAGCCTGGGGCGCTAAACGTCCTCAGTTCGTCATCATCGAACCCGAACGCGCGGATTGTTTCTTTCAAAGCGGCCAAGTCGGTCACCCAGTCGTTGTCACGGGCGACCTCGACACCGTCATGGCTGGACTGGCCTGCGGAGAGGTCTCGCCTGTCGCTTGGGATATTTTGAAAAACGGTATTAACTGCTATGCCACGATCGCGGATGAGTTTGCACTCGAAGGCATGCGCGTGTTTGCCAATCCAATTGGAAATGATCCAAAAATTGTCTCTGGTGAGACAGGCAGTACAGGTTTGGGATTACTGATGGCAGCCCAAGGCAATGCACCCCTTTGGGATGCACTAGGCTTAGACGCCAACTCTCGCGTGCTCTTAATTGGCAGCGAAGGCGACACCGATCCCACGATTTACAAAGAAGTGGTGGGCAAGACCGCCCAAGAGGTTTTGGCTGAGTGATTCAACCAGTTTCCTGCCGATTCTTTGGCATCGTCACCTGAACAAATATTGGCATCACATATGTACATTAACGGCCCACGTCTGTTAGCTCAACTTGAAACACTTGCCGACATCGGTCGCACTGAAACCAATGCGTGTTGTCGTCTTGCTCTGACAGACGAAGACAAAGCGGGACGAGATCTGGTCGTAGGCTGGATGAAAGAACTCGGTATGTCGGTTTGCGTCGATCCCATCGGGAATGTTTTTGGCGTGCGAGCAGGTACGCGTCCCGAACTCGCACCCATCATGACAGGCTCGCACACCGACACCGTACGGACCGGTGGCGCTTACGACGGTAATTACGGCGTACTGGCGGGTCTCGAAGTCGTCGCCACACTCAACGATGCCCAGGTCACCACAGAACGCTCAATCGTCGTCGGGATCTTTACCAACGAAGAAGGCGCACGTTTCGCGCCCGACATGCTGGGCTCGCTTGTCTACGTGGGTGGCATGCCGCTCGACGAGGCCTTGGCCGTCAAAGCAATTGATGGCGCGATCTTAGGTGACGAACTCAAACGCATCGGTTATCACGGTACCGCGCCACTGGGCGTGCACAAGCCCCACGCGTTTGTAGAGCTGCACATTGAACAAGGCCCTCTGCTCGATGCGGATGGCATCAAGATTGGCGCCGTTGAAAATCTTCAAGGCATCTCCTGGCAAGAGCTCACCATCGTCGGCCAGTCCAACCACGCGGGCACCACACCCATGCGCCTGCGCCACGATGCAGGCTATGCCGCAAGTGCAGTCTCCACCTTTGTGCGTGAGCTCACCCGCAAAATGGGCGGCAATCAAGTCGGCACCGTCGGTCACGTGGTGTTAACACCCAACCTCATCAACGTGATCGCCGCGCGCGCCACGATCACCGTCGACTTGCGCAATACCGACGAGCGCTTGCTGCAACAAGCCGAGCAAGCGCTCAAGGATTTCCTGCAGTCACTCTCTGAGTCCGAGGGCGTGACGATCACCGCGCGGCGCCTCGCGCGCTTTGAACCGGTGATCTTTGATGCGGCACTGACCGATCGCATCGCCCACCATGCAGAGTCCTTGGGGCTTTCACATCAGCGCATGACCTCAGGTGCCGGACACGATGCGCAAATGATGGCGCGTATTTGTCCGACTTCCATGATTTTTGTCCCCAGTGTTGGGGGCATCAGCCACAACCCGGCTGAGCATACTGAGCCCGCCGATCTCATCGCCGGAGCCAATGTCTTGCTCGCCACCCTTACTGAACTTGCCCAATAGGAGTCCACCCCCATGACCCGCATCGTGACCGTCGGCGCAGCGCAGCTCGGCCCCATTCAACGCACACACACCCGCAAAGAAATGGTGACGCGCCTGATCACCCTGCTTGAACAAGGTGCGCGCCACGGCTGCGACCTGGTAGTGTTTCCAGAGCTCGCTCTCACCACCTTTTTCCCTCGCTGGTTCATTGAGTCACAAACTGAACTGGATGCGTACTTTGAAGCACAAATGCCTGGCCCTGAAACGCAAGCGCTGTTTGATGCCGCACGTAAACTAAAAGTCGGGTTTTATCTGGGCTATGCCGAACTCACTGAAGAAGAGGGACGCACACGTCGCTTCAACACTTCGATTCTGGTCGATCAGACTGGCAGCATCGTCGGCAAATACCGCAAAATCCATTTGCCCGGTCATGCCGAGCACGAACCTTGGCGTCAGTTTCAGCATCTTGAAAAACGCTATTTTGAAACGGGCAATCTCGGCTTTCCAGTATTTCGCGCCTTTGGCGGGATTATCGGCATGGCGGTCTGCAACGACCGTCGCTGGCCAGAAACCTATCGCGTCATGGGCCTGCAGGGTGTTGAGATGATTTTGATCGGCTACAACACGCCCGTCCACAATCCTCCTGCCCCCGAACACGACAACCTTTCACACTTTCACAACGAGCTGGTCATGCAAGCCGGTGCCTATCAAAACGGCACGTGGGTCGTGGGCGTGGGCAAAGGTGGATGCGAAGAAGGCGTGGATCAGATCGGCAACTCCATCATCGTCGCCCCCTCCGGCGAAATCGTGGGTGCATGCAGCACGCTTGGCGACGAGCTGGCCATTGCCCGTTGTGATCTGGATCTGACCTTGTCGTATAAAAACTCGGTGTTTAACTTTGCCAAGCATAGAGAACCGCACGCCTACGGCATGATTGTCGAGCGCAAAGGCGCGATCATCGATGTTTAAAGAATCACAAGGTTCACTTTTTTAATGTTCAAAACCGGCGCGCTGCGCCACCGCAATTTTCGGATGCTCTGGATCGCCACCTTGCTGTCTTCGACAGCGCGGTGGGCAGATCTTGTCGTCGTGGGTTGGCTCACGCTTGTCTTGACGGACTCACCCTTGATGGTCGGTATCGTCACAGGCTGCAAGATGGCCGGCTATCTCCTAGCCCCCATGATGGGCGTGCTAGCCGACCGCATGGATCGTCGCAAGCTCCTGATCATGGCCTCCCTAATCAGCAGTGGCGTGACACTCACCATGCTGGTGCTATTGCTGACCGATACCTTGAACATCGGTCATCTCATTGTCCTGTCGCTCATCAGCAGCCTCACGTGGGCACTCGATCATCCTACCCGCCAAGCCTTTATTCCCGACCTGGTGGGAAAAGACGACTTGACCAATGCCGTGGCCATGAATGCCGTCGCGACCGAAATGACGGTCGTCATCGGACCCGCCTTTGGAGGACTTCTCATCCCCGCTTTTGGGATGAGCGGTGCCTATGCGCTGATCGCACTCATCTATGTCTTGGATCTCAGTGCGCTGCTACGTCTTAAAAATGCCAAACATCCGATTGAACAGGCACCGCCACGCAAGCACGAACCCCCTCTTAAAAGCTTGGTGGCGGGCTTTCAATATGCGTGGAGCCATCAAACGGTCTTTGTACTGCTGCTGATTGCCTTCATGCTCAATTTTTTTGTGGCGCCCTATCGGTATTCGTTTCTGCCGCTTTTTTCCCGTTATGTACTGGATGCAGGCCCCACGGGCTATGGCATGCTCACCGCCACGGCAGGACTCGGTGCCTTGACAGCAGGATTGCTCGTCGTCTCGCTGGGTAACTTCAAACGCCGTGGTTTGTTTGTGGTGATAGGCGGCTTGCTCTGGCCCGCTACATTGTTTTTGTTTTCTTTATCAGACTCCTACTACCTGTCGCTCGGCATCGTGTTTTTTGCAGGTCTCGCCCAAGCCATCACGTGGACGCTGATCGCAACCTTGATCCTAAGTAACACCGCCCCCGAAATGCGCGGCCGCGTCATGGGTCTACGTACGGGTGTCGTCATCAGCCTCCCCTTTGGCAATCTCTTCGCCGGTGCGGTCGCTGAAAGCTTCGGCGTCCAGATTGCCCTCGGTGCCTACGGCGTCTGCGCCGCCGCGCTCATGCTGCTGATCATTCTGAAAGTGCCTGCTTTACGGAAATTGCAGTA
>JAOATE010000089.1 GCA_030158305.1 Burkholderiaceae bacterium
TCCTTGAGGCGCGTCCTGAACTCAAATCAATCGTCACGCATCCGCCTGTATATGAAGGATTGGTGACCGACCACCCTACCTCACCAGCTGTATAGAGTGATTCCACCGCCAATGTATGGGTTGTTGACTTCATCCGGCAATGAGCGGTACTTGGTAACCTGAGCACCATCATTGCCGAGGTATACATACATGATTTCAGCATCACCGCTGTCGCGCATATAACGGTAACCCCAGACCCACTGGTGATCATCACCCCAGTCATCACGCGTGATATTGGCGGGCGGACCAAACTCACAATGGACACGCTCGCGTGTCCAGACCTCGCCATTGCTCAAAATACTAAAGCTCTTTTCAGTCAGTACCTGCTGGGGTGCACCCACTAGACCTTGTTTGGAAACGTGCAGCGCATAAGCGGTCTCACCATCTGGTTGCTGGGTCCACACCATGCGTTTCCCTCCGTCTCTGGAGGGGCAATTGATATCAGGATTGCCGTATTGTTTAATCACCTGAGTGACGGGCGTGCCAGGTTGAACGCTGGAAACGTTGGCGCAACCCGCCAGCATCAACGCAGCAAGACCGAGTGAGATTCCAGCGAGTGCTTTGGCCTTTGCGGGCAATGTGCTGACACGCAGTGCTTCTTTTTTAATCACGACAACCATCCTAAAAAAATCAAAACTCGAACATATGACCGCTCTTTGCGGCCTTTGTACGAAGGTATCCGTCATTGTGTTGATTCGACGGGTAAATATGTGGGACACGCTCAACCACCTCGATGTCATGCTGCGCGAGCGCTGCGACCTTGATCGGATTGTTGGTCATGAGCTTGACGCGACTCACCCCCAACAGACGCAGCATTTGCGCGGCAGGCAAGTAGTTGCGCTCGTCCGAATCAAATCCGAGATGCAAGTTGGCATCAACCGTATCAAAACCATTGTCTTGTAATTGATAAGCACGCAGTTTGTTGACCAGTCCGATTCCACGCCCTTCTTGGGCGAGATACAGCAAGATGCCGCTGCCGACCTTGGACATTTCAGCAATCGCGCCACGCAACTGATTACCACAATCACAGCGCAACGAGCCAATCAGATCACCGGTAAAACATTCAGAGTGCAGGCGCACCAACACTGGTGCCGTGGGATCAACATCACCCACCATCACAGCCAAATGTTCGATACCACCGTCGCGTGGACGAAACGCCACCACGCGCGCATTCTCAGCATTTTCCAGCGGCACGCGCGCTTGACTGACTAGTGTCAGTGCTTTGGCCGCGTTTTGCATGTAATGCTGAATATGTATCGCCTCGACAGAAGAGATATCATCAGAACCAGCGCCTTCGACGATCAATGCCGCAGGCAGCAGGCGTGACAACTTAGACAGCGTCACGCAGGCCTGCGCTAACGCATCGGCATCGTTTAACACCAGTCCGGTCAACGGAGGACGTTGCATGAGAGCCGCAAGCGGATTGGCTAAAAATTCAATTGTCGCCAAATCCAACCCTTGCGGATGCGTCACCACGCAAGCCGCACGATCTGTCTTGTCGATGCCGAGCACATTGGCTCGGGTACCTGTCATGACGAGTCGAGGTGCACTTGTCCCTGAGCGGATGAGCAAACCAAGGTGCTCAGGGGTGAGTGCCTCAGCCGCCAGCATCAATAGGCTGGTGTCGCCGTCGTGCACGCGCACGAGTGCTCCGCGGCGCAACTCTGAAATGGCACGGTCTACTGCGATGAGAGGATCTGGAGTCGACAAGATGAAAGAATCAGAAAGGTGAGAGGGGGAAAAGAAGCTTTAAAAATAAAAGCTTACGCAAAAAGTCATACAAGCGAATATTATGACAACTTAAGGTAAATCCCTAGTGGAATACACTTACTCCGCAACCTGTTTTGGGGCGTCACAAGCTTTGGTTTCATCTAAACAACACCCGATCGCCCAAGAGACCTCTTCGTCGCATGAGGCTAAAAATGATTGGGATAGATTTTTGACGGAATTTTTTGCCAATGGTTCCCTGGCAACCTCACCGCTACAAGCGATTTTTGAGCCTATACGGACTGCCACGGTCGACAGCATGATGGTGGTCGGACAGCTTGGGCAAACCATGGATGGCCGTATCGCGACAGTGACCGGACAGTCAAAATACATTAATGGTCAAGCCGGTTTGATGCATTTGCACCAAATGCGTGCTCTCCTGGATACGGTCGTTGTAGGCGTTGGGACTGCACTTGCGGATGATCCGCTCCTAAACGTTCGTCTAGTGAGTGGCAAGCACCCTGCACGCGTCGTGATTGACCCAAAGGGCAAACTCGGCGCCAACGCGCGGGTCTGGAGTGCTGATGGTGCGAGGCGTCTGTGGATCGTCACCGAAGGTGTTGAGGTCTTAGCGCCCAAGGGTGTTGAAGTGATTGCTTTGCCAGCAACAGACGGACGCATCACACCTCAGGACATTTTAGCGAGCCTTCAGCAACGTGGGCTCAAGCGCATTTTGATCGAAGGCGGTGCGGAAACGATCTCGCGCTTTTTACAGGCCGGCTGTCTGGATCGTCTGCATTTGATCGTTGCCCCGATACTGATGGGCTCGGGACGTGCCAGCCTGAATCTCCCTGCTATCGAGCATATGGATCAGGCCTTGCGTTTAAATGTTCAGACACACCTGCTTGGCAACGAAGTGTTGTTTGACTGTGACCTGAGCCCTCAGCGGGTCAAGATCGCCTGACGGGACAAAATATCCCCAAAACGCTTGGCTGACGCCTCCCAAGTTGGCTGTAAAGCAGCCGCCTTTTTTGCGCCTTGAGAGAGTGTTGCGCGCAATGCGGAGTCCTGTATCACACTGCGTAAAACTTGGGTCAAACTTGCTACATCGCCGGGGGGCACTAACAAGCCTGCACCTGCGGGAACGGTATCCGGTATGGCGCCTCCAGTCGTGCCAATGACCGGCAATCCGCGCGCCAAGGCCTCGGCATACGCCATGCCATACCCTTCAAATAATGACGCCAACACAAACACATCGGCCGTTTGATAAAGCGAGTCCAGTTGTACGTCGTCCACAACGCCCAAAAGACGCACACGACTCTCGAAACCAAACCGTGCGATGTCCTGCTTGAGTTGGACAGGCGCGTGGGCGTCACGCGACAGATCACCCGCAATCGACAAGGTCCAAGGCAAGTCCGCCAGTGGCTGCAAGGCGGCGAGTAACACGTCAAAACCCTTGCGAGGCGTGACCGAACCCACCGATAACAAATGCAAGGCGTCCGAGCCACTCCCTGTCGCCAAGGGCGCGCGGGCAGTCCCAGGACACACCACATCAATGACGTCAGGATTGACATCAAAATGCTTCACAAGATCCCGGGCGGTCGCAGGTCCAGTCGTAATTACATATTTCGCATGACGTAGCGCCTGAGTCTCCGTCTTGCGAAACACCTCAGCCTGTTCTGGACTGATCCCCGCCTCAAAAGCGAGAGGATGGTGAATCAGCGCGATCACAGGATAATGTTTGGCGCATTGAGCAACAGCCTCTGGCAACACGCCCAAGGCCAAGCCATCCATCACGATCAAGGTGCCGGGAGCGATTGACGTTAACCGCTCAGCAGCCTCGTCGCAGGTGCGCTGCGAGGGATAGGGAAATCCGTCCCCCAAACTCAGCAACTCGACCTGCCAGCCGAGTGTCTGCAAACCCTCGATGATGCGACGATCATAGATATAGCCTCCCGTCGGCGTATCCAGCTCGCCGGGATAAGCAAAGATCACGCGCTTCATCGTCAACACGCTCAGTGAATGGAAGCTTCGTACCAGGCACGCGCAACGTGGGACTCGGAAATCGTCACGCGGATGGCATGCAATTGTTTGCCGTCACGACCCAGACCGCCGCTTCGCGCCGCAATGGCGAGCTGATCAAAAATGTACTTGGTCAAAAACTCGGTCGTCGTATTGACGCCTTTGAACTCTGGGCGTTCGTCCAAGTTGGTGTAGTTCAAGGGTTTGAGGGTGGCTTTGAGCACGTCAAGCGCACGCCCAATATCGACCACGATGCCGTTGACGTCTAACTCTTTTGAAATAAAGGCTGCATCCACGACGAACGTCGCGCCATGCAAGGCTTGAGCAGGTCCAAACACATCGCCGCGGAAAGAATGGGCAATCATAATGTGGTCACGCACTTCAACTGTAAACATGAAAACTCCTTAGGGATAACGAATCAGCTGACAAAGCACGGTGCTTTGACGGCCCAAAATTTGTGGCAAGCGAGCAGGCAAACTTGCGAAATCGACAGCGGGGGCTAACAAGACGTCCAGACGTGGATCTTTGAGCATATTGAGAGCAGCACTCAGGCGACGGCGATAGGTCCAGCGCGGCCTGCGCGACGCGGAAATGTGACCGACCTGACTCGATTGCAATCTAATCTGGCGGCTATGAAAGGCACCACCAAGAGGAGCTGCGACCATCCCCGCCCCGTACCAGCTGAGTTCCAGCACAGTCGCTTCTTCTCCTGCACACCCCAGCGCAGTGGTCAATCCAGCAGCATTGGCGCTGCAATGAATCACCACATCGCACTCCAGCGGCGCGGCTTGGGGTAAGGCAAACTGCACACCGAGCGCCCGCGCAGTGGCAGCGCGCTCAGCATTGATATCCACCAGTGTCACTTCAGCGCCTGGCAAATGTCCGCACAGGTAGGCGACCAGACATCCCACCACCCCACCCCCAATGACCGCGATACGGTCGCCGGGCCCGGGCGCGGCGTCCCAAACAGCATTCAATGCGGTTTCCATATTGGCGCCCAGCACAGCGCGCGAGGCTTCCACGCCCTCGGGGACGACAATAACAGCGTCTGGCGCAGCCTGAAAGACGGTCTGATGCGGCATCAAGCTGTAGACGAGTTGCCCAAGCAATGAGGCGGGTCCTTGCTCGACTCGTCCAACGTTGGAATAACCGTACTTCACGGGAAAAGGAAAGGCTCCGCCCATGAAGGGTGCGCGCATACGGTCGTATTCAGTCTCCGGCACCTGGCCACGATAAACCAGGGACTCAGTGCCGCGACTCAACGCACCAAAAACCGAGCGCACCTGCACATCGCCTTCTGTCAAAGTCGGAAGGCTCTCAGTGCGGCATTCGGCTTGCTCAGGGGCGATATACCAAAGCGCCTGAGCAGACTGTGCTAAAGATGATGGGGGTTGGTCTTTCAACACGAATGAATCCTAGGTTTTTGAAAGTAATCTAACCGCTCTGCCCTATACTGATAGCGCATGTTGCAGAGTATAAGTGAGTCAGAGGCCTTCCCTTGAATACCTTCATCAATAACCCTTCTTCGCGGGCACTGACCGCTCGTCGCAGCGTTTTTTGCGCACTAGCCGTCTGTACTGCAGCGTTCATGCTTTGGTTGATGCACGAAGCCCTCTCCCCCGAAACGCCAACCGTCCTGTACGTCACGCTGATGGTGCTGCTTGGTTTCACCCTGCCTTGGATGGTGGTGGGCTTTTGGAATGCCGTCATTGGCTTGTTGCTTTGCCAATTGTCGACCGAGCCGACTGCCTCTGTTTTGCCCCGTGAGATGGACATCACTGACACGGAGCCCCTGACCACGTCGACAGCCATTTTGCTCTGCATCCGCAATGAAACGCCTGAGCGCATTGAACGCAACCTTGAAACTATGCTCAAGGGACTCGCTGCACCCGGCATCGGCGAACACTTTCATCTGTATGTATTGAGTGACACTAGCGACAGCGGGATTGCCGAACAAGAGCAAGCCTGTTTCGACTCGATGCAACGACGCTGGAATAATCGTGTCGGCATCACGTACCGATGTCGCACAGACAATACCGGTTACAAAGCTGGCAACATCGCCGAGTTTTGTCAGCGTTGGGGCGCTCAGCATGACTTCGCGTTGACCTTAGACGTTGACAGCTTTATGACAAGCGGCGCAATCGTTCGACTCGTACGCATGATGCAAGCCAGCCCGCGCTTAGGTATTTTGCAAGGCTTGGTCGTGGGCCTGCCTTCTACCAGCGCCTTTACTCGCTTATTTCAATACGGCATGCGCTTAGGCATGCGCTCCTTCACCATGGGCTCGGCCTGGTGGCAAGCGGACTGTGGCCCCTACTGGGGACACAATGCGGTGATCCGTCTGGCGCCTTTCATCGAGCACTGCGAACTCCCCGCCCTGACCAGCCGCGATGGCACCACACGCCATATTCTGAGCCATGATCAGGTCGAAGCAGTGCTGATGAGACGCGCAGGCTTTGAGGTACGTGTATTTCCCCAAGAAGACGAAAGCTGGGAAGAAAACCCAACGACCTTGAGTGAATACATTGGCCGTGATTTGCGTTGGTGCGCGGGTAATTTGCAATACATTCATTTGCTCACCTTACCCGGTCTCAAATTCATGAATCGCTACCAGCTCGCGCTGGCGATTTTTATGTTTCTGGGCTCACCCGCCTGGATAGCAATGTTGATCCTTGGGACCCTTGCTTTAAGTCTGACACCGAATGCGGCTGATTTCGCACACAGCGCAGAGTCACTCACGCTGCTGATCTTTGCACTCTTGATGTGGTACTTGCCTAAAATTGCAGGTGCAGTGGATGTGTTGTTGCGCAAAGAAGAACGTGCACGCTTTGGTGGTGGCTGGCGCTTTGGACTGAGCCTGACGCTGGAAATGCTCTTTTCAATTTTGATGACACCCATCACTTGGCTCAACCACACCATTTTTATCGTGGGTCTTGTTTTGGGTAAAAAAGCAGGCTGGACTGCACAGACACGCGACGACCATACGATTGCACTATCAGATGCCGTCAGACAGTTTTGGCCACATACACTTCTGGGTCTAGTGCTGTCGGGACTGTTGCTTGCCACGCATCCTGCTGTGCTGCCCTATGCGCTTATATTTTTTAGTGGATTATTGCTCTCAATTCCCTTGGCAGTTCTCACTTCACTGCCTGGTCTTGGGCGTTGGATGATCGCGAATCGCTTGCTTTCCTTACCCGAAGAAATTAATCCGCCTGAGGCACTCCTCGCGCTCGACCTCAAGGCCTTGAACCTCCTGCAAACCGTTCGGCCCCCACAGCAACCTTAAGCAAATATGAAATTATTCCGCCTCTATTTGCGCGTGCTTGAAAAACTGGGTTCGGATCGGCGACTCGGTTGGCTCTTGGCCTTGGCCAACGTCGCACTTGCCATGGCGTTATTCGCGGAGCCTGTTCTCTTTGGTCGTGTGATCGATACGCTTTCAACTATCCCGAGCAATCAGCCAGCTGCAATATGGGAAGGCGTCTGGCCTTTGCTCTTGCTCTGGACTGGCTTTGGATTGTTCACGATTATCTGCTCAACCTTGGTCGCACTTTTTTCGGATCGACTCGCGCATCGCCGTCGACACGCCGTATTTGGTGAGTATTTTGAACATGTGCTGCATCTGCCGCTCGCGCAACAGTCTCGCACCCACTCCGGCCGTTTGATGAAAATCATGCTGCAAGGAACCGATACCCTCTGGTGGCTATGGTTAAGCTTTTTCCGTGAACACCTCGCGGCATTTGTTTCTTTGGTCGTACTGGTGCCGCTGGCACTCTACATTAACTGGCGACTCGCAATCGTGTTGATTGTCTTATGCCTCTTGTTTGGTGTGCTGACAAATTACATTTTGCGCAAAACACAAAAACTTCAGATGCAAGTTGAAAGCCATCACTCTGATCTTGCTGAACTCGCCTCGGATACGCTTGGCAACATCGCTTTAGTGCAGAGTTTTTCACGCATACAGACTGAAGTGAGCGCGTTACGCAACATCAGTCAACGCGTACTGGGCGCTCAACTGCCTGTGCTGTCGTGGTGGGCGATCGTCACGGTACTCACGCGCTCCGCCACCACGCTGAGCATTTTATGTATCGTGATTTTAGGTGCTTGGCTCTATACCAAATCTCTCATCTCGATCGGCGAAATTGTGACGTTTATTGCCTTTGCAGGCATGGTGATTGGGCGACTCGAACAAATCGTCGCCTTTTTCAACAAGCTCGCCATGGATGCCCCGCGCCTGAGAGAGTTTTTTGGTGTGCTCGATACGGCTCCAGAGATTCAGGATGCGCCTGATGCGATCGATCCCGGTCGTTGCGAAGGCATCATCGAATTTCACAACGTGAGTTTTTCTTACGATGGCCAACGTCCTGCCGTTCAGAACCTCAGTTTCAAAGTCGCGCCGGGTCAAACAATCGCCTTAGTGGGTACCTCCGGCGCAGGAAAATCCACAGCCCTCAGCTTGCTGTATCGCGCGTTTGATCCTCAGTCTGGCGCCATCACCATTGACGGTCGCGATATCCGCGAATTTCAGTTGACCGCCCTGCGCCGCAATATCGGCGTAGTATTTCAAGAACCACTTTTATTTAATCGTTCGATCGCTGAAAACTTACGCATCGGCTCACCGGAAGCCAGTGAGTCCGATCTGCGCGAAGCCAGTGCGCGCGCTCAGGCACTAGACTTTATTTCCCGACAACCCCAAGGGTTTGACACAATCATTGGTGAACGTGGCCGCAGTCTCTCAGGCGGTGAACGTCAACGCTTATCGATTGCGCGGGTTCTCTTGAAAAATCCGCCGATCTTGATCTTGGACGAAGCGACCAGCGCGCTGGACAGCTCAACGGAAACGAGTCTACTCAAAGCAATGGAAGAAGTGACGCGTCAACGCAGCACGCTTGTGATCGCTCACCGACTCAGCACCATCAGACAAGCCGATATGATTTTGGTGATGGATGCCGGCCAAGTGATCGAAGTCGGCACGTTCGACATGCTCTATGCACAAGGCGGACGTTTTACGGAAATCGTCAAGCAACAGTTCAACGCACCAATTGAACACCCCTCACACCCAAATATACAGATGGAACTGCGATGACTGGATTTTCTGCACAATGGCTGGCTCTTCGCGAACCCGCGGATCACCGTGCGCGCGACATCGCGCTGCAGTCAATCGTCATACACGACCTTGAACGTCTCGCGCGCATGCGTGCAGGGCCGCTCAAGCTTGTCGATCTTGGTTCTGGTTCCGGTTCAAACTTGCGGGCATTAGCGCCCCTGTTGCCAGAGAACCAACACTGGACCTTGGTCGATTACGATCCCGCATTATTAGAGGCTGCACGCGCAGCATGCATACTGTGGGCCGACCAAGTGGTCTCCAACGATGACTCACTCAAACTCATCAAAAACAACAAGCACATCACGATTCATTTTCGTTGTGAAGACCTCTCAAGCAACATCGAAGCCGTCCTAGCTGAGCCTGCGGATCTCATCACGGCTGCCGCATTTTTTGACCTAGTTGCCGAACAGTGGCTTGAACGCTTTTGTGGTTTACTCTCCACGCCTCTTTACACAGTCTTGACCTATAACGGCATTGAGCACTGGACACCAGCTGAACCAAGCGATGCAGCGATACTAAAAGCCTTTCATGCGCATCAACAAACAGATAAAGGTTTTGGCGCAGCGGCAGGACCGACTGCTGCAGGCGTCATGGAAAAGCTGTTGCGCATGCGTGGCTTTGCCGTGTCCAATGCCTCAAGCCCGTGGCTACTGGACTCAAAGGATCGCTCTTTGATCGAGCAACTTGCCACAGGTAGCGCAGGTGCTGTGCGAGACACCGGATTGGTCTCGCGAGAAAACGTAGAGGCTTGGCAACGGAGTCGCTGTCAGGCGACCACGTGCGAGATCGGACATACCGATTTGTATGCACGACCCCGTCAGTTTTAAATTTCGATTTTTGCGCCTAACTCGACCACACGGTTGGGTGGGATCTTGAAAAAGTCAGAAGGCTTGGCCGCATTTTGATACATCCAGGAAAATAGCTTTTCACGCCATAAGGCCATTCCCGGCAACTTGCTGGGCACGATGGTGTCGCGCGCCAGAAAGAAAGACGTATCCATCGCGTCAAACTCTAACCCGTGTTTCAGGGTAATCAAGTCCAAGACCGAGTTGATATCAGGCGTCTCTTTAAAGCCATGCACGGCTCGCACAACGTAAATGTCTTTGCCGAGCTCTTTGAGCTGCAACCTTTCATTGTCGTTCACGAAAGGCACATCCCAAGTGCTCAGCTTGATGAAAAACACCCTATTGTGCAGAACCTTGTTGTGCTTGAGGTTGTGCAACATCGTCGCAGGCGTATGGTCAACGTGAGCAGTCAAAAACACGGCAGTCCCCTCCACGCGATGGGGAGGATAGGACAAGATGCTTGTCACAAAATCCTGTAACGGAATCGAGCCGTCAATCAGCTTTTCCCTCAGCAGCCGTCTGCCGGTATACCAAGTCATCAGGCAGATGAAGCACACAATACCTAGTAACAGCGGATACCAACCGCCGTCTTTGAGCTTCATCAATGTCGCGGCCCAAAACGAAAAATCAATGGCAAGAAATACAATGAAAAATAATGCGGCAACGATTGGATTGAGTTTCCACTCGCGCACCATCACGACAGACATCAGCAAGGTCGTAATCAACATCGTTGTCGTGACGGAAATACCGTAGGCAGCGGCAAGATTGCTTGATTCGCGAAACTGAATCACCGTGAACAGCACCATCGCTAAAAGCGCCCAGTTCACCACCGGAATATAAATCTGTCCACGCTCAGCAGCAGAGGTATGGTTGATACTCATTCTGGGTAAAAATCCCAGCAAGGTCGCTTGATTGGCAAGTGAGTACGCACCAGAAATGACTGCCTGCGAGGCAATGACCGTTGCACTCGTCGCGAGGATCACTAGAGGAACCAAGGCCCAGCTAGGTGCCATTAAATAAAAAGGATTCTTGATGGCTTCGGGATTTAAGATTAACAAAGCACCCTGACCAAAATAACAAAGCAATAAGCTCGGCATCACAATAAAGACCCAGGCGTAACGCACTGGTTTTTTACCAAAGTGACCCATGTCGAGATAGAGTGCTTCGACGCCCGTCACGACCAGCACAACCGAGCCCATCACGATAAATGCCAGGAATGTGTGCTCAACGATAAAGTTGATGGCATAGAGTGGATTGATGGCAGCAAGTATTTCAGGGTGTTTAAAAATATTTAACACACCCAGCCCAGCCAGCGAGATGAACCAGAGCAAAGTGATGGGGCCGAACAGCTTGCCGACTGCGGCAGTCCCACGTTTTTGAATCACAAACAGTGCAATCAAAATACCGATGGTGAGCGGAATAATAAAATGCTTGAGCTCCGGCGCAATAATTTCCAGTCCTTCGACTGCAGATAACACTGAGATGGCGGGCGTGATCACAGACTCGCCTACCAGCATACACGCACCAAACATGCCGATCATCATGACCGCGAGGTGGGGTTTACCTTTTCCTTTGAGGGAGCGTAAACCAAGTGCCATTAAAGACAGCACTCCACCTTCGCCTCGGTTATCGGCGCGCATCACGATCACGACATACTTGAGCGTCACGACAAGCATGAACGCCCAAAACAACATGGACAAAATACCAAATACAGCTTCTGTGGAGAATGGAATGCCATGAGTCGGGCTAAAACACTCCTTGAGTGCATACAAAGGACTGGTCCCGATATCCCCAAATACAACTCCGATGGCAGCCAGCATCAGTACTTGCGTTGAACCGTGCTTTTCTTGGCTGGCTGCGACAGCAACCGGAGCCAGAATGCTTGACTGCGAGTACTGTGGATCACTAATTGTCATTTTGCTAAGAAACCTGATTGCGCAGAGTTCCTATTTTATCAATGATGACCTCTACATAATCGCCTTTTTGCAAGAATCTGGGGGGCGTCCGACTAAAGCCTACGCCCTCAGGCGTACCGGTCGCAATCACATCGCCCGCATGGAGCTCGGTAAAACCAGAGATGTACTCGATTAACTTAGGAATCGTGAAAATCATGTTGTCGAACGCGGTGTGCTGCATGGTTTCACCCGACACAATCGTCGTCAGCGTCAAATGATCCAGCTCTCCGACCTCGTCGGGGGTGACCAAGGCGGGGCCAATCGAGCTTGAACGATAAAAGTTTTTACCCTGGTCGAGCGTCCGCTGAAACTGATAGTCTCTGACCGAGCCGTCCATAAAGCAGGTGTAGCCCGCGATATATTGCGCCGCATCTTCAGCACGGACCTTGCGCGCGGTTTTGCTGATCACGACGGCGATTTCACCTTCGAAATCGAACTCGGGCGAAAGCGTTGGCTTTTCAAAATCTTCGTTGTGCGCGACTAAGGCTGCAGGTATTTTGATGAAAGTCCTAGGAAACTCGGGAAGTTTATGGCCTGCTTCGGCTGCGTGAGCCGCGTAGTTCAATCCGACACAGTGAATCGTGACAGGCTCTAAAAACAAAGGCAAATAACGAATCTGAGACTCTTTCAGATCCGCCTGCGCGACACCCGCAAGCGCCTGCTGTGCCTCGGCGTAGCCATTTTTTTGAACCAGCTGCAAGAGCGTTGGATACGCCTGGCCAATGCGGGAAGCTAGGTCCACAATGCCGCCATCGGCACGCAAGACACCATAAGAACTTTTCCCTTCATGGGTGTAACTCACCAACTTCATGCGTCAATCCTTTAAAAAATAGAGATGTTGCTTTTAGAATATATTAGGCTAGAAAGTTGCTGCACGTCTGACTTCCGCGCACAGAGACTTATTTTTTATTGATTTTTATCAGGTCACTGTATGACACCAAAACTTCCTATCGATAACGCCAAGACTGCAGCCGAGCTGACGGTTGAGCTCGAGGAAAAATTCACGCCCCCCGCCACCGACGATGCCTACAAGCTAGCTTTTGCCGATCAGGATTTTCTTAATAGTCCCGAAGTGAGGGGAATCCGCTTTCAGCTAGAGCTCCTAAAGCCTGATCTGAGCCTTCGCGAACATGGCATTGACCACACGATCGTCGTCTTTGGCTCTGCTCGTTTTATGAGCCAAGCGGCGGCCCTCGAAAAAGAAAAAACCGCCACCTCTGACGCTGAACGCGCGAAAGCCGCGATTGCGCTCAACACTAGTATGCATTACGAGTCCGCGCGTACTTTTGGCCAATTGGTGGGTCAGTACAATCTTAAGCAAGCAGCCAAAGACTTTCGCCTGCATATTTGCACCGGTGGCGGACCTGGCATCATGGAGGCCGCCAACCGAGGCGCTTTCGAGGCAGGTGATGTCTCCATCGGGCTCAATATCAGCCTACCGCGCGAACAAGTACCCAACCCCTACATCACGCCTGATTTTTGCTTTCGCTTTCACTACTTTGCGTTGCGTAAGATGCACTTTATGCTGCGCGCGCGCGCCATTGTCGTGTATCCAGGTGGTTTCGGCTCGTTTGATGAGCTCTTCGAGGTTCTGACCTTAGTGCAGACTAAAAAGGTAGAACCGATGCCCATCGTATTGGTGGGTCAAGAATTCTGGACCAAGATGATTCGCTTTGATTTGCTAATCGAGTCAGGCTTGATCGAGCCTGACGATCTCAAGATCGTCAAGATTGTCGACACGGCTGAACAAGCCTGGACTGCTATTCGCGATTGGTACGAACTGAGCTGATCCAGTGGATCGTGTGACCGCGTGCGTCGACACCGACCGTCACAGGCATGTCGCGCACCACAAACTCGTAAATCGCCTCCATGCCTAAGTCTTCGTATGCCAAGACGCGAGCGGACTCGATTGCCTTGGAGACGAGATACGCAGCGCCCCCGACAACGACCAAATAAGCGACACCTGCTTTCTTGATGGCTTCGATGGCAACGGGACCTCTCTCAGCCTTACCCACAGACACCAATAGCCCTGTCTGTTCAAGCAGTGTCGGCATAAACTTATCCATGCGCGTCGACGTTGTCGGGCCCGCAGGACCCACCGCCTCTCCCTTGACTGGATCGACAGGTCCTACATAATAAATCGCCCGATTTTTCAATGAAACAGGCAAGGGCTCGCCCCGCGCAAGGGTTTCAACCATGCGCTTGTGCGCGGCATCTCGACCCGTCAATAACTTGCCGGACAACAACAGCAACTCGCCGGCCTTCCAACTCTGCACTTCTTGTGGTGTCAGCGTATCCAAATCCACGCGACGTCCGTCAGCCGTTGGCATCGCATCAGGGATGCCATCCCACACAGAACTGTCAGGAGGCGTAAACATCGCAGGCCCCGAGCCATCCAGTGAAAAAGTGATAAACCGCGTCGCGGCACAATTAGGCATCAAGGCCACAGGCAATAAGGCGGCATGCGACGCTGCGGTTTCAATTTTGACATCCAGGATCGTCGCGTCTCCCCCTAAACCCTGTGCACCAATACCTAAAGCATTGACACGATCAAAGACCTCAAGACGAAGTTTCTCAACCTCATCTGGATTCGCATGGGTTCGAACCGACTGAATATCAATGGGTGTAAACAACGCACGTTTTGCCATCAGCATGGCCTGCTCTGGCGTGCCGCCAATTCCAAGACCCAGAACGCCGGGTGGACACCAGCCCGCCCCCATGCCAGGCAACTGACTCACCACCCAGTCCGCGATTGAATCGCTGGGATTGAGCATGGCGTAGCGTGCTTTGACATCGCCCCCACCACCCTTGGCCACTGCGATGATCTCTAAACCATCCCCCTCAACCAATTCAACGTGCACGATCGCAGGGGTGTTGTCACCGGTATTTTTTCTTTGTCCGAGCGGATGTCGGATCATCGACGCGCGTAAAGGGTTGTCCGCAAATAAATAGGCTTTTGCGACGCCCTCATTGGCGAGCGTTTGTAAACTTGGCGTCGCGGCACGCTCGGGCGCCTCGATCCGAACATCCATCCCAAGCTTAAAAAATACATGCGCGACACCAGTATCCTGACAAACGGGTCGTTGCGCCTGCGCACTCATTTTGCTGTTGACCAGCAACTGCAGCAACGCGTTGCGGGCAGGCGCTGAGGTTTCTTTTTGATACGCCTCTTTGAGTGCCTGGACAAAATCGGTCGGATGGTAATAGCTCACATACTGCAACGCATCTGCGATGCTGGTGACGATGTCACGTGCCTGAATCACTCGCATACTTAGCCCTTGTTCCAGGCACGCATACGATCCACCATTTGCGGTGCGGCCCCCAGATAGTTGGCGGGATCGCACAGTCGATCAATCGTCGCCCGGTCAAGCTTATCGCTCACCGTCTTGTCCTGATAGAGAACTTCGGCGAGTTTTTTACCCTGAATCGAAGTGATGCGACAAGCGTCATACACCACGTCATGTGCGGTCTGTCGTCCGATGTGTGGCGCAAGGCCCATCATGACGGCTTCCGCCACAATCAATCCACCGGACAAGTCGAGATTCTTGAGCATACGCTTGGTATCAACTTCCAGGCCGCTGAGCATAAACTTTGCTTGCTTGAGTGCGCCGGCGGTCAAAATGAAGGACTCAGGAATCGCTGACCACTCGATATGCCAAGGACCCGTTGCACGCTCAAAGTCTTGCACCATGGCGTCCAAGGCCAAACCTGCGTGTTGACGCACAGCCTTGGAAGCGCTGAGCATGAGTTCACAAGAAATGGGATTACGCTTTTGCGGCATGGTGCTCGAGGCGCCACGACCTTTGACAAAAGGCTCGAACGCCTCGCCTAACTCATTGGTCATCATCAGCATGATGTCGAGTGCAATTTTGCCAAGCGAACCTGTGACAAGTGCTAAAAACTGGATGGTTTCAACCAAGCCATCACGGGCAACGTGCCAGGTGACAGGCGCAGAGCCCAGACCCAATTCTTTCATCAGCGCGTCTTGCACGGCTAAACCTTGGTCACCCAACGAGGCGAGTGTGCCAGCCGCACCACCGAATTGACCAATCAACACGCGCGGCTTGAGTTGCGCCAAGCGCTCGCGATGACGGCGCACCATCAATAACCAGACAGCAGCTTTGTAGCCAAACGTGATGGGTAAGGCGTGCTGCAAGTGTGTACGTCCTGCCATCGGTGAATCACGATATTGCAAAGACATTTGATCCAAAATCGCATCAAGTTCGTCCAGATCCCGCTCGATAATCGCCAGACCATCGCGCACCTGAAGCACTGTCGCGGTATCCATGATGTCCTGGGTGGTTGCCCCCCAGTGCAGGTATTCACCTTCAGGGCCACACATTTTTGAAATCTGATGCACGAGCGGCAAAATCGGATAACCCACGATTTCAGTTTCACGCTTGAGTTCCACCATATCCAGCTTGCTTGAGTCGGCACGCGCAATGATTGCGTCTGCCGCCGCTTTTGGAATCACGCCCAGCTCGCCCTGCACTTTTGCCAAGGCGATTTCAGTATCGGTGTAGCGGCGTAAGGTCGCCGCATCATCAAACACCTCACGCATGGCAGCCGTGCCGAACATGTCTTTAAAAATGGAGGATTCGATCATTGAAATAGGCATATGGGTAAGCTCAACATGAATAAATAGGCGCCAATATTAGGGGTGGCCCTATGCCCCGTCAACATTTCACCATAGTATGATCAACCTTACATTTAGTTGAATCAAATATAACTACATATCTCTGGAGATCGTCAAAATGAAAAAAACGTTATTGAACACGCTCTGCGCATCGTTATTGTTAGGCGCAGCCTCTTTCTCAGCGATCGCCCAAGAATATCCTAACAAAACCATCACGATGATCATGCCTTACGCCCCGGGCGGTCCAGGCGACACGATTACCCGACTGTTTGCAGCAGCCATGCAAAAAAACATCGGTCAACAGATCATCGTTGATAATCCTGCCGGCGCCAGTGGCAGCATTGGCACTGCGAAAGTTGCCCGCTCCAATCCTGATGGCTACACCTTGCTGATGACGCACATCAGCCATGCCACCAACCCCATGATGATCAAAAATCTTTCCTATAGCCCCGTGAAAGACTTTGAGCCGGTGGGACTGGCGACAGTGGGTCCAATGGTCGTGGTCGCACGCAAGGACTTCCCACCTGCCAACACCAAGGAATTTGTCGAGTACGTGAAAAAGAATCAAGACAAAATCAGTATGGGTAACGCAGGCGTGGGCTCTGCTTCACACATGTGCAGCCTGATGTTCATGGAAGCCTTAGGCGTCAAGCTCAACAACATCCCCTACAAGGGCACAGGCCCCGCCATGAACGACTTGATGGGTGGTCAGATCGATATTCTGTGTGACCAGACCACCAGTACCGTGGGGCATATCAAGGGCAATCGCATCAAGGCCTACGCCATCGCTGGCACAAATCGGATCGACTCCTTGCCTGATCTGCCTGCGATTACCGAAGCCGGCGTCAAAGGGTTTGATCTGAGCATCTGGTTTGGTATCTATGCGCCAAAAGGCACACCCAAGCCCGTGATTGACAAGCTGTCAGCCTCTTTGGCAAAAGCCGTACAAGATCCTGACGTCAAGGCCCGCTTGGCAAACATGGGGACTTCACCGGTCTCGCCTGACCTCGCTGTGCCCGCAAAACTTGCCGAGCACCTGCAAAAAGAAATCGATACGCTTGGTCCTTTGCTCAAGAAAGCAGGCGTTGAGGCAAACTAAGCCAACTGATTGTCGCGTAACGCTTTAGCAGCCTCTTTGGCCCGGTCGTTCTCCGAACGCAACCGGGCCAATTCTTGTGGGCTGACTAGTGCGACATTTGAATAATATTGTTTCCATGCATGCGACGCGCTCCAGCGCTGAGGCGACTGCACCGTCGTTCGCGCTGCAGGTGCCGACTCGAGCGTACGTAACGCCAACTCAAGTGTCGCCGCCTGAGAGGCGGGATCGTTAGGCTTGCCTGCGGCATTCCCCAACGGGAAATCACTAAACATCACACGCGGAACGCCGCAGTGCTCCACAATGTCTTTGGCGCATGCGAGAAGCACCGTTGAAATGCCGGCAGCTTCGAGATAACGCGCGACTAGGCTCAGAGTCTGATGACAGACGGGACAGTTGGGAACCATCACCACGGCCTCCACACCATCCTCCCTGCAGCGTCTCAGAACTTCTGGGCAGTCCACCTCAAGGGTATGACGTTGGCTACGATTGGTGGGGATCCCATGAAAGCGAGGCGACAAACGACCAATACGACCGGCAGCCGCTGCCGCCCTTAAAGCAGGCAATGGAAACCAGGTATTGCTGTCTTCCATGGTGGTGTTCTTACGATCAATCGCGACATGAGAAATCCGCACATCGTGCTCAAGCGTCACATCACCTGAGTAGACCTTGTAAAACTTGGCTTCAGCGTTGTAGGGTGCGCCAATACCTTGTTCACCCTTGCTCGGATCAAAAGGCGAAGCCGTTGTGAGCAAAGCGACAGTGGCATGAGCAAGCGGTTTGGCCAGCGGAGTAAAGGGCACCTCGGTGTAATGCGCCCAGCGATAAGGGTTCCCGTAACCCAACGCGAGATACCAGTCTCTCGTGCGTGTCATATAAGGAACTGGGACGTCCTCGTCGGAGGCAAAGCCTAAATCGATTTCTGTCTGACTCATGGTGTGTTTCTCCCAAAGAGGATGCCAATATTGATTCTTTTCAAGTCTGTTTTGTTTGTTTTTTACTTGTCGTGGTACCCAGCACAATCCCCACAATAATCAGGGCGGCAGAAATCAGCAATGGAACGCCAAGGGTTTCGCCTAAAAAGACGCTGGCACACAGCAAACCAATGACAGGCACACCCAACAATCCCATGGAGACCATCCCTGCTGGTAAATCTCGGCTCACGAGATTCATGAGCCAGTACGCCACGCCATTACCGATCAGACAATTAAAGCCGATCAGCAAAAAGAGTTCGAGCGACCATTCAATATGTGGAATACCTTCAATCATCCAGGCAAGCGCCAGCTGCACTAAGCCCCCCACCAGCATTTGCCAAGGCAATAGCGAAAACGGTGGTGTCACCCATTTGTGCGCGCGTCCATACACAATAGAAATGGCCCAGAAGAGTGCCGCGGCTAAAACAAGCGCATGACCGAGAACGATATTAGAGTCGCTCCAATCCATCTGCCCAGGCTGCATGATCAATACAATTCCGGACAAGCCAATCAACAACCCAAGTAGACGTCTCAGGGTCAAGGGCTCACGCAAAAAAAACCAGGCAGCGGGCAGCACCCAAAGCGGCGAGGTGTAGGCTAAAACAATCGACTTCCCTGCCGGGAGATATTGCAAACCCACACTGACTAAAACAGAGAATCCCACCATGTGCAGCAATCCGACACTGAAAATAACAGGTAGATCGGCTTTGACAGGCACACGCAATCTGCCAGTCGCCAGACAAAGCACAAAGAACAAGGCACAGGCCGGGAGGAGTCGCAGAGCGGTCACCCAGACAGGGGTGACATATTGCAAACTCATTTTGGCAATCACCCAATTAAATCCCCACGCGATCACCAGTAGTACTAACAGCACGATGGCGCGTCGGCGACGTGTCTGCTCAACCAGAAGGCTTGCCTGAGAAGATTTCTCTGCTGAAGGACTAACGGAAGTGGTCACTCGGATTCCAAAAGACATTTTGGCATTGACTGTAACCCAATGTATGCTATGCCATCTCCACGAACTGACGGATCACCTGCAAATGACTACGCAAGCCAAAAAAGACCTCGCCACCCTCCTAAAAGCACGTTACGGCCACGGTCCAGAAGTCCTCGATGTTTTAAACCCAACGCTTGAGACACTGTTTCAGCACAAATCCGTTCGAGCCTTTACTGACAAGCCCCTGGCACCCAATACAGCCGAGCTGCTCGTCGCTGCGGCTCAATCCGCCTCAACCTCCTCCAATCTCCAGACCTGGAGCGTGGTCGCCGTCGAAGACCAAGGTCGTAAAGACCGTCTGGCTGCGATGGCCGGCAATCAAAAGTGGATCAGTGCCTGTCCTTTGTTTCTCGTCTGGATCGCCGACCTGACTCGCCTCAAAGAACTGGGCGAGGAGCACCAGCTCGCACATGAAAGCTTGAATTATCTCGAAATGCTCATGATGGCCACGATAGATGCCTCCTTGGCTGCTCAAAATGCAGCAACGGCCGCCGAGTCGCTCGACCTCGGCATCGTCTACATCGGCGGGATCCGCAATAAACCCCTTGAGGTCGCCAAAGAACTCGGCCTACCGCCGATGAGCTTTGCGACCTTTGGCATGTGCGTGGGCAATATCGATCCAGATGCGACGGCCAAGAACGTGGTCAAACCACGTTTGCCACAGCGCGCGGTCCTCCACAAAGAGCACTACGACGCACAGGCAAAAAACGAAACCGTCGTGGCCTACAACGCGACGATGGAAAAGTTTTACGCCGAGCAGGGCATGAAGCCGCTCGGCCCATGGCACATTCAGTCCCTCAATCGCGTGCGCGGACCCGATGCTATGGCTGGGCGCGATCTGTTAGTCGATGCGCTTAAACAGCTCGGCTTTGACATGAAATAAGGTCTCAAGCCGCGTTGCGATCAAAGGGGGTGATGGGCGTTAGCCCTCACCCTCTTCTCTTTTCTGCATCTGCCACATCTGCGCGTAGGCGCCATTAGCGGCAATCAACATCTGGTGCGTGCCACGCTCGATGACACGACCGTGCTCCATCACCAAAATCTGATCGGCATGCACAATCGTCGATAAGCGATGGGCAATGATCAGCGTCGTGTGATTGCGCGCGAGACTCGCGAGTTCATCCTGGAGCGCACGCTCTGTTTTGGAATCCAATGCTGAAGTCGCCTCATCAAAAATCAGCATCGCCGGTTTTTTCAACAAGGTTCGTGCAATCGCCACACGCTGTTTTTCTCCACCCGAGAGCTTTAAGCCGCGCTCACCCACCTGCGTTTGATACCCCTCGGGCAAATGCTCGATAAACTGATCCATTTGCGCCGCGCGGGCTGCTGCCTGCACCTCTTGCTCTGTCGCGCCGGGACGGCCATAGGCAATGTTGTAGCCAATCGTGTCGTTAAACAACACCGTATCTTGTGGAACGATACCAAGCGCCTGCCGCAAACTACTTTGCTGAACGCTGCGCAAGTCCTGTCCATCCAGCAAAATACGACCCTGTTGCACATCGTAAAAACGAAACAGTAGTCGCGCCAAGGTACTCTTGCCTGCGCCACTGCGTCCAACGACAGCCGTGGTCGTGCCCGCAGGAATCACAAAGCTGAGATCATGCAAGATTTCACGGTTCGACTCATAGTGAAACGACACATTCTCAAAGCGGACCTCTGGACCATTGGTCTGGTCAGTAATCTGCAAGGTAGGTGCATTAGGCGCATCCGCAATCTCACGGTCCGACTCTAACAACGTAAACATCCGATCAAGATCGGTTAAGGACTGTTTGATTTCTCGATAAATCACACCTAGAAAATTCAGTGGAATATAGAGCTGAATCATCAGGGTATTGACCAGCACCAGATCACCTAGCGTCATCGAACCATCTGACACGCCCAAGGTCGCTCGCCACAAAATCAACACCAAACCTGTTGCGATAATCGCTTGTTGACCGACATTCAACAACGACAGCGATTTCTGAGACTTAATCGCAGCAGCCTGATAGCGCAACAGGTTTTCATCATAGCGATTGGCTTCAAAAGACTCGTTGCCAAAGTACTTGACCGTCTCAAAGTTCAACAACGAGTCAATCGCTTTTTGATTGGCACGCGAGTCCATGTCATTCATGGTGCGACGCAAGTGGGTGCGCCATTCAGTCACATAAATGGTAAAGATAATGTAGATGACCAAAGCACTGAGCGTGATCCCTGCAAACCAAATATCGTAGTTGTAAGCAAAATAGCCCAGCACCAGCAAGAACTCCAGCAGCGTGGGCACAATACTGTAGAGAGAAAACGACACCAAGGACTGAATCGCACGTGTGCCGCGCTCAATGTCTCGACTGACTCCACCTGTTTGTCTGGCGAGATGAAATCTCAACGAGAGCGCATGCAGATGTTGGAACACCTCAAGCGCGATTTGTCTCACCGCATGCTGCGTGACACGCGCAAAAAATAACTCTCGCAACTCGGTAAACAGCGAGGAGGAAAATCTCAGCAAACCATAGCCGATGATCAGAGCAATCGGCACAACCAACAGTGCACCGGGTGTGTTGTTGCGGACATCCAGCGCATCGACCATGTGCTTGAGCATGATCGGAATGCCCAAATTGGCAAATTTGGCTGCGAGCAAACAGGCGACAGCAAGCGCCACTCGGAGCTTGTATTGCATCAAATATGGCAGCAAATCACCAATGATGCGCCAATCGCTGCGCTGACGCGGGGCATTTGGGCGGTGAGGATCGTGCACGAATTCAGGGGAACGGCGGCTGGAATGTCTCATTTAATGATTCTATCGCCGAAACAACTTAGACGTCCGAATAGACCTTCGTGTATAAATTCTCTTTTATCTCACTGTCTTTCACCTCTCCATGACCGCTCCCAAGCTTGCCAGCGCCTCAGCCAATCCCTCCTCTTCGACATTCGACTCCGGCACACAGTCTCCACTCAAGACGCACATTGACGCAGTCCTGAGCGCAGTCATCGCGAGCGGTCGCATCCCCGGAGTTGCGGCTGCGGTGACCAGTCTCGAAGAAACGCTTTACGAAGGGGCTTTTGGCGTGCGTGCACAGGGCCAAGAGACGCAGATGACTCCTGACACGGTCATGTGGATTGCCTCCATGACCAAACCCCTCGTCGGGGCAGCCGCCATGCAACTGGTTGAACAAGGAAAACTTTCCCTTGATGACCCGATTGCCCATGTCTTGCCCGACATCAATGCCATTCAAGTCGTGACAGGCTGGGATGCCATGGGGCAGCCCATGCTGCGTCCACCTAAAACACCGATCACGCTGCGTCACCTGATGACGCATACCGCTGGCTTTACCTCAGATATCTGGAGCGAAAATTCAGCGCGTTTTCTCAAGCTCAACAAGTTGCCGCGTGCGGGCTCGGGGCGGCGCGATGCGCTGAATATTCCGCTGTCTTTTGATCCAGGTGAACGCTGGGAATATGGCATCAATATCGACTGGATTGGCCTGGCCATCTCTGCGGTCACCGGCATGCGCCTGGGTGAGTACCTGCAAAAACATATCACCGGACCTCTCGGGATGCACAGCACGGGTTTTGAAATCACACCCTCGATGCGTGCGCGCCTAGCCAAAGTGCACCTGCGCAATCATGACGATCAATCGCTGAGCCTGCTGGACTTTGAAGTCCCGCAACATGCCGAAGTCGACCCGGGCGGCGGCGGCATGTACTCCACCGCAAGCGACTATCTGCGTTTTACCCGCATGATGCTGAACAATGGTCGCGCCAACGGACAGCAGATCCTCAAGCCTGAAACGGTTGCCCTGATGTCAAAGAATGCAATGGGTCCTTTACGCGTCAAGATGCTGCACACGATCAACACCAACATGTCACTCGATGCAGAGTTTTTTCCTGGCGTTGAAAAAACGTGGGGACTGACCTTCATGATTAATGAAGCACCAGCCCCCACAGGACGTTCTACAGGCAGTCTAGCTTGGGCGGGTTTGCCCAATGCTTATTTCTGGATTGATCCAGTGCGTAAAATCGCAGGTGTCTTGATGATGCAAATTTTGCCTTTTGTCGACACTTCGGCGATCAAGCTCTTTACAGACTTTGAGACGACTGTTTATCAGTCGCTCCAGGCCACAAAAGCTTGATCTTGACTCGGTATCCGCCTCGCTTATTTTTGTGACGGCCCTGGATACCACTTTGGTAAACGTTTCTCGATAAACGAAGCCGTGCCTTCGGCGGCTTCGGCTTGCTGACGCATATCCGAATGCTGTTTGACCAAATCATCAAACAACGCATCGCTCAAAAAGGACCCCGCGACTTCCATTGTGCGCATCTTGGTGGCCGTCACGGCCCCCGGCGCGTTCATCAACAAGGCATCAACAATGCGAGCGCCCGTAGCCTCCAGCTCATCGAGCTTGCAGACCTCATGCACAAAACCGATCCGCAGCGCAACATCGGGACCAAAGCGCTCTGAGGACAAGGCATAACGACGCACGTTACGCACGCCCATCGCTTGACAGAGCTGCGGCAAAATCACTCCCGCCATCAAGCCCCATCGTGCCTCGGTAATCGCAAACACCGCATTGTCGGCCGCCACGACGATGTCGCAAACCGATGCCACGCCAGTGCCGCCCCCAAAACAACCGCCCTGAATCAACGCAACTGTCGGGATCGGGACGATATCGAGACGGCGCACTGCCTCGGCAGTTAAACGCGACGCACGTAAGTTTTCAGCTGGTGAAGTCTGTGACACGCTCGAGATCCAAGCCAGATCCGCACCGGCTTGAAAATGGCGGCCGTTGCCCTTGATCACCACCACACGCGCATCAGGCTTGGGGCCCAGCAAATCCAAGGCCTCATGTAAACCATCAATCATGTCGCCGTTATAGGCGTTATTGACCTGCGGGCGGTTTAAGGTCACGGTGACGACCCCACGCGCGTCAACGTCGCACAGTACAGTTCCTTTTCCGAGTTCTTTTGTCATGATTTCCCCATTTTCTATCTATCGTTACGATTTTTTTAACTGTCGTTCAGCATAACTCGGAATGACTCGTGCAAACTTTGAGGAAAATCAAATTCTCGCAGGAGGCATTTTGTGGAGTTTGATGTACTATTTCTGCACAATCACAAGAAAATTTGATTCATTCAAACAGACGAGACAGCAGAACATTCCATGCAAACATTAGACGCCATCATCATAGGCTCTGGCTTTTCGGGCATGTATCAACTTTATAGCTTACGAGACAAGCTTGGCATGACGGCCAAGGTTCTCGAAGCGGGAAGCGGAGTAGGAGGTACCTGGTTTTGGAATCGGTATCCGGGCGCGCGGTGCGACTCCGAGAGCCACACCTACATGTATTATTTTTCCAAAGAAATCATTCAGGAATGGGAGTGGTCGGAGCGCTATCCCCAACAACCGGAAATCCTGCGCTATCTAAACTTTGTCGCGGACAAGCTCAAGCTTCGTTCGGACATCGAGTTGGATACGCGCATGTCGCAGGCCCATTTTGATGCAGCGACCAATCGTTGGCACGTCAAAACAGAAAACGGCAAGGAGTACAGTGCTCAATACCTGATCACTGCGGTCGGTTGCCTGTCTTCGGCCAACATGCCAAAAATCAAAGGTTTGTCTGACTTCAAAGGCCAGTGGTTTCACACGGGTCAGTGGCCGCATGAAGGCGTGGACTTTACCGGCAAACGCGTCGGTGTGATTGGCACGGGTTCGACCGGGATTCAGGCGATTCCTGTGATCGCTGCGAGCGCCGGACATCTGACAGTGTTTCAGCGCACCCCCAACTACAGTTTGCCTGCACGCAACGCGCCGTTGACGCCTGAGTTTAAAAAATACGCGAAAGAACACGCGGAAGACATCCGTAAAATCATGACCAGCAACACCAACGGTCATGGGTTTTATATCGAAGATAAATCCGCTCTCGACGTTGCCGAAGCTGATCGTCTGCAGGCGTATGAAAAAAAGTGGGAGCAAGGTGGCTTTCAGTTTCGCGCGCTCTATCGCGACATTCTGACCAGCTCAGAGGCGAACGAAACCGCAGCCAGCTTCATCCGCAACAAAATTAAACAGGTCGTTAAAAATCCTGAAGTTGCAGCGTTATTGGCCGACATCGACCATCCGTTTGCGGCGAAGCGTCCACCTGTGGACTCACATTATTTCGAAACCTATAACCGCGATAACGTTTCGCTGGTCGACATCCGTCAAGCGCCGATCGAGTGCATCACAGAACACGGTATCAAAACCGCCGATCAGGAATATCCTCTCGACATCATCGTGTTCGCGACAGGCTTTGATGCCATGACGGGTTCCTTGGTCAAGCTCGATGTGACAGGTCGGGATGGACGAACACTCAAAGACTATTGGCACGCGGGTCCGCGCACCTATCTGGGTCTGCAAATCCCTGGCTTTCCCAATATGTTTACGATCACGGGCCCGGGCAGCCCTTCTGTGCTGTGCAACATGCCTCCAGCGATCGAGCAACATGTTGACTGGATCACGCGATGCATCAAGCATATGCGCGACAAGGGCTTGGCTTCTATCGAAGTTCCGGAATCCTCTGGTGATCTTTGGCAAGCCGAAGTCGATGCGGCGGCCAATGCGACCCTTTTACCCAAGGTCAAGCACTCTTGGTATCTCGGTGCAAACGTTCCTGGCAAGCCGCAAGTGTTTATGCCTTACGCGGGCGGCTTGAGTCACTACCGCGATATTTGCGAGGAGATCATCCAGGACAACTATCGCGGCTTTGAGTTTCAGGCTGCGCGTTAACGTTGATTTACTTGCCGCTCTTTTCAACCCAGGCGAAGAGAGCGATCGCGATCACTATCAATGCGCCATAAATTGTCCATGCCGGCACATGCATGAGCTGAGGTAATGTCACCTTGCCAAGCTTGCCGACTGACAAAATATTGGCGCGCACCCATTCGAAAGAAAAAGCGTAAAGAACCGCTCCAACAATCATCCCTGCCGCGCCGACAAGCGCATGGATACTCCCCGTGCCAATCGCGGCGACGCCCGTTCCAGGACAGTAACCGTACAACACCATACCAATTCCAAAAATTGCTGCACCAATAATAGTGCCCAGCATATTGGCGTCACGGACATGCCATTTTGCCAGCTCCATATTGGTCAGCACCAGTACGCCGATACCTCCCACAATGATGGCTGGAAACATCACCTTGAGTACAGTGAAGTCTTTGAAGCGAAACTGATTCACGATCACGTTGTAGTTGGTGACCTTGCCACGCTGCAACAGCCAGCCAAATACAAAACCAAACACAACCGCCAACAGCAATGCGCTTTCACCTTTGATTGGAAACATGTTTATTCTCCTGAACTGTTTGAACGTGAGCCGCGATAAACGATTGCTGCAGTGATCGCACCTGACACGAACATCACGGCCAAAAATGTCCAACCCACTACGGCGAGTTGCAAAGACTGAGAGATCCCGTTTCCGCTGGTGCATCCCCCTGCCATCCGTGCGCCATACATGGCGAGCGCGCCACCGATAAAGGCCACAATGAAGCGTCGTGTTTTCGAAGCGCCAAAACGCTCTTGCCAAACACTCGGAATAGACTCGAACTTAAAGGTGCGTGACACAAGTGCCGAGGCTAAGGCACCAAAAAAAGTACCGATTAAAAACAAGGTGCCGTAGTCCAGTTTCATCGCATTGGTTTTCCAGTAGGCGTTTGCCGCTACGCTCTCTGCACCCACGATCGGTGAAACCACACCGCCCGCGATTTGCCCAATTGCAGTCGTGATGCCCAGAGGGGCAGCCACCACGACAAACACCACCCAACTCAGTACGCCGATTCCTACGCCCACGATGTAAGGTGACCACCTGCCAGCAAGGCGCCCTCCTGAGTGAACCGATTGTTGTTGTGACATGAAGACTCTCCTTGTATGACGGCATTAGATGGACTGAATACTGCTCAATATCAATATATTTTTTGACAATTTATTTATATATATAATAATTTTATTGATTTTGTTGGGTGTTGATCTAGATCAAATGCACACGCCATTCAAGCAACTTGGTGACATTGGCCACTAATGCGATAATCCCTAGTTGCACAGATGTCTTTTACTCACTTCAAAATTTGAGGCTTTCCGCTCATGGCACAAGAATTGGATTTGCTAAAAATCGCCCAAGAAGAACAGAACGGCGATCTTTTCAAAATGCTCGATGGCATTTACAAGCGTTCATCGGTCAAACCCGTCGGTTGCCCTGACGCAATCATCTGGGAAGGCGGCAACGCCAAAGGTGGCGTCAAACCCGTTGCACACGCGTTCACAGACATGTTCGCTCTGAACGGCACACTGATGGCACTTGACGTGCTGGGTCTGCCTTTCCTCGGCGTCCCAATGATGGCTCAGTTCCGTCATGACAGCAAACTTCAGTCACTCGAGTGGTTCGGCAAGCTGGACTACACCGCACTGAAATGGTCGACAGCCGGTGACTTTATGGTCAACGAAGGCGGCAAAAAAGTTGTGGTGAACGGTAAGTCCGCAAACGCACCCCTCCGAACCGCAGCTGGCGTGTATTGCAACGTGCGCCCTTACGGTGGCATTACCAGCATTCGCTTTATGCCAGGCCTGCCCTACTCACAGGACAAAAAGAAATTCAACGTCGATCACACCACTGGCGTGATTCACTCTGAAATGAACACCCCCGGCATCCGTATGGCTTATGCCGCACGTTTGTTCTTGAAAATGGTGCACGAGACAGGTCAGATCGGTCGTGTCGCCACCAAGCCCACACAGGCTCAAGAAGACGCCATCAACGCTGGCATCATGCGTTGGTTGATGCAGGGCACCAAGTTCAAGCTCAAGCGTCAATACACCGTTGATGCATACGAAGAGCACCGCGCCAGCGTGGACGCCATTGTCGCCTTGCTCCCCAAGGACTTCAAAGATGGCATGGAAAACTGGACGGGTGACATCTACGAACACATTTCCGACACCAACTTCGGTTTGTTGTTGCATGACATGATTCGTCAGCGTCCTTGCATCGTGTATGCAACAGACTTGGACGGCGACCGTCTGACCGACTTGATGGCCGACGCGCCTGACGTCTTGCGTGACTGGGGCCAGATCGTGCTGGACAAGGTTGGCGCCAAAGTCGACATGAAGAAACTGTGGGTGGACATGGGTTTCACCATGACCAACGGCAAAGACATGACCAGCGTGATGTATCGCGTGCATGGCGCCCCAATCTACGAACAAACACTCGGCTCAGCAGATGCCATGTTGTTGCGTTTGCTGGACGGCGACGAAACTGTCGGCGGCGAAAAGCAGCCCTACGATCCACGCATCCACTTTGTTCTGATCAACGAGGCCTACAAAGCCGCGAACCCAGATAACAAAGAGTTGGCCAAGTGGCTCGACGAGCAGCTCGCAACCTTCGACAAGATCTACGCGGGTGATCGCCCACGTTACATCGACGGTTACAAGAAACTCAAAGCTGCGATCCGTCCTTGGGGCGCCTAAGTTTTGAATCAGTTCCTGGGTTCTTGAAAAACTCAGTGATTGAAAAATGAAATAGAAAAAATCCCGCGAGTGCTCAAGCTCGCGGGATTTTTTTACTTCTTCTTCACTTCATTTTCACTGCAAAATCTTTCAATTTATTTGAATCGCGCACGGTCTAAAATTTTCTGTGCAGCGATTTGGTTTCGCCCCATTGCCGCGACAGAAACGTCTTCGGCCTTAAAGTTACCGAGTGCTTTCAAACCAGGATTTTCAACCTGAACTGAAGCCACTGCCGGCCATTCGTTATTGCCGTCTGCAAAATAAACCTGCGCGGCATCAGTCGCTAAGTACTCGAGAAACTTTTTAGCTGCCTCTGGATGTGGCGCATGTTTGGCAATGCCACCACCCGCGATATTGATGTGTGTTCCGCTCGTCGCTTGGTTGGGCCAAATAAAACCCACCTTGGCCATGAGTGCTTGATCCTCTGGCTTGGTTGAACGCATCATCCGCACTAAATAGTAAGAGTTTGTCAGCGCCACGCCACACTCTCCAGCTGCCACAGCTTTGATCTGATCTGTATCACCACCGCGAGGCGCACGTGCCTGGTTGGCAACCATTCCCTTGGCCCATGCCTCGGTCGAGGCCTCGCCACTGCGATCAATCATTGCACCGACGAGCGACAACATATAAGGATGTGAGCCTGAGCGTGTGCAGACCTGGCCTTTATTCACCGGATCGGCCAGTTTTTCGTAAGTATTCACATCCTCGGGCTTGACGCGTGCCTTGTTGTAAACGATCACGCGGGCGCGTGTGGAGTAACCGACCCACGTACTACCACCGCCGTCTGCTTTTGCTCTCAAATTTTCAGGAATGCGCTCGTCGATGAAGGTGGATTTGACCGGCTGAAACATGCCGTCTTTTTCTGCACGCCATAGACGGGCGGCATCCACCAGCAAAATCACGTCAGCCGGGCTTTTTGCGCCCTCGCTTTTCAGCCTCTCGATCAAAGCATTGTCGCTGGCTTCGATACGATTGATCTTGATGCCCGTTTCCTTGGTAAAGCCACCATATAGCTGCTCGTCAGTTTGATAGTGACGCGCAGAGTAGATGTTGAGCTCTTTTGCAGGCTGAGCTGTCTGTGCGCAAACGCCCCCGACAACAGCCATCGACAGCAAACCGGTGGTCAGAGTTTTTAAAACCAATTGCATTTTCATCAGAGAAGTGTCCGTAAATAGCCGAATGGCTAAAAAAGACATCATAACACTAAATGCGAATCATTATCAATACCGATTTGCCTTAGACATGGCACGGGAAAGAATAATGACTGGGATCAATCCAGCAATCACGATCGTCAGGGAAGGCAATGCCAATTCCGACAAACGCTCATCTGCTGCGAGCTGATAGGTGGCGACCGCCAGCGTGTCGAAGTTAAAAGGGCGCAGCAAAAGCGTTGCAGGCAACTCTTTCATGACATCCACAAACACAAACAAGCCCGCCGTCAGCACACTGCGCTTGAGTAACGGGAAATGAATAGATCGCATGGTTTGCCAGGGGGTCGCCCCCAACAGGGCCGCGGTGCCATCCATTGAGGGGGTAATCCTCGACAGGCCCGCCTCCACGCTCTGTAAACTCGAGGAAAGAAAACGAATCAAATATGCGTAAATCAGGACAGACACCGTGGCGGACATGATCCAAGCCAACTGAAACAGGCCCAATACAGACAAAATACCGACGGCCAATACGGCACCCGGAAGCGCGTAACCTAAGCCTAGCAAGCGGTTAACCCATTGCAGCGTGGCGCTTTTGGTCAGACGCGCCCCGTACGCCAGTAACAAGGCACACGCGACAGAAATCAGGGCCGTGGTGGCCGATAAACCAAACGAGTTTTGCAGCCAATCCAGATAGCGCGTATCTAAGGTGAGCCCCTGCTCCCACAGCAACTTGAGCAATGCCGCAACGGGTAATAAAAACGAGCACAGCAAGGTTGAACCACACACTGCAAAGGCCAAAAATGCTTTTTTACCTCGCAACAGGCGGGGAATCGCTGCGCGCTGCACAACACCAGAGCTGGCATAGCGCATCCGCGATCGGTTGGTCTGCTCGATATAGAAAATCAAGATCACAAAGACCAGCAATCCCAAAGAAAGCTGAACTGCTGCCAAGCGGTCGCTAAAGGACAGCCAGGCCCTAAAAATACCCGTTGCAAACGTCTCGACGCCAAAATAGGCCACAGCACCATAATCGGCCATCACCTCCATGAGTGCGAGCGCCATGCCGGCAAAAATCGCGGGGCGTGCCATCGGCAGCACCAGGCGATAAAAAGCCTGGAAGCCGCTATAACCCAGTGTTTCAGCCGCCTCGGATAAGCGGCCGCTCCGGTCTAGGAATGACGTGCGCGCAATCAAATACACATAAGGAAAGAGACAAAAGGAAAACGACCACATCGCCCCACCCAAAGAGCGCGGATCGGGAAAAAACCAGAGCTGCTCTAGACCCAGCACATTGCGCAGCATGGTTTGAATCGGACCCGAAAACTGCAAAATGTCGACAAACAAGTAAGCCATCACATAGGTTGGGATAGCAAGCGGCAAAATAAGCGCCCATTCAAAAATCTTTTTCCCAGGGAATTGATAATTGGCCACTAACCAGGCGTTACCCACCCCAAGTACAAACACACCCGCACCCACCCCAAACAGCAGCAATAAGGTGGACGTGACATACTCTCCCAATACGGTTTGCCAAAGATGTGACAAAGTACCTTGGCGACCGAGTTCTTGAGCAGCCTCGCCACTCCCTTCTGTAAAAAAGGGAATAAACAGGCCCAGCAGCGGTAAGGACAACAATACTGCGATCAGGACAACGACTCGACTCATTCGCGATGCGCTCGGCTCAAGATAAAAAGGATTCTGGAATCAAAATGCGGTTAATGAGAAAATTATAAAGATGAATACCAGCCCACCTTTGCTTTCCCTCGATCACGTTGAGATCGGCTACCCACGTCTGGACGGTCCAGGCTGGGTCCCGATTGTCCGAGATTTAACCCTCAGTCTAGCCCGAGGCAGCATTGCGTGTTTGCTGGGGCCTTCTGGTTGCGGGAAATCGACGATTTTGAGGGCAATTTGCGGCTTTGAGTCCCTCCAGCAAGGTTCGATTAGCCTGCATGGCAAGATTGTCAGCGCACCCGAGATCCAAGTTGCCCCCAATCTGCGTAAAGTCGGCATGGTCTTTCAGGATTTCGCCTTGTTCCCTCACCTGAGTGTGCTGGAAAACGTGATGTTCGGTTTGCGTGCCCTAAGGCCTGCCAAACGCCGCGAAGTCGGTCTCCAATGGCTTGAGCGCGTCTCCCTCGCGGATAAAGCGGATGCCTATCCGCATGAGCTGAGTGGTGGACAGCAGCAACGCGTCGCGCTCGCACGCGCGATGGCACCAGAGCCAGATCTGATTTTGCTGGATGAGCCCTTTTCAAGCCTCGACATTGATTTACGCGAACGACTCGCGAGCGAAATGCGGGATATTTTGAAAGTGAATGGCGTGACCGCACTTCTTGTCACGCACGATCAATTTGAAGCCTTTGCCATTGCCGATCAGATCGGCGTGATGTCCGAAGGTCGCATTGTGCAGTGGGACACACCCTACGATCTGTATCACGAACCCATTAATCGCTATGTCGCCGACTTTATCGGCCGTGGTGTGTTTGTCAAAGGCCGCATCCAGCCCAATGCGATGGTCAAAATCGAACTCGGCGAACTGCAGCTCGATCACGATCATCACGATCCGCTGGACACTGAGGTGGATGTGCTGTTGCGCGCCGACGACATTCAGCATGACGATGCCAGCCCCCAGCTCGCCGAAGTCGTGCGTAAAACCTTCAGGGGCGCGGATTTTCTTTACACCTTGCGTTTGCCATCTGGTCAGGAAGTATTGTGTTACGTTCCGAGTCACCACGACCACTCCCTCGGGGAAAAAATTGGTATCCGGCTCGGTGTCGACCACGTCGTGACCTTCTCAGACAAAGCATGATTTAGTCACCACTCCGCAAAAAAACCTTCTCAAGGAAAACCCTGCATTCGGGCAAAAGTGCCCCAATCCATGTACCTGCCTGTGTAGAATCGCTTTGCCTTCAATGGTATTGCAGACAATTTATCGCCTCGAAAATTTTAAATCGACAAGAGGCAGTCACATAGACAGAGCAAACCCAAGGATATTGATATGCAGCAGGTTATTTCCGACGAAAGCATTGCGGTCGATCCAAGTTCGAAGATCCTTAAGAAACTGATCACGATCATCGCCGTAGCGATGTCGCTGTATCACATGTATGTCGCAGGCTTTGGCCCTCCAGAAGCCGTGATCTTCCGCGGTACACACTTGATGTTTGCGCTGGCATTGGTCTTTTTGCTGTATCCCTCAAAAGCCGAGGGTGGTTTGATTCCACGCTCTTACGACATGCTGATTTTGGCGCTCGGGCTGGCCGCGATCCTACATATCTTTGTCGACTACGAAAACTTTACCAACCGAATCATTTATATCGATGAACTCACCAAAGCGGATGTGTTTTATTCCTTTGTGATGGTTGTGGTTGTCCTTGAAGGCACGCGACGGGTGATTGGTTGGGCCCTGCCGATCACTGCCATTTTGTTTGTGATGTACGCAGCCTTCTTTACACAAATCAAACTGCCTGTGCTGTTAGAGCAGCTCTATCTCTCTACTGAGGGCATCTTTGGCTCAACGCTCGGCGTTTCTGCGTCCTATGTCATGTTGTTCGTGATCTTTGGCGCATTCATGGAAAAGAGCGGAACCGGTCAACTGTTTATGGATTTCGCCATGGCACTGACTGGCCGCAGCGCGGGAGGCCCAGGCAAAGTCGCGGTTGTGAGCTCCTCACTGTTTGGTACGGTCTCAGGCAGCGCCGTGGCCAACGTGATGGTGGATGGTCCCATCACGATCCCCTTGATGAAACGTACTGGCTTCAGACCGCCGTTTGCGGCAGCCGTTGAATCCGTGGCCTCCACGGGTGGACAGCTGATGCCACCGGTCATGGGTGCAGCGGCGTTCGTGATGGCAGAGTTCTTATCAGTTCCCTATGCACAGGTTGCCTTGTGGGCGGTGATTCCTGCTCTGCTTTATTACGCATCGGTGTTCTTTGCCGTCCACTTTGAAGCAAAACGACACGGCCTGGGCGGAGTCCCTGAAAGCGAGTTGCCAAAATTTGGCCAAGTGATGATGCAACGCGGTCATCTGTTTATCCCAATCCTGATTATCTTGATTGGTTTATTCATGGGCTTTTCAGCACCGCTTTGCGCCTTGGTCGCGGCCATTAGTTGTCTGCCTGTCGCACTCGCACGCAAACTGACACGTCAAGGCATCACTTGGATGACGGTGATCAACGCTCTCGAAGAAGGCGCGCGTAATGCCTTGTCCGTTGCGATGGCGTGTGCCTGCGCAGGCATCGTGATCGGCTGTGTCACGATTACGGGTCTGGGCATTGTGTTCACTCAGGTAGTAATCGAACTGGCGAACAACTCTTTGTTCCTCGCCCTATTGCTTACCGCTGCAGCCGGCATCATTCTTGGCATGGGAATGCCCACGACACCGGCTTACATCGTGATGGTCTCATTGCTGATTCCCGCGATCATCAAACTTGGCGTCGACGTACCAGCCGCACACATGTTTGCGCTTTATTTTGCAATTTTGTCTGCCATTACACCCCCAGTTGCTTTAGCGGTATTTGCAGCAGCCAGCTTAGCGAAAGCAAATATGTGGGAGTCAGGCTTTGCTGCGATGCGCGCAGCGGCGCCCGCTTACATCGTGCCCTTCATGTTTGTGTACGAACCGACACTGTTGCTGATTTTTAAAGACGATACCTCGTACTTAACCGTATTTTGGTCGGTCGTTACGGCCTTGATCGGCGTCATTGCGTTGGCAGGTGGATTCTTTGGCTGGCTAGTTGGACGAGCAACAATGCTGCATCGAGTTCTGCTATTCGTGTCAGCGGTTTGTTTGATTAAACCAGGCATCATCACTGACACGATTGGCTTTGGCTTGCTCGCCTTTGTCGCGATCACGCAGTGGTATCAAAATAAAAAGACCGCTGCGGTCTGAGCCGGGGAGTCACGGATGAGCATGGCCATGATCCACCTGTCTGTCCCGATTAAAGACATCGCATCCACGGTGCGCTTTTATCGGGATATTTTGGGTTGTACGATTACGCGTCAACAGACGGATCGACTCGATATTGATTTTTACGGTCATCATCTCGTCGCTCAACTTTCAGAGCTTGAGTCCTCGCACAAATCAATCACTATCGGTCGTGGCAATTATCCTTTGCGACACTTTGGGGTGATTGTGACCCCTGACATCTACGATCGCATGCTGGCCAATCTGATCGCGGCCAAGGTCGAGTTCGCCATGGCGCCGGACCGCATATTTATTGGCACCCCGCGCGAGCAGTCGGTTTTTCTTGTCTTTGACTACTCAGGTAATGCTGTTGAGGTGAAGGGTATGCCCGACCCTCAACAGGTATTTGCTGCGGGCTAGGCTTTTAAAACCTTTTTGAGAACGACAACGCAAGTGCGAAGCCAGTCTGGTAATTGGTGCTGTATTGCGTTGTTCCAAAAGTGTCTGTCGCAGACAAACGCCCTCCTGTCGTCGCCGCGCCGTACAAGTCAATACGCGAGGTTCGATCAAGCGCATAGGACAATCGGGCAAACACAGGGATAAAACTATTTTGACCAATGCCGTTGGCCACAGGACTATTCTGATTGAGACGAAAGCGATACGAGCGATAGGCACCACCGCCTGCGATCGTCCAACGCTCAGTCAGGGCATAGGCGAGTTCAAGCCCTGCCCCACCTGCTGGACCAGCAGGCAGTGAATTCGCGAGTCGCAATTTGTCGGTGATGTTCCAGTTCACCAACAAATAGGGAAAGACCTTGGTCTCATCGATTTGACGGAAAACACCCGCACCCACGCCAAGCGTCAAATCTTTGGAGAATGTCCGCGCAACACTCATGACTGCGCCATAGGTTGCCGTGCCGCCGGTACCTGTGCCCGTCTCACCCGACCACTCAACTGTGGGTGCAAAACCGAAACGCCACTCTGGGCTGGGCGTATACGCAAAGTTCATTCCCAAAGCGGGGGTGTTGATCGCAGTCCAAGGCGCTTGACCACCCAATGACTGAAGGTTGCTCCAAGACCAGTTTTGATAGTTGTACTTGGCGCTGACACCCGCTGAAAATGCGCTAGTGACCTGACGCGTCACATTCACGTTTGCCGAAGCATCTTGCCAATTAAAACTGCCGCTATCGACGATGCGGGTATTGAACTGACTTAAACCCGTGACACCAACGGAAACACTCGTCTCGCCGGGGGCTTGACGGGGCTGGGCCATCGCCGCAGCACACAAGGTTGTCAAGGCGAAGGCAACGCCAATACGAAAAGAGCCAAGCATATTCAGCATATTTATTTATCCATTTATATCGCAAACCGAAAGACCAACAGTCCTTGTGCGCATTAGCGCGACAACACGCGTCGCGCAAAATAGGAGAGCGTATCCACAAGAATCACCAACACAATCATGGCGGCCAAGACGCTGCTTGTTTCTTGCATTTGAAACAAACCCATATGAAAAGACAGCATCTGACCGAGACCACCACCACCGACGACACCTAGTACGGCCGCCGCCCGAATATTGTTTTCCCAACGATACAACGCATAGGACATTAACTGGGGAGAAAATGTCGGAAGTGTTGCATACAGGAACACCCGCCCTTCCCCCACCCCTTGAACGCGCAAGGCAGCGGCGGCATTTTGTGGTGAGTTTTCGATCGACTCCGCAAAGAGACGGCCCAGTACGCCTGTCGTATGCAAGGCGAGCGCGAGTGTTCCAGCAAAGGGGCCTAACCCGGCAGAAATCAGCAATAACGCCGCCCACACTAGCTCCGGAATCGCACGTAAAGCATTCAGTAACAGCCGCGTCAGGAAGCGCCACTTCGCTGGATCACCGACGTAGCTGCGGCTGGCCGGCACAGCCAGCAACACGCCAAAAATAGTGGCGATCAGCGTACCCACGGCAGACATTGCCAAGGTCTCAAGACTGGCGCGCAATAGTTTATTTAAAAATACGGGTTCAAGGTTAGGCGACACCAGTTCACCTAAAAACTTACCCATGCGACCCAGACTTTCAAACGACAGCACGCGCGCAAGCTGCAAGTCCAGCGTCCAAAAACTCAGGACGATGAGACTGACGGTCCCGATCAATACCCAAAAAACAGTCGAGTCCAGACGCAACCAATGTTTGGGGCGGGTAGGTAGATTCATTGCAACGCCCGTCGCATCCAAGTGCTCAGCAAGTCAGCAAGACCCACCAGCAAGATAAAGACAATCAGCATCGTCGCCACTTCGGAGCCATTGAACATTCGCATGGAGTTATCCATCTGTTGGCCCAAACCACCTGCGCCGACAAAACCCAACACCGTTGAGGCACGAATCGCGCACTCCCAGCGATAAATCGTATAACTCGTTAATTCCGTTGCATTTCCGGGCAAGACGCTATAAAAAAATGTCTGCAATCTTCCCGCTCCATTTCGCAGCAGTGCGGTCGCGGGCTCTCTCTCACCGCTTTCGAGAATTTCTCCGTACACCTTGCCAAGCATGCCGGCATACGTGAGACCAATCGCCAGCACACCCGCTGCCGGCCCCAACCCAACAACGCGCACAAACACAAGGGCCCAGATCAGCTCGGGCACACTGCGCATCAAAATCAACAACCACCTGATGAGCTGCCTAAAGATAAAAGGGATCGCTTGCATCCGTCCAGATAAGGACGAAACCGACAGTACCGTTGTCGAGAGCAGGGTCAAAGGAATCGCAAGCAGGAGGGCCAGAAAGGTTCCCGCCGTTGCAATCGCAACCGTACGCCATGCCTCACGCGCCACCAGATGCAAAAACTCAGGACTCAAGGCCGGAGGGAAAAAATCAGCTAAAAAACGACCGGTTACCTTGAGATTTTCGGTTTCAAAAAACACCCACGGCCTAAACTCAGTCGTCACGAGTGCGGGCCACAAGAGCAAACAGGCCACGACAAACCAAAAGAGCCGACGTGACCACGCTGGATCACGCAACGAAGGGTCGTTTGACTTAAGCGCAACCAACTCGGATCTCTCTTTTAGCCAACGGGACGTCTTCAAGCGCCACTGGGCCCTCGACCTGCGCAAGTTCAAACTCGAACTGTGCGTACAAATCAGCGAGGTGCTCTGCTGTCACAGCATGACCAGGCAGATCAAAGACCAGCTTTCCCTCTCGTAACCCAAGCACACGGGGAAATTCGGCAGTGGCGACATTCACTTGGTGCAGCGTGGTGACAAGCGTGACCTCACGTGCACGCGCTTCTCGCAGGAGTGTGGCAATCGCCTGACGGGCGCGCGTCGGATCAAGCGCAGAGAGAGGCTCGTCTACGAGCCATAAGCCCGCTGGCGCCAGCAGCGCACGTGCGAGTCCAACCCGCTGGCGCTCTCCACCAGAAAGACGATCCACACGCTCCCAGAGTTTGTCCTGTAAATCAAACTGAGACAGAGCTTGGGCAACCTGATGCGCATCTTGAGGGTAAACGAGATTTTTCAAACTTCGCCAAAGCGACAAAGCAGGCAATTTCGCGGCGAGAAGAGAAACGATGACGCGCTGACGTGGCGGTAGGGGCGGACTTTGTGGCGCATAAAAAAGTCGACCACGTTGGCGTTGCAGATTTTTGGTAGAAAGTGTCCACACCGACTGTTCATCGATTGAAACCGTCCCTTGTGAAGGCTTAAGGGCTGCAGCCAAGATCTGCAAAAAAGTCGTCTTACCCGCTCCAGAAGGACCGATCACGGCGACGTGCTCGCCCGGCTCAATCTTCAGAGACAGTTGATCGATTGCCGGTCGCGACTGGAGACTGGCAGCAGGATGACGGGCTGTGACGCCCGTCAACGCAACATGCAAGCCCGGCATTATTTAATCAGACCCGCACTTCGACCGGCAGACTCAAGACCTTTGTAGTTGTCTGGTGTCGTAGGGATGTATTTGCTGGCGCGATTGAGGGTCAAAATTTCTTTGCCTTCCGCATTGCTCATGTCGAGGGCGAAAAACGCCTTGGCAATTTTTTCTTGTAAAGCGACTGGCATATCTGCGTTGACCGACCAGTTGTAATTGTAATAAGGAGGCGTCGTGAAAAACACATCTACCTTGTTGGTGTCGACCTTCTTGTCGTTCACAAACTTGTTCCAGACAGTGATGTCCAAGGCTGCTGCATCGACGCGGCCACTGACAACAGAAGCGATGGTTGCATCATGCGCACCTGAATAGGCGACGCGTTTAAAGTCGCGATCGGGATCAATGCCCGCATCCAGCAGGAACGAACGCGGCATCAAATGACCTGAGGTGCTCGACTGTGAGCCGAAACTCACTTGCTTGCCTTTGAGGTCCGCTAACTTGGTGATGCCAGAGTTCTTTTGTGTAATGAAGACCGAGCGAAACTTAGTGTCTTCCTCTCGTTGTGCGAGGGGCACCACCTTTCCACCTGATCGAATCTGAGCCTGCACGTAGGTAAAGCCACCGAACCACACTAAGTCAACTTGCTTATTCACCAAGGCTTCTACGGCGGCGGGATAGTCGTTGACTGGGACAAAACTGACTTTCATGCCAAGCGTGCGCTCCAGATACTTGGTCAACGGACCAAACTTACGCATCTGTTCTGTCGCGGCCTCTTCAGGAATCGTCGTCACGCGCAGCACTTGTTGGGAGTAAGCGGCGCTGGTAATAAAAGCTGTTGCTGCCAGCAAGGTGCTGGCAATCGTACGCGTGAGTCCGCGCGAAATGAGGGATTTAAACAAGGGATTCACCTGAAAACGGTTTTAAAGACGGTCAGTATAGGAGAGAGCACTGACGTGTGCGTGCATAAACCCTTTGAACATACAAAATGTTGCAGTGCAGCATCCATACTCGGGTTAAGCCCTAGAACACTTTGCACCATCCGCTAGGCAACTTGCGAGATAATGAGCATTCAAATTTCTTTATACGGAGACTTTCGTGCTCAAAAAAACGATAACAACGATGGGTGCTCTTGCCCTGACAGCCGCACTCTCGATCGCGTCTACTAGCGCGATCGCGCAACCGGCCAAACCAGAATGTATCGCGCCTGCCAAGCCTGGTGGGGGCTTTGACTTAACCTGCAAACTCGCGCAAGCTGCATTCAAGGATTCGCAAGCACTCAAAGATCCCTTACGCATCTCCTACATGCCTGGTGGCATCGGTGCCGTCGCTTACAACACCATTGTGACGCAACGTCCTGCTGAGGGCGGTACGATCGTTGCCTACTCAGGTGGCTCCCTACTCAACCTGGCTCAAGGCAAGTTTGGTAAGTACAACGTCAACGACGTGCGCTGGCTTGCTGCGATTGGCGCCGATTTCGGCGTGATTGTCGTGCGTAATGATTCACCGTTCAAAGACCTGAAAAGTGTCATGACTGCCTTGCAGCAGGACCCCACCAAAGTGGTGTTCGGTGCCGGTGGCTCAGTCGGTAGCCAAGACTGGATGAAAGCCGCGCTGACTGCGAAAGCCGCAGGCGTGGACTACAAGAAAATGCGCTTTGTCGCCTTCGAAGGTGGTGGAGAAACAGCAACGGCTCTGCGCGGTGGCCATATTCAGGTCATGATGGGTGATGCAGCCGAAGCAGCCACGATGTTAGATAGTGGCGCGCCGATTCGCGTGTTGGCCATTTATCACGACAAGCGTTTGCCCGGTAAGCTGGCGGATGTTCCTACCGCGACTGAGCAGGGTTACAAAATCAACTGGCCAATCATTCGTGGCTTTTATCTCGGACCAAAGGTCTCAGATAAAGACTACGACTGGTGGGTGACGGCTTTCAAAAAGACGATGGCCTCACCTGAGTACGCCAAGCTGCGCACACAGCAAGGACTGTTCCCCTTCGATATGACCGGTCCTGAACTCGATCGCTACGTCAAGCAACAAGTCAAAGAATATGCAGAACTTGCAGACACCTTTGGTTTGATCAAGAAGTAATTGACATGAATACGCTGGGCAGACCTAGGTCTGCCCAGCGTATTTTTTATTGCATGGAAGAAAGAGGGAAAAAATGGTTCTTGACGATCGCAAACTGGGTGTATTCGCGCTAGCACTGGCGGCATTTTTAGCGTGGTATGGATACAGCCTTGAGGCGGCGTTCTCTTATGAGCCGATAGGGCCTCGCGCCTTTCCTCTCGCCATTGCCTCGATCATCGCGTTGTGTGGCCTGATCCTCATGATCAAAGGTGGCAATCGCGTCGAACCGAACAGCAGTAGTGCCAACGCACGCATTTGGCTCATGATCGCCATCTTGAGTGGTTATGCAGTGACATTTCAATTGCTAGGCTTCATTATTTCCACTGCGCTCATGACGACTCTAGTGGCACGTTTGTTTGGCGGGACATGGGTCAAAGCACTCATTGGTGGCGTTGGTATGGGTATTTTGTTTTTTGTATTGTTTGATCGCTTTCTTGATGTCGTTCTACCTGTTGGTGTCCTCGGAGCTTTCTTATGAACGGCATTTTTGATCAGCTCGGCATTGGCTTTGGCGTCGCGTTTACGCCCCTAAATTTACTGGTCGCGGCGATTGGTTCCTTTTTCGGAACAATCGTAGGCGTCCTCCCCGGCCTCGGCCCGATCAATGGCGTCGCGATGCTAATTCCGATCGCATTTGCCATGAATCTTCCGCCTGAGACTTCGCTGATTTTGCTGGCGGCGGTATATGTCGGTGCAGAGTACGGTGGACGCATCACCTCGATCCTGCTGAATGTCCCTGGCGAAGCAGCCGCAGTGATGACCACACTAGATGGCTACCCCCTTGCGCGCCAAGGTTTGGCCAACGTGGCGCTGTCCATTTCTGCCTGGTCGTCCTTTGTCGGTTCGCTCATCGGCATTATTGGCATCGTGTTTTTTGCGCCTGTTTTGGCGACGTGGGCGCTCGCATTTGGTCCAGCCGAGTATTTTGTCTTAATGGTGTTTGCCTTTTGCGCGCTCACGAGTCTACTGGGTGACCAGCCCGTCAAAGGCGTGCTCGCTGCCATGATTGGCTTGGCAATCTCCACGGTTGGCGTCGATGCTAACTCTGGTGTCTATCGCTACACCTTTGACCATCCGAACCTTTCTGATGGCATCGCCTTTGTAGTGGTGGTGATTGGACTCTTTGCCGTCGCAGAAATGCTGCAAATGCTGGAAAACACGTTGACTGGGGTGTCTATCAACGTCCCACCAAGTGTTCGGAAAATGTTTAACTTTGTGGAGTTGAAGTTCACATGGTGGAGCACGTTCAGGGCTTCCGTCATGGGATTTTTTATTGGCGTGTTGCCTGGTGCCGGTGCTAGCGTGGCCTCGGCTGTCAGTTATGCCTACGAAAAGAAACATTACGAAAACAAAGACCCCGACGCTAAATTTGGACGAGGTGATTTGCGTGGACTGGCTGCGCCAGAAGCCGCCAACAACAGCGCAGCGACCGGCTCATTTATTCCTATGCTGACACTTGGTGTACCAGGCTCTGGCACAACCGCCGTGATGATGGGTGCGCTGTCTCTCTACAACATCACGCCAGGTCCTGTGTTGTTTGACCAGCAGCCACAGCTTGTTTGGGGTCTGATTGCGTCACTCTTTGTCGCGAACCTGATGTTGCTATTTATGAACATTCCTATGGTGCGCATCTTTGCGTCGATGCTCAAAGTTCCACCATGGCTGCTCGTACCCGGCATCCTCACGATTAGTTTTGTAGGCGTGTTTGCCCTGCACTCCGCCACTTTCGATTTGGGAATGGTTGTTGCGATCGGCGTGATTGGATATCTATTGCGCAAAATGGGGCTCCCCATGCCGCCTCTAGTATTGGGTGTTGTGCTGGGAGAAATGATGGAACAAAACCTGCGCCGAGCTTTATCCATCACGAACGGTGAGTTGGGTATTTTGTTTCAAAGCCCCATCAGCATCGGTTTGTGGGCTGCGGCAATCATTGTGGTCGCCGGCCCGACTCTTTACAGGCGCTTGAGAGCCGCAAAGTAACAGCGTCTCAGAGCCTCTCAGTAAAAAAAGACCGTGCTCAGTTCACAGGCACGGTCTTTTCACTTCACATTCATACAGAAAATTTTTAAAAGCTCTGTTTAAATTATTTTATATTCAAGTCTTTAATCAAGGTCGTCCACTTAGCTTCATCTCGCTTGAGATTTGCGGTGACGACTTCTGGTGTCGACGTATTGAGCTCGATACCGAGTTGGCTCAGCTTCTGGCGCAACTCTGCGTCTTGACCCAAGGCTTGCATGGCACTGGTGAGCTTTGTCTGGAGGGCTTTGTCTAATCCAGCGGGCGACATCAGTGCCAACCAGAACGTTGCTTCAAAATCCTTGGTACCCAAGGCTTGGTTCATCGTTGGCAAGTCTGGCAACGTAGACATCCTCTCCATCGAGGTCACCGCCAAGCCACGCGTCTTGCCACTGCTGATAAAGGGCATCGCTTCGCTTGCTGCGGAAAACATCATTTGCACCTGACCACCGATCATGTCTTGCGCTGCGGGCATCCCACCTTTGTAATGCGCCACCACCATCTTTAAACCAAACTGCTTGATAAAGTACTCAGCTGCCAGATGGTTAATGGAGCCCACACCCGAAGTACCTATTGCGTATTTGTCGGGATTTTTCTTAATGAGCTCCACCAATTCCTTGGCATTTTTAACTGGGAGATCTTTATTCGTCTGCAGCACAAAAGGTGCTTTCATCATCATTGAGATCGGCGTAAAACTCTCATACGGCTTGTAGCTCACCGCTCCCTGTAGAGCAGGATTAATCACGATTGAGACTGGTGCTGCGTACAGCGTATAACCGTTGGGCTTTTGGCCCGCAACGTAAGTACTCGCCACAGTCGATGCCGCACCTGCTTTATTCTCGATCACCATATTGGCACCAAGCTTTTGGCCAAGCGCCATGGCGATCGCACGACTCGACACATCACTCACCCCACCGGCCGGATACGGCACTACGAATTTAATTGGATCTTGCGGATAGGCTGCTGCCGATTGAGCGATTGCAAGGTGAGGTGCTGCGAGGGCGATCGCCGCAGCAGCAGCCAGTACAACACGAACACCTGTCTTTTTTATAGTCATTGTTGTCTCCTGATATTGGTTTTATTTTCTAAAATTTACAGCGTGGCACTTACAACGAGGCACCTCTTGCAGCGATTGGCCAGACAGCTTCGACCTTTCCACCGCGATAACAAATTAATTCGTCGTACAAATTCACCGTTGGATCGCAATGACCGGGGACAAGCAATAACGCATCTCCCAATGCAGGATCATTCGCCTGCTCTGTCTGCAAGACACCATGCTCATCACTCGCCTTGGTATATTGCACGCTAGGTTTATTCCAAACAACCGGCAAACCTGAGTCGACACTGGAGGCTTTCAGACCAGCATCCACGACTGCGCGGTCGGCAGTTGGACGGCTGAGGACGGCTGTTTTCACAAACAATGCATGTTCAAATTGAATATCTTGGGGACCTTGCTGATTTTTTGCGTAATCCGCATCCATAAAAATATAGGAGCCGGATTGCACTTCATTAAAGACACCTGAATCCCGCTCAAGGGCAACCGAGCCCGTTCCTGCACCAGTGATGCGCTCGACTTTGATACCAAGTTTTTCCAATGCAGCGCGCATCGTGACCGCGATATCGCTCGTTTGTTTAATCGCTGTCTGTCTTTGCTCAGGCTGACGATAATGTTGTGCGCTGCCGTGATAGCACTGCAAGCCCATAAAGCGCAAATACGGTGCGGCGGTGATTTGTTGCGCGAGATTCACGACCTCTTGGACTGCGCCGACACCACACCGTCCCATGCCAACGTCAACTTCGATGTAGACGTCAATCATTGTTTTGCGTGCCTCACTTTCCTGTGCAAAGGCCGCGACCTGATTTGGATGATCCACCAGCACACCAATCGTTGCCCGCGCAGCCAGATCAACCGCATGCGCCACTTTTTTTGCACCGACAATTTGATTGGTAATCAGCACATCTTGGACGCCCGCCTCAACAAACCGGGCGGCCTCGCTCACTTTTTGACAACAAATGCCAATCGCACCTTGCTGAATCTGCCTGAGTGCAATCTCTGGGCATTTGTGGCTTTTGGCGTGCGGTCGCAGACGCATCTTGGTTCCGGCAAGCGCCTGTGTCATACGGGCAAGGTTGCGTTCAAACGCATCTAGATCCAAAACCAGTGCAGGGGTATCAATATCATCGAAGGCATCACCGGGATGCGCGGCTTTCCAAGGGGACATGGCTATTTCTCGCTGTAATCGAGTGAGGGTGCTGTTCAAAAAGAATAGGCTACCATTAAGATCTCAGGGAAAATCGGTCAAAAGCATTTGCGACTCACTTTTTTTAAACTTTTTGGCTCTTATGGCAGACATCACACTTAAACACGTTACCAAACAGTACGGTGACGTCACCATCATTGACCAACTGTCCTTACAGGTCGCACATGGGGAGTTTTTCACACTATTAGGGCCTAGCGGCTGTGGAAAAACGACTCTTCTCCGTATGATTGCAGGCTTTATTATTCCCGACACAGGTGAGGTGCATATCGGCGAAGAGGATGTGACTCGTCTACCTGCGCACAAAAGAGAGACGGGAATGGTGTTTCAAGACTACGCCTTATTTCCTGACAAGACCGTCTACGACAATGTCGCCTACGGCCTGCGTGTCCGAAAATTTTCTAGCCAGAAAATTGATGAAAAAGTTGATCGGATTCTTCAACGTGTCGAACTTGCTCACCTCAAGAAACGTTATCCAGGTGAGCTTTCTGGCGGTCAAAGGCAACGCGTTGCCCTCGCTCGTGCGCTCGTCATCGAGCCCAGAATACTGCTGATGGACGAGCCCCTTTCAAACTTGGATGCAAAATTACGTATTCAAATGCGCGACGTGATTCGGGAGCTTCAACAAGAAGCAAAGATCACAACAATTTTTGTGACGCATGACCAAGAAGAGGCGCTCTCCATGTCGGATCGGATCGCCTTATTGCGGAGCGGCCGGATTGATCAACTCGACACGCCAGAAGGTATGTACTCAAGACCACTGACCGCCTATGCCGCTGATTTCATCGGCGGTGCAAACTTAATTCAAGTCGCCAGCACCATCTTTCGCGATTCACAAACAGAAGTCAGTATCGCAGGAGGCCAGGTTGTCATTCATCGTGACACAAGCATTGAGGCTCGCGCCCAAGTCGCAAACACACCGTCTCAACTGACATATCAACTCGCCGCTCGTGCCGAACATATCCATATAGAAAATGACACTACCACTGCAGCGCGAGGCATACCTGCACATGTTGTTTTTAGACGCTATCTTGGTTTTAAGGTGACCTATTGCCTAAGACTCTCTGATGGCAGTTCAGTGATGGCGGACGTCCCTGCATCAGATGACCCACACAAACAATCCGGAGACGCTGTTTGTCTTCGCTTTTCTCCAGAATGCCGTCTAGTTCTGGCCTAGGTCGACAGATATGAACCTATTTTTTAAAAAAGGCGTATCGCCCTGGTTTCTGCCAGCTCTTCTTTGTCTGGGTGTTTTGATATTTTTTGTTGTGTGGCCGTTGCTTTCGCTTTTTTACTATAGCGTTGTTGACATCAAGACCGGTGCATTTAGTTTGGCAGGCTTTCAGGCTTTTCTTGACAACCCGCGTTATGTTGAAGCGTTTTTAAACACATTACGCTTAGGTGTCACCGCAACACTTGGATGCATGCTGCTCGGCGCGCCACTTGCCTATATCGTGACACGCTTCGATTTCCCCGGTAAGTCCATTGTGGCACTGCTGCCCCTCGCCACTATTGTGCTGCCTGATATCGTCGTGTCACAGGCTTGGTTAATGCTGCTCGGAAATAATGGTCTGGCACGTCGTGCACTTGAATTCATTGGGATCGAACTTCCAAGCTTTTACGGTTGGTTCGGCATGACCTATACCCTCATTTTGAATGACTACACATATGCCTACATTGGCATGCTGGCTGCGCTCAAAGCGATTGATGGCACGATCGAAGAGGCCGCTACAAACTTGGGAGCGAGTGGCCTCAGGCGCACGCTCACTGTCACCCTGCCTGTTCTCGCACCCGCCTTACTCATCAATGCAATGGTGGTCTTTACGCTCGCAGTGGATAATTTTTCTATCCCAATGATTTTGGGCGGCACTGTGGATGTGCTGTCGTCCTTAACCTACACCACATTTTTGTCAGAGATGGGATCAGACCCAACTATGCAAAGCGTGCTTGCGGTGCTATCCGTCCTGTTGGTGGGACTGGTGCTTTTTGTACAAAAAACTATTGTGGAGCGTAAAACGTATCAAATGCAGCAGGGTCGTGCACCTAAACCTATCCGCGCCAAAGGCTTTGCCTCATGGCTATTGACAGGTATGGTGCTATTGTTTGTTGCACTGTCGCTCATCCCTGCCATGATTGTTTTGGTTGGTGCCTTTACCAAAGCAAGCGGTCCCGTCATGCAATACGGCACGTTTACTCTGGAAAACATGGATCGAGCCCTCAGACAATCACCCGGACCGATTTTAAATTCTTTAACACTCGCCAGTATCGCTACGCTCATTGGTACCTGTTTCGCCACAATCGTGAGTTACTTGATCGTTAAAAAAAGAATGTGGCTCGTCTCTATTTTGGACTACGTTGTGATGCTACCGCTTGCGATTTCAGGCACCGTTCTGGGGATCGCATTGATTCAAACATATAACAGCGGGATGATTATTCTCACAGGAACCTGGGCGATCATGGCCGCGGCTTACTTTGTTCGGAAAGTGCCCTTTTCCATTCGCTCCGCTTCCGCCTCGCTCTATAGTATTCCGGACTCTATCGAAGAGGCCTCTATCAATCTCGGAGTGCCTCCCATCAAGAGCTTTTTCAAAGTGATCCTGCCCATTATGAAACCTGCAATTCTTGCAGCTGCCATACTGATGTGGGTGACATCATTGTCAGAAATATCAGCTACCATTGTTTTGTATTTTGGTGGCATGGAAACTATGCCGATTGAAATGTACCGCCAGATCGACTCTGGCTACCTAGCTCGCGCCTCCGCCTATGGAGTCATCTTGATGATCGTCATATTAATTCCGGTTTATTTGGCAATCCGGTTTTTTAAGCTCGATTTGTTCTCTAGTCGCCAACCCTAATACAGGAGTCCTCGCATGACACACACAACTCGCATGAGCCGCTTTGCACCTGCAGCCCTTGGTGCTCTCGCAATTTTTGCAGCGGCAACTGCCACTGCCAATAATGCAGTAATGTATACATCCAACAATGTGCAGGTCATCGATACAGCCACAGATGTAGCCAAAAAGACGGCCCCTGCACTCAATGTTCAAAAAGTGACTTCCGGCACCGGCGCGCTCATGAAACGCATTGAAGCCGAGGCTAAAAACCCCCTGGGGGATGTTGTCTGGGGAGCTGGCTTTGGGACGATGGCCGCTTTTCGACAAAATTTCCAACCATACGAATCCGCACAAGCCAAAGACATCGCGCCCCAATTCAAAGGTCCCGACAATTTGTGGGTGGGTTCCAATGCGCACGTCATGATCGTGATGGTTAATACCAAGCAACTCAAAGGCACCACAGCGCCGAAAAGCTGGACGGACCTCTTTGCACCCATCTGGAAAAATAAAATCATCATGGGTGATCCCGCTACTTCTGGAAGCGCGTACGATCAGGTCTATGGTATCTATCAATTGTTTGGTGCAGAAGGTTTAAATAAATTAGCTGCCAACGTCGTGATCTCTAAAAGTTCCGCGCAAGTCTATAAAGGTGTTGCGAACGGTGAGTATCCAATCGGCATCACAATGGAATATGCCGCCTACTCTTACGTAGCGGGTGGTCAAAAAGAGATTGAGCTTGTTTATCCTCAAGAAGGCGCTTTCGTTGCACCTGAGGCAGTCGCCATTATCAAGAATCCTAAGAATGGCGCTGCCGCGGCGCACCAACTCTATGATGTCTTGCTATCCAAAGAAGTCCAAGAGGCAGAACTCACTCAAAACTTCCGCCGTCCGACACGGACTGACATCGATGTCGCCAAACTGACCAAGCTTCCAAACCTCGACAAAATCAAAGTGGTTGGGACGGATCCAGCTAAAGCAGCCGCCGACTACAAAGTGGTGATTGATTTATGGAAAGACGCATTAAAAAGTGCAGGAAAATAAAACAATCTGACTCCAATATTTTGAGCTGGTAAATAAGTGCTGAAAAAACATCCCACGCACAAACTGAACAATATGCTCCCAGCCAATATCTGGCTGGGACTTCTTGTTTTTCTAGAAGCCTGGCTTTTTATTTGGCCGTTGACCGTGCGCATCTTAGCCTCCGAGCACCACGGCTGGCTTCTAAATGAAAACTGGCAAGATCTGATTGACGCCATTGGTCTGATCGAGTTGCCACGACTCGCACTGGGTCTTGGCATGATGATCATGTCAATTGGGTTGCTATGGCGCGCACGCATTGCGTGGATGCTCTCGCTTATTTTGCTGATATTTGCACTGATTCTTGATCTTTACACCTCAAAGAGTCATCTCGTTACCATCGTTTTGGGCATAGTATTGTTTATTTTGCTATTGCGGCATTGGCAGACATTTAACCGTTCGAGTTTTGCCGCAAGTAGTATGTACACCATTGTCAGTGTGAGCTGGTTGTTGTTTTATGCTGTGTTCGGGACGCTTTACTTGGGCGACCAATTCAAGCCGCCCATCGAAGACCCAGTTTCCGCTTTCTACTTTTCCGTGATTACGATGGCCACTGTGGGCTATGGTGATATTCTGCCCGTCGAACCTACTTCGCGGTTATTTGTTGTTTCGATTGTCATTTTTGGTGTGACCGTTTTTGCCACAGCAATTAGTGCCCTCGCGGGCCCTGTCATTGGCGGAAACATAAGAAAGTTCATTCAAAAGAGAGCAATGAATTCTATGAGAAAAAATCATGTCATCGTGTGTGGAACCACGCCTCTCGCCATGAATGTCGTGACCGGTCTTTTGGAGCGCGGTCAGCACGTGACTGCGATTATGTTGCCAAATGATATACACCAATTTCCTGCGCATACAGATGTACTTGTGGGTGACGCCACAACGCTTGATGTCCTCAAAGAAGCGGGGATTCAAGACGCCCAATATATTCTGGCACTTAAAGAAGATGACGCAGAAAATGCCTTTATTATTTTGGCTGCAAAAGAGCTCATTGGTGACGGTGCCGGTGACGGCACAGCCAAAACTGTTTCGGTCGTGAATGAATCGATACACTTATCAAAAATTCAACGCGTCCGTCCTGACATCATTTTTTCACCTCAAAAATTAGGAAGTGAAATTTTGACCAGAGCGCTGACTGGCGAAGTCATTGACAGCAATCTGATTACGCAACTGTTTTTTAACGAAAACAAAAAAGCCTGATTGCGCAGCAACCCATGGTAAACCCTATGCCAAACACTCGAGAGGGGTGGGTTTAGGTGCATTCACATTTAAGCCTTGCTTGTATAGAATCAAACGTCGGTCTGATGTTTAGCAGGCTGTCCGTTCTCAGCATAAAAATTATTTGGAGATGTCATGAAACAATCCGCAAAAATTGCATTATCAGCCGTCGCAATCGGTGCAGCTCTGCTAGCAACCGCACCCGCATCTGCTCAACAAATGACCCTGATGACCGGCCCACAGGGTGGCGTTTGGGTACCGCTGGGAGGTGCGCTCAAAGGAATGTGGGAAAAAGCGATTCCCGGCCTTCAAATCACAGCTCAGCCTGGCGCTGGCGTAGCTAACGTCATCGGCGTTGAACAAGGCAAGGCACAGATTGGTTTTTCAAACTCGAGCAGCGCAGTCGATGGTGCAATGGGTGTTCCACCCTTCAAGCAAAAATCGACCAAAGTTTGCCAGATGACCAATATCTATCCTCAGTATTTCCAGGTCGTCGCCACGAACTCTTCAAACATCAACTCATATGCTGACATCAAAGGTAAGCGTTTAGTTGCTCAGTCCAAAGGCAATACAGCTGAGGCCATTACAGCCGCCATTCTCAAACTGAATGGCTTTGACTATAGCGGTCTGTCACGCATGAACTTCCAGGCGAGCTATACGGACGCTGTGTCAATGATGAAAGACGGACATGTGGATGTGTTTACACTTGGCACAACGGCTCCAGCCTCAGCAGTGATGGATCTGGCGAGCGGTCGCGATATCAAGCTGGTCCCTGTCGACGACAAAACAATGGACGGCATGCGCAAGATGAACGCTGGCTACAGCAAACTCATCATTAAAGCCGGCACCTATCCCAAGCAAGACAAAGACGTGCCTGTCATCGGCTATCAAACACACTTGATCGTGCGTTGCGATATGCCTGAAGACGTGGTCTACAAGATGGTGAAGACTATGGCTGAAAACGTTCCTGCTATGGCAGCCGTTAACAAAGCGATCGGTTCATTGACACCGAAGATGATGGCGGCGGATGCTGGCATCCCCATGCACCCAGGTGCAGCCAAGTACTTTAAAGAAGTTGGTGCTCTCTAATTATGCAATATTAGACCTCCAGAGTCATCGGGCTCAGGAGGTCCTTTTCATAACTGCTGTGTCATTAATACTGTTTTGTAAAATCAAACGGTAACGTACGCCTCGTCCTTGGCCATATTGTTCAAGCAAACCCAAGTGCACCATTTCTGTGAGCTCGCGATATGCAGTCGCGCGGGACTGGCCCGTGATGTTTACATATTTTGATGTGCTCATGTCGCCTAAAAATCCCTCGGGTTGTGCCTCAAATAGTTTGCCCAAAATCTTTAGTTGAGAAGCTGTTAGCGAAGGTTGCAAGTCTCTTAGCATCGAAAAGTAGCGGGTCTTTTCAATTGCGGCTTGCATTTGCGCGAGCGCTGCGTAGGCAGCGCGTTCGATGCACCCAACAAACCACTCAACCCAAGGGGTGACATCAAGTGTGTCACTTGATGTTGCGGCTTGCAATTGCGCGTAGTATCCCAATCTATCATTCATCATTTGTTGGGATAGACTCCAGATACGCTGTGAACTTTGCATATCTTGCGCGAGGGCTAACTCACTGAGTGCACGGCCCAATCGACCATTACCATCCTCGAAAGGGTGAATCGCTTCAAACCACAAGTGCGCAATCGCTGCGCGTATTAAGCCGTCGCAACTCTTTGCGCTGTCATTAAACCAATCAATCAATCGCCGCATTTGCGCGGGCACGTCAATTGAATCAGGCGCTTGGTAATGAACAATATCAGGAGCGCCGTATTTAACTGACACAATCTGCATGGCCTGAACATGTTGTCGATACATACCTATTTGTATCTTTACACCCACACTGCGGCCTTCAGGAAACAATGCCGCCTGCCACGTGAACAGGTCTTCGTCACGCAATGGGTGTGCCCACTGTTTGATCGCAGCCTGCAATACGTCCAGTGTGGCCTCAGTCCGCGCATCGCGAAACACGTTAAGCGCACCGGGCAGACCCAGCCTTCGGGCAACCGAGGCACGCACTGAATGAACCTGCAACAGTTCGCCTTCGATTTCGGCGGTGGCGACGGCCTCGGCTGCCCAGCCCTCAAGCTCTAATTGAGCCCGATCCAGTAATTGCAGCGAGCCAGCCAGACCCAGCACCCGACCCTGCGCTAGACGCGCACGCGCCAACACAGGCTGCAAGGCAGTCAAGTCATAGCGGAAGTTTGGCCATTTCGAGGCTTGCCAGATATACATGAAGCGTATTGTATGCACAATCGCTTCAAATTTGAAGCGCAAATACTCTAAAATTGCATCAAATTAAAAAATATTTAGTTAAATAACCTCGTACGCCGCACGTTTAACCTTTGCCATGTTGGTACCTTCGATACGCAGCAAACTCGTCGACGCCTTGCGCTCGGGGGCATGCAAGTCACCTTCGTTATAAACGTGCGCGACACCCGGCGTGAGTGAGTAGGTTTTGGTTTGGCGGACTTTGCCAGGCTTATCGCCGGCAGCGGCTTCGATCAAGGTGTAATCGCGCATTTCAGTTTCACCACGCGCCTGACCATAGATCGCCCATGAATGTGCGTGATCATGGGGTGTCGAGCTCTTTGCACCCTGGTAGTTGTGCGCCACGATACAAAAACCAAGTTCGGGATCTTCGTACACGACCTCACGCTCACCAATATTGGAGCCCAGATTCGCCTCGATAAACTGTTGGTCAACCAAGACTTCTTTCAAGAGATCCGCGACTTTTTGACGACCTGCTGGACCAGGTTGTGCTTTTAATACATCGTGACATTGACTGGCAAACTGCTGAAGTGTGTGAGCCATGGTGAGTCGTCCTCCAAGTTGTGTATGACACGCTGCTAAGCAGCGACTGTTTATTAATTCTACCCTCGTTCAGGCCATTATTCTGTTGATCGAGATCAAGGTTTAGTCTCTAAAGATAAAGGCTTCTTTAACCACTGATATTGAAGCGCTTCGAGAACGGTTTGCCGATGCATTGCAACAGTCGTCTCAATCTTGATGCCATAGCCACCCGCCATTGAGATCGCGACAGGAGTATCTAGGCGCCTGGCATACTCAAACACAGCCCTGTCACGTGCCAGCATTCCCTCATTCGTCAACTTGAGTCGGCCCAACCGGTCTCCCTCATGCGGATCCGCACCGGCCAGATAGATGATCAATTGAGGACGAAATATGTTGTTCAAGTGCTCAAGCGCCTCCCTTAACGACTGCAGGTAGACTTCATCGGTCACGCCGTCTTCGAGCGGCACATCCAAATCGCTTGGCTCTTTTCTAAAAGGAAAGTTTTTATCACCATGCAAGGAAAGCGTGAATACGCTTGAATCGTTTTTAAAGATTGCGGCAGTTCCATTACCTTGATGAACATCCAAATCAATGATGGCGACAGACAGACTTGCTGCAGACTGTCGTTGCATGACACGAGCCGCCACCGCTGCATCATTAAACACACAGAAACCGCTACCTTTATCTCGATAGGCATGGTGGGTACCTCCTGCAAGATTAACGGCAATGCCTTCCTTCATTGCCGAATCACATGCAGCGATCGTTGCGCCTACGGAGCGCCGCGATCGCTCAACCATGCCAGGCGTCCACGGAAAACCAATTTCACGTTGTTCTTTTGAGTCGAGTGTGCCATTCACTACTTTTTGTACGTATACAGGATCATGCGCCAGAAGCAGTTGAGTATCGGTCGCCGCAGGAGCTTCACGCAGCACTAAGCCTGGGGTACCCACAATCCCATCGCGCAGCAAGCGATACTTAGACATCGGAAATCGATGCCCCTCAGGCAATGGCAATACAAAGTGATCCGCATAAAACGCGTCCATATCACCTACTCCGCTCCATACGATCAATCAAAATACGCCATTCAGTGGCAAAATGAAGCCTCAATACTAGCTGGCAACTCTGATGCGTGCCTCAAATTCCCTGATGCGACTCCTGAAATCAGGTGTGATAGTCGCCACAAGCTTAATACTGACCGCCTGCAGCTCCCTGCAGTTGGCCTACAACTATGCCCCTAGTCTGATCGCCTATCGCGCCAATACATACCTCAATCTTGACGAAACGCAGCAAGCGTTGCTTGATCAGGAGTTGGCGACTTTTGCGGCGTGGCATGACGAAACATTACCGCGTTACACCGCGACGCTCAATGCGTGGGCAACCCGTCTATCCAACTCTGAGCCTTTCACGGGGCCAGAAATTTTGGCGATGCAAGAAACAATCGAGCAGCAATTACAAACGATCAGCACACGCGCGGCATCTCAACTCGCCCCTCTTCTTGTGACGCTTGGACCGCAACAGGTCAAACAACTTCAGTCAAAATTTACCGATGGCAATGAAGAGTATTACTCTGATTATCTAAAAAATGCAGACAACCCTTCCAATATTAAAAAACGTCATGCCCGCTTGACTAAGCGTTTTGAAGATTGGCTTGGCACACTGAGTCCGCAACAACGAAAAATTTTGATTGCCGTTTCAGACAACCGCGCGCCTATCATTCAAGCTTGGTATGCTGAGAGAAAACTCCGACAACAAGCGTTGATTCAACTCATTCAAACTCAACGCAACGCGCCACCCGCACAAGCCCGGCAAGCCTTCGAGGATTACCTCCAGAGCCTCAATCGCTATAGAGAACCCATACTGAACACTCAACGTGACAAGCTTCGTCTGGAGTGGGCACAGGCAACCGCTGAGGTACTTAACGCCGCCAGTTCAGAACAAAAGAAATATCTACAAAAAAAACTGCGTGGCTACGCACAGGATTTCGCAGCGCTCACGCCAAAAAGAATTGCTAAAAATTAATCTTTCAGAAAAAAGTTACGCTTAATCAAGCCGTCCTAAAACGCGAAAACTTCACAAAAGCAATTGCTAGAAACGGCAGACTGAGTCCGATCAAAATTGAAATCGTTAACATAGAGCCTAAGCTAGAGTAATTGGCTGCGACTTCAACAACACCAGTCGTTGGATTGCGGACTTCGCGCGTCACCGTAAAAATTTGATTCAGGTATTTGGTACCGAGTTGACTCAAGGACAGCGCGAGATTGGTAAACGATGCCATCACAGCAAAATAGGTTGCCTTGAGATTTTCAGGTGCGGAGCGCGCAATCCAAGCAAGCATCGGGATCATCGCGACCTGACCAAGTGGTGACTCAAGCGCCGCATCCACCAACGCAATAAATCGCGCATCCACAACGCCACCTGTCATCGCGCTGGTCCAATGATGCAATCCATAAAACATTCCCAGCGTAGGCAAGGAAAGAACTGTACCAAACAAGGTCAGTGTTCCGACCACATAAGCGATCGAGCGCTCGGCCATAAAGCGGCGAAAAATAAACATCCCGAGTAACGACAGGGTGCTAGCGATCAAAGATAGCATCGAAAAAAAATGTTGGTCAAACTTTAAGTCATCGATCATCCACCATGTCACGCCCGGCCCGGGGCTTGGTATCGCGCGAAATACAAAGATCACGATCGCGGTGCCGACCAAGGTCGACCTTGCCTGAGGCTCAAGGTCGCGCGTCAACCGGACAATTAAAAACGTGACGATCGACATAGAACCCAGAAAGATGATTTCCTGTCCATAGGGCACTTGCGTCAAACCCATCGTCATCGTAAAGACGACAAAGACCAAGCTCCCACCCAAGATCACCCAGTTTGGCTTGGTGACTTCAATGTCTCCTGAAAGAAGCGATTGCGCTTGTTCAGCTGTCATGCCACGCGCTAATAATTTTTTATGTGCACGCGCTTGCAATACCGACGCCAAGATCACGCCCAGCACAGAGATCAACGGAATCGCCATAGAGACCAAATAGACCTGCAAATATTTTTCTACTTTTTGCGCCTCGTCGAGTTGCTGAACACCCGCAAACACATATAAGTTGATCACCGCCACAAACACTGAGCCACCAATAATCGCAACACGACCAAGTGTCTGCATCGTGGTGTGCATCAACTTGCGTCGCTCAGGATCAATGGGCTGGCCTTGATCATCCACTCGGGGCACCGCCTCAACAGTCATCGCATCGGCGACGGCATCCTGCAACACATAGCCGATCGGCGCGAGCAAAGCACTCAGCACATACCAACTCTCAACCGGCATGAGGGCGGCCATCGCCTCACGACTGCCGATCAGTCCGACCATGATCAGCAAACTGGCTGCAATCAAACTCGCGCCGAGAAACAATAATGCACGCTTGAAGCGCCATAACAAATCAATCAGGTGACCCAGCACCATTTTGAGCGACCAAGGAATCACGACCCAAAAACTCAGGGCTGCCAAAAAGGCAACAGAGAGATTCAGGTAATCCTTAACGAAAAACGTTCCGACAATACCTGTGAGACTTGAGATGCCCGCGGCCATATAGACCATCAGTGGAGGCAAATAAGACAGGCGCACTTCCCTTCCAAGCTCAAGGATATTGCGATCAATCCAGCGCCAAAGAGTCAGGGGCATTTTCTTTAATCCTCATCAATCTCTTCAATATTCTTTGCAGAATACCTGATAAAGGCGAGGATATCGGCACTTAGACAAAAGAGAGCACATCACTCAGTTCAGTGCTAAAGCGCTAACCAGCCATTTTCCATCGGCAGCACTGCTCCATTCATTTGCCCGCCTGCAGGCGTACACAAAAACAGTGCCAACTCCGCAAGATGTTTAGCTGGAATCAACTTTCCGCCGGGCTGTTTACCGTGTAAAAACTCTGCGGTCGCAACGTCCCAGTTCAGATTTTTTTCTTGCATCAATGCACGGATCCGACTCTCGATGTTCGGTGTCAGTACCGAACCTGGACACAGGGCATTGCAGGTAATGTTCTGACCGACAACCTCTGCGGCAATCGCACGGGTCATGCCAATCAAGGCACTTTTTGTGGTCACATAGTCAATGCGATTAGGTGTGCCTCGTGATCCATAGACTGAAGTCATGTTGATCACGCGGCCCCAACCCGCCTGACGCATACCAGGTAAAAAGGCTTTGACAAAATGAAACGGTGCACTGAGATTGACAGCAAGGGCCTGATCCCAGCGCTCAGCGGGAAACGACTCAATCGGTGAAAAATGTCGAGTCACTGCATTGTTGACCAAGATATCAACACAACCGAATTCCTCAAGAGCCTGCACTGAAAGCTGTTCAATCTCCTTGGGATTTTGTAAATCCTTTTGGTGATAGACAGCCGTCACGCCATTTGCTCGAAGGGCCGCGAGTGAATCGGCCACGATGCGAGGATCCTCAAGACCATGCAACATCACATTGCATCCTGCGGTCGCAAGCTCCTGGGCAATCGCTAAACCGATACCGCCGCTCGAGCCTGTGACAAGCGCCGTTTTCCCTTTGAGCATTTCCGATTCCTTAGTCAATCAATCTCGCCAATACTTACTGTGCAGTCATACCCGATTTTTTAACGAGGTCTTTAGATGCCGTCAGATCTCGCTGGATTTGATCGGCAAACTCCTTAGAAGTACTAGGAGAAGCGTTCAGCCCCAAGCCATCGAGCCGTGCTTTCACAGCAGGGTCTTTTAATGCAGTCGTCAGGTCCTTGTTGAGTTGCTCAACAACCTTGGCGGGAGTACCTGCCGGGACGGCATAACCGTACCACTCAGGCATTTTTCCAAGATCAGGAAAGCCGGCCTGCGCCGCAGTCGGTGTGTCAGGCAGCACCGATACTCCATCGGGTCCAAACATCACCAGACCCACGAGCTTGCCAGCGCGGACGTGGGGCGCGACGGAAGTCGGATTCGCTACGAACAAATTGATATGACCTGCAAGCACATCAACGATACCTGGACCTGCGCCCTTGTAAGCCACATGCATCATATCGAGGCCTGTCACTGCTTTGAACATTTCACCTGTCAATTGGGGACCCGAAGCGCTCGAACCGTATGACAATTTGCCAGGCTGTGTTTTTGCAAGCGCAATAAATTCTTTGAGATTCTTGACATTCAAACCGGGATTGGCGACCAACACAAAGGGTTGCTGTGTGCCACGCGTAATTGGAATGAAATCCTTGATCGGATCAAAGCCCGGATCTTTGTAAATGTGTGGATTGACGGTGAAAGCGCCCTGATGTGCAAGCACGATCGTATAGCCGTCTGGCGGAGCTTTTGCCCCATAAGCCGTACCGACGTTCCCTTGAGCGCCTGCACGGTTTTCAACAATGACTTGTTGCTTCCAAATCTGACCTAATTTTTCCGCCAAAATACGTGAGACAGCATCAGTTCCGCCACCAGGTGGAAAGGGCACGACAATCTTGACGGGTTTAGTTGGATTAAAGGCCGAATCCGCCCAAACAGGCGCTGACATTCCCAAGCACACCGCAAGTAAAGCTACTATTTTTTTCATGTTTGTCTCCAAAATTTAATCAGACAGCCCCATCAAAAGTCAGGACTGCATTCCCCAGCGACTGATCGTTTTCTTCTCAACTGTTTTGAAAATTAGATTTTCAACCAGCAAACCAAAAATGATGACGGTCAACAAACCGGCAAACACATTTGGAATATCCAGCATATTTTTATTTTGAAAGATATACCAACCCAAACCACCCGAACCAGAACTCGCACCGAACACCAACTCGGCCGCAATCAACGTCCGCCAGGCAAATGCCCAGCCAATTTTCATCCCTGTCAGAATGCTTGGAAAGGCTCCAGGAATCAGGATCTTGGTGACATAGGCAATGTTGGAAAGACCGTAATTTTTACCCACCATGCGCCATGTTGGACTGACCGCTTTAAAGCCAGCATGCGTATTGAGTGCAACCGCCCAGAGCACAGCATGAATCAACACAAAGATGATACTGCCCTCACCCAGTCCAAACCAAATCATTGCCAAAGGCAACAAAGCAATCGAAGGCAAGGGATTAAACATCGAGGTCAAGGTCTCCAAAATATCTGAGCCAATTCTCGTGGCACTGGCAAACGCCGTAAAGAGCGCGGCAATCGCAAGGCCCACAGCATAGCCTTGCAATAGCACCGTGAGCGAAGACCACGTCGCCAAGATGATCTTGCCCGAAATCAAACCAGCAAAAAAGGCATGAACCGTCGCAGAAAAAGTTGGGAACAAGAGTGGGTTGTTCAACCACACTGCATACACCTCCCACACACCTGCCAAAAATAACAGCACGAGAGTCTTTCTCAGCAAACCATTCGACATGAGACGCTCAAAGGTACTGAGCGGCTTTTCAATCACACCAAAACCCGTCAATTCAATTTCACTGATTCTTTCAGGACGAACGCTTTGAGCGCCTTCAGTCGTGTGCTCACGCATGTGCAATCCTTTCATGATCGTGAAAAAGCAATTCTTCAATGTGTTTCGCCAAGGGCTGTCCTGTCGGACTTAAAGTATCAATCCCATGACAATTCAACTCCGCTCGCACCTGACCAGGATGAGGACTCAATAGCAAAATCCTGCTTCCAATACGAACGGCCTCGGGTATCGAATGTGTCACAAACAAAACAGTGAACTTCGTATCCTCCCAAAGTTGCAAAAGCTCCTCTTGCATCTTTCCTCGCGTCAAAGCATCGAGTGCGGCGAAGGGTTCGTCCATCAGCAAAATCTCTGGCTCCATTGCCATGCCGCGCGCAATCGCGACCCGTTGTTTCATGCCGCCTGACAGCGTATGAGGCAAACTATCAGCAAAGCCCGTCAAATTGACCTTGTCGATGTAATGCATGGCACGATCTTCGGCTTCTTTACGTCCGAGCTTGCCACTTGCAGTCAAAGCGAACACCACATTTTGCTTGACCGTTTTCCAAGGCAAGAGTTGATCAAACTCTTGAAACACCATCACGCGATCCGGCCCAGGCTTGTGGATCTCGACATTGTTGAGTTTGATTTGACCTTCGACAGGATTTAAAAATCCGCCTACAGCCTTCAGCAAGGTCGACTTCCCACAGCCAGAGGGTCCGAGGATCACGTACCGGTCAGACTTGAGCACATCAAAGCTCACCCGATAGGTTGCCGTAACGAGGTGCTCTTTCGTGCGATAACGAAGCGTCACGCCCTGCACAGATAGCAAGGGCGCTTGGGAAGACTGCGACAACACTGACGCATCCATCATTAGTTTCCGCCAGCCACATCAGAACCCGTAAAAAACAACTCATCAATGGATTTTGGATTGTTTTTAAGCGATCCAATCTGGTTCATGAAGCTTGCATACTTCATGACGTTTTCGGGTTTGGTGGTGTATTTGATCGAGGGGTCATTGAGCAACCCAATCATGTCATCTCTGGACCACTTGCTTGATCCGCCCATGGATGCAATCAATGTATCTGCTGCTGCGCCTTTGTCCTTAGCAATCATTTCCTGCGCTTCTTTTAAAGCACTCACAAATGCCGCATAGACTTTAGGATTTTTTTGTTGGAAATCCGAGCGCGCCGAAATCATCGTGAACGTGGTCGACCCACCCATCACCTGATCCGTGTTCATAATTGAACGCACACCAGGAGATTTTCTTTCAAGTTGATCCAGGGGTGCCGATGCGTAATGACCAGTAATGCCGCCGCTACCCGACAACAGTGCGGCAGCTGCGTCACCGTGATTCATCGTCACGGTAAATGGATCAAAACGGAAAGCTTGATCCTTTCCATACTTTTGAACAGCATACATCTGCATCACAATTGAAGGGATAGACGACTTTACAGATGTCACTGCAATCTTGTCGGTTGGACGCAGATCATCGATCGACTTGAGGTGCTCAGCCTTGGTGTTGAGATTCATCGGCATCGAGCTCATTGCGGCCACGCCCTTTACGTTGGCATTTCCTTTGGTGCGATCCCACAAAATCAGAAAGGATGGTGGACCTGCAGCAATGAAATGCGCAGAGCCAGACAGCAAGGCGTCGATCATGGCAGAAGGTCCGCCAATATTTGACCAGTTGACCTTCACGGTATGACCAAGCTTTTGCGAATGCTTTTCAATCAGGTTGTGTTCTTTCATGATGTGCAGGGGCAAAAATCCAAATCCACCCGCGCCAAGAGGCACCTTGAGCTCCGTCACATCTGCTTTAACTGTCAATGGCAATACCGTCAACGCTGAAAGCGCGAGTGCATAGATTACTTTTTTCATTGCTGTCTCCTGATGTATGTTTTTTAACTTTATAGAGTAATTGTAAGGATTACGCGAGAACCAATTTTTAACTCAAGAACCAGAATCTGAAGATGTCGACTCAGGTATTTGCCAACCTGCTAACTGTTCACTCAGACGGGCGACTGCTGTGTGGTCCACATTGGGTCCCAATACTCCCTTGGCACCACTCCATAGGTCAAGACATAAATGACCAAAGGGCGCTGGTACACCGAGATTTCGTGCCAAACCCATCGCAATCGCGATGTCCTTGACCATCATATGCAAGGGAAAACCAGAATCAAATTTTCTCGACAAGACATACTGCTTAAATTTTTTCTGAGTACTGTTGTTCATTCCCGTCGAACTATTCAGCACATCGACCATCACTTCAGGATCTAAACCAAATTTCGAACCAATAATCAGTGCTTCGATGCCGATGAGGTAGCCCGCGCACGACACTAGATTGTTAAGCGCCTTCATTGCGTGGCCAGAACCAAGCGCGCCTGTCCGTGTCACAGTCCCCATGAGTGACAGCAGCGGTTCAGCCCGATCAATGACAGCAGCCTCGCCTCCCGTCATGATAGTGAGCGTGCCATTCTGTGCCCGAGGCACCGCACCAGACACCGGGGCGTCAATCAACAAAATATCCAGAGCCGCCAACCGCTCGCCCATCGACAAAGTCATCTCAGGCTGCCCAGAGGTCATGTCGATGATCATTGCGTTCTTTTTTAAACGACTCGCTAAACCATTTTTGCCGAATAACACCTCCTCGACGACGATGCTGTTTGGCAAAATCATCACCACATAGTCAGCACCTACGCCGAGTTGATCGGATGTTAGGGCGGTCTGCACACCATGTTGCGCACTAAAGGCTTCGATACGCTGTGCGTTAGTGTCAAAGACACGTACTGTATGTCCTCCCTCAAGCAGGCGTTGTGCCATGGGCCCTCCCATCGCCCCCACGCCAATAAAATGAACAACAGACGATGCTTTCATAGGTTGTGCCTCCATGATGAATGCCGCCTCAAGACTGACGGGCCAGCGCCATCAAGACGCCGACATCATCAAGAGATTCGATCTCCCAAACCGCCTGAATCAGCGCTTCCTGATCACAACCTGTATTGGCTTGAGCGCTTAAGGTTTTGAATTTTTTTTCTATATCCTCATCGGTAAGTGGCCGACCTGTCGAGCCCCTTGCCTGCTCGACTAAGACCGTAACAGAGGGCTCTGAAATAAAATGCAACGTCACCTTTGCCGCATCAATAGAAAAGCTGTCATCCACAGTAAATCTAAGCTTTTCGCCTAGCTTCCTGTTTGCGGGATCTTGAACCGCCGCATCGCTAAACTCCGCGAGTCCTGCACGCCCACTCAAGAGTGACACTGCCACCGCATGCTGCGCACTCACCTGTGACTCGCGTCCGGTTTGTACCCCCGGACGGTCAGTACGATCACGCAAGAGTTTTTGCCCAGTCACCTCGACGCTTTGCAAACGCTGCAAAAGATTGCGAGCAACATCTTGACGCGCGGACAGTTGCAAACACGCTTCAATCACTGGATTGAGCACAATACCGCAGGGGTATGGCTTATAAGTGTTGAGCGCCATTTCCCAATGCTCGCCAAACTGCGCATTGATCCCAGCAAGATCAGGCTTTTCACCCATTACATTTAAAAAACCCCGCACGCCATCGAGTGGCGCTAACGGACCATCAAAATTTTGAGCCGCTAATAGTGCAGATAACATCCCATTGCGCGCGGCATTGCCGACGCTCAAGCTCTTGGCCATTGTCCCCAAAGTTTCCACAATTCCGCAAGCTTGATTAGCCGCCCCACCCAACGCCCAGTTCAACTGTGTCGGCGACAAGCGCAACAACCAACCGACGGCGATCGCCGCGCCCAAAGCGCCACAGGTTGATGTGATGTGCCATCCGCGACCATAGTGGTAAGGGGAAATTGCATTACCAATCCGGCACTCAACCTCCATGCCAAGAATCAATGCCTGCAGGAAGTCGCGGCCGGACACACGGTTGACTTCGGCATACGCGAGCAAGGCCGCCGCAATCGGTGCCGTCGGATGGATGACCGTGCGCAAATGGGTATCATCGTAATCAAAGACATTGGCACTCATCGCATTCAGCGCTGCTGCATTAAGCATGTCGGTTCGCTCCGGACGTCCAATAATCGACGTCCGCTGATTAGCAGAAAATGACGTGTAGGTACTCACGAGTTTTTCAATCGTAGGGTCATGTGCCCCGGCAAAGCCCACTGCGAAATAGTTGAGTAACGAACGCTTGGCTTCGTGACGGACCGTTTGGGCGATATTGTCCCAACGATTTCCATGGACGTTCGCGCACAATACTTGCGAGGTATTCATAACTACTTCCTTGATTGAGTCTCGTAATTTAATTATTCTTTAACTTGCAGCGCGTGAGTTTCACGACTAGCCTGTCATCCTAACAAATAAAACGAAGGACACAAATGACTATCGCCGGCACACTGGCACGATTTGCAGTGCAAACTCACATAGTGGATCTGCCCCCCCTTGCGCTAGAGCGAGCCGAGATGTGCATTTCCAGCACATTGGCGAGCGTTGCAGCCGGTATTGAAATCGACTCCGCACGGATCATCAGAGAACTCGCTTTAGACGATGGTGGCGCTGCGCAATCGACCGTTTGGTTTAAAAATCGCAAACTACCCGTCACCGCAGCGGCCAAAGTCAATGCGCTCGCAAGCGATGCCGCCGCCTCTGACGACAGTGATATGCGCAGCATTGCTCACATTGGTACGATCATTTCGACAGCCTCGATTGCAATGGCCGAGCACACGGGGGCTTCTGGCATGCAAGTATTGGAAGCCATGGTGATTGGTTACGAGATTGCAGGTCGCATTGACGAGTCCCTCACACCAGGTCGCATGAAAAACGGCTTTCACGGAAGTTTTTCAACCGTCTTTGGTGGCACAGTCGCCGTTGGCAAATTGCTTCAACTCAACGAAGAGCAAATGACCCATGCCATTGCCATTGCAGCCACGTCGATCGGCGGAATGGCCATTGCCGCCGACACAAGCTGTGCCCGTGAATATCACGCCGGCATGGCGGCAAGCTCCGGCGTTCAAGCGGCCTTGGCAGCAAAACGTGGTTTCAGATCAGAGACCGCTATCCTCGAAGCCCCTCGAGGGTTTCTCAGTGCCTTGGGCGGCACGGCAATCGAAGACATCACCAAAGACTTTGGAAGCTCATGGGATATCTGCACCGACATGGCGATCAAGCTCATGCCGGGTGCACACCCTTTTCACGCGGTAGCCGAAGCTGCTGCGAATGCTGCAATTGAGGGCAACATTCATCCAGACGACATCAAAGAAGTCATGATTTCAGCGGCACAAATGAAAGACTGGATGGCGCCACATCATCCGACAGATCTGATTTCTGCTGCGCATAGCGTTGTTTATTTTGTTGCGGCAGCCATCGTTGATCGGGGCTTTACTTGGAAGCACATCAATAAAGAGTCCATGATGGACCCTAAAATCGCAGCACTTCAAGATAAGGTCGTGTTCGATCCACACCCCGCGCCACTTCCGGATCGCTTCACCCATCGCCATGGCGGTACGGTGATCATTACACTCAAGGACGGTCGGAAAATTTCAAACACCTGTCGAGCTGCCCGAGGCTCAGGCCCAACCGGTGTGACGTGGGACGAGGTGGACAGTAAATTCAACCACCTCATGCCACTCTCAGGACTCGACTCTACAAGAATCCAACAGATTCGCGAGTCAGTGCATCACTTTAGAACATTGCCCTCGGTGACGCCCCTGACCCAATTACTGACAACAGCTTAGTTGAGTTTGATACCCGATTCCTTGACGATACGGCCCCAGTTCGCGTAATCCTTTTTCACGAACTCGCCAAACTCCTTGGAGCTTCCACCGACAACATTGACGCCACCCGCTTCAATCTTTTGGGCAACCTCAGGCGTCTTCAACACGCGATTCACTTCCTTGTTGAGACGCTCAATCACCGCAGGAGGAGTACCGGCGGGCGCAAACAATCCCACCCAAATGCTGGCATCCATATCCTTGACGCCACCCTCTTGCATGGTCATGGTATTGGGTGCTTGTGAAGCACGCTTTGCTGTGGTCACGGCAACGGCTGTCAGCTTGCCGCTCTTGACGTGAGGCAATAAAGAAGCCAGCGAGCCAATGTACACATCCACCTGACCGCCCATCACATCCGTCATAGCAGGTGACGCACCTTTATAAGGAACCTGCAACAAATTGATGTCAGCGCGTTTTTTGAAATCCTCGCCTACCAAATGGCCGAGCGTGCCAGCACCGGCCGTGGCCCAGCGCAATCCCTCTGGAGTCTTGCCCTTGGCAATCATATCCATCGGTGTTTTGATTGAAGAGTTCGCTGCACTACCGATGGCGGCGGGTGTCACCGAAACCTGAACGACAGGCGCAAAGCTCTTGACGCTGTCATAGGTTAATGATGGATACAACCATGGCCCGAGCATCATATTGTCAGTCTGACCCATCACCAACGTGTAACCGTCAGCGGGCGCTTTGGAAGCCGCCTCAATGGCCAGGTTTCCACCCGCACCAGGACGATTTTCCAAAATGACCTGCCAGCCTGTCTGCTCAGCAAGCTTTGTACCGACCATACGGGAAACAAAATCTGTTCCGCCACCAGGGGGGAATGGAATCAAAATACGAATAGGTTTGTCAGGAAAGCTTTGAGCTAAAGCAGAGACTGGTGCTGCTGCCCATGCCAGCGAAGCCACCAAGGCAAGCTGAGCCACGCGTTTGATATTTTTCATGTCCTACAGTTCTCCAAGTTTTTTACTGTGCGTTTATCGACAAGCTTCTGCCAAAACACACCCGCGGCGATCTTAGGTTTGTGCCTTGAACCTGTCAAGCGCACCCTTACTGAGGTGACTCACTTGCCTGACCAAATTCCACGCCGGCCCAGCCTTCGAAATGCTTGATGGTATGCGCGTAATCCTTTTTGCCATCGCCTTGCGTGATGGCAAACGCTAGAAAAGCACGGGCTGCCTGACTCACCATCATGGGCGCCCCCAACTTTTCAGCCTCTTCGATACAAAGCTTGATGTCTTTGTGAATCAACTCTGTCGTAAATCGCGTCGGAAACTCGCGATTCAATATGCATTGAGGTATTTTTTCAAGTGTCGCAAACGAACGTCCACTTGAGACGTTCAACACATCGAGCATCAATTTTGAATCCAGTCCGGCTTTCGCGCCATACACCAGTGCCTCGCAACTCGCGACCATGCCCACCGCACACAAGGTGTTGTTGATGATCTTCATTGTTTGGCCCAGGCTTGGATCTTCGCCGAGGTAAAACAAATTTTTACCTAGTGTTTTAAAAACTGGGTCGAGCGCCTGGACCAAGCTCTCCTTGCCGGAAACCATAATCGTCAAGGTTCCCTTTTCGGCAGCCACCGTTCCACCACTGACTGGAGCACCCAGAAATTCGATCCCCTTGGCTTGCACAAGCGGAGCAACTTCGCTCGTGACAGACGGTCCTGTTGTGGACAAGTCGACAATCACTTTCACAGCGGAACCATGCATCACACCCTGCGCACCTGGACCACCCGTCGCAACAGTTGCGACCGCTTCAGGCATCGGCAAACACAACAAAACCACTTCGCAAGTATTGGCCATCTCAACGGGACTGTCAGCGACTTTCGCCCCCTTATCAGCCAGCCGCTTGACCATCGCGGGATTGATATCAAAAACCGTCAAATCATATTGCGCCGCCAACAGCCGCGACCCAAAATGCACGCCCATGTTTCCTAAGCCAATTAGACCTAACTTCATGTCCGTCTCCTGATGATGCGTGTTCAGTTTATTTTTTAGCTTTGTTGGAATCCGATGGCTTCAACAGCTTGCTCCAAGTGGCAATCTCTTTTTGAAGAAAGGCCTCAAACTCTGCGGGAGACGACACGGCCACCACGCCATCAATCACCGCCAGGCGTTTCGCGACCTCGGGTTGAGACAAGCTGACTCGAAGCGCTTCATTGATCTTAGCGACAATCTCCTTAGGAGTGCCAGCAGGCGCTAACACGCCCCACCACACCACGGCTTGAAATCCAGGATAGCCTTGCTCTGCGATGGTCGGCGTATCAGGCGCTGACTTTAAGCGCTCTAAGCCCGAGGTTGCGATCAACTTGATCCGCTTACTATCAAGATGAGGTTTGAGCTGAGACATGCCAGTAAACAACATATCCACGTGTCCACTCGCGACATCCAGCACGCCTTGTCCCGCACCTTTATAGGGAATCTTGGTGATTTTTGTGCCTGTAGCCGCCATAAATAATTCAGCAGCTAAATCGGTCGCTGAACCTTCACCTGAAGTCGCTGTAGTCAGCTTGCCAGGATTTTTCTTGGCAAACGCCACGAGCTCTGCAATGTTGTTCATGGGCAGACCACTGCTCACCGCAACACCCATCGCGTAGGTAATCACCTGACCCACTGGCGCAAAGGCCTCTGGTGTTTTGTAGGGGAGATTCGGCAGCAAGGTTGGATTTGTGGAAATCGTCGGACTGACTAACAACAGCGTGTAGCCATCGGGCGCAGCCTTGGTGACAAGCTCGGTTCCGACCACCGTATTGCCACCGCCTCGATTCTCGACAATCACAGGTTGTTTGAGCGTATCGGAAAACTTGTCAGACCATGCCCTGGCGATAAAGTCACCGCCCCCGCCTGCTACAAAAGGCACCACAATGCGGATGGGACGCTCGGGATAATTGTCCGCAGGGCTTGCGAACACTGCGCTACACCCAAGCAACATGCCGCATAGCAAAGCTGAGACCTTTCGATACATTCTTATCTCCTGATACGTATTCTGATATTGGTTTTGACGATTAACGTCTGCACGATCTGTAATAAGCTTACGCAACTGCAGACCAGAACACAACGAAGTCTTTACGCCCATATGAAAACACCGCTCGCCGTACTCAACACCTTTCGCCCTCACGATGGAAGTTTGCACGATGCCTTTGCGAGCCGCCTAGAGGTCAAGGGCGGTGCGCCTTTCATCATCAAAGAGGGCAATACGCTTTCATGGTCTGAGTTTGATCAAAAATATCAAAAACTTGCACAGGTACTCCACCAACGGGGCGTGCGTCACGGCATGCGCGTCGCAGTCATGGGACGCAACGATGCGGCGCATGCGCTGACTCTGTTTGCGCTCGCCTACCTAGGCGCCATCATGGTTCCGGTCAATCCAGATTTTGGTGAACGAGAAGCGGGTTATGTCTTCAAACATGCAGAGGTCTGTGGTGTGATCGCAGATATTGCAGCCATGCCAGTCGTTGAAATCGCGTTGAAAAATATCGAGAGCTCCCCCTGGATCCTCAAACTTGACGCGCCTAGCGAGGACGCAGATTCTTTGTCAGGCGCCATCAACCAATCTTGTGCGACGCAACAATCTCCTCAGGGCAAACCCAGCGATACCTGCATCATTATCTATACCTCTGGCACCACAGGCTTTCCTAAGGGCGTCATGCACAGCCAATTCAATCTGGTGACTGCCGGCGAAGCCAATGTTGAACGTCTCCACTTACAGCCTGAAGACCGGGTCATGATTATTTTGCCGTTCTTCCACGTCAATGCGGTGTTTTATTCTTTAAGTGGCGTGCTCGCGAGTGGTGCCTGCATGATCCTGATTCCACGCTTCTCCGCCTCCAACTTCTGGCACAGTGCTGCCGATCACGGCGCAACCGTTGTGAATGTCATTGAGGCCATCGGCACCATCCTGTGCGCGCGTGATCGCGGCGAATACCGACCTGATCACAAAATTCGGGTGGCATACGGCGTGCGTAAAGGTGCCGCACCAATCTTTCGTCAAGCCTTCGGTATTCATAAGCTCTTTTCAGGCTTTGGGATGACCGAGATTCCTGGCGTCACATGCAACCCTTGGGAAGGTCCCGATAAACCGGGCAGCATGGGCTTACCGGGCAAGCATCCTGACCCAAACCGCCCTTGGGCGATCTGCCGCATTGTCGATGATGAAGGCCTGGATGTTCCTGTCGGCGTCGCGGGCGAACTATGGGTCAAGACCCCCATCGTGATGCAAGGTTATTTTAGAGATTCGGAACAGACTCAACAGGCCTTGCACGATGGTTGGCTCAAAACCGGCGATCTCGTTAAATGCGACGAAGATGGGTACTACTATCATTTGTCTCGTAAAAAAGACATTATCCGCAGGCGAGGCGAAAATATCGCCGCCGCCGAACTTGAAATGGTGATTGGTGAGCTTCCGGGGATCTATCAGGTCGCCGCCATTGCCGTACCCTCGGAACTCGGCGAGGACGAGATTCTGATTGCCGCCGTAAAAAAATCAGATGCCAGCCTCACTGAACAAGATGTGGTTGACTGGTGTCGCGCACGCCTGACGGCCGTCAAAGTTCCCCGTTTTGTGAGTTTCTTAACGGAATTGCCACTCACACCCACCCATAAAATATTAAAATCCGCCTTGAGAGCCGATCCACAGGTACGCGCTCAAGCCGTTGACTTTCAACCACCTGTCGCTCAAACCAGCGTGCGCCTACCCAATCAAGTTGCAAAATAAATTTAATGTGCATGATGCAGTATGTGAACGATGCAGTAAAAAATTCTTTTAAATCAACATAATTACAAATATAGCCATTAACAAAATGAACATCACACACTCAACGCCAAAGAAAAAACACGCAGCTTGGTCGATTTCGGCAAGCCTTGCACTCAGCATTTATGCAACATGTGCCTTTGCACAACCAACACAGTCTGCACCAACTACAGGAAATGCACCAACCGCAAAAGCAAGCAATTCCGACCTCGCTGCAAAGCTGACAAACCCAGTCGCTGATCTGATATCGGTCCCCTTTCAATACAACTACGACGCCAATATTGGTCTCGACAAAAAGGGCACAGTCAATTCCCTAGTGGTGCAACCTGTTATACCCGTCAAGCTCAATAGCAACTGGAATTACATCCTAAGACCTGTTGTCACACTCGAGCAATCCAATAACGTCAATGGATTCAGCGGAACGGGCGCTGGTCCAATATTGATAGAAACCTTTTTCTCGCCAAGCAACACGGGTGATTTTATTTGGGGTGTCGGTCCTATCGTCAGTACGCCATCTTTATCTGGCAACAATTTCGGCACGGCACAGACTGGCGTGGGCGTCAGCGCAGTCGCCTTAGTGATGAAAAAACCTTGGACAGCTGGCGTACTGGCCTATAACACCTGGGATGCAGGTGGCAACTCAACTTACGGCACAGCGAACAATCTTTACTATCAGCCATTCGTGTCTTATGTGACACCGACCGCTTGGACCTTTTCGCTCAATACACAGTCAACCTTTAACTGGGATGCCAGACGCGCAGAAAACCCAATTAATGCCGCGGTGTCAAAGATCGTCAAATTTGGAGACACACCCGTTTCCCTTTCCGTCGGAGCGCGCTATTACGCCAGTTCTGTTCCAGGCGGGCCTTCCGGCTGGGGCGGTCGGGCCAGCATGACGTTTCTGTTTCCTAAATAAAGACAAAGGGATTACCCTAGACATGGTGTGACTCTACGATTTAAGTGGTCAAGTTATTGTCTAATTGCGGCAATATTCACTTAACACTTTTGTCCTCAACACACCATGTCCAAAATAATCAATACCGCCATCGCTGGCAGCTTACCCAAACCCGCATGGCTCGCCGAACCTGAAAAGCTCTGGGCCCCTTGGCAGCTGCAAGGCGAAGCCCTCGCGCAAGCGAAAGTTGACGCCATGCGCTTATCTGTTGATGACCAATTGCGTGCGGGCATTACAGTCATTGGTGATGGCGAACAAACTCGCCAGCACTTTGTGACGACCTTTATCGACAGCCTAAAAGGCGTCGATTTCGTCAATCGCAAAACAGTGCGTATCCGCAACCGTTATGACGCAGACGTCCCTGTCGTGGTGGATCGTGTCAGCCGCGGGGGACCTGTCTTTGTCGAGGATGCCAAGCGTCTTCGTATGCTGACAAAGGGTCCGATCAAGTTCACCCTTCCTGGTCCGATGACCATGATTGATACGCTGTATGACGATTACTATCACAGCCGTGAAAAACTGGCCTGGACGTTTGCCGAGATTTTGAACGAAGAAGCCAAAGAACTTGCGGCGGTCGGCGTCGATGTTGTGCAGTTCGACGAGCCTGCTTTCAACGTTTACTTTGATGAAGTGCGTGACTGGGGTGTCAAAACTCTCGAGCGCGCCGCGCAAGGCCTGACCTGCAAGAGCGCAGTTCATATTTGCTATGGCTATGGCATCGAAGCCAATATCAAATGGAAAGAAAGCTTGGGCGACGAGTGGCGTCAATACGAAAAAGTCTTCCCTCTTTTGGCGCAAAGCACCATCAGCCAAGTCAGTCTTGAATGTCAAAACTCACGCGTCCCAATGGACTTGATTGAGTTGCTGCGTGGCAAGGATGTGTTGGTCGGCGCGATTGACGTGGCAACCAACAAGGTCGAGACGCCAGAACAGGTGGCAGACGTGTTGCGCCGCGCTCTAAAGTTCGTGAAGCCTGAGCATTTGTATGGTTGCACCAACTGCGGAATGGTCCCTCTTTCACGCGCGATTGCCAATGCCAAGCTCCAGGCGCTTGTGGCAGGTGCTGAGATTGTTTCTAAAGAGTTAGGTTGAGCTGTATAGCTTTGAGGTATGAAAGCTTTGAGGTGAGGCTGTAAAGCTTTGAGGTGAGGTGACGAAAGGGGTGTTTGATTTTGCTGAGCAAAATTCAAAGCACCCCTTTTGTCACTTCTTAATGATGATCGAGATTCATCAATAGCAATCTAATCTTAAGAAAATCTCGGTGCTTAGAACCCATAGAAAATGGAGTGATTTGAATTTTGCTCAGCAAAATCAAACACTCCAGTTTTCAAAACTCAAAAAGAACGCTCAAACCTCAAAAAGAACTAAAACCACTTAAGTCTGCTGCGAAACAAACACCGTTTGAGCTGGCATAGGCGCTGGAAAGCCAGCCGCAATCAGGCTCTCACGAATCACACGGTTCGTATCAAAATAAACCTGCCAATAATCATTGTTGCTACAAAACGGACGCACAGCCAACACCGGCCCCAACGGACTGAACTCCAAAATCTCGACCACTACACCAGGCTCGGCCAACACATTTGGAATTGCAGCGACCTTTTCACGCAACAACTGCATGGCTGCATTGTGATCCGCCGCACCCGACAATTGACACTTTAAATCCACGCGACGGAACGCGTTGTGACTAAAGTTTTGAATATTGTCAGCAAAGATCTTGTTGTTACCCACCATCACCTGCACATTGTCAGGCGTATTGATCGTGGTCGTAAACAAGCCCAATTCCATCACTGTACCGGTCACACCCGCCACCGTCACAAAGTCACCGACCTTGAGTGGACGCAACACCACCATGAACGCGCCCGCAGCGAAGTTTGCCAGTAAGCCAGACCAGGCCACACCGATGGCCACACCCGCCGCCGCGATCAAGGCCGCGAAGGTTGTCGTCTGAATGCCAAAGTATCCAAGAATACCAATCACTAACAATACGTTGAGCGTGACCGTGATGATAGAACCCACATAGCGCAAAACGGTTGGATCCATCTTTTGTTTTTCAAGCGAATGTCTCACCAAAGAGACCGCCGTCCCGATTAACCAACGACCCAATACCCAAAAAACGATCGCTGCCAACACCTTAATACCCACGTTCGTTGCTGTAGAAATGATCAGCTCTTGATAACGTGCAAAGTCTGCCTTATCCATTGATTTAATACTCCTTTAACAATGGCGAAACGGTAGAATGTTTAACAACAATTCTCAATACGCTAGTTGGGATACGCCAAACCATCGAAATTTGTATTAATTACCACTAGCGTCCTGTTAAGATTTATTCGTGTGTCACACCAATAACAAAGAGGTAATCATGCATCTCAACTTCGCTCGTACTACCATTGCTTCAGCCCTGATCGCTCTTTTTATGCCGATCACCGCGCACGCTGAGACAATCTCAGTCGTCACCTCCTTCCCCAAGGAGCTCACGACGGCCTACAAAAAAGCCTACGAGGCCAAGTATCCGAACGACAAAGTTGAGATTCTGAACAAAAACACCTCGGCGGGTATTGCCTACGTGCGTGAACAAACTGCGGGCGCACGACCAGAAATCTTTTGGGCCTCAGCTCCAGATGCGTTTGAGGTCCTCTCTAATCAAAAGTTGTTAGTCAACATCGGCCCGGGCAATCCAGATATTCCAGCCAAGGTGGGTAACTATCCCGTCAACGATCCACAAGGTTTCTATCGCGGCCAAGCCCTTGCTGGCTACGGCATGATGTGGAACACACGCTATATGAAAGCCAACAAGTTACCTGCTCCCAAAGAATGGGCAGACTTGGTCAAACCCATCTACTTTAGCCACCTTGCAATCTCAAGCCCTTCGCGCTCAGGCACGACCCATCTGACGGTTGAAACCATCCTGCAAGGCGAAGGCTGGACGAAAGGCTGGGAACAAGTATTAAAAATTGGTGGCAATAGCGCCGCTATCACAGAACGCAGCTTTGGCGTACCTGACGGCGTCTCGAACGGTCAGTTTGGCATTGGCCTCGTCATCGACTTTTTTGGACTGGCTGCTAAAAACTCAGGCATGCCCGTAGACTTTGTGTATCCCTCCGTGACCTCAATCGTCCCAGCCAATATCGCATTGATTGACGGTGCCAAATCGCCAGAGGCCGGCAAACGTTTTATCGAATTTACGTTGTCTGAAGAAGGCCAAAAGCTCCTGCTGCAAAAAGACATCAGCCGACTGCCAGTGCTGCCAGCCATCTATAAACAGGCGCCCGCAGACTACCCCAACCCCTTTAGCGGCAAAATTCAGGCTAAAGTGAATTTCGACTCTGAACTTTCTGAGTCGCGCTACATGGTTGTTCGATCGATGTTCGACCAAATGATCACCTTCCGCCATAAAGAATTGATCGCCGCGACCAAGGCCATCCACGAAGCTGAAAAACGCTTAGCCGGCAAACCAAACGCACAACTCGATCAAGCGCGTCAGCTTGCTTTTTCACCCGCTGTCGATGAAAACCAAATTAAAGATCCACAATTGCTCAAATTATTTAAAGCCAAAAAATCTGATGCCGATGCCACACGCGCTAAAGCAAAAGTCGAAGAAGAATGGGCCAACCGAGCCAAAGACAATTACGCGCGCGCCGTAACACTCGCGAACTCGGCTAAGTAATTCAGACAAGGCCCTTCGGGGCCTTTTTTAAAGGTACTCGATCACCGTGAAGCGCAACCATCCGGGTTTGATTGCAATTGCAATCGCCATTGCATTATTTTTATTCATCTTTTTAATTGGTCCGATTTTAAGCGTCATATACACGGCGTTTACGGATGGTCAAGGCGGCTTTACTCTCTCGCACTTTCTCGCGTTCGCTGAAATTTCTCTCATGCGCGAATCGTTTGCTAACAGCCTGTTTGTAGCAGGCACCACCGTTGCGTGCGCAACAGTCATTGCCATTCCGCTTGCCTATTTGACGATGCGCTTTCAATTCCGGGGCGCGGTCTTGATCCAGACACTCGGAGTACTGCCCTTAGTCATGCCCGCCTTTGTGGGTGCAGCCGCCATGCAGTTGATCTTTGGACGTTCGGGTGCGGTCAATCTGATCTTGATGGACAACTTCGGGATCAGCATTCCAGTCATGGAAGGTTTAAGTGGCATTATTTTTGTTGAAACTCTGCATTACTTCCCTTTTATCTTGCTAAATCTTTCTGCTTCACTGGCGACGATCGACTCCTCCATGGAAGAAGCGGGTCAAAATCTGGGCGCCTCTGGCTGGCGTCTATTTAGAAAAGTCATTTTCCCACTTGCACTACCTGGCTATATCGCCGGAGCCTCTCTTGTATTTATTAAGGTGTTCGATGATCTCGGCACGCCACTCGTGCTCAATGTCACCAATATGCTGGCTCCACAGGCCTATCTACGCGTCACGTCCATTGGTATCGAAGATCCTATCGGCTATGTGATCTGTGTGATCCTTGTGATATTTTCGATCGCAGCGATGGCCGGCTCTTGGTGGTTTGTCAAACGTCGTGACTACGCCTTGGTTTCACGAGGAGGTGCGCAAGCCCCCAAACGCAAACTCACTAACTGGCAAACAGCTCTGGCCTATGGCTGGATTATTGGCATTCTGATGCTTGTTCTGTCACCGCATTTGGGCATCTTGTTGATGTCGCTCTTTAAAGTCTGGAGCTTTAGCGTACTGCCCGAACAATTCACGCTTGTGCACTACGCCACCATCTTTACCGATGCAAAACAAATGATCTGGAACACAATTTTGTATTGTGGCCTGGCCGCGTTTGTCGACATCATCATTGGTGGCGCGATCGCCTATATCGTCATCCGAACCACCATTCCAGGTCGGCAGATTCTCGATCACTTGGTGACCGTTGCCTTAGCCATGCCAGGTCTAGTGCTTGGTATCGGCTATCTACGTGCCTTCCGCGGCATCGAGTTACCTTTCGGCGCCGGAGCATTTACCGCAAGCTGGTTAATTTTTGTGGTGGCCTATTCTGTCCGACGCCTTCCCTATGCGCTCCGATCTTGCATGGCAGCACTGACCCAAGTCCATCCTGCGCTCGAAGAGGCCGCTGAAAATATCGGTGCGGGTCGTTGGCGCACGATTCGTAAGATCGTCATCCCCTTAATGATGGGCGGCCTGCTCGCAGGCTTTGTCACCAGCTTTATTACTGCGGCGGCTGAAATTTCAGAAACTATTTTGCTGACAAGCAGAGAAAGCCTGGCGCCCATGTCCTATGGAATTTATTTATATTTTCAGTCCATCGCAGGACGGGGACCCGGTGCTGCGCTGAGCGTGGTCGCCATCTCAATCGTTGCGCTCGGCACTTACATGACACATCGACTGGCGGCCGCCGCTACTCCTCATCAAAACGTTGGAAATCGAACATGAAATCGGTCGGTATCGAGATTAAAAATATTGCGCTGTCGTTTGGCTCTACTGCAGTGTTAAAAGACATCTCTCTGAGCATTCAGCCAGGAGAATTTTTTGCACTCTTGGGGCCATCTGGTTCTGGCAAATCAACGCTCTTGCGTCTAATCTCTGGCTTTAACCAACATCAACATGGAGAACTGTTGATTGACGGTAAAGATGTGACGGGTACTCAACCCTGGTTGCGAAACGTTGGTATGGTGTTTCAAAACTATGCGCTATGGCCGCACATGACGGTTGCTCAAAACGTAGCCTTTGGTCTCGAGGCACGTAAACTCCCCGCTGCAGAGATTCGCACCAAGGTGGCCAGTGCGCTTGACCTGGTGGATATGGGAAGTCTTGCTAATCGCAGACCTGGTCAACTATCAGGTGGTCAGCAGCAGCGTGTCGCCATCGCCAGAACCCTCGCGATTGAACCTCAGGTTTTATTACTCGATGAGCCACTCTCTAACCTGGACGCTAAGCTGCGTACGCAAACGCGTCAGGAGCTTGTTCTCTTGCAACGGCGTTTGGGAATCACCACGATTTTTGTGACACACGATCAAGAAGAAGCCTTGACGACGTGCCACCGCATCGCAGTCATGGATCAAGGTGTGATTCAGCAAGTCGGTTCTCCGATGGATCTTTTCGATTTTCCGGTTAATCGGTTTGTGGCTCAGTTTGTGGGCTCGGTCAATCTGTTTTCTGGACGTTTTATTACTGAAGGCGATCACCTACGGTTTGACTCTCCAACAATTGGTCTTCTCACTCTGCCAAAAGGCTTAGAGTTGCAAAGCACTGAAATGGATCTTGCCTTTAGACCCCACGCTGTTCGCTTTGTGGAGGATGCACATGCTCAATTACAAGATCATCTTGCCCTACAAGGCGTGATTGAAGACTCCGAGTTTCTCGGCGAATTTATCCGCTACGAAGTGCGTGTCGGGCAGGCGATGGTCAAAGCAGATATCCCTCATGCGCGTGGCGCAGCGCCTTTACAGATTGGCGCTCAGATCCATTTGCGCATTCCCGCGCAAGAACTCAGATTTGTTACGGCTTAACTCAGGCCACGGGATCACATCATGCATAGTCGGACATTGACGCCGAGACTCTTCGCTACCTCGATTCTGTCTCTCTTGTTAGCAGGATGCGGAGCGCCCACTCCGGTCGTCGAGGCGTATCAGCCAACCATCGCACAAGAGGGTAAAGACGTTGTTTGGGTTCCAACACCGACTGATCTGGCCGAACGGCTATTAAAAGCCGCTAAGGTCAGATCCAATGACCTTGTCTACGATCTTGGTGCCGGGGATGGCAAAATTGCAATTCTTGCTGCGCAAAAATTTAAAGCCACTGCAGTGGGTGTTGAATTCAACCCAGATATGGCTGAATACGCCAGAAAAAATGTTCAACGTGCCGGAGTCTCTGACAAGGTCACCATCATCACAGGCGATATTTTCAAAGAAGATTTCTCCAAAGCATCTGTAGTGACGCTTTATCTCTTACCAGCACTCAACCTCAAGCTCAGGCCCACATTGCTTGCAATGAAGCCAGGCACACGCGTGGTTTCCAATACCTTTACGATGGGATTGTGGATGGCCGACCAGACCATCCAAGGGGACAATGGCAATATTGGATACTTGTGGATCGTCCCTGCAAACGTCGAAGGACAATGGTCGATCACGGGGCTACCCGAGCTCGGATCATCGCCCGTTCAACTCACCATCCGACAACAGTTCCAAGAACTCAACGGCACGCTGCTCTCAAATGATGGCCAATCCAGTCAAGCCATCTCAGGTCGACTCAACGGCTCCAGCTTATCGTTTGACTATCGTGATCAAACAGGGATGCTTCGTACAGTGGAGGCGACATTGACGAACGGTGAACTCAAGGGATTTTTGAAGGGTCAGCCCTCCTCGCCCCTTACGGCTCAAAAAACCTCTTAAACACCCCAGCCATCCTCACGTATACTCAATAGGCTGACTATTTAAACAATGCTTTTCAAACAAATCAGGCACGAAGGAGATTCTTTTGATCCACTCAACATTTAAGCGCATCGCCACGAGAGTTGCACTAGGCGTCGTCACGGCTAGCACTGCACTTTTCGCACAAGCACAAACAGCAGCCACGTATCCTGAGCGTCCAGTCAAGATCATGGTTGGTTTTACTGCTGGCGGCACAACCGACGTGATCGCACGTGCAATCGCCAATGAGTTGCCAAGCCGCATGAAAGGCGCCAACTTCATCGTTGAAAACAAGCCAGGCGCAGGTGGCAACATCGCGACAGCTGATACCGTCAAAGCTGCTTCTGATGGCTACACCATTTTGATGGCTTCCGTGGGTCCATTAACCATCAACCCATCCTTACAAAAGCTTGCCTATGACCCAATGAAGGATTTAGTGCCAATCATCTTGGTGGCTGACGTTCCAAACGTCTTGGTGGTCAATCCTGAAAAAGGCATCAAAAATTTCAAAGAATTTGAAGCTTATGTCAAAGCCAACTCTGGCAAACTCAACTATGCCTCAACAGGTGTTGGTACCTCTGCACATCTGTCGAGCTTTATGCTGATGCAGCGCATGGGAATTGATGCCGTTCACATCCCCTACAAGGGTGCAGAAGCACTGAATGATTTGTTAGCAGGCCGAACTGAATTTATGTTTGCAACGATTCCGTCGGTTATCACACAAATCAAATCAGGCAAACTCATCCCAATCGCTGTGTCTAGCTTAGAGCGCTCACGCTCCATGCCTGAGGTCCCCACGATTGCCGAAAGCGGCTTTCCAGGCTACTCCTCTGGCTCATGGTTCGGCTTGCTCGCGCCCAAGGGCACACCAAAAGCGATCGTTGACAAACTGAATGCAGAAGTCAATGCCATCATGCCTAACCTCGAGCAACGTTTCATCGTTGCCGGTGCAGATCCAGTTGGTAAAACTCCTCAGTTCTTTGCCGATTTCATGGCAAAAGAAACTGCCAAATGGAAAAAAGTGGTTGAGGACTCGAACGCAGCGAAAAAGCAGTAATTCATACTCATGCTTAGGGTCAGCGTAGCTGCTAGTCTATTAATCGGGCTGTTAAGTGGCTGCGCAACCCAACATGCAGGAACGGAGCGCTACCAACCTCTGATGGCGCAGGGTGGCAAAGACGTCATGTGGATGCCAACCGCCAACAATCTTGTCACCGAAATGCTCGAGGCTGCCCAGGTCACCTCCACCGATGTGGTGGTTGACCTCGGCGCGGGTGATGGCAAAATACCCATCGAAGCGGCTAGGCGCTTTGGTGCCCGCGCTGTCGGGATCGAGTTCAATCCCGACCTCGCTGCATTGGCGAGGCGCAATGCTCAGCAAGCAGGTGTTTCTGATCGCGTCACGATTGTGACTGGCGACATATTCCAAGAAGATTTTTCTCACGCGACTGTTGTCACGCTCTATTTGCTGACACAACTGAATATCAAGCTCAAACCCACATTGCTTGCAATGAAGCCCGGGACGCGCATTGTTTCCAACACCTTTGCGATGGGCTCGTGGGAGCCAGATGCCACCATCCTTGCAGACGGTGAAGTCTCGGGATTCTTCTGGGTTGTGCCAGCAAAAGTTGAAGGTACCTGGGCATTCACAGGTTTCCCTGGCTGGCCAGAAGCGCAAGTCCGCATCAAGCAAAAAAGTCAAAAATTTGATGCAGACATGGTCCTTGATCAAACGCTCTCACGGCGTATTGAAGGCCATTTACGAGGCGCTCAAATCAGCTTTGATTTCAAAGATGATCGCGATCAGCCCCAAACGTTTGTCGGGATCGTCAGCGCAAACAAAATACATGGGACGATCAAACAGATTCCCGGCAGCGTCGTCATTGCCACGAAAGAGCAATGACGACCTGGCCAGAGCATTTAATCATTGATTACTTAATGCTGATGGCTGCGGCTTTGATAATTTTTGACCACGCAGTCGCCTCAGACTGAACGAGCTCACCTAAAGCAGCGGGTGTGCTGTAGCGCACATCGAGCCCTTGAGGACTGAGCTTCTCAGCCAGCGCCGGATTTGCCAGTACTTTTTTCAACGCTTCGTTGAGCTTGTTGACTGCTTCCTGAGGCGTGCCTGCTGGTGCAAACAATCCATACCAAGTGGTGTAACCAAACTCAGCCAGACCTGCCTTGGAGATCTCGGGAATACCCATTTTTTCAGCACCGGCACTGGGACCACTCATCCCGATCGCAACGACCGCGCCACGATCAATCAACGGCTTGAGCGAGGGCATGCTGCTAAACAAGGCCTGCACTTCACCAGAAGCCAGATCGGCGATCACCTGCGAAGTTCCTTTGTAGGGAATATGAACGGCATCGATGTTGGCTTGTGACTTGAACATTTCCATACCCAAGTGCGCCGCGCCACCTGTACCTGCTGAACCAAAATTCAACTTGCCAGGATTGGCTTTCGCGTACTCGATCAGCCCCTTCACCGATTTGACGCCAATTTTTGAGGTCACGACCAGTACATGTGGGCTCGTTGAAATCAGACTCACGGGTGCCAATTGCTTGGTGACATCGTCAAACTTTCCGGTCAACAAGGGATGAATCACCACTGTTCCAGAAGCCGCAAACAAAAGCGTATGGCCGTCAGCCGTCGCACGGTTCATGCTGTTGAGTGCGACAACACCTGATCCACCAGGTTGATTTTCCACCACCACTGACTTACCAAGGTCCTCGCCCAATAAACGAGCCACTTCCCGCGCCACGAGATCAGCAGGACCGCCTGCAGCAAAGGGCACAATAAAAGAAAGAGACTTCGAAGGAAAAACTTGCGCCTGAGCAGTACCAACAATCGTGAGTGCCGCAAGCGCCGCACCAAGGAAACGCAAACCAATACGCATATAAAACCCCATAAAATCACACAAATCTGCTGGACAATGTTACTTGTTAAAACATAGCATAATCATGATTAATATGAATAATGGCAACCTTTTCAGGAGTAATGTCGATGCGCCAAGGTTTTAAGCTCTGCCAAACTTTAGGACGACTACTCCTCTCCTCCTTTGCGCTTGGCTTTTTCTTATCGAATGGCGCACACGCGCAAGCCGACAAAAAAACCTATGAGCCGACGATCGCTCAGGCAGGCAAGGATGTGATTTGGGTCCCGACACCTAATGATCTGGTCGTGAAAATGCTCGAAACCGCTAAAGTCACGCCGAATGACTTGGTCTATGACCTCGGTGCAGGTGATGGAAAAATTCCTATCCAAGCCGCCCGTCAATTTGGTGCAAGAGCGGTAGGCATTGAGTTCAATCCCGACATGGCAAATTTGGCTCGACAACACGCACAGCGCGCTGGTGTTGCCGACAAAGTCACTATCGTCACGGGCGATATTTTCGAAGAGGACTTTTCAAATGCGACCGTTGTCACGCTTTATTTATTAACGAGCTTGAACCTCAAGCTCAAACCCACGCTATTAAATATGAAACCCGGCACACGCGTCGTGTCGAATTCCTTCATGATGGGGGCCTGGGAACCCGACCTGATTATCAACCCTGAGGTAGGCGGACGCGGCGTCATCAGTCCCGCAACAGGGGGACGTGGCTATTTTTGGATCGTGCCAGCCAAGGTACAAGGCGAATGGTCTCTCACCGGCCTGCCAGGCATCCCCACCGCCCACTTGAGCCTTCAGCAAAAATTTCAAAAAACCGAAGGCACCCTGACTTTTGGTGACAATCGTTCACAACGCGTAGTCGGAAAACTCAATGGCGCTCAACTCACATTGACCTTCAAGGATGCCAACGACAAAGAACAAACTTTTATCGGTGAAGTAGCCGGCAAGAAAATACATGCCAGCCTCCAAGAATCACCGACAACAGTCATGACTGCCGTCAAGCTGCACTAGCCATACCGTTTGTAAAAGCATATGCCGACCCGCTTTTTTTATTCATTTAATATGTACGCTTTAAGTACGTGACAGGAAACTCTGGTGTATCCAATTGACTTCTTTTTTAGAGCTGCAAAACTCTACCCTGAACGTATTGCCCTGCAAAGTCGCTCGTGCACGCTCACCTATCAAGCACTAGCAGAAAAAGTCAACGCTCTCGCAACTGCCCTACAGGCCATTGATCCACACCCTCAAACGCGTGTGGCAATTTGTGCGGCCAACACTGTCGAGCATGCGACTGCAATTCTGGCGGTCCTCGCTTCCGGCAAGATTTGGGTACCGCTCAACGCTCGCAGCACGCAATCTGAACTCAAGCGCATCACGGACACCATCGAGCCCTCCATCGTCATCTCAGATGCAAAAGGAGCGGAGCTACTCGAAGCCAGCGCAGCTTGCTGGTTACGACTCGACGACACCGGCACCGAGCCTGAACACAATGTCGAACACCTCATGTCTCGTTATGCCGGCCAAACACCGAGCGCCAATGAAGCAGGTGAAAACGCTACGCAAGCCATTAAATTTACTGGTGGCACCACGGGTCTTCCAAAAGGCGTCATGCAGCCATATCGCGCATGGACGGCTGGCATCATCAATCAGGTCAGTGGCTGGCAGATTACCCAAGACGATTGCTTTGTGGTGACCGCTCCGGTGACGCATGGCACCTCTACTTATTTGCTTCCCTTGTTGGCAGAAGGCGCGAAACTCTTGTTCTTGGACAAGACAGATCCCGCCTCTGTCATTCAAGCATTCCGTGAACAAGAGGGGACGATGAGCTTTATGCCACCCACCTTGATCTACATGGTGATGGCGCATCCGGGCGTGTCGCGTTCTGATTTTCCAAAGTTGCGCAACTTGATCTATGGCGGCGCACCAATGCCCGCAGAAAAAGTCGATCAGCTCAGAGCGTTCTTTGGCGACGTGGTGGGCACCACCTACGGTCAAACAGAAGCACCTCAGATCGTCACAATGATGCGTCCAAGTGGCTTTAAAGATCCGCTCAATCGTGGCTCTGTCGGTCGCTGCACTTGGCTCACCGACATGGCGATCATGTCGCCCGAGGGCAAACTATTACCAAACGGCGAGGTCGGCGAAGTCGTCGTGCGTGGACATCTCGTGATGGCAGGCTACTGGCGCCTACCTGAAAAGACTGCGGAAACAATCATTGATGGCTGGTTGCATACTGGCGATGTGGGCCTAGTCGATGAGCGAGGCTATCTATTTCTAAAGGATCGTATTCGCGACGTGATCATCACCGGCGGCTTTAACATCTACCCGACTGATGTTGAAAATGTATTGTCACAACACGCAGTTGTATACGAGTGTGCGGTGTTTGGCATGCCTGACGAAAAATGGGGTGAAGCGGTCCATGCCGCGGTTCAACTGCACCCTGGTGTGACTTGTGAACCCGAAGTCTTGATTGCGCATGTCAAACATTTACTCGGTTCAGTACACGCGCCTAAAAAGATTCACTTTTTTGATCAGCTTCCGCGCTCTTCGGTTGGAAAAGTTCTCAAGACAGCCATCCGCGAACATTTAAACTAATTGCATCTCTTTCACTAAAAGAAGAACTCAACATGTCCTCCTCATCCAAAAAGCCGACCCCAACAACAAAGTTGTGCACACACACCTTGACGAGCATGAATTACCGCGATGCAGATCTTGTTGAAGATCTGATTGGTAAAAAAACATTCTCAGAAGTGATGTTCATGCAGATCCTGGGGCGCGAACCTCGCCCCGTCGATATGCGCATCATGGATGCTGTGCTCATCACACTGATGGAACACGGCTTTACGCCCAGCGCGATCGCGACCCGAATGATTTATATGAGCGCACCTGAAAACCTGCAAGGTGCGGTGGCTGCAGGCTTGATGGCTGTGGGCAGTCAGTTCGTCGGCACCATGGAAAATAACGCCGTCATTCTTCAACAGATTGTCGATGCTGCCGAGCCAGAAAAATTCACTGAAGCCTTAGTGCTTGAGATTCGTAAAAACAAGCAAAACCTTCCTGGCTTTGGGCATCACTTGCACAAGCCAGATGATCCACGTTCCATCAAGTTACTCGCGCTGACTGAAGCAGAGCCCGATCTGGAGCAAAAGCATGTTCGCGCCTTGCGTTTGTTATCCGCGACGGTCGATCGTGTCTATGGTCGCCACATCACGATCAATGCGACAGGCGCTGTCGCTGCGATGCTGGGCGAAATCGGCATCCCCCCAAAACTGATGCGAGGTTTTGCCGTGATTTCTCGCGCGGCAGGCCTGGTGTCACACATTGCCGAAGAGCAACAAGATCCAGCGGGTCGCTTTATCTGGGACACCATTGATGAAATGATTCCCTACGTTGGCAACGGTCCTGGCACAGGAGACAAATCACATGGCTGAGCGTAGCGTTCTTGTCACAGGCGGCAGCGGCGGTATTGGTCGCGCCATCATTCGTCGATGCCTTGAGGATGGCTATCAGATCATCAACCTCGACCGCGTCGCCCCCGCCACGTTGCTCAACGGTGAAACCCACTATCAAGCGGACCTCACGGATGCGCAGGCAACGCGTGATGTCTTGCAAAGGATCACGCGCGATCACAATGTGCTGCGTGTCATCAACAATGCCGGCTTTATTCGTCCCGGCACGCTCGAAGACGCAACACTCGAGGACTTTGATGCGGTCTGCGCGCTCAACCTTCGCGCCCCCATGCTTGTCGCGCAAGGTCTCCAACCCTTGATGCAGGCGGCCCGCTTTGGTCGAATCATCAATATCTCGAGCCGCGCTGCGCTTGGTAAAGAACTGCGCACGGTTTATTCGGCGACTAAAGCTGGCCTGCTTGGCATGACGCGTACGTGGGCGCTTGAGCTTGCACCCTTTGGTGTGACGGTCAATGCTATTGGTCCCGGACCGATTGCCACTGAACTGTTCCTCTCCGGCAATCCTCCCGAATCGCCCAAAACGAAAAAAATTCTGGAATCGATTCCGGTTAAACGCATGGGCGAACCAGAAGACATTGCGCATGCAGTGGCCTCCCTGCTTGACGATCGTGCAGGCTTCATCACGGGCCAAGTACTGTACGTCTGTGGCGGCTTGACAGTCGGGCTCGGACAAGTCGCATGAACGCAGACAACACGTCGACCGTACGACCCGAGCGGACTGAAAGACTTAAAGGTCGTGTCGCGTTGATACTCGGGGCTGGCACAAGCGCACCGGGGATCAGCATTGGCAAAGCTAGCTCCATCGCGATGGCCTGCGCGGGTGCTTCAGTGGCCGCGCTCGACTTCAATGTTGATACCGCCCAAGACGTCACTCAAGAGATTCTCGCCTTTGGTGGTCAGGCAATCGCTTATCAAGCCGACGTCGCGGATATCGTCGCGATGCAAGCTGCAATCGAACGCGTGATGCAGGATTTTGGTCGTATCGATATCTTGCAAATCAATGCCGGCATTGGACGCGTGGGTGGCCCCGCCGAAACCTCGCTCGAAGATTGGGATCGCATTCAAAAGGTCAACGTTGAAAGCATCCTGATCGCGGCCAAGCTTGTGGCCCCTGTTATGGTCAAGCAAGGCTCTGGCTCAATTATTGGTGTGTCATCAGTCGCAGGCATGCGCTATCTTGGCTATCCCCATCTTGCTTACAGCGTCACAAAAGCAGCCGTCATTCACTTTATCAAGATGCTCGCGCAACAGTACGCGGGTGATGGCATTCGTGCCAACACGATTGTTCCGGGGCTGATTGATACGCCACGTATTCAAAAAAACGTGGCCAAGGTCTTTGATGCCAACGCCGACATGGACAAAACGCGTCGGGCGCGCGATCAACAAGTCCCGATGGGGCGTATGGGAACGCCATGGGAAATCGCATCCGTCGCGACTTTTCTGGCTTCTGATGATGCGTCTTACATCACCGGTACAGAAATAGTCGTCGACGGCGGACTGACGGGCAAGTTTGTTTAGTTGGTGCTCATGGGGGTTTTGTCGACAACCTTACCCCAACGTTCTACTTCTGCCACGATAAAGTTATTGAGCTCTTGGGGGGTGCTAGTCTGAGGCATCGCACCTTCTTTCTCAAAGCGCTTGCGCAACTCTGGCGACTTCATTGCCTGACCGATCGCTGCGTTCAACTTGGCCACAATCGCCTCGGGAGTGCCCTTTGGAGCTAAGACTGCGTTCCAAGTGCTGATGTCATACGTGGGCAGGCCCGCGGCTTCAGCAATCGTGGGCACATTTGGCAACTCGCTTGAACGCTGCTTGGTTGTCACACCCAGAGCAATCAACTTGCCCGCCACCACATGAGGTAGAGCACCTGGCACAGTTGCAAAGGTCATTTGAGTCTCGCCAGCCAGTACTGAGGTATTGGCTGGATTGCCGCCCTTGAATGGAATGTGCTCAATCTTTACTTTTGTCGCATCGTTAAACACTGCAGCAGCCAAATGACCTGGCGAACCATTGCCACTAGAAGCGTAATTCAGCTTGCCAGGGTTCTTGTTTGCATACTCAATCAACTCTTTGATGGACTTGACGGGCAAGCTTGGGTTGATGACCAGCATCAAAGGAATGGAGGCCACCATAGAAACTGGTGCAAAATCCTTGATCGGATCAAACGTCATTTTTCCACGATATAGCGCGGGATTGATCCCGTGACTCGCTACAGTCGCCATATAGAGGGTGTAGCCATCAGGCTTTGCCTGGGCGACAAACGCTGCGCCAATGTTGCTGGCGGCACCTGGCTTATTGTCAACGATGATGGTTTGACCCAAAATCTTACCCAACTGTTCACCCAGCGAGCGCGCCAAAATGTCGGTCGTACCGCCTGCGGCATAGCCGACCACCAAACGGATCGGGCCATTTGGATAAGCTTGTTGGGCGTGTGCACCTGACATACCGAAGGTCAACGCAACCGCGGACAAGGCGCCAACGGCCCATTTAGCTGTCCTAGCAAAGGGAGTCGAACAATTGCTTTTCATTAGTGTCTCCGTGAAAAAAGTGAACTATACCCAAAATAGGACAGCGGTTGGCGAACAATCATGCACGAGATGACGCTTGATCAGTTCGTCTGCAGATTTGCATCTTTGACGATTTTTTTCCAGCGCGGCACATCGACTTCGAGGAATTTAGCGAACTGCTCAGGCGTATCGGTCTTGATATTCCCGCCCTCCTTGGAAAGCTCCTCAACAAGCTTGGGATCTTTCAGGATTTTGACAACTTCTGTGTTGAGGCGACTGATGATGGCAGGTGGTGTGCCTGCAGGAGCCACTAAGCCATACCAGTTCTCAATTTCAAAGCCCGGTACTCCAGCCTCAGCCACGGTGGGTACGTTTGGAAACGCTGGCGATCTCTGACCAGAGGTCACCGCAAACGCACGTATTTTGCCGCCCTCGACATGAGGTTTAATCACAGCCAGTGTGCTGAAGTACATCTCAATACGACCACCGATCATGTCTGTAATCGCAGCAGATTGACCTTTGTAGGGCACATGCACAATTTTGATTTTGGCTTCTGAGCCAAACATTTCACCCGCCAAATGACCTGCCGTTCCTGCGCCAGGTGAACCATAACTCAATGCACCTGGTTTTGCCGCAGCCATGGCGATTAACTCTTTCAGCGTTTTGGCTTGAAGCGTTGCCGGACCAACGATCACAAGTGGCGCTGAAACTAAACGCGTAATCGGTGCAAAGCTTTTAATGGGGTCATAGTTCAAACCGCTTCTCAGTGCAGGCGCAATTCCTAGATTCGCAGCTTGGCCAAACAAGATGGTGTAGCCATCAGGCTTTGATTGCGCCACATACGAAGCTGCAATTGAAGATCCTGCGCCAGGCTTATTTTCGACAATGACTGGCTGATTTAAGGCAACGGAAAGCTTATCTCCAACCGATCGCGCCATCAAATCCGATCCACCACCAGGCGGGAAACCCACCACAATTTTGATCGGTTTATTTGGAAAGTCCTGCGCACTCGCAGTTATCGGCATCGCAACAAACATGCCTCCCGCGACCAATGCTGCGATGCCACGTCCAACATTTTTAAATGTGGATAAGGGTTTGAGTGTCGTTCTTTTCATTCTTTTGTCTCCTATTGATCCTGCATCCGTTCAATTTTTTTAATTGACTTTGATGCCAGCTTTTTCAACGACTGGCTTGTACATTGCCAAATCACGCTTGATCTCATCGCCAAATTGCGCAGACGTTGCGTTCGCCGCCTCAATACCTGAACCAAGCAACTTGGCTTTGACTGCGGGGTCTTGCAACACCGCATTAATTTCCTTGTTTAGTTTGGCAACAATGGCAACAGGCGTTTTTGCTGGAGCCATGATACCCACCCAAGAGTTCAGCTCGATACCGGGAATACCCGACTCTTTAAAGGTTGGAATGTCAGGATAGGCAGCAGATCGGGTCGCACTCGGTACACCGAGCGCGACAAGCTTGCCTGCCTTCAAATGCTGATTAATCGACGCGGCGGATGCAAACGTCAAAGGAGTATGTCCCGCCAAGGCATCCGCTACAGCCGGTCCTCCGCCTTTATAGGCTACATGTACAAAATTAGAGTTTGTCTGTTGTTTGAGTAACTCGCCAGCCAAATGTACGAGGCTGGCATTTCCCGACGTGCCATAAGACAACCCACCTGGAGTTGCATTTGCAAGCGCAACAAGTTCTTTCAGGTTTTTAGCTTTAACTGCAGGATTGGCCGCCAAAATAATGATTGAGTTACCGATCTTGGCAACTGGAGCGAAGTCTTTGATTGAATCAAAACCAATTTTGGAATACGCATGCGGATTAATGACCAAGGTCCCGTCCAAGGCCAAAAACAGTGTGTAACCATCGGGGGCTGCACTCGCCACCAGTTGCGCACCGATATTGCCCGAAGCGCCTGGCTTGTTTTCAACGATGACTTGCTGACCGAGTCTCTTGGACAAACCCTCCGCCAAGATGCGGCCGCTTGTGTCCGTCACGCCACCAGGCGCAAAGGGCACGACAAGCTTGATCGTTTTGGTTGGGTAAGCGTCTGTCGCTTGAGCAAGCGCCTGACCGTTCGTCAGCATCGTGCCAGTCATTGCCAGCATCGCGACACAGATTTTTTTGATATTAAAAGATTGCAGCTTCAATTTTGTCTCCTCAACAAGTTTTTATTTCAATGCAACAGCAAAACCACGCTGAACAGCGGGGCGCGCCATGATCATTTCGTACCAGCGTTTAACGTTCGGGAAATCAGCCAAATCCACTTGGTGGCGCGGATGTCTCCAGACCCAGCCCAAGATCGCAAAATCAGCGATTGAGATCTCACCCGCAAAATACGTCTGTTCGGCCAAGCGGCGATCCATCACGCCGTACAAACGGCGCGTCTCATTCATAAACCGTTGGACGCCATAACGCTTGTCATCCTCATTGGCCAGACCCAAGAAATGGTGGACTTGACCTGGAATCGGACCAAAGCCAGCCATCTGAAACATCAGCCACTCCAGAACAGAAACGCGTGCCGCCCCTTTTGCCGGCAAGAACTTCCCTGTTTTTTCAGCCAAATAAATCAAAATCGCGCCAGATTCAAAGACACTGATTGGTTGGCCATCCGGACCATCACTATCAATGATGGCGGGGATTTTGTTGTTCGGGCTGATTTTCAAAAAATCCGGTTTGAACTGCTCATCCTTCCCGATGTCGATTGGACTCACGGTATAGGACAAACCCATTTCTTCGAGGGCCACGGAAATTTTGCGCCCATTGGGGGTGTCAAACGAAAAAAACTGGATCGTCATAAGCAAAGGTCTCTTTATTGGAATATTTGAATTGCAAGCAAGCAAATATACCTATCTTCATGACGAATGGACACAAACAAGACTAAAACCCTACTTTTTGCGTACTTAAATCAACATTTGTCACACATTCGTTATAATTTTTAACAATTAAGTGCCAATCTCAATAGGCTTTTAATACC
>JAOATE010000090.1 GCA_030158305.1 Burkholderiaceae bacterium
TGTGCGACCAGACGACCAACACCACACAGCAGATCAAAGCCAAAACAATCAAAGCGTATGCTGTCACCAGCAAAGAGCGTGTGGCAACATTGCCAGACCTGCCCACCATGGATGAGTCAGGCTTTAAAGACTTCCAAGTCGGTATCTGGCACGGCATGTGGGTACCTAAAAACACCCCCGCTCCCGTTCGCGCCAAGCTGCTCGAAGCGCTTCAAGCCGGATTGGCTGATCCAAAGTTCCAGGAACGCATGTCCGGTCTGGGCGCACAGGTCTTGACCAAAGATGCCAACCCAGCCGCACTGGATGCAAAAGTGAAGCAGCAAGTCCCACAATGGGCTGAGTTGTTCAAGAAAGCAGGCGTCGAGGCTCAATAAAATAGCCTGAACGTCCAAGTATGCGCGCCAGGAGTTTTTTTCCTCCTGGCGCTTTTTCTTGTTTAAAACCTAGGACATACCCGATAGGACAGCGTCCTGTCTCGGGCTGCTTTAAAATTAACAATTCAAAAGTCCAATTGGAGAATCCGCATGCTAAAGATCCTAGCAGCGCTGATGCGGTTTATTAACCATATCAACAAAGTAGTTGGCAACACGTTTGCCTGGCTCTCTGTAGCCGTTGTTGTGGTCTGCTTTGCAGTCGTCGTAGAACGCTACCTTTTTTCTACCACCAGACTCTGGATGCAAGACCTATACGTATGGCTGAATGGCCTCATGTTTACTGCTGTCGCCGGTTTTGCTTTATTTAGAGAAGATCACGTCAGAGTCGATATTTTTTACCGGCCAGCCTCTGTCACTAAAAAAGCGATCGCTGATTTAATCGGCGTCTGCGTATTCCTTTTCCCCTTTATGTATGCGGTCTATTACATCGGACTGCCATACGTACAACGTTCATGGCGCCTACTAGAAAATTCCGCCAACATCGGCGGCATGCCAGGACTGTATATGTTGAAAACCTTTATTCTTGTTTTTGTTGCACTAGTCGCCTTGCAAGGTCTGGCCATGGCAATTCGTTCGATCCTTGTGCTCGCTAAACGTCAAGATCTGATCCCTGAGGACTATCGTTACCCATCCGTCGCAGAAGCGACAGGCAAGGAGTGACCGACATGGATTACGTTCTCATCGGTGAAATTCTTGCGGGCCTGATGTTTTTCGGCGTGATTGGCATGCTGATGCTGGGCTTTCCTGTGGCCTTTTCGCTCGCCGGCACTTCCCTGATTTTCGGTGCAGTCGGCTACTACTTCGAAGTCTTTGACTTTACCAACATGGCCTCTTTGGCGGGTCGCTACATTGGCTTTATGACCAATGAAGTACTTGTCTCTGTTCCGTTATTTATCTTTATGGGCGTCATGCTTGAGCGCTCCAAGATTGCAGAGCAGCTTTTACTGACCATGGGTAAGCTTTTCGGCAATGTCCGAGGCGGACTAGGGATCTCTGTCATTTTAGTGGGCGCGCTCTTAGCGGCCTCGACCGGCGTGGTCGGAGCGACTGTTGTCACAATGGGTCTGATCTCATTGCCCGCGATGATGAGAGCGGGCTATGACCCCAAACTTGCAAGTGGCGTGATCTGCGCCTCAGGCACGCTTGGTCAGATTATCCCGCCCTCTACCGTGCTGATTTTTATGGCCGACATCCTTGCGGGCATTAACTCCCAGGTACAGATGGCCAAAGGCAATTTTGCGCCCAATCCTGTTTCGGTGGGTGATCTCTTCGCGGGGGCTTTCATCCCTGGCATGTTATTAGTGTTGCTCTACCTTAGTTGGGTGATTTTCAAAGCCATTACCGACCCACAATCCTGCCCAGCCACACCTTTTAACGAAGAGGAAAAGAAAGGCATCTTTAAAGAAGTCATGACGGCCATGGTTCCACCATTGCTGCTGATTATTGCTGTGCTTGGCTCCATCATTAGCGGTATTGCGACACCGACAGAAGCCGCGTCAGTCGGAGCCGTAGGTGCCACGATATTAGCTGCTGCAAAATGGCGCCTGTCGTGGACAGTGTTGCGTGAGGCGGCAGTCTCGACCGCGACGATTACCTCAATGATTTTTATCATTTTGTTCGGCGCGTCTGTCTTCTCCATCGTCTTTCGTCAGATGGGTGGTGACAATCTCGTGCACGAGTTCTTGTCTGGCTTACCCGGTGGTGCGTTTGGTGCCATGATTGTGGTGATGCTCATCATGTTTGTCCTCGGTTTCATCTTGGACACTTTTGAGATCATCTTTATCGTGATCCCCATCACAGCACCAGTTTTGCTGGCCCTCGGTCTCGATCCAGTCTGGTTCGGCGTGATGGTCGGAGTCAACTTACAAACCAGCTTTCTCACGCCACCTTTTGGTTTCTCCTTGTTCTACCTCAGGAGCGTGGCGCCTAATAGCATCTCAACCGGCATGATCTACAAAGGCATCATCCCGTTCGTTTTCTTGCAGGTGCTAGCCCTGACGATCTTGTTTATTTTTCCAGAACTCGTGACATGGTTACCTAAGGTTCTTTACTAAAACTTAGGCTCTAAACTAAAAAAGCCCAGCGATGGATTCGCTGGGCTTTTTAACTTCTAGGGAGAGGATAGTCCCCTCCCTCTTTATGCAACTTACAGCTTAAAGTACTTTGCACGCGCATTGATGAACTGCGCATCTGTACCTTCGGTCTTGGTACGCACAATCTTCAAGGCATTGAAGTAACTTTCAGCGGTCTTCTTGGTCAGAGCATCGCCCTTGTCGCGTACCGATGTCAAGAGTTCTGCGGAGACCTTGGCCGCTGCCTCAACCACGCTATCCGGAAACTGGGGAATTGCCTGGACGCCATGCTCTTTAATCAATACCTGAAGGGCACGAGGATCATTGGCGGCAAAATCTGAAGCCACCTGATCGTATTCAGCCTGGCATACATCACGAACCAGATCCTGCAACGTCTTGGGCAAGGCTTGATATTTTTTCTTGTTGACTACCAGCTCAGTTGCCAAACCAGGCTCAATGAAGCTCGAGGTGTAGTAAATCTTGCGTGCTTTGTAGAAACCAAGCGCGAGGTCGTTATAGGGGCCCACAAACTCAGCAGCATCCAATGATCCAGACTGTAACGCCTGGAAAATTTCGCCAGCAGCCATGTTCGTCACTGAAGCACCGAGCTTGCCCCAGACTTGTCCACCCAAACCTGGAGTACGGAAACGCAGACCTTTAATGTCGTCGAGACTCTTGATTTCCTTGGGGAACCAGCCGCCAGCTTGTGTGCCAGTGTCACCCGACAAAAAGCCCTGCAAACCAAACTGGTCATACACTTCGTCCCAAATTTGCTGGCCGCCCATGTAACGCATCCAAGCTGCCAATTCACGGCTAGTCATACCAAAAGGCACGCCAGTAAAGAACGAGAGAGCCACACTCTTGTTCTGCCAGTAGTAAGCCGCGCCGTGTGACATCTCGGCACCACCATCAATGACAGCGTCAATGGACTGCAGTGCGGGAACCAATTCACCAGCTGAATACACCTGAATGGTCAGTTGACCGCCCGAGGCTGCGGTAATCCGATCAGCCAAACGCTGGGCACCGACGCCCATGCCGGGAAAGTTCTTGGGCCATGTGGTGACCATGCGCCATGTGATTTTACGTTGTGCGACTGCAGGTGCTGCAACCGTTGAAAGACCGGCAGCGCCGGCAATACCTGCTTTAGTAATAAATGATCTGCGGTTCATCATGGCGGTATCTCCGTCGTCCCAAAAATGTAAAAAGGAATGATTAATCAACCGTCATTATATTGCGCTTGATTAAAGCAAAACCTAGGAAAACCCTAGGTTTTGGACGGAAAGTACTATTTACATTCCCCCCGCATACCAATTGGCAGACGGGGAGAACAACAATTTGCCTCACTCCAATCAAGGGGTTTAGGACAAGGCAAAGTCACCCGATGTCAGTGTCACCGGATCGACACCCAGCAAGGCAATCGCCATTTCGGCAGGATGACCCCCAGAAACATTTCCGTCTAGGTCGATCATCACCATGGTGCCATTGGCATCAGACTCTGCCCAAACTGAAAAAGCCGTCGGCTCTTGAGCAAACTGAAAAACGGAACCAAGAGATACCAAGTCGATGACGTCCTCACCGATTTGAAAGTCGGCAATCGTCTCAATTCTCTGCTCTGATGATGCGATCTGTACATCGCTCTCGCTGCCCTCATCATGCTCATGATCATCGTGGTCGTCTCCATGATCATCACCACCCTCACCACCACGTGCAGGCGCATCAGAACGTGAGGTGTACACAAAGGTGTCCGGACCATTTCCGCCTATCAGCATGTCAGGACCTGCTCCACCTGTCAGGATGTCCTGACCATTACCTCCATTCAAGATATCTGGACCACCATCACCCATCAGCGTGTCTTTGCCATTTTCACCAAATAAGATATCTGGTCCCCCACCGCCGGACACGGTGTCTTTTCCGTTACTTGCAATAACGGTCTGAGCGCCACCACCGGCGATGATCGTATCAGCTTGATTGGTGCCATAAATGATCTGTGTCTCATGATCCTCATGTTCTTCACCGCCATCATCCATCACTTCTGAAGCCAACACCTCTGAGGACGCCAGAGAAAGTACAGGAGACGCGAGCGTGACAGGAGCGTCGATCTCGACGGCAACCATCTCATGCATGAAATTAATGACTGCTCGCGCATCATCAACAGCCTGAGCAAAATCATTCACGCCTGAAGAAGTTGCATCCGCTGTCTCAAACACTGCTGGGTCTGCAGAAGCCTGGATATACTGATCCAACCAATCTGCATTCGCAAACACCGCATCCATGACTGTCGCCTGTACACGTTCAAGGTTGCTTGGGTCACCATCGGTATCCTCATACCACTGCAACCAAATGTTTTCGTACTGTGCCACGCGGTCATAGTGATAAGTTTCACCCGATACATTTGAAAAATCGAAATAGTCGACAGCAATTTGTCCGCCGACTTGAGTCACTTCGTTTACCCCAAGCGTTGTATTCTCATACAGCACTGCATCCAGAGATACTGGCAGAGATTTAGAAAATGCGGCGCCTAACAAACTAGAGGGATCCCAAGCCGGGTCGAGCAGGTTTGGTCCTGCCAATGCTTGGAACTCCTCTGGCCAAAACTCCACCACATCCGGCCAAGATGACTCACCACCCGCAGTCATCAAATATTTGTAAAGGGCAAGATTTTCAAGGGGTGAATCGATTGTCGTGCCATCACAGACAATCCGACCTGCAGGATCGGTATCAATCACCGCTGCGGCCTCAATTTTTTCCAAGGCGGCAGCGAGAGATTTATCCATGACTTTATCTGGAGCTCTCGCAACGTTTGCTCGCTCAAGCTCCACTTCTTGCACATAGGGTAATGAAGCTGCGGGAATTTCATAATCTCCATCAACGTTTTGTTCGAAGTAAATCAAACTTCCATTGCTACCTACGAGAATGAACTGCCCATTTTCATCCAAGAGTGGTTCACCACTTCCACCCCCATTCGCTGGGTCGACGTCTCTGAGCAGCACATACTGATCCCCAAAAAGATCTCCTTTTTTAGTTCCTGCACCAGATGGTTTTCCGCCCCCCATACCACCACCACCTCCTTCACCGCCACCGCCACCGCCACCGCCACCGCCACCGCCACCGCCACCGCCACCGCCACCTCCACCGCCACCTCCACCTCCACCCCCACCGCTGCCTCCACTACCTCCACTACCTCCGCCACCTCCGCCACCTCCGCTACCTGGGCCTCGAGCGGCAATGCTCACGCTTTCGTAAGGTGACACATATTCCAAATCACCAGGCTCCTTCGCTGAACCGTTGTGATGACCTTTCAGCGAACTCATTTGCTTTTTCATTCGATATCTCCTTGATTTCAATCGAAGCTGACCGCGACAATGTCGTTACAGTCGATTCATTGTGAGTCGCAGAGTTAAATATGAAAATTCAACAGCGGGATGCTTTTCCCTATCTCTTAAGAGCTATGCAAAAACCTATCTAGACATACACTTCAGACTCTATACTTCGGACTGCAGTTACCAAGAACTATGATCGGTCGCATCGACCGCTATATATCCACCGTCGAAATCAAGTGATACTGCCTTATGGATTCATTTACCACCCGTCCGGAAATTGTTGGCACTTTTGGTGTGGTCTCATCGACACACTGGCTGGCTTCTCAAACTGCGATGTCAATCTTGGAGCGTGGTGGCAATGCCTTCGATGCAGCCGTGGCCGGTGGATTTGTCCTGCAGGTCGTAGAGCCACACCTCAACGGACCTGGTGGTGAAGTCCCTTTAATGCTGTGGAGTGAAAAAGAACAGCGGATGCGGGTGATTTGCGGCCAAGGGTGCGCGCCCGCGCTGGCAACGCCCGAGTACTTTCGGAAAAAGGGGCTCGGACTCATTCCAGGAATTGGTCTATTGCCCGCAACCGTTCCGGGTGCCTGGGGTGCCTGGATGACGATGCTGCGCGACTACGGCAGCATGTCTCTTTCCGAGGTGCTGGCACCCGCCATTGGTTATGCGGAAAAAGGATTTCCACTCGTCCCGCGCGTCGTTCAAGCCATCACTGCGGTACAAGACCTCTTTCGCTCCGAATGGCATAGTTCGCGTGATGTCTGGCTTCCCAAGGACAAGGTGCCTGCACCTGGTTCCCTCTTCCAGTCCACTGGGATTGCCAAGACCTATCGGAAAATAATCGAACAAGCCGAAACGCAAGGCGGCACAGATCGAGTCAAACAAATCGAGGCTGCGCTAGACATTTGGTATCGCGGTTTCGTGGCCCGGGCGATCGACGATTACTACACGCATGCGGAAATCAGAGATACTACCGGCGAACGTAACAAAGGTCTTTTGCGTTATGACGATCTCGCCAACTGGCAAGCCACCTATGATGAGCCGATCACTGTCGAGTTTGGTCGTTATACCGTCGCGAAATGCGGCGTATGGTCGCAAGGCGCGACCTTCTTGCAACAGCTCACGATCCTGCGAAATGCAGAGTTACAAAAACACGCGCCAGACTCTTTCGAGTTTGTGCACCATGTCGCCGAGGCCGCCAAGCTCGCACTGGCAGACCGAATGGTCTGGCTCGGTGATCCGGATTTTGTTGACGTCCCGCTTGCAACAATGCTGAGCACGGACTATGGCAAGCAACGCTTTGCGCAAATTGCGGCACTTGCATCTAAAGACTTACGACCTGGCCAGCCTGACGGTCGTCAGCCCGCGATGCCTGACCTGGATCTCGGCGAACGCATCCTGGCAATCTCGGATACGCGCTATGGCATTGGCGAGCCCACCTTTGCTGCTCTGCCACCGGTGCGGGAGTGGGCAGACAAAGAAATCTTCGTCGGTGACACCTGTCATTTAAGTGTGATCGATCAACAGGGGAACATGGTGTCGTCTACGCCCTCTGGCGGATGGCTATCCTCCAGCCCGGTCATTCCAGAGCTGGGATTTTCCATCAATACTCGATTACAGATGACCTGGATTGATGAAGGCCTCGCAAGCCAGCTCCAGCCCGGCAAGCGCCCCACCACCACGCTGTCACCTTCAATGGCTTTGCGCGATGGCAAACCCTATATGGCGTTTGGTACGCCAGGCGGAGACCAACAAGACCAGTGGACACTGATTTTCTTTTTGCGTCATGCACTCTATGGCATGAATCTGCAAGAAGCCATTGAGGCGCCATCATGGCATTTGGATCACTACCCCTCGTCATTCTGGCCGCGCACCACTACACTCAACAAAATCACGCTCGAAGCGCGCATGCCCGAAGCCACGATCGAGCAACTCAAACAAGCTGGCCACGACGTCAAGGTCGGTGCGGCATGGTCCGAAGGTCGTATTTCAGCCTGCACACGCGAGCCAGGGTTGAATGGTCAACTCGTATTGCGTGCAGGCGCCAATCCCCGCGGCATGCAAGGCTATGCAGTCGGTCGCTGATACACACACAAACATTGCAGTGCTTATTTTTTAAAATTTAGTTAAAGACGGAGTTACATATGAACAAACATCTCACTCGCCTGCTCGCTGCAAGCGTACTTTCTTGTGCTGCCCTCACGACCGCTTATGCAGCCTATCCAGACAAGACCGTATCCGTTGTGGTGCCCTGGGCACCTGGCGGCTCTACAGACATTTTGGCGCGTATGTTGTCAGAAAATTTGACAAAAACACTGGGTCAAACATTCATCGTTGAAAACAAGCCCGGTGCCTCCGGCAACATTGGCTCCAACACGGTTGCAAAAGCCAAGCCCGACGGCTACACCTTGCTTGTGGGCTCGATGAGTACCCATGCCATGAACGGCGCACTGTTTTCAAAAATGCCTTTTCATCCTGTCGATGATTTCACACCCATTGCACTGATCGCTCTGGTGACCAACACCATGGTGACCAATGCAGCCGTTCCCGCCAAAACCGTGCCTGATCTGATTGCCTACGCAAAGGCCAATCCTGGCAAACTCAATTACGCCTCCGCCGGCGTCGGCTCCACGAACCACATAAGCGCCGCCATGTTTGAGAAAGCCGCTGGCATCACGATGAATCACGTACCGTACAAAGGTGGCGCACCAGCAGTGCTCGATACAGTCTCTGGCCAAACTCAGGTGCTTTTTAGCGCAGGCACGCAGACTTTGCCTCACGTCAAGTCAGGCAAACTCAACCTCGTCGCTGTCACTGAAGACAAACGTGCAGAGTTATTGCCCAACACCCCAACGGTTGCAGAAACACTGCCCGGTTACGAAATGGTCGTCTGGTATGGTGTGTTTGGTCCCAAAAACTTACCTGCGGACATCACTGCCAAACTGAATGCAGAGATCAACAAAACGCTCGCCCAAGCTGCCGTGATTGAAAAAATGCGCGGCATTGGCGTCGAAGTCGTTCAGTCCACACCAGAGGGTTTCTCTAAAACCCTCAAGGCGGATACCGATCGCTATACCAAGCTCATCAAAGAGCTGAACATTTCAGCTGAGTAAAACGCGAGACGAGTTTGAACCACGCACACCACGAGAAAGTGCAGCAGCTTTGCCATGGCATCGATCAGATCGCCATGGCATTGCTGGATCGCGAACTGCTGACCATCAACATCTTTCATCCACAACAAATGGAGCTTGAGCGACTGTTCAGCTCAAACCCTGAGGCGTACCCGCCTGGCGGACGAAAGAAAAAAAAGGGTACGTCATGGGGGCAACATGTCCTCATCGACAAAGAGATCTTTATTGGTGAAGGAACTGAAGCGATCAAGCAATCGTTTGATGACCACGAAACGATTGCTCGCTTAGGTTTGCAATCCGTCATCAATATTCCTATCACGAGCAATTCAGCATGCTTGGGCACGCTCAATATCCTGATGAAGCACCCTCGCATACAACCCGAACATATTGAGATAGCAGAGCACCTAGGCGCTCTGCTGTGCTCCGCACTGCTCAACCTGCAATCAAACACCGCACAATGAAAGAATCACACGCCACCCCCACTAAAGATCCGATCGACTTCATCATTGTGAGAAATGATCTGCCGATCCGGTGGCAACGCAAAGTCGGGCTGGCGCCTGAGGACGGTTTAGGTGTGACCAAACGTGCTTTGTTTTTCGCGATGTTTACTTGGTTACCCATCGTGATCTGGGCAGCGCTTGAAAGCAGACTACTCGACCGCGCTGCGGGAGAGCCATTGTTAGCCCATTATGGCGTGCATGTTCGCTGCCTAGTTGCGATTCCGCTTTTGATTCTCGCCGAGAGCATGGCACTCAGAGTCGTACGCACCATCGTGTCACAGTTTATTGAAAATGGCCTGATCATCGACAGTCAGCGTGACCGTTTTTTCAAGATCATCCAAGACACCAGCCATCTGCGTGACAAGGCCTTTCCCTGGGTCATCGTCTTTGCGCTCACGCTGCTCTGGTTAGTCGGCGTGCCAGAAAACGTGCATGAGCATGAGCTCTCTTGGGCAACGCTCGAGACAGGCATGGGTTTCGGAGGCTGGTGGTTTCTCTATGTCGTGAGACCCATCTTTACTATTCTGTTACTTGGATGGCTATGGCGAATCGGCCTGATATTCCGCTTATTTTATTTAATTTCAAAACTGGATCTCGCACTGGTTCCCGCGCACCCTGATGCAATGGGAGGCTTGGGTTTTCTGCAAAAATTACCAAAGGCTTTTATTCTCGTGACGCTCGCCATGTCGGCCGTCTTGGCCTCACGCTGGATACATGATTCGCTCTACCATCAGATCGCACTCGACACACTCAAGCTGCCCCTTCTTTCTTTTGCCGTACTTTGGGGGCTCACAGTCGTCGCGCCACTATGTGTATTTACTGCAAAAATGATTTCAACCCGCAAGAAAGCCATGCGGCAATATAGTGCGCTTCTGTCAGAGCATGGGCGACTCGTTCACCAAAAATGGATTCTCGGCCAGAATATTGGCGAACGTGGCATCCTTGATTCCCCAGAGCTTGGACCTTCGGCTGATATTGAAACGATTTATGCTGCCGTCAAAAAAATGAGTCTGATCCCGATCGGAAAAAGCTGCATCATGCCGATCATTGTTCCAATTGCGCTGCCGATGATTATTGTGGCGGCCACTCAGTTTCCATTACTCAAAATTTTGACCACGCTGTTTAAAGCAATTGTCTAACAAGATCTTGACTCACGACCTCGCCACAACAACACCTGCTCCACCTCTGGGATCCGCACCGCCCCGCATGCGACCACCAATTGTTGAAATCACGTGCGCGCGCGACATGCTGGGCTCGAAACTATGCGCACTCTGATGGACGACATGGCCCAGCGCGCGCAACTCTCTGATGACCGAACGTGGCACGGTCGCCTCTGTATGAATACCTAAACCTTCGCAATGAATGCGAGGTACGGTCACAGCCTCGACAGGGGACATTCCAAAATCCACGACATTCAAAATCGCTTGCAATGTTGCGCTGATAATCACACTTCCACCAGGCGCACCCGCCAACAGCACGGGCTTACCGTCCTTGAGCAACATCGTTGGCACCATTCCTGTCGTGCGTGCCTTACCCGGTGCCATTGAGTTCTTTTTTCCTGGCACAGGATCAAATAACTTCATTGAGTTGTTGTAGTTAAAACCCAACCCGGGTGTCACAACACCCGCAGCGGTACCGAGAGTGTGCGTCATCGACACGGCATTGCCTGCTGCATCCATGACACAGACATGTGTCGTACAACCCGGAGGCGCTTCTTCTTGCCCCCCTGCATACTGCCCGCTTTTAATGCGTTCTGCCCAATACGCTGCACGCTTTTTGGAAATCAGCATATCGGTTGGGACATCCGCAAAATGTGGATCACCAAGATAGGCATTGCGATCGACGTGCGCCGCGGCCATGGCACGCGCAACTAAATCAATATGACGCGTCGATCCATGCTCAAGCGCACTCAAATCAAAATGTTCCAAAATCTGCAACATTTCAATCAAGGTTGCACCACTGCCGGGTGGAGGATTAGACCTCACCTCATAACCACGATAATGACCGACCAGTGGGGCACTTTCTTCAGGCTGATAGTTCGCTAGATCTTGTCGCGTCACAAACGAACCATTGCGTTCCAAGTCTCGCGCGATCTCATCACCGAGTGCCCCCTGATGAAACTCTCGCCATCCACCTTTAGCGAGACGCTCAAGCGTCCGAGCATAGTCAGGCAGTCTCATTATGTCGCCAACTTTATAAAGACGGCCCTCTGGATGCAAATACACGCGCGCACACTCCGCTGTTTTGCGAATGCGCGTGAGTCCATCAGGAACACCCGGTTGGGCATAACCATTCCAGACGCCGGCAGCATTGGGCGTGACAACGATGCCCTCAGAGGCTTGCTCAATCGCCGGAGCAAGCAAATCCGCCCAAGGCATCGACCCCAACTTTTCATGAAACAAACCAAGACCCGCAGGTGTGCCGGGCGTCATGATGGCGGTATAGCCGATTTCACTTCGATAATCGTCAAACAAGCTGTAACCAGAAATCGGCGTGCGACCTTTGCAATCCTTTTCCCACATATCAGGCCGCACGTTCGAGCCCGCCCGATTATAAAAATCGATCATGCCACTCTTGCCGTGAGCGGCCGAGTAATAGTGCAAGGTCCCCATACCACCCAAGCCACACATAAAGGGGTCATTGACCATTTGAGAAAACGCAGTGGCGAGAGCGGCATCAAACGCATTACCGCCCTTCTCAAGTATTTCGGCACCCACCTCGGCAGCGCGAGGCTGCGGACACACGACGACCCCTTTCATCTCAGCTCCTGTTTTTTTGATCCTTTAAATAAAAATTAACACGATTTACAAACTGAGGAGGCAGGCATACAGTGTATGTATTCAAAAAATCGATCGAATCACATGACCTCTGAATCACCCAGACTCACTGCCCACGAAGGGCTCTTTACGATCAAAAACTTTACGTTTGAATCAGGGCAGATACTTTCCGAACTCAACATTGGCTTCGTTCGCTATGGCGAGCTCAATGCGCGGCGAGATAATCTATTGCTCGTCCTCCCCGGCACCGGCAACCTCAGGCATAGCGTCATTGAGCACATCGGGCCTGGACGTGCCTACGATACCAATCACTATTGCGTCATCAGCACCGATGCGATTGGTGGCGGCACCTCGTCAAAGCCTGCCGATGGCTTAGGCGCGGCATTTCCGGACTATACGATTCGAGACATGGTGCATGCTCAGGTGCAACTCGTCCAACATGGACTTGGGCTAGGAGATCAGCCTATCGCGGTGCTTGCCGGAGCGTCAATGGGTGCGTTTCAAGCCTTAGAGTGGATCATTCACTACCCGGATATGGTTCAGTCGGCAGTCCTGCTCGTACCAGATTGGCACGCAAGCAATAGCTTTCAACTGGCGACGCAACGCATGATCGATATGATTAAACTCGATCCTCAGTGGAACAACGGTCAATACACTTCGCCACCAACCGAAGGACTCCGACTCGCAGGCAAACATTACTTTTCCTGGACAGTCACGGATGACTATATTGCTGAGTCGGAATTTAAGGTTCTTGAACAAGAGGCAGCTGCTGCTGCAGACTGGTTTGCAAGCTGGGATGCCTGGAGTTTGCTTAAGCGCTATCAGGCGTCCGCTCAGCACGATGTCAGCACCTGTTTTGACGGAAGCCTGACGAATGCCCTTGCGCGTGTAAAAGCCAACACCCTCGTACTCCCTTGTACGAAGGAACGCTTACTAAGCGTGGTGGGTGCTAAACAGCTTGCAGAGGGTCTAACGAAAGTCGCCTATGCTCCCGTTGATTCGAAAAAAGGGCATCTGGCTTGGAGGGCCGCACCAGGTTCAAGCCAGACAACATTCATCACTCAGACCATCAGAGACTTTCTGAATATCTCATAACGTGGACTCAGGCAGAGTCCGCGCCACATTTGTTTGATTTTTTTTCACTATCCATCGCGCACTAAACGATCAATCACAAAATACCCCTATAAGCTCAGTGTTAAATTAGATTCATTGTTTTAATTTAGATAACTGTTAACGCCATCCTGTGAATCACATCCTGCTTGCCCTGGTGGCAATGTTTTTGCAACAAACCTTCGCGGCCATTGGTCGCGCCTTGCCCGCCGTGATCGCACCTGCCATCATCGCCGACCTCATGATCGATTCAGCCTGGATTGGGGTCTACTTCTCAATCGCGGCAAGCGCTGCACTTTCCACGCAACTCGGCTGCGGCAGTTTCATCATTCGTTTCGGCGCCATGCGCATGAGTCAGCTGGCGCTTGTGTTGCTCGGTTTGGGCATGGCATTAGCCACGATCGGCCACCCTATCGCACTCGTGCTGTCCGCGATACTCAGTGGAGGCGGGGCCGCAGTCTCCACGCCCTCAAGCTCGCATTTACTTGGCCGCTGTTCACCTCCGCGCTACTTGCCCTTAATTTTTTCCATTAAACAAACTGCCGTTCCTGCAGGCTTACTGTTGGCGGGCATGTTGGGTCCACAGCTAACAGAATGGTCAAGCTGGCGCTACACCATGTTGATTAGTGCTCTGGCATGCATTGTGTTCACACTCATGCTGCAACCTTTGCGCAAAAAATTTGATGATGACCGAGATCCATCGCGCAAATTTCATTTTTCTGATTTTGGAAACACACTGCGTGCCGTTGTAGGAACAAGAGCATTACGCAATCTTTCTTTTGCCTGCTTTGCTTTCAATGCTGCACAAACAATTTTTACGGTCTATTTTGTCGTCTACCTCACAACCATGGGGTACACCCTTGTCGCAGCAGGCTTTGTCTTTTCAATTGCCGTCGCTGTTGCCGTCCCAGGTCGTATTATTTGGGGGTTGCTCGGCAGTACCTATGTGCACCCACGCACCATGATGGCGGCACTCGCGATTGGGATGGCCATTAGTATGATGCTCCTGAGTATTTGTTCCGAGGGATGGCCAACCATTATCGTAGGTGTCGTGGCGACCTTGATCAGCGCGACCGCACTGTCATGGCACGGCGTGTTGCTGGCTGAAGCAGCGCGAGCAGCACCAGAGGGTGCACGCGGCGCGGTCACTGGTGGCGTCTTGTCATTTGGACAAGTTGGTGCCCTCACCGCCCCGACAATCTTTTCTCTTTTACTTGGTATGACCAACAACTACGGCATCGGTTTTATCGTCTGTTCCTTACCGGCCTTATTCGTAGGAATTGCGTTAATCCGCCAGAGAAAAACTGAAGTCTAGCAATGGATAAGCACACCAAGGTTTCATTCAAACAAGCTTGGCTCTGCGAAGCGATCCATCTGAGGGAGAGTCAGTGGGGTCCACAAGACGATAGCAAGGCAAGGCTTCTCGCCCAAAATGAATATACCCCCATCGCAAAAATCATTCGACGCGCCACTGAGCTGAGTCAAGCAAGCGGCCTGACGACTTCGATTACAAAGCTGAGCGCAGCTGGTTGGCTGGCCTTCTTTGTCATCTTGGGCTTGGCGATCCTCACTGGCGCCAGCAGTGCCTTTGCAACACTCGGAAATGGCACTCAACCCGTCAATATTGTCTGGGCCCTACTTTCACTCTTGGGTCTGAACCTTCTCTCTCTCATCATCTGGTGTGTCACGCTGCTATCACCCACAGCAACTGGTGGACGTCTGGCGCAACTCTGGCCCTGGTTGACCCGTAAATTGGCACGTGGTCCCGATATGGGCCTGGCCGTGCAGGCTTGGTGGAGCGTATGGCATCAAGCGCGCGCCACCCGGTGGCTCTTAAGCACGGGAACACATTTGATCTGGATGACGCTCTTACTAGCAGCCACAGGTGCAACGCTCTTTGCGCTATCGACACGCCAGTATGATTTTGTGTGGGAAACCACGGTCTTGTCTCCAGATGTATTTGTAAACTGGGTCGGATGGTTAGCCGTCATTCCACAATGGTTTGGCTTTACCGTACCGGATCCTGACATCGTTCGTACAAGCACTTTAGTTTCACAACACGATGCGGAAACCGCGCGAAGGCTCTGGTCAGGATGGCTACTGGGTTGCCTCGTCATCTATGGCGTTTTACCCAGAGTCGTCTTATCGCTCGTATGTAGTTTGATAGTTGTCAGACGTCGTGCGCATATCAAGCCGGACCTCTTGTCACCTTATTATGTGGCGGTCTTAAACCGCATCCCCTCCTTTATTCATCATGCTGATGACACTGCACCACCTCCATCGATTTTTGACATAGGGAATGACCACCCTCCCTACGCAGGCGAGGCACACACAACAGAGCATCTCTTGATTGCGATCGAACCCGATCCAAAGGATCTCTGGCCTCCAGAAGGAATCGGCTCAATCGTCACTTGCGTCGGTCCCATCGATTCGCGTGAGTCACGTCAAAAAATATTGAGAAAAATGGCGCACGTCCGTCCTCTCAATCTCGTGCTCGTTTGTGATGCTCGACACTCACCAGATCGGGGCACGCTTCGCCTGATTCGCGATCTTTCCGAATGTGCAAAAAGGACCTTGGTGTGGCTTCGGCATAATCAAGACTCACAAGCACACACGCCAGCATGGCTTTCTCAGCTACGCGATCTTCCGGAGATCAAATTAAATATCCGCGACGATCCGGCTAGCGTGATGCAATGGATAGAGCGTCACCATGACTGAACAACCCACTTTGCAAATAGCCGTCGTGGGTCACACCAACGTTGGTAAAACGTCTTTGCTTCGTACTCTGATACGTGACGTCAACTTCGGTGAAGTGGAGGATATGCCCGGCACGACCCGACAAGTACAAGGTGCGCACATCATGCTCGGTGCCCAAACAGCACTAGTGCTGTTTGATACACCTGGCATTGAAGACAGTATTGGCCTACTTGATTACCTTGAACAACTATCGAGTCATTCTCAGCGCTTAGACGGCCCCGATCGCATCCGACTCTTTTTAGAAAGTCCAGAAGCCTCGGCTCTATATGAACAAGAAGCGCGTGTTCTTCACAAGTTGCTGAGTTGTCATGCTGGCCTCTATGTCGTTGATGTTCGTGAACCTGTTCTTGCCAAGCATCGGGATGAACTCGCGATTCTGTCGAGTTGCGCCAGACCACTTTTACCGATTTTAAATTTTGTCGCCAGCGATACTGCACGCACTCAGGAGTGGCGCGACGCGCTCGCACGTGTCGGGCTGCATTCGTCCCTAGCGTTCGACAGCATGAGCCCCCCACTAGATGGTGAAGAAAAACTTTACCAGGCCCTGTCCCTTGTACTTTCTCCCTATCAGCACATATTGCTTGAGTTGCAAGAACAATCATCCAGACAACGCGAGGCAAGACACGCATCGTCTATCAACTTGATTGCCAGTATGCTCCTTGACGTTGCCGCGCTCAGAATGCGGACTTCGATTGAAACAGACACTCTCGCCAAAAAGATTGCACTTCAACAAAGTCGTGTGCGTGAACGCGAGCAGGCGTGTGTCAATGCGCTACTGAGTTTGTTCCAGTTTCGTCGAGATGACTATTTGTCTAGCCCCCTGCCTCTAAACGAAGGTCGTTGGGAACTTGATCTGTTCAGCCCTCAAGCACTCCAACACTTTGGCGTACACGTCAGCATGGGGATTGCGGCGGGTGCTGCCGCAGGCGCAACCGTTGATGTATTGAGCGCGGGACTCAGCCTCGGAACGGGTATGGCGATCGGCGCGATTGCCGGTGGCGCATGGAAAGCCATCGATCGCTGGGGCGACAGAGTGCTCGGCAAAATGCGTGGTTTCAGAGAACTCACCGTCGACCAGTCCATCTTGCAAATACTGGCACTCAGACAAATTCAACTACTCAATCGTCTTGAGCATCGTGGACATGCCACCCTCACCCCCCTACGACTTGAACAAGCGCCCCATCTTTCACTCGACAATCCAACGCTGACCAAAATCATGACGCTTGCACGTGCGCATCCTGATTGGTCCTCTATTGGCGATGATTTCAACGACAGTCCCGCACGCCAGCGCGCCATTGAGACGCTTGCGCGGGGACTGTCCTAATCAGACCTTCGCTTCCAGCACTCGACTAATCACTGGGTGATATAGCTCCCCATCTCCTCTTGCCACCGCAAGTTCAAAGAGTCGACGCACATTGCGTGCGCCCGCTGCGTCAACCTGAGTGTGCTCTGCAAGATCCAAGGCATATCGCAAATCTTTCGCTGCATACTCGACAGAAAACGCGCGCTCTGGAAAATCTCCTGGAATGATGGCTTTGAGTCCGTGATTTCTCAACGCAAAACTATCTGCAGAACCGAGCGCCAAGGTTTCAAACAACTTTTTAGGATCGACACCTGACTTTTGCGCAATCGCACGAGCTTCGGAGAGAGCCGCAACCGTTTCAAACAACACCATGTTGTTTAGAATTTTGACGACCTGTCCACTGCCTACCGGTCCGCATAGCGTGATCTCAGTGGCAAAGGTGGAAAGGTAAGGCAATATCTGCGCGAACTCAGACTCGAGTCCGCCCACCATGATCGAGAGTGTGCCAGCCTCGGCCGCGGCACGCGTGCGTGCAACGGGCGCATCCATTAACAACACGCCTTTCGCTTTGAATTTTGCATACAACTCCCGTGTAAGCTCGACGGGCGATGTACTGAGGTCAACCACGATCTGACCTGCTCGACAGTTTTCCAACAGCCCATCGGCTTGTTCACAAATCTTTGCCACGACCTCACCCGACGGCAAGGATAAAAATATGATGTCCGCCTCTCGCATGACTTGGCCGACAGACTTTGCCACCACAATCGCTTGACCCAATCTATCCAGAGGTGCCGGTTGCGTGTCATATGCGAGAACCGTAGTACCTTTCTTGACCGCCAAATTGCGGCACATCGGCTCGCCCATCACACCCAAACCAATAAATCCTAATTTTTTTACATCATCCATCGTTATCTCCAAGGCTGTGAGGCGTTTTCTTTAGCAGCGTCGACTTCGCGTCGTTTTGTGGTTAGTATTAATTGTCGATACTTTCAATCATAACTTCCGACATGCAACCATCTTTGACTATACCCGCCGACTTCAAACCACTCGGCTTGGCAGGCATCTGCGATTGCCACACCCATATTTTTCCACCCGCTGAACAATTCCCTTTTGCTGCGAAGCGCAATTACACACCGGCTGTGGCGTCACTTGAAACGCTTGACGCCTTGCACGCCGCGATGGGCGTTGACCGCGTGGTGCTCGCACACCCCAGCCCCTATGGCACAGATAACTCAAGCATGCTGTATGCGCTCGAGTCCTGGGGGCCGGCTCGCGGACGAGGCGTCGCGGTGATCGACGAGAGTTTTTCTCTCGATACACTGAAAAAATTTCATGCAGCTGGCGTGAGAGGCGTGCGCGTCAACCTTGAAACGCATGGCCACAACGACCCCGCTTCTGCGGCCCGTCAACTGAAAGCCGCAGCCGAGCAAGTCGCTCCACTCGGCTGGCATGTTCAGGTCTACACCAATCTAGACGTGATTGCAGGGATGCAAGACACTATTCGTCAACTACCTACCACGTTAGTGGTTGATCACTTTGGCAAACTTGACGCGAGCAAGCCTCTGACACAGCCCGGCTTTGATACGCTATGCGCCCTCGTTCAATCTGGCAAGGTTTACGTCAAGCTCTCTGCGCCCTACCGTATTTCCGAACTGCCAGGCTATCCGGACGGCGAGCCTTTTGCGCGCGCACTCATTGACGCCAATCCAGATCGCATGCTGTGGGGGACAGACTGGCCACATCCCATGCCGCCCAAAGGTGTCAAACGCGATCCTAATGTGATCGAATACGCCAGACCCGAAGATGATTTTGCGGCATTGACTCGCATAGCCAAGTGGGCAGGTGATCCCGTGACCGCCAAAAAAGTGCTCGTCGATAATGCGGCGCGCTTGTACGATTTTTAGACATTCGCACACAACGAGGAGACAATCATGAATATAAAAATTAAACATTCAGTCAAAAAAGCACTCAAACACTTGCTCTGTGGTGCTGCCGTCGTCTCTGCCGGCCTCACGTCCGCACAGGCTCAAAGCGCCTCAAACTATCCCACCAAACCTATCCGTCTGATTGTTCCTGTCGCTGCAGGTGGCAACGTAGATCTGGTTGCACGTGCTGTAGCCGAGCCACTTTCGAAGGCACTCGGTCAACAAGTCATTGTCGAAAATCGTCCTGGCGCGAGTAGCTTGGTTGGCACGATGATGGTGGCCAACGCGCCGGCCGATGGCTACACACTGCTCGCGCACTCCACCACGTTTGTGACCGCGCCATTGCTCTTGGCCAACGCAGGTTATGACCCACTCAAAAACTTTGTGCCTATCACCCTGACCTGTGAAATCCCCATGGTGATGGTCATTAATCAAACGGCCCTTCCGGCCAAAAATATGGCCGAAGTCGTCAAGCTTGCAAAAGCCCATCCCAAAAAATACGCCTACGCATCATCTGGCAATGGCTCAACCGGTCATATTGCAGCCGAGCTATTTAGCAACGCTTCAGGCATCTCGTTATTACACGTGCCCTATAAAGGCAATGCACAATCCGTTATTGATGTGATCGCCGGTCAAGTCCCCATCATGTTTGATCAGGTCAGCACTGCCGCCAAGCACATCGAGTCCGGCAAGCTTTATCCGATCGCAGTCACTAGTATGAAACGATCTTCTATCTTGCCAAATGTTCCAACGTTGGACGAATCCGGCCTCAAAGGATTTAACGATTCGACCTTTAACGGAATCTTTGCACCGATTGGTACACCACCGGCCATCGTGAACAAACTCCACGCAGAAATCTCCAAAATCTTGCAAACCCCCGCTGTGATTGAGGTCTTTAAAACGAAGGGCGTTGAGATGATTGCAAGTCCCTCCCCTACCGCATTTAGCGACTACATTCGTAACCAGAGCAAGATATACAGCGAGTTAGTCAAAAATGCAGGCATTATCGCCAATTAGAGGGCGTTTTGTCGTTAATTAGCAGACATCGCGGTCGAGCGAACGTCACAGGGTAAACTCCAAATGCTAAACGCATCAGATGCGGTTAGGATAAACAGCTTGTTGTCGAGCGACCTGGCTGTCCTAATCAGCCTTGGTTCACTTAATTGTTGGAGACCTCTATGAAATTCTTACCTTTAGCGAGTGCCATTGCGGCAACGTTTGTACTGACTGCCGGCGCAGCGCACGCTCAAGCCTACCCTAACAAGCCTGTCACGATGATTGTGGGTTACGCGCCAGGTGGCGCAACCGACCGCGTGGCACGCTTGATCGCAAAAGCGCTCACAGAACAGACTAAACAAAGTTTTGTCGTTGAAAACCGCGCAGGCGCTAACAGCAACATCGGTGCCGAGCTCGTCACCAAAGCCAAGCCTGACGGCTACACGCTGTATATCGGCTCCGTCGCCAACACCATCAACTACTCGTTGTACAAAAAACTGAACTTCAACTTGCTGACAGACTTTGCACCTGTTGTCACACTCACCACGATTGCAAACATCTTGGTTGTCAATCCAAAGCTGCCTGTCAAAAACGTCAAAGAATTTATCGCCTACGCCAAAGCAAATCCTGGTAAAGCAACCTGCGCCTCCTCTGGCGCGGGCTCATCGATTCACCTGTCGTGCGAGCTTTTTAAAATGCAAGCCGGCATTGATCTCTTGCATGTTCCCTACAAAGGTAGCGGCCCAGCAGTGATCGACTTGGTCGGTGGACAGGTAGACTCGATGTTTGACAATTTGCCTTCAGCGATTGGTCAGGTACGTTCAGACAAGCTGCGTGCATTGGCCGTGACCTCAGCCAAGCAAACACCATTTGCACCCGGCGTCCCAACCGTCAGCGAATCTGGTGTTCCTGGCTTTGATGTGTCTGCATGGTTCGGCATTTACGCGCCAAAGGGCACGCCAAAAGAAGTCATCGACCTCCTGAACAAAGAAGTCATCAAGGCGCTGGCAACAGAAGAGCTCAAAAAAGCATACCAAGGTGGTGGTTTTGAATTACCCGCCGCACCGAATACGCCTGAGCAGCTTGCCAAAATGACTCAAGAGGAAGTCAATAAGTGGGCTGCTGTCATCAAGAAAGCGGGCATTACACAAGATTAAGTATCTCTCTTGAATCAAGCATTAAAAAAGTCCTGTCTAGATCATCTCAGACAGGACTTTTCTTTTGGGCATAGAATGGCTGCCGTCTTTTAAACAGGCATCGCACCTACCGATAGGCCTCCACATACATACAGCACTTGTCCCGTCACAAAGCTCGCATCATCGGACAAGAAGTACGTAATCGCGCCAGCGATTTCCTCGGGTGTTCCCACCCGCTTGAGCGGAATACGCGAGGCAAAAGCCTCCCGCGCCTCAGGCGACATCGGATTATTTTTCAAATACAACTCCGTTGCGACTGGACCTGGTGCGACCGCATTGACGGTGATGCCCTGTGCGCCTAACTCTAACGCCCATGTGCGCGTCATGCCGATCAAACCACTCTTGGCGCCTGCATAGGCAGTTCTTTTCACCATCCCCAGCGCGGCACGACTTGAAATATTGACGACACGTCCACGGCCTTTGCGCACCATTGCGGGCAAGCATGCCTGCAAACACTGCATCGGGGCACGCATGTTGATTTGCAAAATTTCTTCAAACTCTTTGGACGTTGTTTGCGTCAACAAACTCGACGTGGTCTTGCCTGCATTATTGACCAAGTGATCAATCTCAAACTGCTCAGTGATTTGCGCCAATACCTGTGCAGTCTCTGACTCCGAGATGAGGTCGGCCGTAAAGAATGGCCCGGGAAACTCAACACCTTCGGCGGAACGTGCGATACCAATCACAGTGCCGCCGTCTTTCGCGATCCGCTGGGCCGTCGCGAGCCCAATCCCTTTGCTCGCGCCCGTGATCAGCGTCACTGTGCCCGCAAAACGTCCGGCACTCATGTTGGGCTCACGCCTTGAATCGTGATGCGATGCATTTCACGACGCTGACCAGGGTAGTCATTGATGGCATAGTGCATGGTGCAACGGTTATCCCAAAACGCCATCGAGCCTGGCTGCCAACGGAAGCGACATGTCAGCTCAGGCTTATGGCTCATCTGATACAAATATTGAAGCAACGGCAAACTCTCGTCGCGCGTCATCCCTTCAAAACTGAATGTAAAGGGCTGGTTCACAAACAAACTCTTGCGCCCTGTTTCGTCATGCGTGCGGACAACGGGATGACGGCTGTCGATGCGACCCACGTCTTCACGCAGTTTGGTTGAACGGGTACTGTTACGCAAGCGCGCATTTGCATTCAAGAAATCATTGGAGTGGATGGCATACAAACCCTCCAACTGCTTTTTCATGGCGTCGGACAAACGCTCGTAGGCGAGGTACTGATTGGCCCAAAGCGTATCACCGCCCACCTTAGGGACATCACGGGCATACAGCACTGAACCCAGCGGTGGTTGTGGATGGTAAGTCTCATCCGTATGCCAGGTGTCCCCGATCACATCTTTATCGGTGACTTCTTTCACCACAGGCATGATCTGAGGATATTGAGGATGAGTTTGATAGACGGGGGTTGTACTGATCGGACCAAACTTTTCCACGAAGGCAATCTGCTGCTCAGGCGTCAGCGTCTGGTCACGGAAAAAAATCACTAGATTGTCGAGCAAAGCCTGACGGATATCCTTGATCGTTGCCGCGGACAGATCTTTCGACAGGTCAACGCCTAAGAGCTCTGCGCCTATCGTACCGGTTAATTTTTTGACTTCCATGGTGTTCTCCTCACACTGAATCGGCAAAGTTTACCTAGCCATATTAGGCGCGTCCAATATATTATTCATCCATTATTTATTTGAAAATCAGAATAATGCTTGATATCAAAAAGCTTCGTTATTTTGTCGCCGTCGCCGAAGAGGGACATTTTGGCCGCGCGGCGACTCGGTTAGGCATCAGCCAACCGCCGCTGAGCGACCATATTCAACAGCTCGAGGGCCTGCTTCAGACCACACTGCTGCACCGCACCACTAGGCGTGTGAGCCTGACCCAGGAGGGGATGGCGCTACTCCAACACGCTAGAAAAATACTCAGCGACATTGACCAATGTGCCCAAGTCGTCCAACAATCCAATAGTCAGCAGAATCTAATTCTTCGTCTTGGGATTCTTCACGCGCACACCTACACCTTTTTACCTAACCTTTTACGGCACTATCTACGGGCACATCCCGCGATGCGTATCGAGCTCGTTGAGTACACGACACGCGAGCAGGTCGATACACTTGTCGGAGAACAAGTCGACGTGGGACTCGTCCGCGAACCCGTCAATCACCCAGCACTCAAGACCGTCAGGCTCTTTACCGAGCACTATGCGCTTGCCGCGCCTGCGGAATGGAGACTCCCCCGCACAACCCCAATACCCGTCAGCGTCGTACACGACAAAACCCTCATCGGCTATCCGAGTCACGACGACAAACGCAGCACTCGTAGTTTGTTTCGGGATTATTTACAGCGACATCAGGTCAAGCCTGCGGGGTTTATCGAAGTCAGAACGATGCATGCCGCACTCGCGCTCGTGGCTGCAGGACTTGGCTGCGCGCCAGTTCCCGAGTCGCAGACCTCCATGCAGTTTCCCGGACTCAAATACCATCGCTTCAAAGAAATACCGCCACGCTTGTCCGTTGGACTGGCGTGGCGGGAAGATCATTCAACCGCTCCGATTGCAGACTTTAAAAAAGCCGCACTCGAGTTCTTTACTCTGACTTAATTCCTGCTGCCTTGACGACATC
>JAOATE010000091.1:0-16093 GCA_030158305.1 Burkholderiaceae bacterium
ATCAAATCCGCCACTATTAAAATCGAGGGTGAATACGCCTTCGGTTTTTTACGCACAGAAAGCGGTGTGCACAGACTGGTACGTAAGAGCCCGTTTGACTCTTCAGGAGGACGTCACACTTCTTTTGCAAGCGTCTTTGTTTATCCCGAAGTCGATGATTCAATCGAAATCGATATCAATCCCGCAGATTTGCGCGTAGACACCTATCGCGCTAGCGGTGCGGGTGGTCAGCACATTAACAAAACCGACTCTGCGGTACGCATTACCCACGTTCCGACCAATATCGTTGTGCAATGCCAGAACGATCGCTCACAACATCGTAACCGTGCCGAAGCGATGCAAATGCTCAAGTCGCGATTGTTCGAACTTGAAATGCGCAACCGCATGGCTGAACAGCAAAAAATGGAGGATGCCAAAACTGATGTGGGCTGGGGACACCAGATTCGTTCTTACGTGCTGGATCAGAGCCGCATTAAAGACTTGCGTACCAACGTCGAGATCTCCAATACGCAAAAGGTCCTGGATGGCGACCTAGATCCGTTTATCCAGGCAAGCTTGAAGCAAGGGGTATAAAAATGACAACGCTCACGATTTTGACAGGTACAACACGTGGTCTGGGTGCTGCGATGGCTGAGCAACTTGCCGCGCAGGGTGAACATCTTGTGACATTGTCACGCAAGAGCTCTCAAGCACTCGTGGATATTGCAGCGGCTCACGGAACCTCTCTGACACAACTCGAAGTCGATCTGTCAGATACTCCTTCGGTTAAACATGCTGCCTCACAGCTTATTGCGCTGATCAATGGACATTCGCATGTACGCTTTATACACAATGCAGGCGTCGTTAAACCTATTTCACAAAGTCAGCATTTGACAGATTTAGATGCGATCAACGATGCATTTCATGTCAACATCACTTCAGCCATTTTTCTGACTGCACATGTATTAAACAGCTCACCTCAGGCGACCGATCGTCGTGTCATGCTGATCTCTTCTGGCGCAGGTCGAAATGCGAGCTCTGGCTGGGCCGTTTACTGCGCGACCAAGGCTGCCATGGACCGCTATGCCGAAGCGGCACAGCTGGATCAAGGCCCCCGTGCACGCATTGTCTCGATGGCCCCCGGCATTATTGACACGCCAATGCAAGAAACAATCCGTGCCACTTCCAAAGATGCTCTTCCCTCTCTGGAGCGCTTTATTGGCTTTAAAGAAAGCAATCAACTGGCAGACCCAGCGTCTGTGGCCCAACGACTTCTAAAGGCTATCGAAAGCGACGCCTTTGGCAGCAAAATCATCGACGATATTCGTCAACATCACGCCTGATCATGACTGACACCAACACCCCCCAACACGATGAAAACCACCTGATTGCCGAGCGCCGGACAAAATTATCTGGCTTGCGCAACCAAGGAATTGCATTTCCAAACGATTTTGTCCCTGCGAATCGTGCGAACGCACTCCATGCAAGTTTTGGCGAACTGGATCAAGCCACTCTTGCTACAGCAGCTCACCCTGCTTCGGTTGCAGGACGCATGATGCTCAAACGTGTCATGGGTAAAGCGAGCTTTGCCACTTTACAAGACAGTACTGGTCGCATTCAGATTTATCTTGAACGTGGCAGTCTCGGCGAAGAGGTCTATGACTCCTTCAAAACCTGGGATATTGGTGACATCATTGCAATAAAGGGTCATGTTTTTAAGACCAATAAAGGCGAATTGTCGATCCATGCGACTGAGGCACGTGTCTTAGCAAAATCCCTGCGTCCCCTCCCTGACAAATTTCATGGCGTCTCCGATCAAGAGTTGCGTTATCGCCAGCGTTACGTCGACCTCATCATGACTGAGCAAACGCGCGAAACGTTTTTAGCGCGCAGCCAAGCCATTAGCGCAATTCGTCAAACGATGGTGGATGCAGGATTTCTCGAGGTTGAGACGCCAATGTTGCACGGCATTCCAGGCGGCGCGGCGGCGAAACCTTTTGTGACGCACCATAACGCACTTGATATGGAGATGTTTTTGCGCATAGCGCCTGAACTCTATCTCAAACGTTTGATCGTTGGCGGATTCGAAAGAGTATTTGAGATCAATCGAAACTTCCGGAATGAAGGTGTGAGCCCGCGCCACAATCCTGAGTTCACCATGATGGAGTTTTACGCAGCCTATACAGATTACCAATGGCTGATGGACTTTACGGAACAAATCATTCGGGCAGCCGCCATCAAAGCTTGCGGCACTGCCACGCTGACCTACCAGGGACGCGAGCTTGATTTGTCCAAACCATTTCACCGACTCACGATTGTCGAAGCGATCCTTCAACATGTTCCAGAGTTCACCGAAGCACAATTGACGGACATTGAGTTTGTTAAAGCTCAACTCAAAAAGCGCGGCGTAGATGTCATCGCACCAAACTTTGCGCTTGCTGGATTAGGTGCTTTGCAATTGGCCTTGTTTGAGGAAACTGCAGAATCACAGCTCTGGCATCCAACTTACATCATCGACTACCCAATCGAAGTCTCACCACTTGCCCGCGAGTCAGATACACGCCCAGGTATTACCGAACGTTTTGAGTTGTTCATGACAGGTAGAGAAATCGCCAACGGTTTTTCGGAGTTGAACGATCCGGAGGATCAAGCTGCGCGTTTTCACGCCCAGGTTGCCGCTAAAGACGCTGGCGATGAAGAAGCCATGTTCTATGACGCAGACTATATTCGAGCACTTGAGTACGGGATGCCGCCTACAGGTGGGTGTGGAATCGGCATTGATCGCTTAGTGATGTTGCTGACCGACAGCCCCAGCATACGGGATGTCATCCTGTTCCCGCACTTGAGAAAAGAAGACTAAATTTAAGTTCTGTATGGAGTCAGCCACGCTAAACCAGCTTCAACGCTGGCGCGTGGTTTGTACTCACAACCTATCCAACCCGTATAGCCCAACGACTCAATCCGTTCAAATACAGCGGCATAAGACACCTCACCTTCATCTGGCTCAGCTCGGCTTGGTACCGCTGCGACTTGTATGTGACCAATATGCGGCAAATAATGCGCAAGTTTGGTCAGGATATCTCCCTCAGCCACACCTACGTGATAGACATCAAACATCAGTTTGATATTTGCGCGGCCGCATTGCTCCCGAATCGCATTTGCTTCAGCTTGCGTTGAATAAAAATATCCGGGCTTGTCTCGCTGATTAATGGCTTCGAGCAGAATAGTGATGCCATGCTTTGCCGCAAGATCTGCTGCCCATTGAAGATTCCTGACCAAGGTGCGCGAGGCATTTATGTGCTGCTGAGGATCAATAATCCCCGGCAACACATGTATAGCCGAGGCACCAGCTGCGACACACCAGGCAAGCGACATTTCAAAGGACTGTTGAAAATCCCGTTCTCTTCCCGGCAAGGCAGCCAAGCCTGACTCCCCTACACTAGGATCTCCAATCGGTGCGTTCGCTGCCAACAAAGTGATGTCGTGGCGTACACAAGCCTCTTTGACAGCCTCAGCTGGCGTGTCATAAGGCCAATGCAACTCGATGGCTCGGAATCGACTGGCAGCCGCCCGCTCAATACGTTCGAGCAAAGGCAGTTGCGACCAAAGAAATCCTAAATTAGCCGAAAAACGCAACATCGAGTCCCCACTCAAGAATCAATACCCTGTTTTTGAAGAACCGGGGGCCTGAGCACCCCGCGCAGTAGCCACTGCGGCTTTAGCCGCACTCGCCATCAGTGCAGCTTCGTTTCCAGGTGTCACCATCTGAAAGCCTTGCTTGATACGCATGGCTGCCGCTTCACCCGACGAACAAAAAATACCAGCGATTTTTCCGTGCGCAATGGCACGTTGACGTATGTGCTCAACAGCTTTCATCACGACAGGGTCATCGGACTCCGACTTTGGAACTGAGCCTAGCGCAAGTGCGAGATCATTCGGACCAATATAGATGCCATCGAGTCCGTCCAGAGCAAGAATTTCCTCTAAATTGTCCAAACCGGCTTGGGTCTCGATCATGCCAAGTGCAAGAATCTCTTTATCAGCATGCGGGTAGTAATCCGCACCGCCATACAACATGGCACGAGCAGGACCAAATGAGCGCTGTCCATGAGGTGGATAACGGCAAGACGAAACGAAGCTGGCCGCATCATCGACGGTAGAAATCATCGGACAAATAATGCCATAAGCGCCACTGTCCAACAAGCGCATGATTTGGGCGGGGTCATTCCATGGCACCCTCGCGAGCGGGATGGCTGGCGTAGAAGAAAGAGCCTGAAACATCGGGAGCGCAGCATCAATCCCGATCATTCCGTGCTGCAAATCAACGGTCACAGAATCAAAGCCCTGATGACCAATGATTTCAGCAGAATAGGAAGATGGGATCGCACACCAACCATTGATGACGGGTTGACCTGAAGCAATTTTTTGACGGATAGTATTGGCACGCATGCATATCTCCACTGTTATTAATATGGAAGATACTTTACACGATTGCCGCTAGAAAGTTTCAGTGATTTTCTTTGGCGTGATTGATGGTGTAGCGAGGAATTTCAATCGTTAAGTCTGCATGAGCCACACGTGCCTGGCAGGCAAGCCTTGAGGTTGTGGAAAGACCCCAGGCGCGATCAAGAAGATCTTCCTCTGAGTCTGAAGCCTCAGCAAGCGATTGGAAGCCTTCTTTGACAACCACATGACAAGTCGTGCAGGCACAGGAAAGCTCGCATGCGTGCTCAAGTTCAACATGGTGATCCAGTAACACTCGGCAAATAGACTCGCCAACTGGAGCATTCTCAATTACTTTGCCCATGGGACAAACATCAGGGTGAGGCAACACAATAATTTTTGGCATAAAAATCCTATAAATCCTCGAGCGATCGCCCTGTCAAGGCGGCACGGATACTACGATCCATACGGCGTGCGGCAAAGTCATCTGTCACGGAGGACAGCGCTTTGATCGCGTTGCGAATCGCTTCGACATCGTCCCCTGAGGCGGCTTCGATCGTCATTTGGCAGTGTTGGGAAATGCGTGTTTGTTCTGCGGCGCTTAAAAGATCGGCATCAGCCGCGAGCGCTGCTGTCACAGACTCAATAAGCTGTTGCGCATCGACTTGCTGTTCACGCAACATACGCATCTGGGCATCGTAGCCTGCTTTGGACATTCCCTCGGAGAGCATGCGGGAAACCTCATCATCGCTCAATCCAAAAGACGGCTTGACTGTGACAGACGCCTCGACACCCGAGCCAAGCTCGCGTGCGGACACACTCAACAAACCGTCGGCATCGACCTGAAAAGTGACGCGTATACGCGCAGCACCCGCAACCATTGCGGGAATACCACGCAACTCAAAGCGCGCCAGTGATCGGCAATCCGATACCAAATCACGCTCTCCCTGAACAACATGCACGGCCAAGGCTGTCTGACCGTCTTTAAAGGTCGTAAATTCTTGAGCGCGTGCGACAGGAATGGTGCTGTTACGGGGAATAATATGCTCGACTAAACCCCCCATGGTTTCGAGTCCGAGCGTCAACGGCGTGACATCGAGCAGCAACCAATCCTCGCCTGGATTGCGATTACCTGCTAATAAATTGGCTTGAAGTGCGGCGCCCAAGGCGACAACTTGATCAGGATCCAAATCTGTCAAAGGCTCGGTCCCAAATGCGTCACGGACACTTTTACGTACGATGGGCATCCTGGTCGCACCACCCACCATCACGACACCCTTGATGTCCTGAACTTTAAGCGATGCATCCTTGAGGGCCTGTTGCGCACAGGCAATCGTCCGTGCGACCAAAGGAGCCGCTAGTTGCTCAAAAGCCTCGCGTGAAAGCTCAAGTCGGCAAACCTGACCATCCACACTGACACTCTCTGCGTGCTCAGGATGGTCAGTCAGCATTTCGCGTACGCGTCGCGCCGCGCTCAGTAAAACACGACGGGTCTGAAGACTGACAGAAGTCATTTCCTGCTTGCGAATAAAATTATCCACAATCAGTGCGTCGAAATCATCACCACCCAATCGTGTGTCACCACCCGTTGCAACCACCTCAAACACACCGCGAGACAATCTCAACAGAGAAACGTCAAACGTTCCACCACCTAAATCAAAAACAGCATAGGTACCTTCGGACGCATGGTCAAGTCCATAAGCAATGGCTGCTGCAGTGGGCTCATTCAACAAGCGCAGCACATTTAAACCGGCTAAGCGTGCGGCATCCCGAGTGGCTTGACGCTGCGCATCATCAAAATAAGCTGGCACGGTAATGACAGCACCGACGAGAGCATCGCCTAAAGTACCTTCCGCCAAAAGTTTCAGTTTTTCTAAAATCTTTGCAGCGATTTCGACAGGAGACAATAGAGCATGCTCGGTCTGAACTTTTACACTTTGCCCGTCTTCTACAAAAAGATAAGGCATGCCAGAGGCGAGCGCTTCTTGGTAAGACCTTCCCATCAGACGCTTGATAGAAACAAGCGTGTCTAAGGGGAAGTCAGTTTGTTTAGCAATCGCCTCTGCACCAACGTGCGCGAGACCACCCTGCTCTACGTACACGGCAGATGGCACCAGCGGTCTTCCTGCATCAGAAAGTACTTCTGGCACGCTGCTTCGGACAGCCGCAACTAAAGAATGTGTGGTGCCCAAGTCAATCCCGACCGCCAACCGACGTTGATGGGGTGCAGGAGATTCACCTGGCTCAGAAATTTGCAGTAAAGCCATATGTTTGATTCAGTTGCGCACTCTGTGCCGCGTAGAGACCGCAAGGCCTAATCAATTGCGCGACATTGCGCAATCAGCTTATTTAAAAACATCCACTCGCGCACTCGCGCGGCGGCCAAATCATAACGCTCTTGTAAGAGGTGCTCACCCACGGATGCCTCGATTTCTTGCTCAGCTTCAGTGAGTTCAGCCTGAAGAGCTTGACGCACTGCGTGTCGAGTCTGGGGATCACCACTGCGGTCTAACACTTCGTCAAGCTGCTCATGCCAAGACATCTGACGAAATAAAAAATCGGCAGACATCGCGGTATTGGTTTCAGTTTGCAGATCGACGCCGGCGAGCTCACACAAGTAGCGAGCACGGGACATTGGATCTTTCAAAATCCTGTACGCTTCGTTCGCCTGAGAGCTCCATTGCATCGCGACTCTTTTTTCGACCGCAGACCGAGTAGCAAACCGATCAGGGTGCACTGCAAGCGCGACCTTTTTCCAGGCGGACTCTAAAGCTTGAGGGTCCATTTTGAAAACCCGAGGCAGTCCAAGCAGGCTAAAGTGATCCTGCGCAGACAGTGAGCTTGAAGTTGAGGCTTCCAAAAAATTTATACCGTGAAAGACTCGCCACAACCACAGGTTGCCTTTTCATTTGGATTACGGAACTTAAAGCCTTCGTTTAGGCCTTCACGTGCGTAGTCGAGCTCGGTGCCATCTAAATATGACAAACTTTTCGGGTCAATAAACACTTTGACACCGAAACTTTCGAACACCTGGTCTTCGGCAGAGGCTTCATCAACGTATTCGAGTTTGTATGCCATTCCCGAACAACCCGTCGTTCTAACACCTAAACGAAGCCCGATACCGCTGCCGCGTTTTTGTAGGTATTTGCCGATATGGTCGGCTGCCTGAGTAGTAAGTGTGACGCCCATGATCATCCAGTATGCTTGTTTTTGTAGTCCTCGACAGCAGCCTTGATCGCATCTTCGGCAAGAATCGAGCAATGAATCTTAACGGGTGGAAGAGCCAGTTCTTCGGCGATCTGTGTATTGCGAATCGTCAACGCCTCATCCAGTGTTTTGCCTTTTACCCACTCGGTGACGAGTGAGCTTGACGCAATGGCTGAACCACAGCCATACGTTTTAAATCGTGCATCTTCGATAATGCCAGCTTCATTTACGCGAATCTGTAATTTCATCACATCACCACAAGCGGGGGCACCCACCATTCCTGTGCCAACCTGATCATCACTCTTGTCAAACGTGCCGACGTTGCGTGGGTTTTCGTAGTGGTCTAGGACCTTGTCGCTGTATGCCATTTGTATTCTCCAATCAGTGCGTTTAGTGGGCGGCCCACTGAACTGAATTTAAATCGATACCTTCTTTGGCCATTTCCCAAAGAGGCGACATATCACGTAATTTTCCAACGCGTGACTTCAACAAGTCGACCGCAAAGTCGATTTCTTTTTCAGTCGTAAAGCGTCCAATCGTAAAGCGAATCGAGCTATGCGCCAGCTCATCGTTACGACCCAGTGCGCGCAACACATAAGAAGGCTCGAGACTCGCGGAAGTACAGGCAGAGCCACTCGAGACTGCGAGTTCTTTAATCGCCATGATCAAAGATTCGCCTTCAACGTAGTTAAAACTGACGTTCAGGTTGTGAGGAACACGGTGTTCCAGATCGCCATTGAGGTATACCTCTTCGATTTGTGAAAGACCTGCCCACAAACGGTCTCTCAACATGCGAATACGCTCGTTTTCAGTCCCCATTTCCTGCTGCGCTAACGCGAAGGACTCACCCATTCCCACAATCTGGTGTGTCGCCAAGGTACCTGAGCGAAATCCACGCTCATGTCCGCCACCGTGCATTTGAGCTTCGATCCGGATCCGTGGCTTGCGGCGCACGTATAAAGCGCCAATACCCTTGGGACCGTAAGTTTTATGTGCACAGAAAGACATCAGATCGACTTTGAGTGTTTGCAAATCGATCGCGACCTTACCAGTCGCTTGGGCAGCATCAACGTGAAAAATAATATTGTTGGCGCGACACAGTTCACCGATTGCGGCAACATCCTGAATCACACCAATCTCATTATTCACAAACATGACAGAAATTAGCACTGTGTCAGGACGAATGGCGGCTTTGAGCGCATCCATACTGATCAGACCATTTTCCTGCACGTCCAGGTACGTCACCTCAAAACCTTGACGCTCCAACTCACGACAGGGATCAAGGACGGCCTTGTGCTCTGTCTTAACGGTGATGACGTGCTTGCCACGCTCAGCATAAAAGGTTGCCGCGCCTTTGATTGCCAGGTTATTTGACTCTGTCGCGCCGGAAGTCCAAATGATTTCACGCGGATCAGCATTGACCAAAGCTGCGACCTGAGTGCGAGCATGCTCAACGGCCTCCTCCGCTTCCCAGCCATAAGAGTGGCTACGCGAGGCAGGGTTGCCCGCATGCTCGTAAAGCCAAGGGATCATCTTTTCTACAACGCGAGGATCGACGGGTGTCGTGGCCGAGTAGTCAAAATAAATAGGACGGGTAGACATACTAGTACTCCTGAATATTTTTAAAGACTAATCGAAATGGATTCTGATGGAAGTGGAGACGCAGTTGTACCAACAACATTCACCCGCACACCTGCTCCAGAGGTTTTGCTCGCCTCTTGAATCTGGCGCAAGCGTTGCTGATCAACTAGATCTTGCAAAGAAACTGAGTCTAAAAAATCGACCATTTTGCGATTGAGAGTCGACCACAACTCATGCGTCATACAGATGCCAGACTTGCCATCCGTACCGCTATCACAGGCAGATTTGCCTGCACAATTGGTAGCATCAATCGGCTCATCGACTGCAAAAATAATATCGGCGACTGTGATGTTGCGCGCCAAACGGGATAACGTGTATCCACCGCCTGGACCGCGAACGCTTTCAACGAGTTCGTGGCGTCGAAGCTTTCCAAAAAGCTGCTCTAAATAAGAAAGCGAGATGTTTTGACGCTGGCTGATGGCGGACAATGTGACGGGGCCACCCTGTTGGCGGAGTGCCAGATCAATCATGGCGGTAACGGCAAAACGACCTTTTGTAGTGAGCCTCATGACAGTATCCTTTTGAAGAAACCTTAAGTATTTGAAGACTTACCCGACTAATAAACTCAAGTATACATAATTCCCGAGTGTTTTAGTTGGGTATACCCTTAAAACATTATTGGTTTTCAGGATAAAAAGTCGTAAAAAAACCGCGCAGAGCGCGGTTTTTCAGATCACACCAATTAGGCAGCCTGATACTGGGTCGCGCGCTTGCGCACCAACTCAAGCACACCTTGGCAAGCGTCTTCGAGATAGTCGAGCACTTTACCGAAACCCTCTGGACCACCGTAATAAGGATCTGGAACGGTCGCTTCTTCGAACTCATTCGCAAAGCGCATCAGTAACATCAACTTGTGGTGGTGAGGTTTGGGACACTGTTGCTGCAGAGCGGACAGGTTTTCCCAATCCATCGCCAGAATCAGGTCGTAATCGTGGAAATCCTCGGGCTCGACTTGTCTGGCTTCGGCACGTGTGATCTCGTAGCCACGTTTTCGGGCAGCAGCGATCGCACGTGGATCAGGCGCCTCACCAACGTGGAAGCTATGGGTACCGGCGGAGTCAATCCCGACGACCTCAGAAAGGCCTGCGTCATTGATTAGGTGGCGGAATACGCCTTCTGCGCTGGGCGACCGGCAAATATTGCCCATGCATACGAAGAGAACTTTTGTCATGATGGTGCATATTGTGCGGGAAAACCCGTAACATGTCCAGATATTTTTTTTTGTTTTTTTAAAAGAAAAGTAAAAACTTTAAAATCAATAAAACCAATACAAACAATCACTTAGGTTAAATTTATTGTTCAGCACATTAAATTTAAATTTTGTAAAACCCAGACTTAAGCGATAGAAAAGCCACCTCTGCACAACTTGTTATGCACTGCAGCAAGGCCAGAGAACTGCAGTTATGCACCAGACAGCAGCACGCGCTCTTTTAACGCCTTTAGAGCATCCCTCGCAGCGGCAGCTTGTTCAAACTCAAGATTTCGAGCATGGTCGAGCATCAGCTTTTCTAGACGCTTAAACTCTTTTGCCAAAGCCTTTTCATCTGTCAATAAAGCACGCGACACCTCAGGCTCTTCCTGGTTTCTGAATGCAGGCGCCACGATGCCATCAATCAACTCGCGAACAGCCTTACGAACGCTTCGCGCCTCAATCCCATTTTCTTGATTGAAGGCGAGTTGCTTTTGACGGCGTCGTTCAGTTTCACCCATTGCGCGCTTCATTGAATCGGTGACGCGGTCCGCGTACAAAATGGCGCGACCATTTAAATTACGGGCAGCTCGACCGATTGTTTGAATCAGACTGCGATCCGAACGTAGGAAGCCTTCTTTATCTGCATCCAAAATAGCCACGAGAGAAACCTCTGGAATATCAAGGCCTTCGCGCAACAAGTTAATCCCGACTAGTACATCAAACACGCCCAGCCGTAAGTCACGAATGATTTCGACACGCTCGACAGTATCAATATCGGAGTGCAAATAACGTACTCGGATACCGTGTTCAGCAAGGTAATCGGTCAAGTCCTCTGCCATGCGTTTGGTCAGGGTCGTCACCAGTACCCTCTCCTCAACCGCGACGCGAATTTTGATCTCGCCTAATAAGTCATCGACTTGAGTTCGGGCGGGTCGCACCTCAACAATCGGATCGACCAGTCCTGTTGGGCGCACCACTTGTTCGACCACATTGTCAGCATGAGTTTGCTCGTATTGACCAGGAGTGGCCGAGACAAAAATACATTGACGCATCCGTGTTTCAAACTCCTCCATTTTGAGAGGACGATTGTCCATTGCAGAAGGCAGGCGAAAGCCGTAAGTCACCAGTGTTTCTTTGCGTGCTCGATCGCCACGATACATGCCGCCTAGTTGTCCGATCGTGACGTGACTTTCATCAATGAACATCAGCGCATCGCTGGGCAAATAATCAATCAGTGTAGGTGGCGGATCTCCTGGCGCAGCACCAGAAAGATGTCTCGAATAGTTTTCGATACCTTTACAAAACCCTAACTCCGTCAACATCTCCAGGTCAAATCGCGTACGTTGTTCGATGCGTTGTGCTTCGACAAGATGGCCGCCATCCACAAAAAACTTTACCCGCTCGCGGAGTTCTTGTTTGATCGTTTCGATGGCTCGCACCACCGTATCGCGTGGGGTAACGTAATGAGAACCAGGATAAACAGTAAAACGAGGCACCTTTTGACGGACTTTACCCGTCAGAGGATCAAAAAGCTCAAGACTTTCTACCTCATCATCAAATAAGGAAAGACGAACAGCCAACTCGGCGCTTTCCGCAGGAAAAATATCGATCGTTTCACCGCGAGCGCGAAAGGTACCTCGTGTGAACTCAGTATCATTACGCTCATATTGCATGGCGACTAAACGAGCGAGAATTTCACGCCGAGGCACACGGTCTCCAACACGCAATATAAGTACCATGGCATGGTAATCAGATGGGTTGCCGATACCGTAGATACAGGAAACTGTCCCCACGATGATCGTGTCGCGACGCTCGAGCAAGCTTTTAGTGGCTGATAACCGCATCTGCTCGATGTGCTCATTGATCGATGAGTCTTTTTCAATGAACAGATCACGGGTTGGGACGTAAGCTTCGGGCTGGTAATAATCGTAATAAGAAACAAAATACTCAACGGCATTTTTAGGGAAAAACTCCCTCATTTCAGCATAGAGCTGGGCTGCTAATGTCTTGTTGGGCGCCAAGACGACGGCTGGCCGGCCAAGTCGCGCAATCATGTTAGCCATCGTGAACGTTTTGCCGGAACCGGTCACGCCCAGCAGTGTCTGCATCATTAGACCGTCTCTGACGCCTTGCTCAAGCTGATTAATCGCGTTAGGTTGATCACCGCCAGGTGGATAAGGCTGATACAAATGAAAGGGACTGTCGGGATAGTCGACGTAACGCGGCTCTTCTTTGCCTGTCGAAATCGTTGCAGGTACCACAGGAACTGATACACGTGCCGAAGAAACACCCTCGTGTGCAATGGCTGGGGGCAAACTCGGACTCAAGGCCTCGGACGCCTCGTGCTCGTCGCTTGAGATCAGCTTGTTGGCGAATGGATCAGCTAAGTGCGGATCATGTATTTCTTCGGGTGGAATGTGTGAGGCCATGCTAGACTTATTCGGGAAACCCCTCGGATGCGGGGCTAGCCTTCTATTATGTTCTCTGTTAGTTCGAGCGTCCACCCAAAATATTTAGTGGTATTAAACAAACAGCAATACTAAATATGTTGTTACCCAATCTCTAGCACTTACAATCTAGCCCTATTCCTCTTGCTACTCTCTACACAGAAACTTAAATGAGCACCCTTTTTCAATCCGTAGAACTCGCCCCTCGTGACCCGATCTTGGGTCTGAATGAACAATTCAATGCAGACACACGCGCGCACAAGGTAAACCTTGGAGTGGGTGTCTATTACGATGACAACGGCAAGATTCCCTTGCTTTCAGCCGTTCATCAAGCCGAGGTGACTCGCGTTGAAGCTGCTGCTGCCCGGGGTTACTTACCCATTGAAGGCATTGCCGGCTACAACAAGGGCGCCCAGGAATTGGTGTTGGGTAAAAATTCTCCCCTGATCGCTGCAGGCCGCGTGCTGACGATGCAAGCGCTTGGCGGCACTGGTGCATTAAAAATTGGTGCTGACTTTATCAAGCAATTAGTACCAGGCGCAAAAGTTGCAATTAGCAATCCCAGCTGGGAAAATCATCGTGCCCTTTTTGAGCGCGCAGGTTTTGAGGTCGTGAACTACCCTTATTACGATGCAGCAACACATGGCTTAGACTTTCAAGGCATGCTCAACGGATTGCGCGCACTGCCCGCCCAAAGCGTGGTCGTATTACATGCGTGCTGCCACAATCCAACCGGTGTGGATTTGACGACAGATCAGTGGCGCGAAGTGGCCAAGGTCATTAAAGACACCAACCTCATTCCTTTTCTTGATATTGCCTATCAAGGCTTTGGCGATGGTTTGGAGCAAGACGCGTCTGCAGTCCGACTCTTTGCTGATCTTGATATGACTATGTTTATCAGCTCATCGTTTTCAAAGTCATTTTCGCTTTATGGAGAGCGCGTTGGTGCATTGACGATCGTCACGGGCAGCCAAGACGAATCGAATCGTGTACTGAGCCAGGTCAAGCGTGTGATTCGTACCAACTACTCCAATCCTCCGACTCATGGCGGCACAATTGTGTCGACAGTCCTCAACACACCAGCCTTGTTTGCCCTTTGGGATCAAGAACTTGCTGGTATGCGTGATCGCATTCGCTTAATGCGCCGTCAATTAGTCGAAAAGCTCGCTGAAAATGGCGTTAAAAAAGACTTTAGTTTTGTCATGAAGCAGCGCGGGATGTTCTCCTTCTCTGGCTTAAATGTCGCGCAAGTTGAGCGCTTGCGTTCAGAGCATGCGATTTATGCTGTGAGCAGTGGGCGAATTTGCGTTGCAGCCCTCAACAGCCACAATATTGATGTTGTCGCGAAAGCTATTGCGAGCGTGATGAAAGACTAACAAACAGCCTCTTTTAGGTGTGATAATACAGCTCCGCTTGGTCGGAGCTGTTTTTTTATACAGATAAGATTTGCCATTCAGAGACAAATGATGCAAAATAAAGGCTGTATATAAAAACAGCACTGTATATGTGCACACGCCTGAGGGGCTGACTGTGACTATCAAACTAACTGAACGGCAGCAGCAAATCTTAGATCTGATCCGAGAGGCTGTTTCTAGCACCGGTTTTCCTCCTACACGAGCAGAAATCGCCCAAAAGTTAGGCTTTCGCTCCGCTAATGCGGCAGAAGACCATCTGCGTGCTCTCGCGCGTAAAGGTGTGATCGAACTCACAGCAGGTGCATCACGCGGCATCAGACTCACCGAAAGTGCCTCAGACTTCATGCCGGAATCATCTTTCGAGGCAGATACCACCTCACACATGCAAGAAGGCGCAGACATTGGCGTTCGCTCCGGATTGGGCCGTCTCAGCCTCAAACAACCTCCTGATATGGGTCAGATGCTTGTCCCTCTGATTGGTCGCGTTGCGGCAGGTTTCCCCGTACTCGCAGCAGAGAACATTGAAAAGGAAATCTCTGTTGACCCCAATATGTTCGCCCAGCAGCCTGACTACTTGCTAAAAGTCAAAGGCCTCAGCATGAGAGATATCGGCATTTTGGACGGTGATTTACTGGCAATCAAAAAGACCAGTGATGCTAGAAATGGTCAAATTATTGTTGCGCGTATTGATGACGAAGTCACGGTCAAACGCCTCAATAAAAAAGGCAACCATATCGAGTTGTTACCTGAAAATCCTGACTTTGAACCGATCGTGATTCAACCCGGTCAAGACTTCTCAGTTGAGGGTATTGCGTTAGGTCTGATTCGCAACACACCGTTGCATTAATGACGCTCACGCGCAGATCTTAAGACGTAGATTTTCGCGCACGATCTTCGTCGCTTTTCTAAAACGCTGCACCGAGTGCGGCGTTTTAATTCTCCTTCCATCGCTCTAACGCTCTACGATTGCGCTTGGTTGGGCGACCAGCAATTTCCTGCGAAGGCTCGCTATAAAAACGTCTATTCTCAGCGACCGTCTGACGCGCTAAAAGACTTTCTGGTGTTTCTTCAAAGAGCAAACGTGCAAGAGGCGCAGACTTACGTTGTTCGGTAATACCACGCACAACCAATTCAAAACGTTCTTGCTCACGATTGATTTTTAATCGTTCACCGACCTTAATCAATCGCGCAGGTTTAGCGCGCTCATCCGCGACAAGTACACGACCAGTCTCAATGGCTGTCGCAGCCAACGTTCGCGACTTGTAAAAGCGTGCAGCCCAAAGCCACTTATCAAGCCGAACAGAATCAACAAATACATGCATCAAGTCGACCACTCCTGAACAAAAGAGGCGCCAACAGGCGCCTCTTTCTTAAACACATACTAAAAAACGCCACATCGGAAATAACTTAGTGCTTAATCACAGGATCTGTCGTTGCAACAGCTTCTGGCTTTGCTACCACCTCTTTTGCAACGACCGACTCTTCAGGTAAAGGCTGGGTAGGACCAGACAAAGCAACCTCTAAAACCTTGTCAATCCAACGAACCGGAACGATTTCTAAGTGATTTTTGACGTTATCAGGGATCTCAGCCAAATCCTTGACGTTTTCCTCAGGGATCAAAACAGTCTTGATGCCGCCCCGATGCGCTGCTAGCAGCTTTTCTTTGAGCCCACCAATCGCAAGGACCTCGCCTCTCAACGTAATCTCACCAGTCATTGCAACGTCTGCGCGAACAGGAATGTGCGTCAATGCTGAAACGATCGCAGTTG
>JAOATE010000091.1:16103-89948 GCA_030158305.1 Burkholderiaceae bacterium
CAGTTGTAATAGCAATACCCGCAGAAGGTCCGTCCTTGGGTGTAGCTCCTTCTGGAAAGTGAACGTGAATATCTCGCTTCTCAAAAACTGTATCAGCGATCCCAAGGCGCGCTGCACGTGCACGTACAACACTTCGTGCCGCTTCAACGGACTCTTTCATCACGTCACCGATTGAACCGGTGCGTTGAATCACACCTTTGCCTGGCATATCTGCGACTTCGATCGTGAGTAAATCACCTCCCACCTCAGTCCATGCCAAGCCTGTGACTTGTCCTATCTGATTTTCTTTTTCCGCCATTCCAAAGTTGTAACGACGTACACCCAAGTAGTCACTCAAGTTATCAGACGTCACCACTACTTTTGCGATAGGCTCCGCAGACTTGGCAGCCTTTTTAGCTTCGCTTTCTGCGAGGAGTTTCTTGACAACTTTACGACAGATTTTGCCTACATCACGCTCAAGAGCGCGAACGCCAGCTTCACGTGTGTAATAACGCACAATGTCACGAATTGCTGATTCTTCGACGATGAGCTCTTCGGACTTGACACCGTTGTTCTTCATGACCTTGGGGACAAGGTGATCAAGCGCAATATGGATTTTCTCATCCTCTGTGTAACCAGAAAGACGAATCACTTCCATTCTATCCAGCAAGGCTGGTGGAATATTGAGCGTATTACTGGTCGCTACAAACATCACATCAGACAAATCGAAATCTACTTCGACGTAGTGATCCTGGAACGTATGGTTCTGTTCGGGATCCAGTACCTCAAGCAAGGCAGATGCAGGATCGCCGCGGAAATCCATCCCTAATTTATCGATTTCATCCAATAAGAATAAAGGATTTCTCACAGCAACTTTTGACATGTTTTGCAAAATTTTGCCGGGCATCGAACCAATGTAAGTTCGACGATGTCCACGAATTTCGGCCTCATCACGCACGCCACCTAAGGCCATGCGGATGAACTTACGGTTTGTGGCTTTGGCAATCGACTGACCTAACGAGGTCTTTCCAACGCCAGGAGGGCCTACCAGACAAAGAATTGGGGCTTTGACCTTATCAACCCTTTGTTGGACAGCAAGGTATTCAAGAATACGCTCTTTGACTTTATCTAAGCCATAGTGGTCGTTATCGAGCACACTTTCAGCGTTGGGAATCGAGTTATTGACCTTGCTCTTTTTGCGCCAAGGCAAAGCAATCACTGTATCAATGTAATTGCGTACAACAGTGGCTTCAGCCGACATGGGCGACATGAGCTTGAGCTTTTTGAGCTCGCCATCGACCTTTTTACGTGCATCCTTAGGGAGATGCGCAGCCTCGATTTTCTTTTCGAGCTCTTCGATATCTGCGCCCTCTTCGCCCTCGCCCAACTCTTTTTGAATGGCTTTAACCTGCTCATTCAAATAGTAGTCACGCTGGCTCTTTTCCATCTGTTTTTTAACGCGACCACGAATACGCTTTTCGACCTGCAGAATGTCGATCTCAGTTTCGAGTTGCGAAAGTAAAGCCTCGAGGCGCTCAGATGTCGAAATGATTTCAAGCATCTTTTGCTTTTGTTCGAGCTTTAAAGGCAAATGGGCAGCAATCGTGTCCGCCAAACGTCCAGCGTCATCAATCCCAGCCAAAGAAGTCAGAATCTCTGGGGGAATCTTTTTGTTGAGTTTGACATACTGTTCAAACTGGCTAACGATCGCCCGACGCAGTGCCTCAATTTCTGCTCCAGTCGTTACATCCGGAGCAATTGGAACCAGCTCAGAAGTGAAATGGGTATCTGCATCCTGAATATTTGTGACGCGAGCGCGTTGTGCTCCCTCAACTAATACTTTGACTGTACCGTCAGGAAGCTTGAGCATTTGCAAGATGGTGGCAACACAGCCGATTTCATAGACATCATCTGGCGTTGGATCGTCTTTTCCTGCAGATTTTTGAGCAGCCAGCATAATGCTTTTGCCAGCCTCCATGGCAGCCTCGAGCGCCCGAATAGAACGGGGACGTCCAACAAAAAGAGGGATGACCATGTGTGGAAACACGACAACGTCGCGTAATGGCAACAAGGGCAAATTGATGGGTTCAGAAGGCAGGGTCTGATGTCCGGACATGATGTCCTCCTAAAAAAAACTCGGCGAATCCTAACTGGGCGGCCGATACAAAGCCCGTGTTTCTACGAATAGCTTCGTTATTGGGACAATAGCCTAAATTTCAAGTTCTAAACCTTAATAAAAGCAAAAGCCCCTCTAGAGGGGCTGGGAAATCTGAGAAATAAGCAATCAAACCTGTATCAAGCCGCAGCATCCCGGACTGCTGGCTTTTTAACAACCGGTTTTGGCTCATTTTCGTCTGCATAAACCAACAAGGGCTTGCCCGTACCGCTAATGGCAGACTCATCAAGCACCACTCGCTTGATATTACCTTGTGTAGGCAACTCATACATCGTGTCCAGCAATGCAGACTCTAGGATCGAACGCAAACCGCGAGCGCCTGTTTTACGCTTGATCGCTTTGCGAGCGATCGCTTTTAGCGCATCCGGACGGATCTCAAGTTCGGCACCTTCCATCGCAAACAATTTCTCGAATTGTTTGACCACGGCATTTTTAGGCTCAGTCAAAATTTGCATGAGCGTGTCTTCGTCTAGTTCTTGCAAGGTGGCAATCACGGGCAAACGACCCACTAGTTCGGGAATTAATCCGAACTTAACCAAATCTTCTGGCTCAACCTCTAGGAATGTATCTCCAGTCGATCTTTCGGTTTTAGACTCAACAGAAGCACCGAAACCAATACCAGAGCGCTCGGTCCGATTACGAATCACTTTTTCGAGACCATCGAAAGCACCGCCAACAATAAACAAAATGTTGGTGGTATCGACTTGAACAAAATCCTGATTTGGATGCTTGCGACCCCCCTGCGGCGGGACAGAAGCAACAGTTCCTTCGATCAACTTAAGCAAAGCTTGCTGAACACCCTCTCCGGATACATCACGTGTGATGGATGGATTGTCTGCTTTGCGAGATATCTTGTCTATCTCGTCAATATAAACAATCGCGCGTTGCGCCTTGTCGACCTCGTAATTGCAGTTTTGAAGAAGCTTTTGAATGATGTTTTCAACGTCCTCACCGACGTAACCCGCTTCGGTAAGTGTTGTGGCATCTGCCATCACAAAAGGAACATTGAGCTGACGTGCCAGCGTCTGGGCAAGCAAAGTCTTGCCAGAACCCGTTGGGCCGATCAGGAGAATGTTGCTTTTTGATAGTTCAACACCGTCACCCTTGATTTCGGCATGACGCAAACGCTTGTAGTGGTTATAGACTGCTACGGCCAAGACACGCTTAGGCGCAGTCTGACCAATCACATATTGATCAAGAAATGCCTTGATTTCCGCAGGAGTCGGCAAGTCCGTCTTAATGGACTCTTTCGCATTGGCTTGGGCCTCTTCGCGAATAATGTCATTGCACAGGTCAATGCACTCGTCACAAACAAACACCGAAGGACCCGCTATCAGCTTGCGAACTTCATGCTGAGCCTTGTTGCAAAATGAACAATGCAAGACTTTTGTCGTTGCAGATCCCTTTTTTTCGGACATAAGCTTCCTGTAGGTCTTGGGCCGGAGCGTCTTAAACGCTGTCCGCGCGGGATGTCAGTACTTTATCGATGAGGCCATACGCCACAGCGTCGGGCGCGGACATAAAGTTGTCACGTTCAGTGTCAATCTCAATGCGCTCAACAGACTGACCCGTGTGTTCAGCCAACATCTGATTTAGTCGCGCACGCAAATCCAAAATTTCACGCGCTTGAATCTGAATGTCTGAGGCTTGCCCTTGCGCACCACCCGAAGGCTGGTGAATCATGATGCGGGAATTGGGCAGAGAGAAACGCTTACCCTTTTGACCGGCTGCCAACAAAAAGGCACCCATACTCGCGGCTAAACCGGTACACAGTGTTGACACTTCTGGTTTGATAAAACGCATCGTGTCGTAAATAGCCATACCCGCATATACCGATCCGCCGGGTGAGTTGATATAAAGAGCCACATCCTTGTCAGGATTTTCGGACTCTAAAAACAACAGTTGCGCGACGACCAAGTTGGCCGAGTGGTCATTGACCGGGCCAACCAAAAATATCACACGCTCTTTGAGAAGGCGCGAATAGATGTCGTAAGAGCGCTCACCACGGCCCGATTGCTCAACCACCATCGGTATGTAACCAAGCCCGGTGGGCGTGACTGAAGCGCCACCGTGCATGGATGCATAGAAATCGGTAAAACGTTGCATTTAGGCTGTTCCCATCACTTGGTCAAAGGGGACCTGCTCGTCTTCGACCTGCGCCTGAGCCAATGCATGCTGGACAACGTTATCCTCAAGCACAATGCCTTCGACCTCAGAACGACGAGCACGATCTGAAAGATAGTAGCTCACGACTTCAGCAGGTTTTTCATAATTTGCTGCGAACTCTTCAATGCGCGCACGAACCTGCTCAGGTTTGGCCTGAAGTTGAGCCTTTTGAACGAGCTCAGAAACCAATAAACCAAGGCGTACACGACGCTCAGCTTCGGCAGTGAACGCATCTGCTGGAATTGGCATCTTGTCAGCGTTTGGCACGCCGCGTTGTGTCAACTCTGCGCGAGCCGCTTGAACTCGTGCTTCGCACTCGCTGTCCACCAGTGACTTGGGTACGTCAAACGTAGCTGCACCGATCAAGGCGTCCATCACACTGTTTTTAGTGCGGGCCAGTGTGCGGGCTTTGACTTCGCGCTCAATATTGCCACGAATGTCGGCGAGCAATTTCTCAACGTCACCCTCGGGTTGACCCAAGGATTTAGCAAACTCTGAATCAATGACTGGCAAGACAGGCTCAGCCACTTCTTTGACCGTAATCGTGAACTCAGCCGTTTTACCAGCGACGTCCTTACCACCGTAATCAGCTGGAAAGGCCAAGGGGAAAACCTTTGATTCGCCGGCTTTCAAACCACGGACGGCCACCTCAAACTCAGGCAACATACGACCCTGTCCGAGGACAAAGGGAAAATCTTCGGCTTTGCCGCCATCAAATGGGACACCATCGATGGTGCCAACAAAATCGAGCGTGACACGATCTTCATCGGTCGCAACGCGACCTTCTTTGGCAGCGTATTCGGCACGTTGTTTGCGAAGGATATCAACGGTGCTTTGCACTTCGGCATCGCCGACTGTTGTCACAGCGCGCTTGATTTTGAGGGCAGATAAATCAGGAAGCGTAATTTCTGGATACACCTCAAAAACTGCGTAAAAAGCTAAGGTACCCTCAGGGGTTCCTTCTGTCTTTGACTCAAGCTTGGGTGAGCCGGCAATACGCAAGCCTGAAGCTTCGATGGCTTGTTCAAATGCCTGACCGACCTTGTTGTTGATCATGTCATAACGAATGCCGGCGGAATGTGTACGCTCGAGCATGGCCATTGGCACTTTTCCGGGACGGAAGCCAGGCGCTTTAGCAGTCCGGGACACTCGCTTGAGTTCAGCCTGAACAGCTTTTTCTACGTCGGCCAACAAGACCGAGATTTCGATGCGGCGCTCGAGGCCGGAAAGGGTTTCAACCACAGGTTGCATGAAAATCTACCAAACAAAGAGGACGGAAAGCGCAGCAGACAGCCTACGCCGTATCAAAGAGCAGTGTTGGTGCGAAGGGCGGGACTCGAACCCGCACACCTGTTACGGCGTCAGGACCTAAACCTGGTGCGTCTACCAATTTCGCCACCTTCGCAATAGCCAGACATTGTAGCGCACACTAAGCATGTTTTCCGCCCCACCCTGTCAACCAACTGGTTAAAATGTCGGAATGAATCCGCGCCTCGATACTTTACAGCCCTATCCGTTTGAAAAACTGAGAGCATTATTAGCTCAGTCAAACCCTGCCGCCTCTGGCTTGCGGCCAATCAATCTCTCTATTGGCGAGCCCAAACATCCAGCTCCCGATTGCGTAAAAACCGCTATCGTGAACGGCTTGGATGGCTTGTCTGTTTATCCTCCCACCAAAGGCGACCCCAAACTGCGTCAGGCTATTAGCGCATGGATCGGTCGCCGCTACGGCATTCCCTGCCCAGATCCAGAAACTCAGATATTGCCGGCACTTGGCTCCAGGGAGGCTCTCTTTGCCTTTGGACAGGTAGTCCTTGACGATACGAAAGATGGTTTGGTCGTGTGCCCGAACCCTTTTTATCAAATTTACGAAGGTGCCGCCCTCCTGGGAGGCGCCACACCCTTTTACGTCAATTCAGATCCTGAAAAAAACTTTCGTTGCGACTGGTCAACCGTTCCTCCTGAAGTTTGGGCGCGCACACAACTTCTCTTTGTCTGCTCTCCCGGCAATCCGGCTGGCAACGTCATGCCCTTGTCAGACTGGAAGATATTGTTTGATTTATCTGACAAATATAATTTTGTCATTGCGTCTGACGAGTGCTACTCAGAAATTTTTCTCGATGAAAATAATCCGCCACTAGGCGGAATGCAGGCCGCGTTTCAACTCGGTCGCACTGATTTTCGAAATTTAATGAGCTTTTCAAGTCTGTCGAAACGCTCGAATGTGCCGGGAATGCGATCAGGATTTGTGGCGGGCGATGCAAAGCTCATTGCGAAGTTTTTACTGTATCGCACGTATCACGGTAGTGCACTCTCACCTGTCGTATCAACAGCTAGTATCGCTGCCTGGAACGACGAAGCCCATGTCATTGACAATCGTGCACAGTACCGCGCAAAATTCGACGCGGTACTCCCCATTTTGAAACCTGTTTTGGATGTCGAGCGTCCAGACGCCTCCTTTTATCTTTGGGCTGGCACACCCGGTCCAGACGCAGAGTTTGTTCGCGATCTACTGACACATACGAATGTGACATTACTACCCGGCAGTTATGTCGGACGCACTGTGGATGGCATTAATCCAGGTCTTAATCGCATTCGCATTGCTTTAGTCGCACCACTTGCTGATTGTGTCGAAGGTGCTCATCGAATCGCAGAATTTGTCCGTTCACGGTACCCACAGGCTGTGAGCAAATAAACAAAGACGTTTATTTTTTATTACCAATATCTTTAACTCACATTTTTATATTTTTAATTCTTTTTTTACAGGGCTCTCATGACTCTCGATCTGCAAACCACCATTGAACAAGGCTGGGAAAACCGCGCCAATCTCTCACCTTCAGCTGCAGATGCCGCAGTTCGCGAAGCAGTCGAGCACACGATTGACGCTTTGGACACGGGCCGTCTACGTGTTGCTGAAAAATTGAATGGCAAGTGGGAAGTGCATCAGTGGATTAAAAAGGCTGTGCTGCTTTCCTTCCGCTTGTATGACAATGCGATCATGGGACAAGCACCCATGCAGTTTTATGACAAAGTGCCTCTTAAATTTGCCGAATACGGCGAGACTGCCTTTAAAACGGGCGGCTACCGTGTTGTTCCGCCCGCTGTCGCGCGTCGTGGCGCATTTATTGGACGCAACGTTGTGCTGATGCCTTCCTATGTCAACATTGGTGCTTACGTTGACGAAGGCACCATGGTAGATACCTGGGCGACTGTCGGCTCCTGCGCACAAATCGGCAAAAATGTTCACCTGTCTGGCGGCGTTGGGATCGGTGGCGTTTTGGAACCTCTGCAAGCCAACCCAACCATCATCGAAGACAACTGTTTTATTGGCGCTCGCTCAGAGGTTGTCGAGGGTGTCATTGTTGAAGAAAACTCAGTTCTGGCGATGGGTGTATTTTTATCGCAAAGTACGCGCATTTATGATCGTGAAACAAAAGAGATTCACTACGGACGTGTGCCTTCTGGCTCTGTCGTGGTGCCGGGTTCATTGCCTTCTGCAGATGGTTCGCACAGCTTGAACTGCGCCATTATTGTCAAACGAGTCGATGCACAGACCCGTGCTAAAACTAGCATCAACGATTTGTTGAGAGCCTAATGACCCGAGCAAACCCATCAACACCATTTATTCATTCGCCTCTAACAAGTCTGAACATCGCATGACCAAACAAATAGACGGTTCACGTGAAGCGTTACTCAGCGTTCGAGACCTCATTCGCTACGCGGTATCACGCTTTAACGAACATAAACTTTTTTTTGGTCATGGCTCAGACAACGCTTGGGACGAAGCGGTTTATTTAGTGTTGCATGCGTTGCACTTACCACCCGATCAGCTCGAGCCTTTTATGGATGCTCGTGTTTTACCGTCTGAACGTGAAGCGGCTCTGAGTCTGATCGATTTACGCTGTGAGCATCGCCTACCAGCGCCCTATTTGACACATGAGGCGTGGCTTCAAGGCTACACCTTTCATGTTGATCAGCGAGTGATCGTGCCACGCTCACCCATTGCTGAATTGTTGATGAATCAGTTGAGTCCTTGGATTGCAGATCCGTTTGAGATCACGGGCATTCTCGATCTGTGCACAGGTTCAGGCTGTTTGGCGATTATCGCAGCGCATCAGTTTCCTGAGGCCTTTGTCGATGCCACGGATATCTCAAAAGATGCACTCGATGTTGCCCTCATCAATGTTGAAAAGCACGGCATGCAAGATCGTCTGAACTTGCATCACGGAAGCCTCTATGATCCGCTGCCGGTTTCCGCTCAGTACGACCTGATTATCAGCAATCCGCCCTACGTCAACTCCGCATCTATGTTGAAGCTTCCTCCAGAGTATCGTCATGAACCCTCCTTAGCGCTTGCTGGTGGAGATGACGGCATGGATTTGGTGCGTACGATTATTGAACAAGCCCCCACTCACTTACGTGATAATGGTTTGTTGTTAATTGAAATCGGCCATGAAAGACCTTATTTTGAAGCGGCCTTTCCTGATCTCGAGCCCATTTGGCTTGACACCGCCGAAGCCACAGATCAAATTCTTCTCCTGACCAAAGAGCAATTAACACCGTGATTCGTGCTTCTGGTTTGACGGTTCGTCGTGGCACTAAAGTATTGCTCGATCAAACTGAATTTGTTGTGCATCCCGGCGAGCGTGTAGGTTTCGTTGGGAAAAATGGCGCCGGAAAATCTACTCTTTTTGCTCTGCTTCAGCATGAAATTGAAGCGGATGGCGGAACCCTTGAGGTCCCACAAGGATGGCGCATGGCAAGCGTCAAACAAGAAATTGCCTCAAGCGATGGCAGTGCGCGTGATTTTGTGATCGATGGCGATACCCATCTGCGTCACCTACAAGCTGAGCGCAGCGCATTATCTGATGCGCTCGAACGCTCACCTCACCAAGCAGAAGCACTCGGGGCACGTATCGCTGAACTAGAGTCCGAACTCATCGAAGTCGGCGCATGGACATCCGCTTCACGCGCTGAGCAACTCCTAGCGGGCTTAGGCTTCACGCCAGCGCAATGGGATCATCCTGTCGATAGTTTTTCTGGCGGATGGAGAATGCGCCTCGCGCTCGCAAGAGCTCTGATGGCACCCTCTGAATTGTTATTGCTAGATGAGCCTACAAACCATCTGGACCTCGACGCGATGTTATGGCTTGAACGCTGGCTAGGCGCCTACACGGGGACCGTATTACTGATTTCTCACGATACCGAGTTTTTGGATTCAGTCGCTCAAACAATTCTCCATTTTGATCAAGGCAAACTCAATCGTTACAAGGGTGGTTATCAGGATTTTGTCATTCAACGCTCGGAAAGGCTTCGTCAAACCAAAATTGCCTGGGAGCGTCAGACACGCGAGACCGCCAGGCTGCAAGGATTTATTGATCGGTTTAAAGCTAAAGCATCAAAAGCCAAACAAGCTCAAAGTCGTGTGAAGGCCTTGGCGCGGATGGAACTATTAGCCCCCATTCATGCCGAGTCAGGCATTGACATTCGCATTCCCTCGCCCGAAGAAATGCCCGACCCACTTTTAGTGTTAGAGGATATGCAGGCAGGCTATACCAACGAACAAGGCGAAACGATCCCTATCTTGCGGAAAGTGCGCTTGATGGTGCGTGGTGGAGACCGTATTGGCATCTTGGGCGTCAATGGTGCGGGTAAAAGTACGCTAGTCAAAACACTGGCTGGTGAACTAGAGGTTCAAGCCGGCAGCCGTAAAGCCTCACGTGGTTTAGAGGTGGGATATTTTGCTCAACATCAGCTTGATATGCTGGATTTAGACAGCAGTCCTTTGCAGCACTTGGCACGACTGGCACCACAAACCCGCGAACAAGAACTTCGTAACTATCTGGGTGGCTTTGGCTTTGGTGGCGATCGAGTCATGGACAAAGTTGCCCCCATGTCCGGTGGTGAAAAAGCCAGACTCGCGCTATCACTCATCGTATGGCAAAAGCCTAATCTCTTATTGCTAGATGAACCTAGCAATCACTTGGATGTAGAAACACGCGAGGCCTTGACGACTGCGCTAGCAGAGTTTGGTGGCAGCATGCTGCTCGTGTCACATGATAGACACTTACTACGCACCACTGTGGATCGCTTTTGGATCGTGGCGGACGGTGGCGTACAGGAGTTTGACGGTGACCTTGAGGATTACAGAGATTGGTTAGCGCAACATCAAGCCAATGCGCGTAAACAAGAACTCGCCGATAGGCAAGCTGCAAACACCACAGCATTGGCCACTCACGAAAATTCCTCAAGTCTGCCGGATATCTCAAATGCCGATCGGAAACAACAAAAGCGCGAAGAGGCACAGGAACGGCAACGAACGGCTGTGCTGCGTAAACCCATCGAGGCAAAGCTTACGAAAGTTGAAAAAGAGCTTGAGTCCACGCAAAGCAAACTCAAAATACTTGACGCCTTGATTGCCGATGCAGATCTGTACACGGAAGCAAGACGCCAGGAGAGAGTGCAGACGCTATCCCAGCATGGAGAACTCACAAAAAAGCATGGGGAACTAGAAGAAGTATGGCTTGAGTTGCAAAGCGAGTTGGAATCAATTGGCTAGTACTGACACTAGCCAAATTGAGATTGCAAAATTAAACAATAGATTACGCCTAGAAAAACTCTAGCCCTGAATGATGTCAAGCTTGGCCACGCCAAGAGCCAAAGTTTTGGCTCCAACGTCGCGAAACTGGATCTGAGCTTGAGCATCTAAACCGCTACCTGACAATCCAAAAATAGTTCCTTCGCCAAAGCGGCCATGTCGTACACCCTGGCCTACGCGAAAATGTTGGTTTCCAACTGTGACACCGTAAGAAGCACTTTGACTGACGGCGGGTGCTCGCTTGACGCTTCCCTGCCTTGCATAAGGATCAAAACCTGCGCCACTCGACTTCCAGCGAGGTTCGGAGTCACTGAGACCTTGTTTAGGCGTCAACCACTTTAAATGCTCCTCCGGGACCTCGGACAAAAATCGTGACCGCATTGCATAACGCGTCTGACCATGGAGCATGCGGCTCTGGGCAAGGCTGAAATACAGCCGTTCGCGAGCGCGGGTGATCGCCACGTACATCAAACGGCGTTCTTCTTCGAGGCCAGCCTGCTCCAAAATGCTGTTTTCATGAGGAAAAAGACCTTCTTCGATGCCAGTGATAAATACTGCATCAAACTCAAGGCCTTTGGCTGCGTGCACAGTCATCAACTGCACAGCATCTTGACCGGCTTGCGCTTGGTTATCACCCGCTTCGAGTGCTGCATGAGATAAAAAAGCCATCAGAGGTGATAGACCATCAAAACCCTCTTGCATCGGCTCTTGGGCACCTGCTGTCTGGACCACTTCGCCCGCAGGCAATCCACCCATGTCAGACTCTGCAACAAAAGCTGCAGCGGCAGTAATCAACTCTCGAAGGTTTTCAATCCGATCCGCACCTTCGCGATCAAGCTGATAGTGACCGACCAAACCGCTTTGCTCAATGACATGTTCAACAAGCTCTGGAAGAGGCAAGCTGCGTGTCTCATCCGCGAGACGCTGGATCAAACTCGAAAACTGAGCAAGATTAGATCCCCCCTTACCAGGCACTCTCGCAACGGCAGCACTCAGACTCGTGTCGTAAGCTTTTGACTGATCTCCCAAAAGCTCTAAGGTTCGTGCCCCAATACCGCGAGGAGGAAAATTAACCACTCGCATCCAAGACGTATCGTCATCCAGATTGGCCATCAAACGCAAATAAGCCAGCGCGTGTTTGATTTCTTGCCGTTCAAAAAAGCGCAAACCGCCATAAACCTTGTAAGGCACTCCCGAAGAGAACAATGCATGTTCAATCACTCGGGACTGAGCATTACTACGATACAAAATAGCGATTTGACTGCGGTCACGACCGTCAGAGATCAGGCCTCGAACCTCTTCGACCAGCCATTGAGCTTCGAGCAAGTCAGTCGGTTGTTCAACAACGCGAATTTGCTCTCCCTCACCCTGCTCAGTCCAGAGATTCTTTCCAAGTCGACCCGTGTTGTGACTGATCAGGGCATTGGCTGAGTCAAGAATATGACCAAAGGATCGATAATTTTGCTCGAGACGAATGACCGTACCATGGGCATAATCGCGCTCAAAATCTGCCATGTTGCCAACATTGGCACCACGAAAAGCGTAGATTGACTGATCATCATCACCCACAGCAAACAAATGTGCGCCACCACCAGCCAATAAAGTGAGCCATTTGTACTGCAAGGTATTGGTGTCCTGAAATTCGTCCACCAAAATATGTTTAAAGCGGCGCTGATAGTGCTCACGAATCGGTGCATGACGAGACAATAACTCGTAGGCACGCAAGAGTAGTTCTGGAAAGTCGACTACGCCCTCACGCTGACATTGCGCCTCATAAAGGGTATAAATTTCGATCAGACGACGACGAAAACTATCGTAGGCCTCAACATCACCAGGACGTTGGCCGTCTTCTTTGGCACCGTTAATAAAGCGCTGAACATCGCGTGGTGGATACTTATCGTCATCCACACCATTTGCTTTTAGCAGTCTTTTGATGGCGGCTAACTGATCCGCAGTATCCAAGATCTGAAAAGCCTGCGGCAAACCAGCATCACGATGATGGGCGCGCAACATCCGATTACATAAGCCGTGAAAGGTACCAATCCATAAACCACGGGTATCAATCGGCAAAATAGCCGACACCCTGGCCACCATTTCACGTGCAGCTTTGTTGGTAAAAGTGACAGCTAAGATACCAAGCGGACTGACTTGGCTAGTTTGAATCAGCCAAGCCATTCGGGTGGTGAGCACCCGAGTTTTACCGCTACCCGCACCCGCTAACACGAGTGCGTGTTGAGCGGGTAAAGTGACTGCGTCTCGCTGCGGGTCGTTTAGCTTGTCAATCATGCCGCATAGCGGCGAAGACGCAGAGCGAACTCCTCAAGGCTCGCAATGCCGCTCTGCTGAGCACGCTGACACCATGCCTGCAAGTCATGGAGTAACTGTTCGCTGGACGATGTTGAGCTGTCCCAGAGTTTGACTAAGTCATGACGCATCAGGACGAGTGTCGACAAAGACTCATTGAGTGAAAGCGCTTGTTCGATACGGGCGCGCTCAGCAGGGGCAAGGTTCTCCTCACCACGTCCCAGCCAATGTGTCGCTGCCGCGAGCGCATCTGCCTTGGTATCAGCTTTTGAAGCTTTTAAACGCGTTAACTCATCCTTGCAGGCAGTTTTCATGATGCCGGTATAGCGGGCAAGAATCTCATAACGATGTGCGATCACACCTTGTAGGGTACGAAGGTCTACGCCTGCTTTGCCTGTTGCCTCTAATTTTAATTTAGGTGCGACTTTTTTAATCTTGGCTAAACCTAACGCCTTGAGACCTAGGATATAAATCCAACCAATATCCAACTCATACCATTTACTTGAAAATTTAGCGGAGGTTCCGTGTGCATGGTGATTGTTGTGGAGCTCTTCACCACCGATCAAAATGCCGATAGGAAACACGTTAGTGCTGGTATCTGGGCTTGCGAAGTTGCGATAGCCAAAGTAATGACCGATACCGTTCACCACCCCTGCAGCCCAAAAAGGAATCCAAGCCATCTGAATTGCCCAGATTGTGAATCCAATCGCACCAAACAAAGCCACGTCGATAATCAGCATCAAAATGATGCCACGAGCGCTGAAACGTGTATAAATATTACGTTCGAGCCAATCATCTGGCGTACCGTGACCGAATTTGGAGACAGTCTCTGCATTTTTTGATTCGTGGCGATACAGCTCAGCACCACTAAATAAAACCTTACCAATGCCATAAATCATTGGCGAGTGGGGATCACCCTCACGCTCACAGCGCGCATGATGCTTGCGATGAATCGACACCCATTCTTTTGTGACCATGCCAGTGGTCATCCATAGCCAGAAACGGAAAAAATGCATGACCGCCGGATGGAGATCCAAGCCACGGTGCGCCTGGCTGCGATGCAGAAAAATAGTCACGGCAACGATGGTCACATGGGTCATACCCAGCGTAAAAAGCACTACCTGCCACCAGTTAGCCTGAAGCAAACCACCTGCTGCAAAAGAGATGAAGTCGTTCATGTAAGTGTCTATGATCCAAGACATTAAGATGAACAGAATTTTAGCCCAGCAAAGGGTTATCTGCCAGTAAAAACCCTCAAATATTTGCGCAAAATCAACTATTTAAGTGTTAACGGTGGCTAAATGACCGGTTACGCTGCTTTGGGTGCAACCGGCCTGACACACCATTAGATTTGAGGGTCTGAATCAGCTTCAGATTGAGGCTTTTCAGTCACTTTTACTTTAGCTTTAGGTTTTGCTCTTGGTTTAGCCTTAGGTTTTACTTTGGGCTCAGGAACAGATTCAGCTTTCGTTTCAATTTCAACTTTAATTTCAGCACTAGTTTTAGCTACAGCTGCAGTTTCAACAAGAGGTGTAAGTAATTCTTGAACAACAGGCTCAAGCAACGCCTCAGTCGATGAAAGTGTCTCATTCTCAGACTCAGCCTCTAACTCAGACTCAGACTCACGTTTCACCTTTTCTGTCACTAAAGATTTCTTTCGCTCGAAGATGGCCGCAAAAAAACCATCCGTACCATGGACGTCCGGACGCAAACTTAAAAATGGGCCTTCGATTTGAAGTGTTGTGCGCGCTGCCAAAATGGGTGAAGCATCGACCAATTCAAATTCAGGATGGTTTGCCAAAAACAACTCTGCCTGATCTTGATTTTCCTCTTTTAAAATGCTGCACGTCGCATAAACAAGCCGGCCGCCAGGGGCGACACAGCGCGAAGCGCTTGCCAAAATGCGAGCCTGCAAAGCCGTGAGCTCTTGAAGACTCTGAACAGACTGGCGCCACTTCAAATCAGGGTTGCGTCGCAAGGTTCCCACGCCACTGCAAGGTGCATCCACCAACACGCGGTGCGCTTTACCCGCAAGCCGCCGAACACGCGTGTCATTTTCATGCTCAATCGCGACCGGCACGATATTGGACAACCCGCTTCGAGCAAAGCGTGGCTTAGCCTTTGCCAGTCTAGTCGCTGACACATCAAACGCATAGAGTCTGCCCGTGGAGCGCATCAGCGCGCCAAGCAATAGTGTCTTGCCACCTGCACCGGCGCAGAAATCAATCACCATTTCACCGCGTTTTGGCCCCACGAGCAACGCGAGGAGCTGACTGCCCTCGTCCTGCACTTCGATCAAGCCATGTTCGAACTGGTGCCACTTATTCATGGCAGGCCGCCCCTTAAGACGGATGCCCCAAGGTGAGTAAGGTGTCGCAACAGGGGCATGCCGCACGCCATTGCCTTTGATCAAGTCGGCCAGCATTTCATCACGATCCGCTTTCATCGGATTGACGCGAATATCAAGCGGGGCTGCAGTATTGAGCGCAGTTGTCAGAGACTCCAGTTCTGGCATGTCTTGGATTCGATCGAACAACCAGTCGGGCAAACTTGTCCGGACCTGCAATGAGAGAGACTGCTCATCAATCTGAGCAATCCGGTCAAGCCATGCCAGTTCACCCACATCCAATACTGGGCGAACTTTGTCAGCCCCCATCGTGGCAATGGCGCCCTGGATCGCTAATCGACGTACCGCATTACCGACTCCACTCTCCCCAAGCTGGCGGTAGCGACGCAAGTGACGCAATACGTCATAGACAACCTCAGCGACCTCTGCGCGATCGCGGATTCCGAGTTTAGGGTGCGCTCGAAACCAATGGGAAACAATCGAGTCCGCGGCAAAGCGCCAGGTCAGAACTTCGTCAAGGACCTGGCGGATCTGATCCAGCCGAACCGTCATGACAGGCTGGCGAGGCTTTGGAACATATGTTGAGACGACAGGTTGCTTTTCTGCGCCATAAGGCTGGACGTCACCCTGTCCGGCAAAGCCTCGATCGCCTTGCGGGCGGGGTCCACGCGGCTGAACATTCATCAGTCTCTCAGTCGCGGAACCAGGCCTGACCGTGCCAGTTGATGCGCTCAACGCCGCGGCCCGAGCCTCATCTTTTTTGTTGGGTCGCCCTGCACCCGTCGTGCCATGGGGCCGACGGCTTGGTTTGCTGGGATTGCTCATAAATATTGGCCTGATGTAAAAAGTCGTGTGGTGATGCCGTCCACCTGAACGCGCTGATCGCTGGTCAGATGTATGCGGCCCTGCGCAAGCCAACATGCAACTTGCGGATAAATATGATGTTCCATACCCAACACTCTTGCAGCTAAGGTCTCGGGCGTGTCATCGTTGAGTACCGGGACCACACCTTGGGCAATAATTGGACCGTGATCAAGCACGGGAGTGACGAAGTGTACGGTGCATCCGTGTGATTGAACACCCGTGGCTAACGCTTGTGCGTGGGTATGTAATCCTGGAAAGGCAGGTAATAAAGAAGGATGGATGTTCACAAGCCGTCCGGCAAAGCGCTCAACAAAGCCTGGAGTCAACACCCGCATAAAACCTGCTAGCAGCACGTAATCTGGCTCAAACTTGTCAATGGATTCTGCTAGTGCGGAGTCAAAGGACTCTCTGGAGCTAAAGGCAGTATGGGCCAAGCCTACGGTCTGTATACCCTGCTCTGCGGCCCAAGTCAGTCCTGCTGTCTCAGCACGGCTCGCAATGACGGCAGCGACGTCTGCAGCGCACTGTCCAGTTTGGCACGCCTGGACGATTGCTTGCATATTGGAACCCTGTCCTGAGATCAAAATCACAAAGCGAGGGCGAATATTTTGGGGGTCGGACATGGTATTCCACGATAAGGCTAGTCTGAAATTGTAAACTGTCACCTGTGAAAACCATTCTCAGCATTTTTCGCCAAGCCCCCGCGCCTGATTTGCGCCTACCGTGCGCCCTGTCAATTGGTAACTTTGACGGGGTCCATCGTGGCCATCAGGCCATGATTGCCCAAGTCTGCGACGCGGCAGAGCGACTCGCGCTCGCCCCAACGATCCTGACCTTTGCACCGCATCCACGTCAGTATTTTGCGCATATCAACCACCGCCCAGAGCTCTCCCCTCCGCAAATCACTGGACTGAGGGACAAACTCACTGCCCTTGCCCACGCAGGCGTCGAGCGCGTGATTCTCGCCCGATTTAATCGAGCAATGGCGGAAATGTCGGCCTCTGACTTTGTCACAAAATGGCTGGCAATTGAGCTCAATGTCCGTTGGTTGCTGGTAGGCGAGGATTTTCGTTTTGGTCGCCAGCGAACCGGAGACGTCAAGTTGCTCAAAGAACTTGGGCAACTTTGCGGTATCGCGGTTCATACGCTAAGTGACATTACCGATGAACAGGGACACAGGATTTCCAGCTCCGAGGTCCGAGGTGCGCTTGCCGCGGGAGATGTTCGCCGTGCCGCAAGCTTATTAGGCCGTCCTTTTGGCATGACGGGTCACATTGTTCATGGCAAAAAGCTCGGACGCACGCTCAATATGCCAACAATGAATATGCATGTCACGCCTCGTTGTGCAGCGCGCTCTGGCATTTATGTCGTTCGCGCGCATGGTCTTGGACCCAAGCCTCTACCTGGAGTGGCTAGCCTAGGCGTTCGTCCCACCGTCGAAGATGATGGAAGAATTTTGCTTGAGACTCATTTATTTGATCTGAATGTAGACGCATACGGTAAACTCGTGCGCGTCGAACTCCTGCAGCATTTGCGGGATGAAGAAAAGTTTCCCGATCTGCCAACCTTGACTGCCGCCATGCATGCCGATGCACAGCATGCGCGCGCTTACTTTGCGCTCCATGGACTATAAAAACACACTCAATTTGCCCGATACACCCTTCCCGATGCGTGGAGACCTTCCGCGTCGTGAACCTGCTTGGGTCGCACAATGGCAAGAAAAAAAGGTTTATCAAGCGATTCGTGACGCAAGCCGCGGTCGCCCTAGCTTTTTATTGCATGACGGCCCGCCCTATGCGAATGGCGACATTCACATCGGTCACGCCGTCAATAAAATTCTAAAGGACATCATCGTCAAAAGCCGCAACATGGCGGGTTTTGATGCGGCGTATGTTCCAGGTTGGGATTGTCACGGCATGCCCATCGAAATTCAGATCGAAAAGAAATTTGGCAAGCACTTGCCTGTTGCCGAAGTGCAGGCAAAAGCACGCGCTTACGCGCTTGAGCAAATCGAGAGACAGAAAAAAGACTTTGAGCGTTTGGGCGTCTTGGGTGATTGGAATCGCCCTTACCTGACCATGAATTTCAGCAATGAAGCCAATGAAATTCGAGCGCTCGGGCGTATTTTAGAAAAAGGCTATGTTTTTCGTGGTCTAAAACCCGTTAACTGGTGCTTTGACTGCGGTTCTGCTTTGGCTGAAGCCGAGGTCGAATACGCGGATCGTCAGGATCCAGCCGTTCACATTGCCTTTCCGTTTGCAGACCGTCCTGCCCTCGCAAAAGCATTTGGCCTGCCCGAAGTGGATGCCGGCGCTATTGTGATTTGGACGACGACGCCTTGGACCATCCCTTCCAATCAAGCGCTGAATATCCATCCAGAGTTTAAGTACGCGCTCGTGCGTGTGACGCCGGCACCCTCAACGGGTTCGCTGCTGATTTTGGCCGCAGATCGCGTTGAGGCTTGCCTCAAAGAATGGGGGCTCGAAGGCGACATTATCGCGGAATGCGTTGGCCTCGCTCTGGATCAAATTACCTTCGATCATCCCTTGGCAAGTTTCGACGAAGGCTACCGCCGCGTCGCGCCGATTTATCTCGGCGACTATGTGACGCTGGATACAGGAACAGGCGTTGTGCACTCTGCGCCCGCCTACGGTGTTGAAGACTTCCTCTCCTGCAAAGCCAATGGGATGAAAGATGCTGACATCATTAATCCTGTGATGGGTGATGGCAAGTACGTGCCGTCCCTGCCTGGCTTTGGTGGACTCAGCATTTGGGCAGCTAATCCGAAAATTGTTGAAGCGTTGACTGCGGCAGGAACTTTGCTTAAGCAAGAGCCGCATTCACATAGTTATATGCATTGCTGGCGACACAAGACACCCATCATTTACCGGGCGACTAGCCAATGGTTTGCCGGGATGGATGTTCAGCCGATCGACAATAACGCGACTTTGCGCCAAAGTGCCTTAGCTGCGATTGATGCCACAGCGTTTTACCCTGCCTGGGGACGCGCACGATTGCATGCAATGATCGCAAATAGACCTGACTGGACATTGTCTCGCCAACGTCAATGGGGCGTGCCGATGGCGTTCTTTATCCACAAAGAAACAGGCGCGCTTCATCCAAACACACCTGCACTACTAGAAGAAGTCGCTAAACGTGTGGAAAAACACGGCATTGAAGCTTGGCAAGCGATTGAACCGTCTGACCTGCTGGGAGATGATGCAAACGACTACGAGAAAAATCGCGACACGCTCGATGTATGGTTTGACTCAGGCACGACGCACGCCACAGTATTGGGTGGTCCTGACAATCAGCACAATGGCTCGCATGGCGAACTGACTTGGCCTGCGGACATGTACCTTGAAGGCTCAGATCAACATCGCGGTTGGTTCCACTCGTCTTTGTTGACGGGTTGTATGCTCTCGGGACGCGCGCCTTACAAGAGCCTTCTGACCCACGGTTTCGTGGTGGATGGTCAGGGCCGCAAAATGAGTAAATCAGTCGGCAATGTGATTGCACCTCAAAAAGTGTCTGATAGCCTGGGTGCAGAGATTTTGCGTCTATGGGTGGCCAGCACGGATTATTCTGGTGAGTTGTCCATTTCTGACGAAATCCTCAAGCGCGTGGTTGAGGGCTATCGTCGCATTCGTAACACCTTGCGCTTCCTGCTTGCCAACCTCGCTGACTTTGATGCCTCCACGGATATCGTCGCAGCGAGTGATTTATTAGAAATCGATCGCTATGCCTTGACGATGACCTCAAAAATGCAAGCAGAGGTCTTATCTTGTTTTGAGAAATACGACTTCCACCCCGCCATGTCTCGCTTACAGCATTTCTGCTCAGAAGACCTCGGCGCGTTTTATCTCGATGTATTAAAAGATCGACTTTACACGTCCGCACCGCGCAGTCTTGCTCGACGCTCGGCCCAAACCGCTCTGCTGCACATTACGCAGACTCTGCTCAAGCTGATGGCGCCTGTATTGTCCTTTACGGCCGAAGAGGCCTGGGGGATTTTGCTCAGCTCAACACTGAAATCCTCTCCTGATATTGGTCGTCTGACCATTTTTACCGAATGCTTCCATGTGATGCCAAAGGTTGCTGACTCCGAGGTGCTGGAGCAGCGTTGGTTGAGATTGCGCGAGATTCGGGCGCTTGTCATGCGCAAGCTCGAGGACTTACGGAGCGCAGGGAATATTGGCTCTTCCTTGCAGGGCGAAGTCGATCTGACTGCTCATGGTGATGATCTGGCATTACTGCAAAGCGTTGAAGATCAATTACCCTTTATCTTTATCGTTTCGCGCGTAGGTATTCACGCAGGTGCTGGAGAATTGGAAATCAGCATTGCGCCCTCTACGCATCAAAAATGTGAACGCTGTTGGCACTGGCGCGACGATATCGGTCAAGATCAAGCGCATCCTCACATCTGCGGTCGCTGTGTAGATAACTTAAATGAAGCTGCAGCCAGCTAAGTATGGAGAGCGACAAGCCAGACACGTCACACTCGCCCATTCCCGATTTAGTCGGTTATCGCGGAATGGGAAGATGGCTTCTGCTAGCGTTGTTATTGATTGTGCTGGATCAACTGACTAAGATTGGTTTTGATCATGCCCTGCGGTATGGAGAGCGCGTCAACGTTTTGCCTGTTTTTGATTTCACCTTGCTCTACAACAAAGGCGCTGCATTTAGTTTTTTAGCAGATCAGCCCGGTTGGCAACGTTGGTTTTTTACCATTCTGGGGATTGGTGCAAGCGCATTTATTCTTTGGATGATGCACACCCACCGCTCTCAGCATCGCTTCATGTTGGCGCTCACGCTGATTCTTGGTGGTGCTCTTGGTAATGTGATTGATCGTATCGCCTATGGTCATGTTGTGGACTTTTTGCTTTTTTATTGGCAAAACTGGTATTACCCTGCTTTCAATGTAGCCGATGCAGGCATCACAGTCGGTGCTATCCTTTTAATCATTGACGAAATTCTTCGCCTTCGAGGTCAGCATGCAAGATCTTCTTGATAAACGGATTGTGCTGGGTTTGAGTGGGGGCATTGCTTGCTACAAGGCTGCCGATCTTGTTCGTAGACTGATCGAACGAGGTGCGCAAGTCGACGTTGTCATGACTGAAGCCGCAACGCGCTTTATTACAGCCGTGACGATGCAGGCTTTGAGTGGACGACCCGTATTTGTAGATGCCTGGGATAATCGCATCCATAACAATATGGCGCATATCCAACTCACCAGAGGTGCTGATGCGATACTGATCGCTCCCGCTTCGGCTGACTTTATGGCCAAGCTTGTTCAGGGGCGTGCAGATGATCTGCTTTCGACACTTTGCCTTGCGCGTGCGTGCCCATTATTGGTGGCTCCCGCGATGAATCGCGAGATGTGGCTCGCGGCTCCTACTCAGCGAAACGTCGCTCAGCTTTCCCAAGACGGTATCGAAATACTGGGTCCTGGTAGTGGTGAGCAAGCATGTGGCGAAACGGGTGATGGTCGTATGCTCGAGCCATTGCAAATTATTGCAGAGCTCAAGCGGTTTTTTCAGCCCAAGCATTTTAAAAACTTGCACGTACTCTTAACGGCTGGGCCGACGATCGAGCCGATTGATCCCGTGAGAGTGTTAAGTAATCGGTCCTCTGGCAAGACTGGTTATGCACTTGCCGAGGCTGCCTGGGAAGCTGGAGCAAACGTGACCCTGATCTCAGGACCGACCGCACTGCCATGTCCCTATGGAGTGACACGTTTGGACGTCGATACCGCTCAGCAAATGCACGATGCGGTCATGTCGAACCTATCTGGGCAGGATATTTTTATTTCGGTTGCGGCGGTTGCTGACTGGCGCATTAAAAATGTTTCGTCAGAAAAAATTAAGAAAAGTGGTTCATCCACACCTGAATTAAAGTTTGAAACGAATCCGGACATTCTTGCAGCTGTTGCCTCCCTCAAAGATGGTCCGTGGTGTGTTGGATTTGCAGCAGAAACTGAAAACCTTTCCGAATTTGCTCATGCTAAGAGACTTCGAAAAGGTATCCCAATGCTGATCGGCAACTTAGCCCAACATGTCATGGACGCAGATCAAACGACTGTTTCTATTTTTGATGAGCAAGGGGAACATGCCCTCCCCTTGAGCTCCAAACAGGATGTCGCCAGACAACTTGTGAGTGCGATTGCACAACGCTTTCAACGCTCACAACCGTCAAAATAGATTATTTAGGTCTATACATGCAAGCGTTGATCGACCAGCTCGTCTTATTCATCCAAAACAATCAGTCTTGGGCAGGACTAGTCATTTTTATCATGACTTTCGGTGAATCTTTGTTTGTACTCGGAATTTTCATCCCTGCAACTGTGTTGTTATTTGCTACAGGCACCTTGATTGCAACCGGCACACTTGATGCAGGACCCATATTATTTTGGGGCATTGCTGGAGCTATTGTTGGGGACGCACTGTCCTTTTGGCTTGGTCGCTGGATGGGCCCTAAAGTTTTACGCCACAAAAGGTTGAATGCCTACCGTAGACAAGTCGCTCGCGCTCGACTCTTTTTCTACAGATACGGATTTTTAGCTGTATTAATTGCTCGTTTTTTAGGCCCGCTCCGCTGTTTTATTCCGACCGTTGCTGGCGTAATGGGCATGCCTGAACTTCGTTTTCAACTGGCAAATATCATCTCCGCGATTTTGTGGCTACCTGCCCTTTTGGCTCCAGGATATCTTGCCTCCCTGAGCGTTGAAGCGCTTAAGCAAGGTCAGCACTCTACTATTTATTCTCTGGTGGGTCTTGCGGTGATTGCCACAATTGCCTGGCTCGTCATTCGCAAAAGACGTGAAGTCAAACACAAGCAAACAAATTCGCGTAAACGTATTCGTCATCACGACATTTAAATAGAATCTTGAGCTCACTATGAAAGCTGTAGACGTAAAAATATTAGATCCTCGTATGCGTGAGCAATTGCCTGCTTATGCAACGAGTGGCTCAGCAGGCTTGGACCTGAGAGCGTGTTTGGACCAGCCTCTTGTATTGGAACCTGGCATGACACAGCTTATTCCAACAGGATTGGCGATTCACGTAGCCGATCCAGGGTATGCCGCAGTGATCTTGCCTCGATCAGGTCTTGGTCATAAGCACGGCATCGTATTGGGTAACTTAGTGGGCCTGATCGATTCTGATTATCAAGGGCCATTAATGGTGTCTGCTTGGAACCGCAGCAGCGTCGCCTATACGCTTGAACCCATGGAACGCTTGGCTCAACTTGTCGTTTTACCCATCGCACAGATTCAATTCAATGTGGTCGAAGATTTTGATCTTAGTAGCCGTGGATCTAGCGGTTTTGGTAGTACTGGCAAAAGCTAAATTGCTATCGACTACAAGAAGATCCAGCAGGAGCCTTTTGGTTTTTTAAGGCTTCTGTTAGCTGGGTCGCGAGCGCTTGAACGTTTTCCTGTTGTCCCCTAACTAACGCAAGCACCCCAATATCGACGGGTTGAACCAACCTTGTGTAGCATGTCAAAAAAGACTTGCTACCAGGAAAACGCATACTCCAGACCGCATCCAAGGCGACGGACTGCCCGGGGATTAAATCAAATCGCTGCACAGCCAATTGTATTTTTGTGACAGACGCGCCTGCGGCTTCGGTGACAAGTTTTTGTACAGGCGGCATGCCTATGCGTTGCGTCAATGCTTGAGAGAGCGCCGTCGACAGCTGGGCTGAAAGAGAGCCAGACCAACGATCCTCACTGAGCACCATCAGACGACCATCACCCTGACTGACCACGAGCGAAATATTGTCCACCTCGGCAGGCACGCTAATTTCGGACAAGGAATAGGCACCGACACTCTTTCCAAGCGCTTCTTTGCTTGAAGAAACAGTTGTTGACGGCGGTGGTGGCGAAGCCTGACTCAAGGTGTAGTGCTGAGCAGGAGGACCTGCGCAACCCACAAGACTTAAAACGCCCAAAGCCAATGCCAAGCGCTTGAGAGAAATCATCATTTACTTGGAGCTCCAAGAGTATCTCGGGAATATGGCTGAGCGCCTCGTCCTCGGATAATAGAATCGGGATTAGCCTGCAAACTATCTGTCAAAGAACGCAGGGACTTGAGACTCCCCTTTAGATCTTCGAGCATAGACTCCGTGTTGGACGTAAGCGGACTACCGGGTGCAATCAAAGTATTGAGATTTTTAACAGTCAACTCAATCTGCGTCAGAGTGGAAGCTAGCTTAGGTGTGACGCTTTTATCCAGATTTGCACTCATGCGCTTAATTTGTACGACCATCTCATCAAGATCTTCTGCAATTTTCTCGAAGGGAATTTTATCGATTTTGGCGATGATGCTGCCAATCTGCGCTTGCATGCTTCCCAGATCATCTGCAGCAATCGTTGGCATGATAAAGGGTAGCGTTGTTTGATTAGATTCAGAGGGAGGCAGGTTCGGAAAGTCCGCTAAGGCGATGTAGAGCTGACCGGTCAAAATACTCCCTGTTCTCAATTGCGCTCGAAGCCCTTTGTTAGTCATACTATTCAACGACTCTGCCAGATCCCCTGGAGTCTGGTGAGCGAGCTTAAGATCAGTATAGACAGTGCCCAAACGCTCAGGATAAAGGGTCCCTTCTACTACGGTAAAAAATTGTCTAGTCATAATGTCGAAATCAAGTTCGACAGAATCCACCACGCCGAGGTCTACACCGTGAAATACAACCGGCGCACCGATATTTAACCCACGAACGGGTTGGTCAAAACGCATACGAATTGGCACAGCAACACCTTTAGGGACAACGGCTGCAGCATTGCGAGAGTCGTAGAGTTTGAAAGGCTTTTTCGCATCAATTAATGGTTGAGGCTTACCAAAGGAGGAAAATGATATCCCACCTGCAATCAATGAAATCAATGACTCCGTTTGCAGATGCATCCCGCCCGCACCGATCGTCAAGTCAATACCACTTTCATTCCAAAAGCGTGTGCTGGTATCAATATATTTGTCGTAGGGTGCGTCAACGAAAATATTGAGATCCACAAATTTACCCGCATCGTTTAGTGAAAACCCCGTCACAAGTCCGACTTGAATTCTTCGATAAAAAATCGGAGCGCCAGGTCCCAAAGAACCTAAGCTATCGGTACGCAACACATAATGGCTGCCAGGCCGATTGCTGGAGATTGGAGGAGGAAGCTCCAAACCGACAAAGTTTCTCTCACTTTCGCGAGATTTTGCACTCCCATCAAAATCAGTTTCAATGTAGGAGCCGGACAAGAGCGTAGTCAGTCCAGAAACCCCGCCGAAACCCACGCGAGGCCTGACCACCCAAAAGCGCGAACCTTCATGCGCAAACGCTGCACCATCCTTGGTCAGATCCGCCTCAACCACCACGCCATCCTGAGTGCTATTGAGGCGAACGCTTTTAACTAAGCCTATTACCACATCACGATATTTAATTTGTGTCTTACCATTTTCAATTCCGGTCGCTGACTGAAATGAAATCGTGATCTTTGGACCTTGCTGAGAGTAGTCATGCCAGATAATAGACAGTCCCACAAGAAGCGCTGCGAGTGGGATGAACCACACCCAAGCGAGACTCCGCTTAGGACGCCTAGCGACACGCGGTAATGATTTCTCAGCGGACTTACTTTGCAGGTCGGGCATACCAAACTCATTAAGTTGGCCCAAGGCGAAATTCCTTGAGCCTAAAAAGACTAAATATTAAAAGGAGATGATACTTGACGGCGGTAGCCGGCGCGTCGCCAAGCCAGTCGTGGGTCAAAACTCAGTGCAGCCAGCATCGTCAAAATCACAACTGCACCAAAAGCAACCGCCCCACTCCCTGGCTCGATACGGAGTAAGGCACCAAACTGTCCCAGAGCTGAAAGCAAAATCACAACAAATACATCCAACATTGACCACTGTCCGATGAACTCGACCACGCGGTAAATCTGTGTCCGCCGACGTAAGCCACGCATCGCACCGAACTGAGTGAGCGCCAATAAAACTGAAAGTGCCACGAGCTTAAACACAGGCACCAATACACTTGCAACCAAGACAACAAGTGCGATATCCCAAGAGCCCATTTGAAATAATTCGATGACGCCTCCGAGAATTGTGTGAGCGGAGGTTCCGCCTACCGACGTGATTTTCATGATGGGCAATAAATTAGCAGGTATGTACAAAATCACTGCTGCGAGCAAGAGCGCCCACACCTGCTTAATCTGCGCAGGCGATGGTGGTTTAGGTAAAGTTGGTAATTGGGCAGGCACACCCAAGTCGAGCGCCATCAGACGTAATCTATGCGCATCTAGACGACCCATACTCGTGATAAAAATCGCTGCACACGCAGTCGCAAATAAACCAACACCTGCGACTAATGAAGCTAATCCGGCAAGCTTGACGACGGAGACAAGAATACCAACCAAAAATACTGGGACCATGCACCAAGGCTTTAAGTGGTCAATCATCTTGATTGCCCACTCAAAATATGCGGGCAACCGTCCAAGGGACAGTGGCAACATCACTGAAAAAAGCAAGCCAAGCTGAAACACAGGGAGTAAAAAGCCTGCTGCAAATGTAACAATCGCAACCTCTTGGTAACCCTCTTTCCACACGACTGAAACGGCATCAAAAAAGGTTGCCGCTTGTCCTTGGCCTTGTACATAAAGCGTGGCAACAGGGTAAATATTTGCAAAAAACAAACTGATGAAAGCCGTCAAAATAATGGCAAGCCAGGCATTCGGAGTGAAAGCCGCATAAGACTCCAATACGCTATGACAGCGAATGCATTGAGCCCATTGATCAGGCTCAAGTTCAGGACGTAAATAAACAGCCCCACACTGATGACAAGTCAAAGTGAGGGGCTGAGAGGGATTTACTAGCGAATGGTCGCTTTCTAACGTCATCAATGCACCAGCACGGCCTCCTGATCAGAACCCTTTGCTGCACCAGAGGATTTATCATCCTTAGTATCAAACGTGAGAATGACCTTGCCGTCAACATCAACGTCCACGCAAACAGAACCACCATCGACCAATTTGCCAAACAGTAACTCATCCGCGAGCGCACGTCGGAGTGTGTCCTGTATCAAGCGCTGCATAGGACGTGCCCCCATCAATGGGTCAAAACCATTTTTACCAAGATGCGCACGTAACGCGTCAGTAAAGGAGACCTCCACACGCTTATCGTGAAGCTGGTCTTCAAGCTGCATCAAGAACTTGTCTACAACACGCAGAATCACCTCTTGACTCAAGGGTGCGAAGTGCACAATGGCGTCGAGTCTGTTACGGAACTCAGGAGAAAACAGGCGTTTTATATCACCCATTTCATCGCCACTTGCACGTGTATTGGAAAAACCAATATTTGGTTTGTTAAGGGCTTCAGCGCCTGCATTAGTCGTCATCACCAAAATGACGTTACGGAAGTCTGCCTTTCTACCGTTGTTGTCGGTAAGTGTGCCGTGATCCATCACCTGAAGCAAAATATTAAATACATCCGGATGCGCTTTTTCGATTTCATCTAATAACAACACGCAATGGGGTTGTTTGTTGATCGCCTCGGTCAGCAAACCGCCTTGATCGAATCCAACATATCCGGGAGGCGCACCAATCAGACGCGAAACGGTATGTCGTTCCATATACTCAGACATATCGAATCGCAGCAACTCCACACCAAGGGTGAACGCCAACTGTCTTGCTACTTCAGTCTTGCCTACACCAGTGGGTCCGGAAAAAAGGAAGGCGCCAATGGGCTTTTCTGGCCGACCAAGACCAGATCTTGCCATCTTGATCGCCCCTGACAGTGCCTCAATAGCACCGTCTTGACCGTACACGACAGTTTTCAAATCACGCTCAAGACTTGCGAGCTTGCTTCGATCATCACTCGACACAGTCTGAGGAGGAATGCGAGCGATTTTAGAAACAATCGCTTCGATATCCGTTTTCCCAATCACTTTCTTTTGCTTTGAGCGAGGTAGCAAACGCTGAGCAGCACCAGCCTCGTCGATCACATCAATCGCCTTGTCTGGGAGATGACGATCATTAATGTGTCGAGCCGAAAGTTCTGCAGCCGCTGTCAACGCAGCGCCTGAGTATTTGACCCCATGATGCTCTTCGAATCGCCCTTTCAGGCCACGCAAAATTTGAATGGTTTGTGCGACCGTGGGCTCGGAAACATCCACTTTTTGAAAGCGACGCGAGAGCGCTGCATCTTTTTCAAAAACACCTCGGAACTCTGTATAGGTTGTGGCACCGATACAGCGCAACTGACCTGAGGACAGAGCGGGCTTGAGCAGATTAGAAGCATCAAGCGTGCCACCCGATGCAGATCCCGCGCCAATCAAAGTATGAATTTCATCGATAAACAAAATAGCTTGCGGATTATTTTTGAGCTGTTTCAACACGCCTTTGAGTCGTTGCTCAAAATCGCCTCGATACTTTGTACCCGCAAGAAGCGCGCCCATATCCAAAGAAAATACTTGAGCATCTTGGAGCACCTCGGGCACCTCGCCCTGGGTGATGCGGTAAGCCAACCCTTCGGCAATCGCTGTTTTGCCCACACCCGCCTCACCTACCAGGAGAGGATTATTTTTTCTGCGGCGACACAAAGTCTGAATCACACGTTCAACTTCTTGATCGCGTCCAATCAGAGGATCAATGCGGCCCGCAATGGCGGCAGCATTTAAATCCTGGGTGTACAAATCAAGCGGTGACTGTTTGCCTTCGGCATTTTGCTCCGCCCCCTCCGCTTGCTGTTCTTTGGGTCCAGCAGGAGTCTCGGCTGCAGCTTGTTTGCTGATGCCGTGCGAAAGGAAATTCACAACATCCAGGCGGGAGATGCCTTCTTGCTGCAAATAAAAAACTGCGTGGGACTCTTTCTCACCAAAAATTGCGACTAAGACGTTGGCACCCGTCACAGGTTTTTTGGAGGCTCCACCCGCGGAAACGTGCATGATTGCACGTTGAATCACACGCTGAAAGCCGAGAGTCGGTTGCGTATCAACCTCTGCACCCGCAGGAATGACAGGGGTATTGTCCGTCACAAATTTACGTAAGTTATTACGTAACTCATCCATGTTGGCAGAACACGCACGCAGCACTTCAATTGCGGCTGCATTATCAAGCAGCGACAAAAGCAAGTGCTCGACGGTGATGAACTCATGACGAGCTGAGCGGGCCTCAACAAAGGCCATATGTAGGCTAACTTCAAGCTCTTGGGAAATCACATTTCCTCCGACGTTCTTTCAAGTGTTACACCGTTAAATTGCATTCTATGCCTTATTCGTCACCAACCGGTTCCATCACACACTGCAATGGATGCTGGCGGGCACGCGCGTGCTGCGCGACTAGAGCGATACGACTGGCAGCAATGTCATGCGGGTAAACCCCACACACACCTTTGCCTTCGTGGTGAACTTGCAACATGATCCGCATCGCTTCCTCCTGCCCTTTACTGAAAAACTTTTGTAGTACATGAACGACGAACTCCATGGGGGTGTAATCGTCATTCAGCAAAATCACACGATAAAGAGGTGGTGGAGCAGTTTTTGCGCTCTGCTTGTCAACAACAAGATCCGGAGTCGAAGTGGTACGTGCGGGCATGTTTAAAAGTTCAATTAAAGAGATATCTTCATTCTACAGACCCCAAGGGGGCAAAAATCTACTTAATATTAAGAAGTAATCAGCAAAAAAACACTCATACTAGGCAAACCGATACTTGACGAACACATTAAATCTGACGAATATCGCTATACACACAAGAAGTCATTGGGTGTCAAGTTGCCGAAAGCAGATTTTTTCAAGCATACGCTTTAGATCAGCTTTCTGTTTAGTTTATACAACGTTCATAAGAGGCAGTCGGAATGTCAGACTCGACCACAAGTAATGGCCCTAAGGTCACAGGTGTAGTGAAATGGTTCAACGACGCAAAAGGCTTTGGATTTGTGACACCCGATGATGGTGGCGAAGATCTGTTTGCTCATTTTTCAGCAATCCATATGGACGGTTTCAAGACTCTCAAAGAAGGCCAGAAAGTTGCCTTTGAGATCACGCAAGGTCCTAAGGGCAAGCAAGCAACCAATATAACGGCTGCCTAAATAGTCGGGGTGAATAACCCCTTGGATACTACGCAATGTATAGACGGTTCCCGCAAGGAAAACAGCGCGATCTGATGGTCGTGCTGTTTGTTTTTATCATGGGGTTTTTCTTTTCGGTTTCCTCTGCTTTTGCACAGATGAATCCTACCTTACCCATTAAAAAACTCAGTGCAGGCATGCATGTCATTCAAGCCGAAATTGCCGCCACTCCCGAGTCGCGCACAATCGGACTAATGAATCGCAAGTCTCTTGCACCGAATCACGGCATGTTGTTTGTTTTTGATCAGGCAAACGTGCAATGCTTTTGGATGCGCAACACTCTGATACCTCTCTCAATTGCTTACCTCGATACAGACGGTACGATCGTGAACATTGCAGATATGACGCCGCAAAGCGATCAATCACACTGCTCTAGTCGCCCGGTGAGATTTGCGCTCGAAATGGACCAGGGTTGGTTTGCTGCGCGCGGCCTCACACCAGGCAAAAAAATACTCGGTCTGCAATAGACCGAGTATTGAGGGAACCCTGCAGTTTTAGACGCGTTCGACAATCATCGCGATACCCTGCCCCACGCCTATGCACATCGTGCACAAGCCGTAGCGCCCACCAGTGACCTCCAGCTGGTGCACCGCTGTCATCACCAAACGCGCTCCGCTTGCGCCCAAGGGGTGACCTAGGGCAATCGCACCGCCGTTGGGGTTGACGCGAGGATCGTTATCAGCGATGCCAAGCATCCGCAACACGGCGAGGCCCTGTGCAGCAAATGCCTCATTTAATTCGATCACGTCCATTTGATCGAGTGTCAAACCAGCGAGCGCCAATACCTTTTGTGAAGCTGGTGCGGGACCAATCCCCATAATACGGGGCTCTACGCCAGCTGTGGCCATTGCTACCACACGGGCACGCGGCTTGAGACCATGGCGTGCTGCGGCTTGCTCGTGCGCAATCAGCATCGCAACAGCACCATCGTTGACGCCTGAGGCGTTTCCCGCAGTGACGGAACCGCCTTCGCGCACCACACCTTTGAGCTTTGTGAGCGACTCAAGTGTCGTGAGACGAGGATGCTCGTCGCGATTAACGATTAGTGCATCCCCCTTTTTTTGCGCAATACTGACCGCAACGATTTCGCTTTCGAAATACCCACTTTTTTGTGCCGCCGCTGTTTTTTCCTGGCTGGCCATCGCAAACAAATCTTGGTCTGCACGGGAGATGTTGAACTGATCCGCAACGTTTTCTGCAGTTTCTGGCATCGAGTCGACACCGTATTTGGCTTTCATCAACTTGTTGACGAAACGCCACCCGATCGTGGTGTCATAAATCGATGCGCTACGAGAAAATGCCGAGTCAGCCTTTCCCATCACAAAAGGCGCGCGTGTCATGCTTTCAACGCCGCCAGCCAACATCAGCGAAGCATCTCCTGCCTTGATCGCACGAGCAGCCGTACCGATTGCATCCATGCCGGAGCCGCACAGGCGATTGATTGTTCCACCGGGCACGACATCAGGCAAACCAGCCAATAAAGTTGCCATCCGTGCGACGTTACGATTATCCTCGCCTGCTTGGTTGGCACACCCCATCAGCGCATCATCCAGTTCTTCCCATTTGACGCCTGGATTACGCTCTGCCAATGCACGGACTGGAATTGCCGCCAAATCGTCTGTTCGAACCGTTGCCAATCCACCAGCATAACGACCGAAAGGGGTACGAATTGCGTCGCAAATATAAGCGTTTTTATCCATGGCGATTCTCTTTTATAAAATGTTGAAAGTCTCTGACGAAATCTTAGCGCAAAAACTTGCACGAAAAAAAACCGACCCTGAGGTCGGCTTTTAGAGGCAGGCTGAAATTAACCGAAGTTTTTAGCAGCGAACGCCCAATTTGCCAATGTCCAGAAACTTTCCAGATACTTGGGTCGTGCATTGCGGTAGTCGATGTAATAGGCGTGCTCCCAGACATCACAGGTCAACAATGCCACATCGGTTGTTGTCAATGGCGTTGCAGCATTGCTGGTATTGACGATATCCAGTGAACCGTCCGCCTTTTTCACCAACCATGTCCAGCCTGAACCAAAGTTGCCGGCAGCTGACTTATTGAAGGCTTCTTTGAAGGCAGCAACACTACCCCACTTGGCGTTGATGGCATCTGCAAGCTTACCTGTTGGCTCTCCGCCAGCATTGGGTGCCATGCTGTTCCAGTAGAACGTATGGTTCCACACCTGAGCAGCGTTGTTAAAGATGCCGCCAGAAGATTTTTTAACGATCTCTTCTAATGAAGCAGTCTCGAACTCTGTGCCTGGAATCAGGTTGTTTAAATTTGTCACATACGTCTGATGATGCTTACCGTAGTGGAATTCAAGTGTTTCTTTTGAAATAGTGGGTGCCAAAGCATCCATTGCATAGGGCAAAGCTGGGAGTGTGTGGGCCATTGCTGCAAATTCCTATTGAATGTGGGTAAAACAAATCAATTTCTATTGTATCGGACACGCCGAATTCATGGCGACAACCCCTTCACTGACAAGGGTTTCCAAATGGATCAAGCACCATCCTGCGGGTGTTTGAGAGACAAAACCTCTACATCAGCACTGCCAGCAGCAAAACTGACTTCGAGAGTGTCGCTTTGATTGACTTCGCGAGACGAGCGCACCACGTTGCCAAGTTGAGTCCGTACGATCGCATAACCTCGAATCAAGGTTTGCTCAGGGCTGAGGGCACGACACTGTGCAGCAAGTGACGCCAACTTCGCCAAACGCAAGGCATGCAACCGACGAAATCCCGAGTCCAAAGAGGCAGCGGCACGTTCGACGCTGACACGTGCCGCACTCAGCTCGGGCAATACACCGCGTAAGCGTGCGATCGCTCGATCCGAGGCGTTATGGCGCTGTTGTTCACTGCGCTGTGCCGCCGCACGCAACCTAAATACCAGCCCGCTCAATCGCTCCGACTGGTGAGATAACCTTTGCGCGGGAGACACTAAGCTCGCCGCAAGACGATCTACACGTTGCGAGTGCCTGTCAATCTTTCGTTGCATCGCAACCGTCAATTGATCTTGGGCGCGGCGTACGCGCTCAGACAACTCAACGCGAGCCGCACATACGAGCTCAGCTGCTGCCGTGGGAGTGGGCGCGCGGAGATCCGCAACAAAATCAGCAATCGTGAAATCTGTTTCATGACCGACTCCTGAAACGACGGGAATCAGGCTGGCAGAAATATCCCGCGCTAAGGCTTCATCATTAAAGCTCCAGAGATCTTCGATACTACCGCCCCCTCTCACGAGAAGGAGTGTATCGACCTCTTGACGCTCATTCGCCAAGGCGAGCGCCTGCCTGAGCTGCAGCGCAGAGTCCGCACCCTGCACCATCGCCGGGTAGATAAACACAGGCACATGAGGGGCGCGACGCTCAAGCGCCGTTAATACATCGCGGAGTGCCGCAGCGGATAATGAGGTAATGACACCGATTGCTCTGGGATGCTTAGCGATGTCCCGTTTATTTTGTGCCTCAAACAGTCCTTCTTGTGTCAATTTATTCTTGAGTGCCAAAAAAGCCTCAAAAAGCGACCCAAGACCTGCGCGTCGCATTTGCTCAGCCTGAATTTGGTACTCGCCGCGCGCTTCGTATAGGGTGACACGGCCTTTGAGTTCAATCTGATCACCAGACTTCGGAACAAAACCCACCGCGGCCGCTCGAATTCGAAACATCACTGCTCGCACAGAGGCACCATTGTCCTTGAGTGTGAAATACCAGTGACCTGATGCCGCGGGTGTGAAATTAGAAACCTCACCACGCACCCAGCTGACATCAAAGCTTTCCTCTAGAAGTCGTGCGACAGCCTGATTTAACTCAGAGACTGTCAGAATGTCCCGCGTCAATGCAGGATTTGTATGTTGATCGCCAAGCGCCATAAGGGGTGTACACCAAAGATTGTCCACAAACGTAATAAAAAAGTAATAAGTTGTTGTGGTTAAAGAATATATCGTTTCTGTTGTTAAGTTTCGTTAAATAAAAATTGTAAGTCATTGATTAAACAATGAAACTAAATATATCAATATAATTTGCTCAAATTTTAAGCACTTGCTTCAAAGCACCCATTTTCCTTCATTTAGGAAGATGCGCACAGAATTATCCACAAGTTCTGTGGATAGATTTTAATGACGACTTGGCTTGCCAAGGATCTGGTTACCCCCTTACCATGACGTCATTGTTTTACGCACTTAATCACTGAAACTAAGAGGCTCCTTTTTGCAATCAATCGTCATTCAAGCAGGCTGGCCCATCTGGCTCTTGATCGCATTATCCGTTGTCGGTCTAGCCATCGTGATTGAGCGCTCGCTCAGTCTTTCCGCTAAACGCATCATTCCTCACGACCTACCCGCTCAAGTGATACAAATGGTGCGTGCGCAGGCAGACACCCCCGATGCGATAGACAAACTGCGCGCTTCATCCCCACTCGGACAAATACTTGCGGAATGTCTCGCAAATCGTCATCTGCCCTCAGCAGAACGTCGTCTGGCGATTGAGGATGTTGGACGCGATGTTGCGCACATGCTGCAACGCTACTTGCCTGCACTGGCAACCGTGGCGAGCATTGCCCCCCTCATGGGTTTGTTTGGGACTGTCGTAGGCATGATTGAAATTTTCGCAGCCTATCGTCCTGATGGCTCTGATCCGACTGAACTTGCCCGCGGAATCTCTATTGCCCTCTACAACACTGGTTTCGGCATTTTGATTGCGATTCCAGCTGTGATGGCGCATCGCTTGTTTAAATCCCGCGTTGAAGCGCTTTTACTCAAGATGGAGCAAGCCACACGTTATGTTCTCAAAAACATATAAGCGCTGCGCATCATGAACTTTCGCTCAAGCGACTCAGGTCAAGACGCACCCGATATCAATCTCATTCCTTTAATTGATGTGTTGCTGGTGATGTTGATTTTTTTAGCCGCGACCACGACCTTTACGCGGGACAGGCAATTAAAAATTTCTTTGCCTCAGGCCAGCGCTGAGCAAATGACCGTGCCCACTGTGGAGCTTTCAATCTCGCAAGATGGTCGTTTTGCATTGGCTGGATTAATAATATCGACGCAAGACCTAGTCACAACACTTAAAACTCAACTGTCAGGTCAAACCGATACGGTCCTGTTAATTCGCGCAGATGCCATGTCGCCACATCAGGCAGTTGTGCACGCCATGCAAGCCGCACGAGACGCAGGAATAGGCAAAGTCCACTTCGCCACACAGGCGTTGCAGTGAATCTCAGTACGCTGCGTGCCGCAATTGAAAGATGGCTGCATCGGCAGTGGCAGCACCGTGGAGTGTGGGCCTGGACGATGGCCCCACTTGCTTTGCTGTTTAGCTTGATTTTAAAAATTCGTGCGGTGCGCTTTAAAAAATCACTTTGTTCTCATGATCAAATAAAAATCCCAATCCTTGTTGTTGGCAACATTTATATCGGTGGAACGGGCAAAACGCCTGTTGTGATTGCGCTGGTCAAGCAACTCAGCGCCCTAGGTTGGCAACCAGGGGTGATCAGCAGGGGCTATGGCACCGACATTGGCGATCTACCCCTGCTGGGTCAAGGTTCTGTGGATGCCAAACAATTTGGGGACGAACCCGCGCTGATTACCCACGAGACGGGCGTTCCCATTGCTGTTCATCCCAATCGACATCAAGCCTGCCTGGACCTCATTGCACAATTTCCTCACATCAACCTGATCGTTTCAGACGACGGCCTACAGCATCTCAGGCTTCCTCGAGACATTGAACTCGTCGTTCAGGATGCACGAGGATCGGGCAATGGTTGGCTGTTGCCTGCGGGTCCGCTCAGAGAGCCTGTCAGCCGATTGAGTACAGTTCACGCCGTCCTCACACGCATAGATGAGGCACCGCTCAACGCAAAAAAACAATCCGCCTTACTTGCCGTGACTCACCACTCCGCGACAAATTTGCGCAAAACTTCAATTTCCCTTCAGATTTGTCGGTTTAGACACCTTTTAAGCGGACAAACGCTAGAGCCTGCCTCCTTTGTATCTTTTGTTCAGGCGCGTTCTGTTACGGCCGTGGCAGGCATTGCCAGCCCACAAAGGTTTTTTGCAAGTTTGCAAAAAGCCGGCATTCCCCTCGAACAAGCCCTCGCGCTTCCCGATCACTTTTCCTTTGACCAATCGCCCTTTGCTTCTCTCACCGCTGATGTCATCGTGTTGACCGGAAAAGACGCCATTAAATGCAAAGCTTTAATGGATGACCGCCTTTGGGTTGCAGAAGTTGACATGACGTTCGCTGATCCTGAATTTCTACCTTGGCTGAACCACCAATTGCAAGTAAAAGCTTCGCGACTGAGTTCCGATTGATTACAATGGTTTATGCAAACACGACTCCTTGACCTTCTTGTCTGCCCTCTCTGCAAGGGCCCCCTGCACCCAAACGCTGAGCACACGGAACTGGTGTGTCGCGGGGATCGGCTAGCCTTCCCTGTTCGCGATGGCGTGCCAGTCATGCTCGAAGCCGAGGCGCGCGTTTTAAAAGACACGGAAAATCCCTCGGATCACGCTTAAAGACTTCGGGATACGTGTATGCAACCCTTCGTGGTCATCATTCCAGCACGTCAGGCCTCGACCAGACTCCCTGGGAAAATGCTGGCGGACCTTGCAGGTACACCCATGGTGGTCAGGGTCGCTCAACGAGCGGCCGCTTCAAATGCTGCCGAGGTACTGATTGCTACCGATGATTTGCACATTGCGCAGGTGGTGCAGTCTTTTGGTTATCGGGCGCTCATGACTCGCATCGACCACCCCTCCGGAACAGACCGCCTGGCTGAAACTGTTGAGCAGCTCAACTTGCCTCCTGAGGCGATTGTGGTGAATGTTCAAGGTGATGAGCCGCTGATTGCCCCCTCTTTAATCAATCAGGTCGCATCTTTGCTGGCCGAGCATCCCACTGCGGCCATGGCAACTTGTGCGGCCCCCATTACCGATGCTGCTCATTTTTTTAATCCCAACATTGTCAAAGTCGTGTGTGACAAAGCAGGACGTGCGCTCTACTTTTCCCGCGCGCCGATCCCCTGGGACAGAGATGCCTTAGCAAGCGGGTCCCAATTACTGAGTGCCGAGACGCCCGCATTGCACCACATCGGTTTATATGCGTATCGGGTCCACTTTTTGAAATCTTTTCCAAGCCTCTCGCGCGGTATTTTAGAAAGTATTGAATCACTCGAACAGCTCCGCGCGCTCGAACACGGCTACAGCATTGCGGTGCATCCGACAGAGGCTCACCCGGGTGCTGGGGTCGACACTGAGGCAGATTTGGTCCGTGTTCGACAAGTCTTGAGCACAAAAGCATTAAAGTCAGGGAAAGCACCACAATAGACAGGTCACGTCAACTGCTGCGATGCGGCATAATATTATTTATCATCACTCACAGTATCGGGAGTTCTCATGCGTCTAATTCTGCTTGGTCCACCGGGCGCCGGCAAAGGCACGCAAGCGGCATTCATTACCGAACATTTCGGCATCCCACAAATTTCAACGGGAGATATGCTACGTGCTGCGGTCAAAGCTGGCACCCCGCTTGGTGTGGCTGCGAAAAAAATCATGGATGCCGGCGGCTTGGTGTCCGATGGCATCATCATTGGACTAGTACAAGATCGCCTCCAGCAGCCAGACTGCAATAAGGGCTACCTTTTTGATGGTTTTCCCCGAACTATTCCTCAGGCGGATGCACTGAAAAAAGCGCATGTTGCTCTAGATTTTGTCATCGAAATCGCCGTCCCCGAAGAGGACATTATTGATCGCATGAGTGGACGTCGCGTTCACCCAGCCAGCGGCCGGAGCTACCACCTGCGCTTTAATCCGCCGAAAGTTGCAGAACATGACGATCTGACAGGTGAACCGCTGGTTCAGCGTGACGATGACAAAGAGGAAACGGTGCGGCACCGTCTCAAGGTTTACCGCGATCAAACACGTCCCTTGGTCGACTATTACTCAAGCTGGGCAGGTTCAGATGCCACAGCACCTCGCTATCGAAAAGTTGAAGGCGTCGGTTCGGTCGATGAAATCAAAGCCAAGATCTTCGCTGCTCTCGTCTAAACATTCAGAAAAGTCTCATGGAAATTAAAAACAAAGTCTTTATCGTGACCGGCGGTGCTTCTGGCTTAGGCGCCGGGACAGCAAAAATGCTTTGTGCTCATGGTGCACGCGTCGTCTTGGCAGATGTGCAAGACGAAGCGGGTCAAGCGCTGGCGAAAGAGCTTGGCCAGCATTATGTTCATTGCGATGTCACACAAGAGCAAGATGCGCGTGCGGCTGTTGCGGCTGCTTTAGCGCTTGGGCCCTTATTTGGCTTGGTGAACTGTGCAGGTATTGCACCTGCAGCCAAAATTGTTGGCAAAAACGGTGCGCATCCCCTCGATATGTTCCAGAAGGTCATTTCGATCAATTTGGTCGGTAGCTTTAACATGATGCGCGTCGCCTCTGAGGCGATGAGTAAAAATGAAGCAGAGCCTACAGGCGAGCGCGGAGTCTTGATCAATACAGCCTCTGTTGCTGCCTACGACGGCCAGGTGGGTCAAGCCGCCTATGCGGCCTCAAAGGCGGGCGTTGTCGGAATGACTTTACCCATCGCCCGTGATTTGGCTCCACTAGGGATTCGTTGCGTCACCATCGCTCCAGGAATTTTTGGTACGCCAATGATGTTTGGCATGCCTCAAGCCGTCCAAGACTCTTTGGCTGCAAGCATCCCCTTTCCTTCTCGTTTTGGTCGACCCGAAGACTACGCCAAACTCGTCCATCAGATCGTGACGAACGAAATGCTGAATGGCGAAACCATTCGCTTGGATGGCGCTATCCGCATGCCCCCAAGATGAGCCTGTTGCGTGCCGCCGCGACTGTCAGCAGCTTCACGCTGCTGTCACGGATCACTGGCTTGGCACGCGACATACTGATTGCACGAGCATTTGGCGCCGGTGCATTGACCGACGCATTTTGGGTCGCCTTTAGAATTCCTAACCTTTTGCGTCGACTCTTTGCAGAAGGTGCCTTTGCTCAAGCTTTTGTGCCGATTTTGGGTGAAGTGCGGAATCAGCACGAATCCGAGGCAGTTAAAACGCTACTTGATCGCGTTGCAATCACTTTGTTTTTAGTGCTTTCCTTGACAACGATCTTAGGCGTCATTGGTGCGCCCTGGGTCGTCATGGCGATGGCCAGTGGTTTAACCGAGCCCCAGCGCGCCACTGATTTTGAGTCCGCTGTTTGGATGACGCGCGTGATGTTTCCGTACATTATCTGCATGTCACTGGTGGCCTTTGCTTCAGGCGTGCTCAACACTTGGCGACGCTTTGCAGTGCCTGCATTCACCCCAGTTTTGCTCAATCTGTCCATGATCGGCAGTAGTTTGCTCATCGCCGACTGGTTTGAAAAACCAATTTATGCGCTCGCCGCGGGTGTCATGGTGGGGGGAATCGCTCAATTGGCGGTGCAATGGTTTGCTCTATCCCGCCTTGGCTTACGGCCCCGTCTCATTGGCCCCATTCAACCCGCACTCAAAGATCCTATCGTACGACGCATTATGAAGCAGATGCTTCCCGCCACCCTTGGCGTCTCTGTCGCACAAATCTCTTTATTAATTAACACCAACATTGCCACTTGGCTGACACCAGGAAGCGTGACATGGCTGTCCTTTGCGGACCGACTGATGGAATTTCCTACGGCATTGATTGGCGTGGCACTCGGGACGGTTTTACTACCGAGCCTCTCTAAAGCCCACGCGCAACCCGACGGTCAACAACACTACAGTCACCTGTTGGATTGGGGACTCAAGCTCATGCTGCTTCTGGGTCTTCCTGCCGCGCTGTGTATGGTGCTGATGGCGGATGCGTTGGTCGCAACGCTATTTCACTATGGTGCCTTTAGTGCCTCGGATGTTGCACAAACACGTTTAGCCGTCATGGCCTATTCAGTAGGTTTGGTGGGCTTACTGACAATCAAGATTCTTGCGCCGGGGTTTTATGCCAAACAAGACATCCGAACACCTGTCAAAATTGCCATCGGCGTATTGATTTTGACCCAACTCATGAACGTGGTGCTTGTTCCCTTCTTGGCCCATGCGGGCTTAGCGTTGGCCATCGGGCTTGGTGCTTGCTTAAATGCGATGGCCCTGTATGTAGGATTGCGACGAAAGGGTATTTATCAACCGGGCGCGGGTTGGTTGGCATTTTTCCTCAGACAAACTTGTGGTCTATTCGCCATGGCCATCCCGCTCTGGTTTGCCTCGAGCCACCTTGACTGGATGAGCCTTCAAACCACACCATGGCTCAGGTTTTTTTGGTTATTGGGGGTGCTGTCTGTCGCTGGTTTGACGTATCTCATGACACTCTGGGTGCTTGGCATGCGACTTAAGCACTTTAGACGCGCTCCTGTTGCAACAGAATCAGCACATTTGACCAAATAGAGTTTGCATTTCAGGGGCTTAGTGCTAGAATAGCAGGCTGAACTCAACCAATTGCGTGTATGAGAGCTGATTGACAGCTTGATTTAACGCGCTATTTAAAGATAAGACAGATTATTCATGGCAAATACAGCCCAAGCCCGCAAACGTGCACGTCAATCCGTTGCTACTAACCTGCACAACTCCAGCCTGCGTTCAATGTTTCGCACAGCGATCAAACGCGTGCGTACAGCGATTGATGCTGGCGACAAGGCCGCTGCTACTGAAGTTCTCCAGAAAGCAACTAGCGTGATTGATCGCATTGCTGACAAGAACATCATCCACAAAAACAAAGCTGCTCGTCACAAGAGCCGCCTGTCTGCTGCAATCAAGTCACTGGCTTAAGCCTAGCTCTCTCTTTACATGACCGATCGTGGTCGTGTATTGTTTTGAGAATGACTTGATAGATGCATGAGATGTAGCTGGTACTCTCTTGAGTGCCATCAAAATAAGACAGCCCTTTACGGGCTGTTTTGCTTTGTATTGAATGAGCAATAGTATATTTATAACCGGATATATTTATTTAAATAAAGCTCAGGTATCCCCTGAGGCTCTTTTCCTAAACGGATCAATCCACCATGACAAAGCCCCGCATTCTGCAGATTGGCTCTCTTACCGGTCACCCACCCGCTGATGCGGAACTTGCCGCACGCTATGACGTATTGCAATACTGGAAAGCGTCGGATCCACAAGCTTTTTTGCGCGAGCATGCTGACAGTATTGAGGTGATTGCAACCTCGGCCAATATCGGATGCAAAGCTGAAGTCATCCAGTCACTCCCAAAGCTCAAGGCGATTTGTAGCTGGGGTGTTGGCTACGACTCGATTGATGTCGAAGCAGCCCAGAGCCGTAATATTCTTGTTAGCAATACCCCTGACGTGCTGAACGATTGCGTGGCCGATCTCGCATGGGGACTGCTCATTGCAAGCGCACGCAATATTGGCTGGGGAGACCGCTTTGTCCGTGCAAACCACTGGGAAAATAAAGTAGGCAGCTTGACCTTAGGAACCCGCGTCAGCGGCAAAAAGCTCGGCATTGTTGGACTGGGACGAATTGGTGAAGCGATTGCGCGTCGAGGCTTGGGTTTCGATATGGAAGTGGGTTATCACAACCGTCGTGCGCGTTCTGATGTGCCCTACAACTACTTTGCATCACTCGTAGAGCTCGCCAGCTGGAGCGACTTTTTAGTCATTGCAACTGTTGGCGGCGCAAGCACTCGTGGCCTGATTAACGAAACAGTGCTGCGTGCATTGGGTCCAAAAGGTATTTTGGTGAATATCGCTCGAGGTACAGTGATCGATGAGCCTGCCATGGTGCGCGTTTTGACTGAAGGCGCCTTGGGTGGTGCAGGACTGGATGTGTTCGACAAAGAGCCTAAAGTACCCGACGCCCTGAAGACAATGAACAACGTGGTATTGATGCCTCACGTTGCAAGTGCCACGCATGAAACGCGGCGTGCGATGACAGATTGCCTGCTTGAAAATCTGGAGTCGTTTTTCGCGAAGGGCCATGTTTTGACACCGATTGACTGACTGGCTACCTACTTTTTGTCACGTTCCAAGGGATCGGCTGTCAGGTTGGTCTCTGTTTTGAGTTGATTGTCTCGGGCAAAGTCGTGGACAAATTTCCAGGCCAAAGGCTCAATTTCACGAAGACGCTCATCCACCACCACACAGCGCACACCATTTAGTACGGTGGGTACTGAGTATGGAGAATATGACAAATGCCCGCCGAGCGAGCCGGCAGGCCGATACGGGGCTAAAACTCCCGCAAGACGCTCAGCCCAATCACTTGGCCTAAAGTTGGCGCCAGACTGGGTGAGTCCATAGATGATGAAATAGCGAACTTCTGATGTCATGCATAACCTGTATCGCCGATTATCAGACTCTAGAACTTCTGATTCGTGAGCCTATCGTTAAGATTGTATATGATTGATGTTTTACACCCACGCAAGCGATCCCGCCTAATGGGTATTTTTTAACTTTTCGGAGCCCCGGCGATGACTTCTGCCATTTCAAATACGTATGCCCGACTTCCCGTTGCTTTTACACATGGTAAAGGTGTTTGGTTATGGGACACTAATGGCCGACGTTATCTGGACGCGATGGCGGGTATCGGCGTTTCATGCCTAGGGCACGGACATCCAAAACTGGTCGAAGCCATCAGTCAGCAAGCGGCGCGCTTGATCCACACCTCCAACCTGTATCAGGTCCCGGAGCAAGAGGCCTTAGCCCAAAAAATCGTTGATATTTCTGGCATGACCGAAGTGCTTTTTGGCAATAGCGGTGCTGAGGCGAATGAGGCTGCGATCAAGCTTGCTCGCTACTACGGGCACAAAAAAGGCAACGACCTGCCTACGATCATCACGATGGAATCTTCTTGGCACGGTCGTACACTGGGAACACTGGCAGCCACAGACAGTGAAAAAGCCCGAGCCGGTTTTGGTCCACTCCCCGGGGGCTTCATCAAGGTCGCTTATAACGATCTGAACGCCATCAAGGCTGCAGGCGATAAAGAGCCGCGTGTTGTCGCGGTGCTGCTTGAAGTTTTACAAGGCGAAGGCGGCATCCGTCCTTCGGACATTTCATATATGCAAGACCTGCGCAAACTTTGCAACGAGCGCGGCTGGCTGATGATGATCGACGAAGTTCAATCAGGCATCGGTCGTACCGGCAAATGGCTAGCTCACCAATGGGCAGATATTTTGCCTGACGTCGTGGTGCTCGCAAAAGGCTTAGGCGGTGGCGTGCCAATTGGTGCGATCGCTGCGCGTGGCCCTGCAGCAGGCGTTCTTGGACCAGGCAGCCATGGCACCACCTTTGGCGGCGGTCCATTGGTATGTGCTGCGGGCAACGCCACACTCAAAACGCTCGAGGATGACAAGTTGCTTGATCATGCTGCACGTGTAGGTGCACACCTCAAAGCCGCACTCCTGGAGGCACTTAAAGGCGTCCCAGGCGTACGCGAGGTCCGCGGTCAAGGTCTGATGCTTGGCATTGAACTCGACAAGCCCTGCGGCGCCCTTGTGATGCGTGCCCTTGAGGCGGGCCTGCTGATTAACGTCACTAGAGACCGTGTGATTCGTATGTTGCCGCCATTGATTATTACTGAAGCCGAAGCGGACGAAATCGTCAGCCTCTTGGTCCCGCTTATTAAAGCGTTTAACGCTGAACAATAAGCTGCGCACACATCACCAGGTACACCATGTCAAACGTTGTCAGCACGAATGCTCCTATCAGGCATTTCCTTCAGTTCAGTGACTTTACGCGTGAGGAGTTGCTCTACGTTCTGGATCGGGCCCGCCTGATCAAGGATAAGTTCAAACGTTACGAGCCTCATCATTCGCTGCATGACCGTACGCTTGCGATGGTGTTTGAAAAGGCCAGTACACGCACACGGGTCTCTTTTGAAGCGGGAATGTACCAGCTCGGAGGGTCTGTTATTCATCTGACCACCAATGACTCACAACTGGGGCGCTCCGAGCCCATTGAGGATACGGCGCGCGTCGTGTCACGAATGGTTGATATCGTCATGATTCGTACGTTTGAACAAACACGTCTTGAACGTTTTGCCGAGCATTCACGCGTCCCTGTCATTAACGGATTGACCAACGAGTTTCATCCTTGCCAAATTCTGGCCGACATTTTTACTTTTATCGAAAATCGAGGCAGCATTGCGGGCAAGACCGTCGCGTGGGTGGGCGATGCCAATAATATGGCCTATACCTGGTTACAAGCCGCTGAGCTGCTGGATTTCAAATTACATGTATCGGCGCCTGCCGGTTACAGGCTGGAGCCCGTGCGCATTGGTTCGGCCAAGCCTACAACCCTGCAAGAGTTTGCCGATCCGCACGAAGCGTGCCAGGGTGCACACCTCGTCACCACAGATGTCTGGACGAGCATGGGTTACGAGTCAGAAAACGAAGAGCGTCGCAAAGCGTTTGCAGACTGGTGCGTCGATCAGGACATGATGCAACGCGCCGCCTCTGATGCGCTCTTTATGCATTGCTTGCCCGCACATCGTGGTGAAGAGGTGACGGCCGAGGTCTTAGAAGGTCCGCAAAGCGTGGTCTGGGACGAAGCAGAAAACCGCTTGCATGTCCAAAAAGCCTTGATGGAGTTCTTGCTTCTCGGTCAGGTCAACTAAACGTTCGGACCCGCTCAGCGGGTTAGAATTCTCCTATTCTTATTTTCTACACATAGAGCTGCTCATGAGCGATATTAAAAAAGTTGTGCTGGCCTACTCGGGCGGATTGGACACTTCAGTCATTTTGAAATGGCTCCAAGATACCTATCAGTGCGAGGTTGTGACATTTACGGCCGATATTGGTCAAGGCGAAGAGCTCGAGCCTGCCCGCGCCAAAGCCATCAAGTTTGGTATCAAGCCAGAACAGATTTTCATTGATGATCTGCGCGAAGAGTTTGTTCGCGACTTTGTGTATCCAATGTTCCGTTGCAATACTGTTTACGAAGGCGAGTATCTGTTAGGTACCTCAATTGCCCGTCCTTTGATTGCTAAAAGACAGATCGAAATTGCCCGTCAAGTTGGTGCAGATGCCGTCTCCCATGGCGCGACCGGAAAAGGCAATGATCAGGTTCGTTTTGAACTAGGCTATTACGCCCTAGAGCCAGGCATCAAGGTGATTGCTCCCTGGCGCGAGTGGGATTTGGTGTCACGCGAAAAGCTCCTGCAATACGCAGAGGACGCAGGTATCGCAATCGACATGAAGCACAAACAGGGCGGCGCACCCTACTCCATGGATGCCAACCTCCTGCACATCAGTTTTGAAGGTCGCCACCTCGAAGACCCGAAAGCCGAAGCGGAAGAGTCCATGTGGCGTTGGACAGTGTCCCCTGAAGCTGCACCTGACAAAGCCGAGTATCTCGATATCGAATTTGAGCATGGCGATATCGTCGGACTCAATGGCGTGCGCCTGTCACCGGCTCAAGTCTTGACTAAGTTAAACGAACTGGGTGGCAAGCATGGCATCGGTCGTTTGGATCTGGTGGAAAACCGCTACGTTGGCATGAAGTCACGCGGCTGCTACGAAACTCCCGGCGGTACGATTATGCTCAAAGCACACCGTGCCATCGAATCAATCACGCTCGATCGTGAGGTTGCGCACCTCAAAGACGATCTGATGCCTCGCTATGCTTCATTGATTTATAACGGTTACTGGTGGTCACCAGAGCGCCGTGCCTTGCAAGCGCTCATCGACACGACACAGCAGGACGTCAATGGCTGGGTGCGCGTCAAGCTTTACAAAGGCGGTGTGTATACCGTCTCGCGTGATTCTAAAGACACACTATTTGATCAGACCATTGCAACGTTTGATGATGATGGCGGTGCCTACAATCAGGCTGATGCTGCGGGCTTTATCAAGTTGAATGCGCTACGCATGCGTATTGAGGCTCGTGCAGGCCGTAAATAAAATTCTTAAAATTCGTAAAATGCTCAATCATGTCTGATTGAGAGTCAAAAATTAGTTTAGCGAGAAAGAAATGCCCTCAGCGATATTGGACTGAGGGCATTTTTTATATCTGAAATTGATTCAAGCGTTCCAAGCGATTGAGCTGGGCTCCTTTGCGAAGTCCCGGAAATAACACCGTAATTTTGACGCCAGATAACAGCGGAACACTCACAAGATTCCACCAGGCACCATGGGCACGTGCAATCTCACGCACCAGAGCCAGGCCAAGCCCTGAGCCTCCCTCTAAAGCATCGGAAGCACGGTAAAAGGCATCGAACACCCTACTTTGATCAGCCAAGCTGATTCCACAGCCATCGTCCTCGACGGATAAAGTCGGTGGTGTCTCAGTCACGATGAGCCGAATGCGTTTCGCCCCCTTGGCGTAACGGATCGAGTTATCAATCAAATTACCTAAAAGCTCTCTGAGCAAAATGGGATCGCCTTCGATCCAAACGGGGTGCTCTGGTGCCTCAAGTTGCAAATCGATATGACACGCTTCTGCCCGCTCAAGCCACTCCGCACCACACGTGCGCGTCCACTCGGAGAGGTCCAAAAGAACGAAATGATCTTGAGGACGCCCCTCGGGATCGACGCGAGCAAGAAGCAATAATTGTGTGCCCAGTCGAATCATGCGGTCGGTCACGCTTTTAATGCGCTCTGCACGTTCACGAATGTTAGGGGTCAAAGGCTGCGCCAGCATCAACTCAGATTCGAGTTTTAAACCTGTGAGAGGGGTTTTGAGCTGATGTGCAGCGTGACCCACAAAACGCCGTTGCGCCTCGAAAGTATCGTTTAAACGGGCAAATAATGCATTGGTATGGGTGAGCAGTTGATCGAACTCTGTCGGCAAGTCATCGAGTTCCATTCGACCAAGGTCCTGCGCAGAACGCTGCGCAATTTGTTCAGAAAGTTTTGCCACAGAAGCCATGCTGCGATTGACGGCCCTGATGACGACCCAGACTAACAATCCAATTAAAAGTGCTTGACCCGCCACCATCATCCAAAAAATATCTTCGCGCTGCCACTCATCTGAATCAAGCTTATAAGAGACGACCCAAGTCACAGCCTGGTCTAAAAGCACGAGAGCGATAATGGGGGGCAATAGACGAAGGATCAATAGCCTGGCCATTGATCCCTTTTGAGGCAACTTCACGGTAGAGCACCAGGCAGAGAAGATTTCCAAAAGGTGGTCAAACGCATGGGAACTAGGCCTCAAGCTCTAACATGTAACCAAATCCACGGATGGTTTTAATGGCAACGCCCAACCCTTCCAGTCTTTTTCGCAGCCTGTAAATGTAAACCTCAACTGCATTTTCACTAAAGTCTGCATCCATTGCAGAGAGTGCTTGGGTAATTTGCTGTTTTGTGACGACCTTTTCCGCCCGAGACAAGAGCATTTCCAGTACCGACATTTCTCGAACAGAAACAGTCAACAACTCGCCTGCCACGCGGACTTCGCGGTGCACGGTGTCAAAACGAATCGAGCCAAACTCGACGATGGGCACAACGGTACCGAGGTGTCTGCGCGCAAAAGCACGAACGCGAGCGGCAAGCTCATCGAGTTCGAAGGGTTTTGAGAGATAGTCATCGGCGCCAGCATCAAGGCCCGCAACGCGATCGGCTAAAGCATCTCGTGCAGTCAAGACAAGCACGGGAATGTAGCGTCCTTCGAGGCGAAAAGTCTGCAAAACCTCCAAACCATCCATATCAGGAAGATTTAGATCCAGAACGACTAAATCATAAGAATAGTTTTTGATCGCCAGCAGCGCACGCTTGCCATCGGCAAGCCAGTCAACGGCATAGCCCTGACTAGTCAGGAACTCTTGAAGAGCCCGTCCTAGTGTTGCGTCATCTTCAATTAGTAATACTCTCATACGAAAGATTTTACTCTCAGAAAGAATACTTTCCGCGAATATGAGCTCTGAGGGGGAGATATTGGGTGGTGGGTGCTACAGGACTCGAACCTGTGACCTACGCCGTGTAAAGGCGCCGCTCTACCAACTGAGCTAAGCACCCCATCATGTTGTGACAAACAGTCGTAATCGCAGTACTAAGAGGCAATACTAAGCGGATACAAAGGTGAGCAAACAAAAACGAGGGAAAATCAAATAAAACTAAAAAAACAATGCGGATCGCATTATAGCGAACCGCATTGTTTTAGCAACTGAAAACGAGTCTTAGTTGACTGCGTCTTTCAGAGCCTTGCCTGGACGGAACTTAGGCACTTTGGCTTTTTTGATCTTAATGGCTTCGCCTGTACGTGGGTTACGACCTGTGCGAGCAGCGCGAGCTGTCACAGCAAAAGTGCCGAAACCGACCAAAGTCACGGTGCCACCCTTTTTGAGGGTTGTCTTGACAGCAGCAATCATCGCATCAAGTGAGCGACCTGCAGCGGCCTTGGAGATGTCAGCCTTGGTGGCGATGTGTTCGATCAATTCGGTTTTGTTCATATTAGAGATACCTCTAGTGGTGTTAAAAAAAGCCAGATATTTTTTATCATCTGTGCCGAAATCATTTAGTGCAATCTAACAGCAACAGCACATGCCGTCATTAAGCCTTGAGACGCTGCGGCTGTCAAGAAAAAATCACCGTATCAACCGCAACTTACTTGAATGTAAGAAAAAGAAAGAATTTCTTGAAGCTTTGCCACACTCTGTTCATTCAACCCTAGCATCAAATAAAAAAATGCGTTAAAAGCATGCCAATTTACACCTAAAGGGTCAAGTTAATTTTTGACTTTTATCAAAAGCTTGAGAAAAGTCTTGGATTAAATCCTCTTCATCTTCGATCCCAACGGACAGACGAATCAAGCCCTCGGCGATCCCCATTTTTGCTCGCAATGCAGGACCCATTTCATAATAAATTGTTTGCGCTGCAGGTAGAGCCAAGCTGCGCGTGTCTCCCACATGTGTCGCCAAAATCACGATTTCTAAGTGATTGAGAAAGTCAAAGCTATCGATACCGTCCGCCAACTCAAAGGCAATCAAATTGCCGAAACCGCCGTTAAATAGTTTTTTGGCGCGCTCATGCTGCGGGTGGGAGGGCAAACCTGGGTAGGCGACTTTTGCCACGCTGGGGTGTTGAGACAAATATGTCGCAATCGCTAGAGCATTGCTACATATTTTTCCCAACCTCAAGGACAGTGTCTCGGCCCCTACGGCAATGCGATGTGCAGCATCCGCTGAAAGAGTGGCCCCCATATCGCGAAGACCTTTTTTCTTGATTTGAGTCAGTCCCCAACCTGTCACAGGACCCTTTTTGTAAACATCCAATATATTGGGACATTTTGTCCAGTCAAAGAGACCCGTATCAGTGAGGGCGCCGCCCAAGGCATGCGCATGTCCACCAATATGCTTGGACAGGGAATTCATCACAAAAGAAGCCCCCACAGACGCAGGCTTGAAAAGCCAAGGCGAGGTCAATGTATTGTCGACAACGTAGATCAAACCACGCTCAGCACACAACACACCAATCGCCTCAAGATCAGCAATCTGAGTGCCTGGGTTGGCGATCGTTTCGGTAAAAACCATGCGCGTATTTGGACGAATCGCTGCAGCAACAGCTGAAATATCCGTTGGGTCCACAAGCGTCAGCTCAATACCCAGCAACTCCAGCGTTCCAAACAAGCTGTTGGTGTTTCCAAAAATGAACTGACTGGAGATCAGGTGATCGCCTGCTTTGAGCAAAGTTGTGAACAGTGCAGCAAGTGCGCCCATCCCTGTCGCAAAGCTGAGGCTCGCCACACCGCCTTCCATCGCCGTAATCTTTTTTTCTAAAGCATCCGTAGTAGGCGTACCTTGTCTCGCATAGGTGTATCCAGGCTTGCCTTGAAAAACAGCCGCCAACTCTCTTGCATCCGGATATGCATATTGCGAAGAGGTGTGGATAGGCTTGTGCACCGCGCCATGCTCGACAGACAGTCGACGATCGCCATGCAAAATATTAGTGGTAAATCCGTACTTAGCCATAACAAAATACTCAAAAAAACAGTGAGATGAAGCAATAGTTTAGTAGATGAAAAGAACGTTTTATTTGACGCCGCGCTGACGAACAGTTTCATACAAGCACACTGCAGTCGCGACGCTCACGTTCAAGCTCTCAACGCTTCCCAGCATAGGGATATGAACAAGCTCATCGCATGTCTCGCGCGTCAAGCGACGCATGCCCTCGCCTTCGGCCCCCATGACCCAACCCATCGCACGCTTACCTTGGATCTGATGAATACCTTCAGGCGCCTGATCATCTGTTCCCACTAGCCAAATATCGCGATCTTTGAGGTCACGCATGGTGCGTGCCAAATTGGTCACCATAATGTATGGGACAGACTCTGCCGCGCCGCAAGCCACGCGTTGCACGGTCGTGTTGAGTCCGACTGCGCGATCTCTGGGCGCTACAACGGCATGCACACCAGCAGCATCGGCTGTGCGCAAGCACGCGCCAAGGTTGTGCGGATCCGTCACACCATCCAAAATCAATAGCAGAGCAGGACCCTCCACTCCATCTAGAACATCGTCAAGATCATCGGCGAGCTTACGCGCATCGGCAACGGCAACAACCCCTTGGTGTCGTGATCCACCGGCCAGACCATCCAGACGGTCCGCACCTACCAAGTGAACAGGACGCCCTGCCTTGCTCACTTGGTCAATCAAAGACTGCATGCGCTTGTCTTTACGTTGCGTTTCGACATACACCTCGCGGATCGTCTCAGGTGCCTGTCTAAGACGGGCGATTACTGCGTGAAAACCTGCGAGCATTTGAGTAGCTGCCATTCATGAATTCCTAACGCCCTTTGCGAGCTGATTTTTTAACACCTGCGCCTTTAGTGGCTTTTAGCAATTTTTTGCTTGGCCGCGCAGTTTCTTGTTTGCCCGCTTTCTTTGCTTCGGCGCGCCGCACACTGGCGACTTTCCCTTGCAATTCAGCGGGTTTTGTTGGGGCCGCCTTTTTAACACGGCGAGCAACGGAGTCATCAGGACGCGCAGAGGCTTTACGCAAGGCCACAAAACTAGTGCCGGTTACAAGTCGAAACTCAATACGTCGCGCCTCTAGATCGACTCTCGCCACTTGAACTTGCACCGCGTCAGTCAGACGAAAACGTATGCCTGTGCGTTCACCACGCAATTCATGCAACGACTCGTTGAACTGGAAATACTCCGTACCGAGCTCCGATACATGCACCATGCCTTCTACATGCAACGTGTCCAGTGTGACAAAAATACCAAAGCTCGCCACGCCAGTCACACGACCACTAAAGGTCTCGCCGACGCGTTCTTTCACAAACCAACATTTGAGCCACGCTTCCACATCGCGTGAGGCCTCGTCAGCCCGACGTTCGGTGCCTGACAACATCAACCCCAGCCTTTCCCATAAATCGTGCTCGTACTCTTGCTGAGTGGCTCCCGGAGCTGCGACAAAGCCGTGTAAAGCTGGCTGGTAACGCACGCCCTTGAGCAGGGCTTTAATGACGCGATGCGTGAGCAAATCAGGATAGCGACGGATCGGCGAAGTAAAGTGGGTGTAGGCGGGATATGACAGACCGAAGTGACCCATATTGTCAGGACCGTAAATGGCCTGTTGCATCGATCGCAAACACATCGTTTGCAACAAAGCGTAATCAGGGCGCGCACGCGCCTTGTCGAGTAACTCGCCGTAATCTTTAGCCGTTGGCTCGGCTCCGCCGCCCAGACTTAAGCCAAGCGTTCTTAAAAACTCTCGCAAAGACTTGAGCTTGTCAGTCGTGGGACCCTCGTGCACTCGATACAAACCGATGTGCTTGCTACGACCCATAAAATCAGCCGCGCAAGTGTTGGCCGCAAGCATGCACTCTTCGATGAGTCGGTGTGCATCGTTACGCACCAGACCAATAATCTTTTCAATGCGTCCGAGTTCATTACAAACAATTTTGGTCTCAACCGTATCAAAATCAATCGCACCCCGCTCTTTGCGAGCTTGCTGCAAGAGCTGAAAGACTGAGTACAAACTTTGTATGTGCGGAGTGACATGGGAAAGACTGCGTGCCGCAGGTCCTTGAGGTTGCTGCAGTGTTTCCCAAACCTGGTTGTATGTGGTTCGTGCATGTGAATGAATCACAGCATTGTAAAACTGGTAGGCCGCCACAGTGCCGGCTTTGGCGCCCGTGAGCGGAATCACCATATCGCAAACTAATACCAGTCTGTCCACCTGTGGCTTAAGTGAGCACAAACCATTGGAGAGCTTTTCGGGCAACATCGGAATCACACGGCGTGGGAAATACACACTCGTGCCGCGGGTCCGCGCATCGATATCTAAGGCATCCTCAGGTGTTACATAGTGGCTCACATCTGCAATGGCAACCAACAAACGCCAGGCAGGACGTTTACGTCCAGAGCCTAAATCGACTTCTTCACAATAGACCGCATCATCAAAATCGCGGGCATCTTCGCCGTCGATCGTAATAAACGCTACATCGCGCAAATCAACACGATCTTTGAGATCTTGTTTACGCACCGTATCGGGTAATTTTTCAGTTTGACGCCAGGCCGCATCAGAAAACTCGACCGGTACATCAAACTTTCGGACCGCAATTTCGATTTCCATGCCTGGATCATCGATTTCACCGAGAATCTCCGCCACACGACCAAGTGGCTGGGTATGACGCGTAGGCTGTTCAATGATGTCGACGGAGACGACTTGACCGTGTTGCGCGCCGCCTGTATCGGCAGGAGGAATCAATACATCGTGCTTGATGCGTTGATCTTCGGGAACCACGATCGTCATGCCGCGCTCGTTTAGAAAGCGACCGACTAAACGATTGGTGCGACGCTCAATCACTTCAACAATGGTGGCCTCAGGCTTACCACGGTATTCGCCGGTTGGCTTGACGAGTACGCGATCGCCGTGCAAGACCTTGAGCATCTCACGGGGAGATAGAAAAAGGTCTGGCCCTCCTCCATCGCGCACCAAAAATCCGAAGCCATCGCGATGTCCTTGGACGCGTCCTGCGACAAAGTCCAGCTTATTTGCCAGCAAGAGCACGCCTTTACGATTGGGCAACAACTGACCATCGCGCTCCATCGCGGCAAGCCGACGGTCAAAGCCCTTGAGTGTTTCCGGAGACTCGAGACCGAGTCGCGTCGCAAGATCTTCGGGAGAAAGCGGCACAAGTGCGGTACGTAAGGACTCTAAGATTTCTTCGCGACTTGGAACATCTGGATCAAAGTCAGGAGGAAGTTCAGGGGTGGCTGCGCTGGGGCGACCGTTCTTGGAATGAGGAGGAAGGCGATTTGCCAAAGTTTGAATCTCGCTTATAATTCGGTGCTTCAGAAGTACAGATAGGCCCAGGTGGCGGAATTGGTAGACGCGCACGGTTCAGGTCCGTGTGCCGCAAGGTGTGGAGGTTCGAGTCCTCTCCTGGGCACCATTGAAGTGTAAAGCAAAATACCTGTTGCTTTAATGATCTTCAGCGCTTTATCAGCAAAATAACCAACCTCAAAACTCTTTAATGAGATTTTGGGGTTTTTTATTATCTGAAAGTTAAGTGATGTTTCTTTATCCAGCATGCGCAACCAGTGCCTTTTTCATCATCACGTGTTCAATATTGGCATCCAAAAAGACCTCCCCAAACTCGACAAAGCCTTGTTTGAGGTAAAAGCCTTTGGCGTGAAGCTGAGCGCCAAGCACAACCTCTTTGAAACCCCTATCTTGTGCCGCCTGAATCAGCGCGTGTAAAACCGCCGCGCCAACACCCTTTTTTCGCTCTGAAAGCTTGACTGCCATACGGCCAATATGACCATCCGGAAGTAGCCGCCCTGTCGCGACAGCCTCACCTTGGGGACTCAAGGCCAGAGCATGCAAGCATTGTGCATCCATTGCGTCGAGTTCTTCGGCAATGGGGACCTGTTGTTCCTCGACAAAAACCTCAAATCGAATCGCGCACGCTTGGTCACGCAACTCGGACCAAGAACCTAGTTGTACTTGAACAACCGAAGCATGCGTTTGAAAATTTTCGTGTTTCACTCAACATTCCTTTGACGGTCTATTTTTGTATTATGTCTGAGTTGACCTTAACGCGCATGAATCCCGAACCAACGCGCTACACTTGGGCACCTTAAATTTCTATTATGTCGGGCTATGTTTGCTGCGGTCATTGACGCTGCTTTTCCGGTATTTGCCCTGATCCTGACAGGATGGGTCTGCACTAAGCGCAATTTACTCGGCTCCTCCAGCCGTGAGGGCCTCAACAGATTTGTGATTTACCTCGCACTGCCTGCGCAACTTTTTGCCGCCATGTCGAATGTCGAGCTGTCAGACCTCGCTCAACCAGGTTTTTTTTGGTCTTTCGCCTTGGGTATGTTTGGCACCGCAGGCTTATATGCGCTTGTCTCACGAGACAAACACATTCCTCCCCTTGATAGACTGATCAATAGTATGAGTGCCGCGTATGGGAACGCTGGCTTTATGGGCATACCACTCTGCCTGATGGTGTTTGGCAAGGAGGGGTTAGCCCCGTCGGTGATTACAGCCGTCTTTACCGTTTCTTTGCTCTTTGCCATGACAATCATGCTTGCCGAGTTGCTGAGACTGGATCACTCTGGAATTTTGCCAGCCATTAAAAAAGTCCTTCACTCCATGCTGCGCAACCCACTATTAGTAGCCCCGATCTTGGGTGTTCTCTGGTCAGTCTTGCAGTGGCCGATGCCGGCACCGGCCATGCGTTACATCAGCTTGTTGGGCGATGCCTCCACACCCTGCGCGTTGATCGCCATCGGACTGTTTCTTGGACAGACTTCAGAGCAACGCGCAGGCCCTGAGGTGATGCGTATTGTTCTGTTCAAACTCTTGTTTCAGCCTGCACTGACTGCACTTTTAGTATTGTTTGTGTTTGACGTGCCAAAAACATGGGCCCTGGTCGCGATTCTGGCCGCGGCACTGCCTGTTGGGACCGGACCTTTTATGATGTCTCAACTCTATCAACGCGACGCCGCGGCCAGCGCTCGCGCAATTCTGGTTTCAACTGTTTTATCGGTTGTTACGATCTCGGCACTTGTTGCCTGGATCAGCCAAGAACTTTGAGACCCCTTTTTTCAAACAACCTTATCAAACATTTTTCTAGGCGCTCACCATGTCTGAACCCTCTACAACTGTCACAGCTACCTCACCGGTGCTGACCATCGAGGGAGCGATCGCTACGATCCGCCTGTGCAACCCTGGCTATGCCAATCGCCTGAGCCCTTCTGATCTAGCCATCATCCAATCACACATCCATGCCGTTAATCAAGCACCACAGGTACTGGTGTTGCGATTGATCGCAGACGGAAAATATTTTTGTAGTGGTTACGATATTTCCTCACTGGCCGCTGAGAGCGCGCCCTCGTCCCTCTACTTTGGAGAAACCGTCGACCTGATCGAGCAGGCACGACCTGTGACTGTCGCTGCGATCAACGGCGGGGTTTACGGTGGCGGTACCGATCTTTGCCTAGCCTGTGATTTTCGCGTAGGGAGCACGGCTGCCAATATGTTTATGCCCGCGGCAAAATTGGGGCTACATTTTTATCCGGGCGGCATGGTGCGTTACATCACGCGACTGGGACTGAATCAGGCGAAAAGACTATTTTTGACTGCTGAAAAAATCGAAGCGCCAGAAATGCAAGAGATCGGATTTTTGACTGAATTGGTAGAGCCCGAACAATTGGGTCCACGTGTAGACGCTCTCACCCAACAATTGGCCTCGATGGCACCGCTCGCATTACTCGGCATTAAAAAGCACCTCAATCTCATTGCGCGCGGACAATTAGACGAGGTGACTATCCAGCAAGCTGTGCTTCATTCCGAACGCTCAGACGATATCAAGGAAGGGGCTGCGGCATGGAAAGACAAGCGTCCCGCTATTTTTAAAGGGCTCTGAGAGCACTCGCTTCGGCTGGCCACGCTGATTGCTTAAATTATTTTTATATAATTTCCAAATTGACACCAAACCGAGAATCTAAATATGCGTCAGATATTTTTATCCGCCTTCTTCCTAGCCCTGTCCTGCATCACTTCAGGCGCATCGGCACAACAGATTAATGAGCAGTGGCTTGGTTTCTGGAACTCAACCGATGGCCAACTCATCGTCACCCCAAAAAATATTGTTGATGCAGGCAAAATTTGCAAATGGGTAGGCAAGGCGCCAACAGGACAACATGCAGGATGCGTCGGTTTTTATTCAGGCACGACCACCAAGAAAGAAATGCTCGCGACGCTTCAAACCATGCGTGAAGCCTTGCGCTCCAACAACCAAAACATGGACGCCAACTATTTAGCTGGCGAAAAAAAACTAGTCGATGTGTTGGAGTCCAATCTCCAGTCACTCAGCGACAGCACATTTAGGGTAGTTGACACCTTAGATGCTGATTATCAAGGCTCGGGTGACTGCGGCAACCACTACATTATGGATCAAGGTATCGCCTATTCTGTACGTCAATGCGAATCAGCAGGCTTGGGCAGCGCTTTAATTGTCACGCCGATGCGTAAAGGTCCTGCAACAGAACCCTTGACAGCACTCAACGGAAACTGGGTCAGCACGAAATGGAAATACGGCTATACACTTGAAAACGGTCTAGGCACAGCAACCGCCACCAACAGTGCAAAATTTAAAGTGGGGGATGAAATCATCATTCTTTACGCAACAGGAAAAAATACCTTCGAAGGTGAGCAAGTCTATCAAGATGGAAAATTTCACCCCATCAGTGCAAACTTGCTGCCAGACGGACGCCTACAATTTAAAGGCGAGAAAAATATTACTTGGATCATGGAACGGAAATGACAACAAAACCAAAAGTTGCACTGATTAGCACAGGTGGCACGATCACTTCGCTCAGTATCCTGGGCGAACTTGATGTGTTTGAATACAGCTCCACCGGCACCAGACTCGACGTGCATGGTATGTTGGAAAAGTTTCCGCAAGCCAAGACCGTTGCCAATGTTCTCCCTGTCGCTTTTGATACCTTGCTATCCACTGCCGTGAGCTTTCCTCACTGGAAAAAACTTGCCGAGGTCATTAGCAAGCTCATCGAGGAACATCAGGATCTCGCAGGTATCGTGATATTGCATGGCACTTCTTCAATGGAAGAGACTGCCTATGCGTTGAACTTAGGTCTCAACACGAGCATTCCTGTTGTGTTGACAGGAGCGCAACGCCCTGCCAGTGCCCTATCGACAGATGCCGGCATGAATATTTACAACGCAGTGCGCTTGGCCGCATGCCCTGAGGCACGGAACCTCGGCGTGTTGATTTGTCTGAATGACGAGATTCAAGCAGCACGCGATGTCACGAAAACCTCCAACGGACGTCTGCAAACGTTTCGCACTCCAGACTTTGGTGCGCTCGGTCATGTCGATGGTGACCGAATTGTCATCTATCGCAGCCCGACGAGACGTCGCACACCCGATACAGAGTTTGATCTGCGCGAGATCGCTCAACTCCCGCGTGTCGATATCGCTTATAGCTATGCAGGTGGCGATGGTGTGGCTGTTCAGGCCTTTATTGCGGCAGGGGCACGCGGTATTGTCGGTGCGGCGTTTGCGCCGGGGCTGCTGTCACCGGAGGAGTTTCTTGCGATGGAAGCTGCGGTCAAGCAAGGCGTCATCGTTGCCATTTCTTCTCGGGCGGGCTCAGGACGCACCTTTGCCCCCAGCAAAATGCGCGAGGCTGGCTTTATCCAAGCTGACAACCTCACCCCTCAAAAAACACGCATTCTTTTAGCCATGGCGCTGACCAAGACCCAAGATCGGGCCGAGATTCAGCGGATGTTTGATACGTACTAAATTTATATTCGTCTGTTCATTCGTGTGATCAATAAGTCTGATCAAATTACTGCGCAGTGATGAATCGCTGCGCAGTATATAGGCGACAAGAGGCATCGATCAGCTGTCTCGCAATGCTGACATGTTCCGGCAAGGGCGGAAGTTCTTCGCGTGAAAACCAACCTGCCGCCTCAATCTCAGTCGGATCGGGTGTGATCTCTCCGCCAGCATAATCTGCAAAAAATGCCACCATCAGCGAATTGGGAAACGGCCAGGATTGGCTCGTGAAGTAGCGCAAATTGCTGATTTCCAAACCAACTTCTTCACGCACCTCGCGCACTGCACACTGCTCGAGCGTTTCACCTGCTTCAACAAAGCCAGCTAACGCACTAAAAACACCAGGACGGAAATGCGGGCTGCGCGCCAACATGAGTTCGTGTCCACGCTCAATCAACACCATAACGGCAGGTGAAATGCGCGGGTAAGCCACAAGACGGCATGCAGGACACTCAAGTGCATACTCAGTTTTTTTCATCACCGTTGGGGTGCCGCAATGACCACAAAAACGATGATTTTTTTGCCAGTCAATCATCTGTGTCCCACGACCAGCTAGGGCGAATATCTCCGGGCCTGCCGAAGCAAACAAGCTGCGTACTGGACGCAATTCGCCCGTGATGTTGGAAGGAATATTGTCCGACTCAATCGCATAACAGGCTGATCCATTCCATTGGCCAATATGAAGCGCCTCAATAGAATCACCAAAATCTGCTCGACGAGCCTGAGGAAAGGCTTCGTTACCTTGGGCATCAACAGAAATCAATACCTGATTGCCGCAGCGGATTAACCAATAGCTTAAGTCACTCATCTTGTCTCACTTAGATATTGCAAGAAAAAACCCCCTCGCCTTTTGTGGCTTGGGGGCTAGATCATACTAGGCATAAAAAATATTAACCTGGTCCCATCATTAAATCAGGAAGCCATGTCGAAATGATCGGGATATAGGTCACGACCAGCAATAAACCGACCATCAAGAAGAAGAATGGCATCGTGCCACGCAACACCTGAGCCAAGGGGATCTTGGAAATGTTACTAATGACGAACAGATTCAAGCCTACAGGTGGAGACATCAGCGCCAATTCCATGTTGATCACAAGCATCACACCAAAGTGAATAGGATCAATACCAAGCGGTTCCAGCAATGGCAGGATAATCGGCACCATGATCAACAGAATCGAGAAGACTTCGAGGAACATACCCAAGAAGATCAGGAGAATATTGACGGCGAGTAAGAATTGCCAAGCTTGAATATCCAGGCTTTTCACAAAATCAAGCGTCTTTTGCGCAACACCTGTTTCTGTAATCAAATGACCAAAAGCCAGCGCCATCGCAATGATAATCATAATCGCAGCAGCACTGCGAACCGAATGCGTCATGACTTTCAAAAAGTCACCTGGCTTGACTTCACGATAAACAAACAAAGCCAACACGATGGCAACGACCGCTGATAAGGCAGCTGTTTCTGTCAGTGTGACAAAACCGCCATACAAGCCCCCAAGCACGACAACTGGCACCAACAAAGCTGGAATCGCGTTAATGGTCTTTTTGATTTTTTCTTCGCGAGAGATTTGGACGCGGTCAACGTAGCCATGTTTCTTGCTGAAGAAATAAACGTACACGCCCATCATCGCAGCACTTATCAGACCAGGTACGACACCACCCAAAAACAAACGTGGAATCGAAGCATCTGCAAGCACGCCGTAGACCACAAAGGCCAGCGAAGGTGGAATCAAAATACCTAATGTGCCCGCTGCCACCAGAATGCCGCCAGAAAATGAAGGCGCATACCCGTTACGAAGCATGGCTGGGATCATGATGGTACCCATAGCAATCGCAGTCGCGACAGAGGATCCACACATTGCAGCAAAAATTGCACATGTCAACACGGAGACAAGACCCAAACCACCGTGGACACGACCAATCCAGGCCGTTGCAGCATTAATCAACGCTTTTGCAACGCCACCACGCTCCATGAACGTCGCCGCAATCACAAAATAAGGGACTGCCAAAAGAGTTGGGGAGTTGAGCTCATCAATAATTTTTTGAGCCAACGGGACCAAACTACCCTCAGTCGCAAACACCAAACCTGACGTCACACCCATCGTCAAAAAAATGGGGACACCAAGAATCAAAAGAATAATAAAGACGGGAGAAAAGAAACTAAGCATGCTGCTGCTCCCGTTTTGACCATTTGCGGTAAAGACGCACGATATAAGCCAGACCCATTACAAAAGAACCTGCCGGCAATGCTGCAAAGTAAATCCACAACGGCATGCGAAGCATCGTCGTGGAGACATCACCGAAGTCCCATGCCTGATGGGCAACCACTGCGCCGTAGTAGGTGGCAAAAACGCAGAAAAACAACCCAAGCGCATCAGCAAACACCTCAACGCCATGCTTGAGCTTGGGTGGGAACATATTGATAAAAAAATCGGACTTTACATGACGATCCATCAAAGTGACGGTGCCGAGCGATAAAAATACCGCCCAGATCACCATGTAAACCTGCACTTCTTCGACAAAGTCCAGTGTCATCGAGGGCGCAATCTGTCTAACGATGACGTTATAGGAACACATCACCAAGGCCAGCGTGGCTAAGCCCCCCACCACCAAAGATTCGATGGGGTGGGATTTGGGTACATCATGGGCTTCCGCCTCGAGGTCAGCCTGAGCTTTTTGGCGCAACGTCTCATAGAGTCGATTGCCAGTAGGCTCAGCTGCCTGAACTGTGTCTTTTGCTTGCATAATTTAGAACGCCACGCCTGCTTCTTTTAGGTTTTTGAGAGCTTCTTCGACAACGTCTTTGTCCATCTTGATGCTCTTGACGAGCTCAGGCTGGATCTTCATCAATTCACGACGTGCACCTAACACTTGCTCAGGCGTTGGAATGACAACTTTCAAACCAGCTTTGACCAGGACTTCTTTGGCCTTGAGTTGGGCGGCCGCAGCATTTTTACGCTCTTGCGTAGCAGCGATATCCCATGACTCAAGAATAGCCTGCTGCACTTCTTTGGGCTGCTTGTTAAAGAAGTTAGCGCGCATCATTGGCACGTACTGGTTGAACTGGTTTCTGTCTTCGAAAGAGTACTTCATACCAGAGTCCATTAACTTAGAGGAAAAGCTGCTCTCATAAGTCGTCAACAAACCATCCATCACGCCTTGACTCATCGCCAAGGGAACATCTGGCCATGGCACGAGCAACGCCGTAGCACCCAATGTTGTGATGCGCTGAGCATTCGCCGTACCACCGGGGTAGCGAATCTTCATGCCTTTCATGTCAGCATAGGTCTTGATTTCTTTGTTGATGGTGTAGGTATTTTGAAAACCCAGATCCATCCACTTGCCCAAGATCTTGACACGCATGCGCTCTTCGAATTTTTTATTCAAGAACTGACCAAGCTTGCCATCCATGACTTTATGAACGGTGGCTTCTTCAACACCGTAAAACATGGGGAGACTTTGCAGTGCGGCGTTTGGCTCAGCACTGTCGAGCTGCCAGGTGCCTGGAACAGCCATTTCTACTGCGTCCTGGCGCAGCGCGCGGGGTACGTCACGATCACGGAACAGCTGGCCGCTTGGGTAGACTTCAATCGCAAAACGGTTACCCGTGCGTTTTTTCAATTCTTCGACGAAAATTTCCACGCCTTTGTTACGGACATGAACTGGGTTCGTGTCAAGCGCAATGCGGAGTTTTTCCTGAGCCGAGGCTGGTGTAGCTACCAACGCCGACGCCAAAACTGCAAACGACGCAGTCATGAGTTTTACGGATAAAGAGGACATGTGATTTCCTTGAAAAAATGAAGTCTAGTTCAGGCTCTGAACTAGACGCGGGCAGACTGTAACGAAATAGCCTTGTTATGTAAATAATGATTACCCTACTTCATAGGGAAACATGGGGAAACTACTAGGGTAAAAGAAGGCTTCTGCCTCTTAAACATTCGCATAGATGCAATGAACAGGAAGCATTTCGTTACCAATTTCACATCTTAAATCGTACGTCCCAAGGCCTTAAAAAATAATTCTGATTGCAATCTTTCACCTAGAGTTTGCTCACCGACCCGCTGAGCAAGATTTGCATCAACCGGCTCAAGCGGTAAACCGGAAGACATTGCAAGCACTTGCATCATGCAGGCACGCTCTAAAAAATACAGATCGTCGTAGGCATAGTCCACGCGGTCACCACAGACCACAACGCCGTGATTACCTAAAAACACCACATCCGCGCCTTGCATGGCATGCGCGATACGCTCGCCCTCACCCGCATCTAGCGCTAAGCCGTTGTAATGCGCATCAATGGCGACGCGACCATGGAAACGCATGGCATTTTGTGACAGCGTTGTATCGAGCGCGCGTTGTCGCGTCAAAGTCAACGCCGTGGCATAAGGCATGTGCGTATGCAGCACGCAGGTTTTTTTAGCAATCCGATGCACTGCAGCATGGATGTACATGGCGGTTGGCTCAACAGGATGGCGACCTGCCAAAATTTCACCATGCTCATCAATCATGACGATATCTTCGGCCTGGATCTCACTCCAGAGCAATCCTCTTGGGTTGAGCAAAAAACGCCCGCTATCATCAGGAATTTCGACGCTGAAATGGTTGCAAACACCCTCAGACAAGCCATGATGGGCAGCGGCGCGCAGGGCAAGTGCTAAATCCTCGCGCAACGCACGGATCTCAGTGGAATCAAAGTCATCTTCGTGCATATTTCTTGTCATTTATCTTCTCCCGTAATGATTTTTTAACGCCTATGACGCAAAAATAGCCTCACTTCGCATCAAGCGCTCGCTCTATATAGTCATGGTTAACAGAAGCACGTGGCACTTTGAATGTAAACCAGCTTCGGACATCTTCTTCGAGTCCTATGCCGTGCATGTAGTTGTAGATCGCTTTTCGAAGCCCTACCCCCAATGTTGCGTGGTCGACATTGGTGGGATCAGTAAAACCCACATCGTTCTTGGCAAAACTAGTCGGTGGCAGCGGCGCGAGCGTGACCCCGTACTCAGAAGGATTGAGCCCCACGGGGGAATGAACCGTACAAGTGAATCGGTGAAAAAAACCACTTTGAATGCAGCCATTGGCAAATAACTGACGCACATACTCCAAGGCATCCACGGTATCGCGGACGGTCTGGGTCGGAAAGCCATACATCAAATACGCATGTACCAAAATGCCTGCGTCACTAAAGGCGCGTGTCACTCTTGCGACCTGATCGACCGAAACACCTTTTTTCATCAAATTGAGCAAGCGATCTGAAGCGACTTCCAGACCACCTGACACCGCGATACAACCGCTTTGCGCCAGCAACTGGCAGAGCTCTGGCGTGAACGTTTTTTCAAAACGAATGTTGCCCCACCAGGAGATATTGAGATTTCGCTTGATTAACTCTAAGGCGAGAGACTTTAATGCTTTTGGCGGAGCGGCTTCATCAACAAAATGGAAACCAGTCTGACCGGTTTCGCGAACAATTGCCTCAATGCGATCAGCCAAGACCTCCGCGGAGGCTGTTTCGTAACGACCGATGTAATCCAGACTCACATCACAAAAGCTACACTTCTTCCAATAACAGCCGTGAGCGACGGTCAGTTTGTTCCAGCGACCATCACTCCACAGCCGATGCATGGGATTGAGCATATCTAACAATGACAAATAGTCGGAAAGCGGCAAACCATCCCAAGTTGGCGTCCCGACTTCCTCGAAGGGAACCTCAGGTTCGACCATGTTGATGTAGCGCACGACACCCGTTTCGGCGTCGCGTAAAAATGTCCTCACCAGACGCTGCTGTGATCGCTTGCCTGACAAATGATCCAGCAAGGAGAGTAAAGGTCGTTCACCCGCATCCAGCGTCACAAAATCAAAATAATCAAAGACTCTGGGTTCTTTGAGCTCGCGCAGTTCCGTATTGACGAAACCGCCACCTAAGATGATTTTGATTGCGGGATGATGGGCTTTAATCGTCTGCGCAATTCTGAACGCGGCATAGACCGTACCGGGAAACGGCACCGAAAGCAACACGACTGTAGGCGTATGACGCGCAAGGGCCTCAAGCGTGAGTTCTTTTAAATAATCATCCACGAGTGTGGGCGGTGCTGCTAAAGCAAGCGCCAAGGGCTCGAATGTCGCCTGACTCGCAGCCAGTGACTCGCCATAGCGCACAAACTCAAAGCGTGAATCAACCGCATCGCGTAGAACATCAGCAAGATCGTTGAGGTACAGCGTCGCTAAATGTTTCGCACGATCTTGCATCCCGAGCGCGCCAAAGGCCCAGCCCAAAGGATCTCCGGATTCGTCATCGACATAGGCATCCAATGCGGCAAAGCGTGGTCCCTCAGGCAAATACTGACGACCCACGATACGATGGGCGAGCGTTGAGTCGCGACCTTGTAAAAACGCAATGACGGCATCAATGGTGCTGAGATAGCGATTTTGTTGGGCAACAAAGGCCTGAAGAGAATGACTTCGCTGACGAGGAGCAATTGCCTTGACTTGAATGGCGACTTGTTCGAGTCCTGTTTCGCTGAGCAAGCGTAATACTAAGGCAAGGGCAAGGTCCTCTTGCACAGCATGGATGTTGCGCGAACGCAAAAAACCCGTCAAATATGCTGTTGAGGGATAAGGCGTGTTGAGCTGCGTCATCGGCGGGATAACAGACAACACACGCAAAGTCACAACATTGGCATTAGACATATTGATTGACGCATTTCAGAGGGGGTCAGTATATGTTGAAATTTGATCAGGCCAAGCATAAAAAGCCCTGTACGAAGATGAATTTACTGAATTAAATCAACTTGCTAGCCACAATCGTATAATCCAAACGCAAACAAAATCGTGTGAAATAAAAATATAGGACAGAGCGTGGAGTTCAAAAACATAGCAGACCTACAAAAAGCCAGCAGTCGCGGCCAAAAAGAAATCTTTAAGCTCGGTATGGGACTGCTATTTGTTCTAGCCATCATGCTCTACACGACTATCAATTTAGAGGTCTCTGGCACCCAGGGTTCGATTCTGATCATCGCCGCCATGATTGCTGGCTATATGGCCATGAATATCGGAGCCAACGATGTCGCAAATAACGTCGCGCCCGCCGTAGGCTCAAAGTCACTGACAATGACCTCGGCCATCATCATCGCTGCAGTATTTGAAATGATGGGGGCCCTCGTCGCGGGCGGAGATGTTGTCTCAACGATACGAGGTGGCATCATTGATCAAAAATTGATTACCGACGGCAATCGTTTTATCTGGGTCATGACCTCCGCACTGTTAGCCGGTGCGCTCTGGCTAAATTTTGCAACGATGGTGGGCGCTCCTGTCTCGACGACGCACTCCATTGTTGGTGCAGTGCTCGGTGCAGGCCTTGCCGCAGGTGGCATCAATGTGGTCAATTGGCCTGTCATGGGTGGCATTGTATTGAGCTGGGTCGTATCCCCTCTTTTGGGAGGTCTCGTTGCAGCCGGATTTCTTTATTGGATCAAACGCTCTATCACCTATCAGTCCGACATGATTGCAGCGGCCAAACGAACCGTTCCGCTCTTGATAGGAATCATGTCGTGCGCCTTTACAACCTACTTGATTTTGAAAGGTTTTAACAAGATCTGGAAAGTCGAATTTTTGACAGCCTCTGTCATCGGCGTTGTGATTGGTGTATTGACTTGGCTGATAGTCCGGCCCCTTGTTAATCTGCGCGCGCAATCCATTGAGCCCAACAAAGCAGGCATCAACTCTTTATTTACCGTTCCACTGATTTTTTCAGCCGCACTTTTGAGTTTTGCGCATGGTGCTAATGACGTCGCCAATGCTGTTGGGCCGCTCGCTGCGATCGTCGACACTGTTATTCAAGGCAGTGTCTCTACTAAAGCCGACATCCCCTTATGGGTCATGATCGTGGGGGCACTTGGCATCTCTTTAGGTCTGACACTTTATGGCCCAAAGCTGATTCGTACCGTAGGTGGAGAAATCACTGAACTCGATCAAATGCGTGCTTTTTGCATTGCAATGTCCGCATCGCTAACGGTCATTGTCGCTTCGCAACTCGGACTCCCTGTGAGCTCCACGCATATTGCGATTGGAGGAATATTCGGAGTTGGATTTCTACGTGAACGACTGAAAACACAATATGCTCGCATGATTGAGTACATCAGGATGCACCACTCAGGCGAAGACAAAGAAATGGTTGAGCAGTTTTTGCTTAAATTTTCACAAGCAGATATGGCAAGCAAAAAATTGATCTTAAAACAACTCAAGATTAATGCAGCAGAGGTTTTACTTTCAAAGAAAGAACGCAAGAAAATGAAACGCGTCTACCGCGAAGAGTTGGTCAAACGCTCCGCGGTTTATAAAATTTTTGCTGCTTGGATTATCACCGTTCCCGCCTCGGCCTTAATGGCTGCCGGGATTTTTTATTTGGTGTCATTAACAGGAAAATAATGATTAAAACCGTTAATGCCATTCCAATAATATTTTTAACTTTTTACAACTTTTATTTTACTACCTATGTTCACGCCGCAAGCTTTGACTGTACAAAGGCGAGAAGCACAATGGAGAAAGCGATTTGCACAGATGCGTCGCTATCCAGATTAGATGAAAAGCTTGCATTTGAATATAAGACGGCTCGCTCGAAACTTTCCCCTACAGCCGACAAAATACTGATCTCAAGTCAAAGATCATGGCTTCGGTTTATAGCGACTTATTGCTTTGTCGATATGAATGCGTTAGTAGTCAGCAATCAAGAGGCTACTAGCTGTCTAATTAAATCTTATAACGAACGCATTAAAGATCTATCGTCTACAGGAAAAATAATCGCGGGCTATAAAACCTATAGCGCGATAGACAACCACGTACGCACATCAAAAACAAATGAAACGGTTTATGTGATTGAGCGCAAATACATGCAAGTCGATGATGAGTCACCGATCGGAATTCGACTCAATCACTATTTAAATTTTAAAGACAAAGCAGATTTGCCTGAAGAGCGTGGAACAGAAAGTTATGACATACAGTTCTCACAGGCTTCACCCGACTGGCTGTATAAAAAAATATTCAGTGAAGCCTTTACTGGAGCATATCCAACCAGCGATACCGAATGCGGCATATTTTCAATTGAAAAGGAAAGACCTTTAAAAATATCTGATGTATTTACAGGAAATACTTGGCAAAAGATATTTGAAAGCACGACACAATCACACTTTCTTGAGCTAGCTAAAATAGAAAAAGATTTTGACATCAGCATGGTTTCTGATTTTCGACCAAGCACAGCTCAACCATCAGCCTCATTTTCATTTTGTTTTACAAATAAAGGAATCGATGTTGATGGTTTCCTGCCTCATGTTGCACGTGCCTTTGACGGCGTCACCATTAGCTGGAAATCTTTAGAAAAAGTCTTAACACCCTATGCTCTAGAGCAAGTCAAAAAAATGGGTGGCCTATAACTGCACTGAAAATGCCATTGAAATAAATTCAAACTATCTCGCGGTCATATACTGATCCGAACAATGCCCCCCCCAAAAACTTAAACGGGGGGGCTTAATCACTAAACTGCCGCCAAGGCTTGCTCTAAATCAGCAATCAAATCATCGATATGCTCAATCCCGATCGATAACCTCACTGTTTCCTCTTTGACACCAGCGCGTGCAAGCTCTTCTGGATTGAGCTGACGATGCGTCGTAGAAGCAGGATGTGTTGCAAGTGACTTTGAATCACCAATATTGACCAACCGAGTAAAGAGTTGGAGAGCATCTTGAAAGCGTGCGCCCGCCTCTCGTCCACCCTTGACCCCAAACGTAAACAAGCCGGGGGCTTTTCCTGAAAGATATTTTTTTACCAAAGCGTGATCAGGATGCTCAGGTAAACCTGCAAAACTCACCCAATCCACTTTTTTGTGGGTCTTCAGATATTGAGCAATCTTCATCGCATTTTCTGTAATACGATCCACTCGCAAGGCTAAGGTCTCAATCCCTTGCAAAATCAGAAAGGCATTGAAGGGCGAAATCGCTGCGCCAGTATTGCGAAGGGGCACCACCCGTGCACGGCCAATATAGGCTGCAGGTCCAAACGCCTCTGTATACACAACGCCGTGATAACTCACATCAGGCTCGTTTAAACGCTTGAACCGCACTTTGTGCTCCGCCCAAGGAAATTTACCTGAGTCAATAATGGCTCCGCCCAAACTTGTGCCATGACCGCCTAGATATTTAGTCAGTGACTGCACCACGATATCCGCACCATGTTCAATCGGCCGCAACAAATATGGCGACGGTACAGTGTTGTCAATAATGAGTGGGATGCCGTGACGATGCGCGATTTCAGCAAGGGCCGCAATATCCGTCACATTACCAAGGGGATTACCCACTGACTCAGCAAAGATTGCTTTTGTTTTCTCATCGATGAGTGGCTCAAAAGATGCGAGGTCACGCGGATCTGCAAAACGCGTTGTGATGCCAGAAAGTGGCAAGGTATGTGCAAAAAGGTTGTAAGTGCCGCCATACAAAGTGCTAGAGGAAACGATGTTATCTCCTGCCTCAGCGATGGTCTGGATGGCATACGTCACTGCCGCTTGTCCAGATGCCAGAGCCAGCGCCGCAATACCACCCTCCAGGGCTGCCACGCGCTGTTCCAACACATCTTGCGTAGGATTCATAATGCGCGTGTAAATGTTGCCTGGCACTTTCAAATCAAACAGATCAGCACCGTGCTGGGTATTGTCAAAAGCAAAGGCAACGGTTTGATAAATGGGTACCGCGACAGCACGTGTCGTGGGATCTGGGCTGTATCCGCCGTGTACAGCGACTGTTTCAAGCTTCCAGTTTTTTTTATGATCCGTCATATTTCACTCCTTAAGTTAACTTAACTTCCAAAATATCATCATTTAGACGCATATTTACGTGTTCTAAAGATATTTTTCAATTGAGCTTATGCCAATCCCAACGTGTATATCAATAGAATCGTTTAAAGTCTCAAAGGTAAGTTTTTTAAGCTATTTTTGGTAAGCAGTCAGGAATCAACAGATCATGTCACTCGTGCAATATGCCGCATTTATCTCCATCGCTCTCCTTGCCGCCTTTTGTCAAAACCTCACTGGTTTTGCCTTTGGCTTAATTTTGGTTGGACTCACTGGTGCACTGCAAATTATCTCTATTGCAGATGCTGCCAATATTGCATGCATCCTGTCGATCGCAAACAACCTTGTTTACTTGAGCAAATCGCCACGCATTTCGATCGGCCCGCTTCTAAAACCAATGCTCATCTCAAGCATGATCGGTTTAGTGGTGGGCTTTATTTCTTTATCCTGGTTTACAGACAATGGCATCACAACGCTGAGACTGATTCTTGGCATCTGTATTTTTGCCTCGGCCATCGCGCTATTTATGATCAATACAAATGCGCGTAAAAATTCAAGCAAATCCTCGACGCTGACTGCAGGCTTTTTAACTGGCATTCTTGGCGGTATGTTTGCAACCCCAGGACCGCCCTTGGTTTACCACCTCTATAGTCAGCCACTCGACAAAGATCTGGTTCGACATTATCTTTTTATTATTTTCGGTGTGACGTCTGCAGCCCGTCTCGTCATCGCACTCATGACGGGTGAGTTGACAATGAATGCAATCATTCTCTCTGCCATTGCCTTTCCTGCCATCACGATCGCCACCATCTTGCAACTTAAATACCCTGTGAACTTGAGTCGCAGAGTCGCACAACTATTAGTGACAGCCCTGCTCCTCGCCACCGGACTAGGCCTCATGTACTCCTCTCTTAAGGTTATTCTGAACTGATATGAAAATCCTTGTCGCTAGGCTGAATCACGAAACCAATACTTTCTCACCAATCGCCACGCCCTTGGCATCGTTTGAACCTCTTTATGGTGCCGAGGCATACAGCGCATTAAAAAATACGCGAACAGGGATCGCGGCCTATATTGATGTTTTAGAACAAGCGGGTCATGAAGTGGTTGTCGCCTGTAGTGCGATGGCAAACCCAAGTGGCACCGTGAGTGCCGCTGCCTATACGCACCTTTGCGACACGATCGTCTCTGCTGCACAGGGTTGCGATGCGGTCGCCCTAGACCTGCACGGCGCCATGGTTGCCGAAAACTCTGACGATGGAGAAGGCGACCTACTTGAGCGTGTGCGCGCTGCATTGCCTCATGCACCCATCGCTGTCGCCTTTGACCTGCATGGCAAGATGACCGACAAGATCATCAACAATAGCGACATCGTGATTAGTTTTAAAACCTATCCGCATGTCGACATGTATGAAACCGGCGCGCATGCCGGACGCCTGCTGATAGAGATGATTAATCAGAAAATCAAACCCACACTCGCCTGGCGCCGCTTACCTTTGATGCTCAACACGCTATGCAGTCGAACGGACATCGGTCCAATGCATGAGGCCGTCAAGCTCGCTAGAGAAGCCGAAGCAAAAGGGATGCTCGGCGTCTCTGTGCTGGCCGGCTTTTCTCTCGCCGATATTGCAGCCCCCTGTATTAGTGTGGTTGTAGTGAGTGACAATGACCCTCAAGCAGCCGATGCCGTTGCACAGAACATTGCAGACTTTATCTGGTCAGCTCGCAGCGATTTCATCTATAAAAATGAACCTCTTTCGACATCGATTGCACGTGCTAAAAATCTCGCTGCACAACCGGGTTCCGGCCCGGTTTTATTGCTGGATCATGGTGACAATTGCATGTCAGGCGGAACTTGCGACGACATGAATGTTTTGCATGAAGCCCTTAAACAAGGGCTAGAAGACATTGTCGTCGGTCCGATATGTGATCCTGAAGCCGTTGATTTACTCATCAAGGCGGGACTCAAGGCAACTGTGACGCTACAGATTGGAGACAAGGTTCCGCTGACACAACTTGGCATCACCCATCCATCTCGAGCCTTGACGGGGGTCGTGTCGGCGATCTCTGATGGGCAATACATTGTGTCGGGCCCGACCTATACGGGACAGCGTATTCATATGGGTCGCACCGTTTGCTTGGATCTTCCTCAAGCAAAAGTGATGATTACAGAAACGCCTCAAGAGCACTGGGATTTAGGGATTTTTTCTCATATCGGCATTGATGCACCGAGCCATCGCTTTATTTTGCTTAAATCACGAATGTACTGTCGTCCCGTTTTTGCTCCACTCGCCAAAGCACTCGTGGAGTGCGATGGCGGCGGTGTCACGGGCGCGGATCACACCCGTTTTCCTTATACAAAACTCACGCGCCCTGTCTATCCCTTTGAGATGGATACCGCATGGTCTTGAAGATTGGGCTTTACTTGTTATGCTCAGCCGCGATATAGCGCGTCTCGCCACTTTCCGTGAGCGTACGTGTCGCCATTGGTGACGCGTACGTCCACAGAATCTTCATTCCCTGTGTATTGGATTTGTTGCGGAATCGGTGAGACAAATTGGGTGGAATCCATGTTGTGTCATGCGCCTTGACTTCGTGTACCTCACCCGCGATATCAAGAAACGCTTCCCCTTCAAGCAAGATGACACTTTCTTCACAGTTATGGCTATGAAATGGAATCTCTGCACCGGGCCCAAACTCCGTGATGCCATTGATGAACGCTTTCGCGCCCGTAGCCGCTGTCACGAGAGGGATGGTCTTCGCGCCACCCCCACGATCATGACTCTTGATTTGATCTGGACGCAAGACTGCGTGTTTTAGGATTTCGCTCATATCAAGTCACCTTCCAGTTAGTTTGCCTTAATGTTGTTTTCTTTAATAACATTTCCATAAAGCTCATACTGTTTTTTCAGTGCAGCCTCAAACTCAGCAGGTGTTGTGCCGCGAATCGTGATTCCAAGCTTTGTGAAACGGTCACGAATATCGGCATTATCCATAGCCTTACGTGCTTCAGCAGAGAGCTTTTCAACGATTGCCTTTGGAGTCTTTGCAGGTGCCACCATGGCAGCCCATGAATTAAAGAAAAATCCAGGCAAAGCCGTTTGATCGATCGTCTTCACGCCCGCAAACTGTGGCAAGGGCTTGGGTGTTGACAAGGCCAAGAGGCGCAACTTGCCACCATTGATGAGCGCAGCAGCAGTACCTAAGCCCTGAAATGAAACATCAACCTCTCCTGCTGCGGCACCCACGGCAGCCTGCGTAGCACCCTTATAAGGCACATGCACAAGCTTCATACCCGCACGCTGCATCAACAAAGCCATCGCGATGTGCTGAGGGCTGCCGACACCACCCGAACTAAATGTCAGTTTGTCTGGATTGGCCTTGGCAAACTTAATCAAATCCTCCAGCGTTTTGAACTGCGAATCTGTTTTAACTACGACACCCCATTCGATGGTTCCGATCAAGGAAATTGGCGCAAAATCCTTGAGTGTATTGAATGTTGTGTTCGGATTGATATGAGGCACCATCGTGAGGACGCTGTCATTCACACCGCCGATGGTGTAGCCATCTGCAGGCATTTTCAACATACGATCCGCACCGATCAAACCAGAAGATCCAGGCACGTTTTCAATGACGATTGGCTGACCCATGCTGGTCGCCATGTTCTGAGCAACTAAGCGCAAGGCATTGTCCACAGCACTCCCCGTCGCTAAAGGGATAATCATGCGAATCGGTTTGTCAGGGTAATTGGCCTGAGCGCTGACGCCCCAAGAGGCAACGGTCAGTGCGACAGCTTGTACAAGCAATGCAACGGATTTAAATACTTTCATTGTCTTCTCCAGTTAATTTTTACACTGACAAAGCAGGAATGCCTAAGTCACTTGAAAGCGAAGCCAGTTCTTTGACGACACCTGCTGCGATCGGGATACCGTGCTCCGCATAGTCCATGCGTCGCGCATGACTTTGCTCACCCGGCAACCAAATACGTTCCACATTTGGTAGGCGTTGAGATCCTTTGATGTCACGGATCAAGGTGTCTATCGCACCTTTAAACAGCTCAGAACCACCAAACGCAGCTAAATTCAACACCAAAATCGCTTGACCAGTATTAGTCGGCGTCACATGATCTTTATTGAAATCAATGACATCCTTGCCCATCGCTGCGCCTTGCAAGGTCCCCGCTAAAATGCCAACAATGAGTGCAAGACCATAGCCTTTGTACCCGCCAATTGGCAATAAAAATCCCTCTTCTGAACGTTTGGGATCGAGCAGCGGCTGCCCCTGGCGATCAATCATCCAGCCCTCAGGCATCATTTGACCGGCTTTTGCTTTTGCTTTGACCTTGCCATAAGCCGCGACAGTGGTGGCCATGTCAAGCACAATGGGATTTTCTTTTCCTGCAGGAATACCGGCAGAAATCGGATTGGTGGACAACAGCATATCCATCCCCCCCCATGGAGGTAAATGATTGGCATTTCCCACCGCAAAGTACAAACCGATCATGTCGTGCTTGACAGGCATCGTTGCATAGAGAGAAGCAGGACCCGCATGATTACTATTGCGTGTGCCAACCCATGCGACACCTTGGGTACGCGCCTTTTCAATCGCCAGGTCAACGGCTTTGGACACGACCAGATGACCCATGCCATTGTCACCATCGACAACCGCTACCGCCTGAGCCGTGGAGTGAGCCTCGATTTTCGGATGCTTGTTGATGCCACCCGCCAAAATCCGCTTGACGTATTGGGGCAAGCG
>JAOATE010000092.1 GCA_030158305.1 Burkholderiaceae bacterium
AGATTTTTGCGTTCGAGTCCTGGGCCAAGGAATACCGAGGTGACTTGGGCATCGCGCTGTCAGATGTCTACGGCTTCAATGCGTTCTTGCGTGACTTTGACCTGTACTTTTGCAAGTTGTTCGACGGGGCACGCCATGACAGCGGCGACCCGTTCAGCTGGGGCGAGCGCATGATCGCGCACTACCAGCACAACCGGGTCGATCCCCAAACCAAGACCCTGATCTTCAGCGACAGCCTGACCATTCCGCGCACCATTGAGCTTTACCAGCAGTTCCGTGGGCGTTGCCAACTGGCCTTTGGCGTGGGCACGAACCTGACCAATGATCTGGGCTATGAGCCTTTGCAGATTGTTATCAAGATGACCCGCTGCAATGGTCAGCCAGTTGCCAAATTGTCAGATACGCCTGGCAAAGGCATGTGCGACGACGAAAAGTATCTGGCTTATCTGAAGCAGGTGTTTGAGATTGATCCATTGCAGGGTTGAATCATCCATCAAGTCTTGAGGTTCCAATGCATTTGTTTGTGTCTGCTTCAAGGGCTGTTTGTCGGGGGGCAGATAACGCGCCTCCAATGACTTGGTGTCGAATGGCTCACACCCGAGGGCAGTAACGTGGATTTTTGCGGGTTTTTACCAGGCGAGTCCTTTGACGCGCAGCATTTTTTGTCCGTTGGCAGATCCTTCGCAGCACAAAATCATTTGCTTCGCTATGGGGAATTCTTGTTGTTAAAGCTTAGATGAATGTGTTTCTTGCAGATCCGTTTTTGTTGAGGTCACTTCAGGCAATCGCTTGATTTGTGATTGAGTGAGCGCAGCATAAAGCGGCTGACTGATCAGACGCGAAAGGCCACTCGCAATCAGTGCACTGGCCATCAAACTGAGAACCAACTCATGCCCACTGACCATTTCCATGACAATGATGAATGCGGTCAATGGCGCTTGCGTTACTGCAGCCAAAAAACCAGCCATACCCAAAGCAATGAGAGTCGGTGCATTGTGGTATTGGGACAACATCGCTAAATCATTCCCCAGCGCAGCGCCAATGGCCAATGCTGGAGCGAATATGCCTGCGGGCACGCCAGCCCAGGTGGTCAGCCATGTCGCTGCCATCTTTAAAAGCACATAAAGTGTTGAGACGTGATCCGTGTTCTCCAGCATGGCTCTTGTATGAGCGTAACCACTGCCAAAGGTCGCACCATCAGTGCTTAAGCCGATGATGGCCACCATAAGGCCGCAGGCCCCCGCAAACCAGATGGGTGAAGATCGGCGAATTTTGTGTACCCAGAGTGCTGAAGTTGTATGCAGCGAGTAAATTAGCAGTCTCGCAAATATGCCGCCCAATATGCCGCTCAGTATGGCCACCAGCATTCCCGGTAATACCAAAGCTAAGCCGACGCCTTCAACCCGAATTTCACCGAAATGCGATTTGTTTCCATATGCTGATACGGCCATCAGTCCGGCCAATATGATCGCGGCCATCAGCAAACCACTGCGACGATCTTCTGGCCTGCGGGACAATTCTTCAATCGCGAACATCACCCCACCAAGAGGTGTGTTGAAAGCTGCAGCAATTCCTGCAGCACCGCCAGCGAGCAGCAAACCCGTATCTTTGATAGAGGAGTTGGGAGACAGCCAGCGGCGGGCGCTGTGCATCACGCCGGATGCGATTTGCACCGAAGGGCCCTCTCGACCTAAGGATAATCCAGCCAGCAATCCTGATGCGGTCAGTCCAATCTTCATTGCACTGAGCTTTAAGGATACAAATAGGGCGCGGTGAAAGTGAGGTGTTTCAGCTGAAAGTGCTGCCATCACCTGAGGAATCCCAGACCCCGCAGCGCCAAGCGCAAACCGTCGTGTCAAATAAACAATGCCCATGGTCAAAAGTGGCGTCCAAAGCAGCGGTAACCAATAATGCTGCGCGTGAAACACGAAAAATGTTGCCAAAGCGTGCTCTGACAGCCAAGTAAAAACAACGACCGTTAGACCTGCCAAGATGGCAAAAAGCAAGACCACCAGACGGTCAGCCCAAAGACGCCAATCAGCCAACTCGTCTTTGACGACTTTCATAAATTCTGGGGGGCGGTACATGGTGATGATTTCCCAAAAGTTTTGAGGATTTTACATTTGTTCAAATGTAAATGGTGCACAATTCCCAACTCATAGACATGACAGGAAATAGGGGGCCGATCATGAGAGTTGGATTGTTGGGTTACGGTAAGGCAGGTAAAGCTGTAGCCAGTGTGTTGGCGGCTGATCCACGGTATCAGTTGCGCTGGGTTTTGCGTCGTCAAAGTCAAGTTAACGAACACGTGGAAGACCAACCATTGATCCCCGTCAGAAGCATGAATGGTCTTAACTTGTCTGATTGGCTGGATGAACATCCTGTGGATGCAATCGTGGATTTTTCGCAGGCATCGTCTGTTGACTGGTATGCATCTGAAGTGATGGCTCGCCAGATCATGCTGGTCACCGCTATTTCAAACTACACAGAAGAGTCGCTCGAGGTACTGCAATCAATGGGGGGAAAGACGAAAGTCTTGTGCTCACCGAACATCACCTTGGGCATCAACTTTTTGATGCTCGCCGCCAAGCTCTTGCGAAAGATTGCGCCTTTTGCCGATGTTGAAGTGGTCGAGCAACACTTTCGTGAAAAACCGGAAGTCTCAGGCACGGCGAAGAAAATTGCACAAAGCCTGAGTCTCACCGACGATCGGGTGACCTCGTTGCGCGTGGGCGGGATTGTCGGACATCACGAAGTCATTTTTGGATTCCCTCATCAAACGGTTCGTTTGACACATGACTCCATTCGGCGAGAAGCTTTTGGAACGGGGGCTGCGTATGCCTTGGAGGCATTGAATGTGTGCCCAACAGGCTTTTACTCATTCGATGACTTGTTGCTGAAGTCGATTCGAGCTGAATTGTTGGAAAGTTGAAAATTCATATGAGTGTTGGGTACATCAAACGGCGATTGCATGCAAGATTTGATCTTCGCCACGACCAAGCTGATACGGTCGAAATTGATCAGACATTGCGCAGCGGCGTGGAGTTTCGCGGCACCAATTTGTGGGTCCTGATTTTTGCCATATTCGTGGCTTCCATCGGATTGAACGTTAATTCGACGGCGGTGATCATTGGTGCCATGCTGATCTCTCCCTTGATGGGGCCCATCATGGCCTTGGGGTATGGTGCTGGCATCAACGATTCCGCGTTGATGCGGTCTTCGTTGTTCAATTTGGGTTTAGCGGTTTTACTCAGTTTATTGACATCCACTGCGTATTTTTTGATATCTCCCCTGTCGCAAGCCCATTCAGAGTTGTTGGCAAGAACAACCCCCACGATTTGGGATGTTTTGATCGCACTTTTTGGTGGTTTAGCGGGCATCGTTGGCGTGACAAGACGTGTTAAGTCCAACAACCTGATACCGGGTGTCGCCATCGCCACTGCGCTGATGCCGCCGCTGTGCACCGCTGGATACGGTCTGGCTGTGGGTAATTGGGCTTATTTTGGCGGGGCCATGTATCTGTTTGCCATCAACGGTGTTTTCATCGCTATTGCGACTTTGATGATGGTCCGATTGATGCGCTTGCCCAGTGTGAAATCGTTGGCAGAGCGCTCGCTTTTGAAGCGTCGAACAGTTATCGGTTTTGTTATTTTGTGCACCTTGGTTCCCAGTCTATTCTTGGCCGTTGATCTCGTGAGAAAAGAGTTCTTTGAGTCCAACAGTGCCCGGTTTATCCGCGGTACTTTCCGGTCCAAACCCAATGTGCTGGTTCTCTCACATCAAACGGACCATCGCAAGCGCCAAATTGCCATCAATTTGGCTGGAGAGCGATTGCCCGACTCTGAAATTGAGGCTATCAAGGTGCGATTGGCGGATTTTGGTTTGGCGCAGACTGTATTGACCGTCGCACAGTCTGGGCAAGTGATGCCAGACATGAATGCCGTTAAAAAAGATTTGCTGAATGAATTCATGCAAATCAAATACCCCGGAATTGAAGAGCGTGACGCACGCATCCAGGCTTTGCAGACCGAGCTTGCGGACCTCAGGAAATCTGCTGATGTGCAATTGCGCTTGCGTGCTATCCACGAGGAAATTCAGGCGCAATTTCCTAATGCGGTCGAAATCAATGTCGCTACAGGTTTCGGTACCGCAGCAGAACAAGTAAAGCCCATTTTGCTGGTGCAAATCAGATTGAAAACCGGCATTGGTACCGCAGAGAAAGAGCGACTCCGCATGGGCTTGCGAAAGCGGGCGGGGATGCTGGAATTGAATGATGTGCGCTTGGAAATACTCTTGACCTCGCCTTCGCAATCTAAGCAAAAATCGCCACGCTAGTCTGTGAGATCCTAAGCGTCACATGAGCGCCATCGGTGTCTGAGCCGAGACTTCGTCGACATCCAGTTTTTTAATCAGTGCATCCAGGTCACGCTCAAGACTCGACAAAGTCTCCGGTGCCAGTTCACCGAGTGCCATGGGAAGGACTCCTGTATAGGGGCCAGGTACTTTTTTCAACAGTTTTAAACCTTCTGGCAGCGGGTAGAGTTCAGCCACTCGTTTGTCGTTCACGGACTTTTCGCTGTGTATGAAGCCAGCTTTCAGGAGCGCCCTAACCAAATTACTGGCAGTCGATTGGTGGATGTCCATCGCATGAGACAACTGTGTCACTGCCAGCCCTGGTGTTTGAGCGATCAGACTCAATGCCCAGATTTGGGCACCTCCAACGCCAGCTACTTTTTCAATGGTCTGAAAATGGCGGCGAATTGAACTGAAGATTAATCGGAATTGCCTCAGTACGCGAGCGGACGAGTTGGACGTATTTTGTGAACCAGAAGGCCCGTTTAGTACGGATTGATTAAGAGGTTTCATGAGGATACGCAAGAACTTTCGAGTGAGCTTAGCGCATTCGCGGGCACAAAAAAGAGAGTGGCCGTAGCCACTCTCAAGCGTCTCGTTTTGGCTTTGAGCGCCTTGATATTATATTTAAGCAAATGTAATTTGTAGGGTCGTTCACTTCAGACTATTTCTGTGAAACTCGATGGCTCGATGCCGAGAGGCAATGATCCGTCTCAAGGTGGGCTCAGGCATGTCCGAGAGGGCCAAATTGAGTAAGGCGCAAACGCGTGTGGCAGCAAGATTTTCTTCATCAAAATCGATCCCAGCCGTTGATTTTTTGACATGTTGAGTTCCCGACTTTGTTAAGGAGTCAGGTTCTGATTGATGTGTAGTACCTGGCCCACCAGCGTGGACGTGACGTTGTTCTGCCATGTCTAGATATTTAGAAAGGATGACGGATGTTGATCTAAGGATGGTCTGCATAACCCCCGCCACAGCGCGAGTTGATGCGTGAATATT
>JAOATE010000093.1 GCA_030158305.1 Burkholderiaceae bacterium
AGCGAGCCAAGCATGAAGATCATGCTCAAAGTTTGAAGGAGCGTTCATCTGTGAAAGGCTCAGTGTTTCAGGTGGATCAAATATAAAAAAGCCGGCAACAGCCGGCTTTTTTATCGGGAGTGCTTCGGTCTAAATTAGACCAAGTCACCCACCACAACAACAGTGATGCTGCTGACGACGTCAGGATGGAGGGCAACCTGAATGGCTGTCTCACCGACGACTTTGAGCGGACCCTCTGGCAAACGGATTTGCGACTTTTCGATGCCTGCAAAACCGGCAGCCACTAAACCAAGCGCGATATCCATGTTGGTGACTGAGCCAAACAAACGGCCATCCACACCAGCTTTTTGTTTGATGCTCAGAGAGAAGCTCTCGAGACGCTCGCCCATTGCTTGGCAAGCGGCTAACTTCTCGGCTTGGGCTTTTTCCAGCTCAGCACGGCGAAGTTCGAACTCTTTGAGAGCAGCCTCTGTTGCACGGCGTGCTTTTTTCTGAGGAATCAGGAAATTGCGGGCATAGCCATCGCGCACGCGAACAACTTCACCGAGGTTTCCAACGTTAACGACTTTTTCGAGCAGAATGATTTGCATAGTGTGCCCCGGGATCAGTTGTGGTTATCAGTGAAGGGCAGCAAAGCCAAGAAGCGCGCACGCTTGATCGCTGAGTCCAGCTGACGCTGATAAATTGCTTTTGTGCCAGTCAAACGAGCAGGAATAATCTTGCCGTTTTCCTGAATGAAGTCACGCAGTGTGTCGAGGTCTTTGTAGTCGATTTGGTCGACGTTAGCCGCGCTAAAGCGACAGAACTTACGACGCTTGAAAAGCGGGTTCTGTTGCGTGAACTTCTTTTTTTCTTTACGTTTACCGAAGAAAGCCATGATATGCCTTGTTCAAATTTGTTGAATATGCTGCGCATGCAGCCTATATTTTTGAGAATCTTTTCGTACCGGAGCCAGAAAACCCTGAAGCCGGACCTTGCAACCTAAACCCATCGTGCCAGCCATTTGAGCTAAATCTCCCATCGCGACCACCCCAATACTGAAAGAGATGCGGCGCGGTTGACTTGCTTCAGTGACCTCGGACTCGTGCAAGAGCAAAAACTCAAGAACTGGGACGCCTGCGGGTGTGTACCGCAGAGGTGAAAGTTCAGAGATCAAACCTTGTACGATGAACTGATTGACTTCTGTCCGACTGACTTCTGACTGCTGCACGACAACTCCGGTTTACTCGGCGTCGTCAGGTGTTGTTTCTGCGGAAGCTTTACGGGCCTCTTCGCGCTCAACTTGTTTCATCATGATGGAAGGCTCTGTCTCAGCAGCTTTCGTCTTGATAACAAGGTGACGCAACACTGCGTCGTTGTAGCGGAAAGAATGCTCCAACTCGTCAAGAGTTGTTTGACCACATTCGATGTTGAAGCACAGGTAGTGTGCTTTCACGAGCTTTTGAATAGGGTATGCCAACTGGCGACGGCCCCAGTCTTCGGTGCGGTGGACTTTTCCACCCTGAGTGGTCACCAACGCTTGGTAGCGCTCAACCATGGCGGGCACTTGCTCGCTCTGGTCGGGATGAACAATAAAAACAACTTCGTAATGGCGCATGCAATGCACTCCTGAGGATATCCGAACTGAGCAAAACGCTCAGACCGGGGGCAGCCCGTCGAACCTGAATCAGACCCTGTGCAACCAAGTCAAATCAAGTCAATCGAGCAAGAAAGTCTATTATTTTCGCGCATTTAGCGCTTTTTTGCAAACGGATATGGTTAAAAGAGGCTTTAACCCCCAAAGAAACGAAGTCGAACGGAGCGCTCAATCCCAGCCGCATCCAATCCTACGCCCGCAAGCAAAGCGTTTTGGTCACCATGATCGATAAATCGATCTGGCAAGCCCAGATGCAAAATGGGCGTCACCACCCCATGCGCAGCAAGGGTCTCAGACACTGCGCCTCCTGCGCCACCCATGATGCAACCTTCTTCGAGCGTCACTAGACCAAGCGGGTGCGCAGCCGCCATCTCCAGCACGAGTTCAGTATCCATGGGTTTGACAAACCTCATGTCAACGACGGTCAAATCCAGCGACTCAGCTGCCTGCAGCGCCGCTGGCAAAAGCGTGCCAAAGACAAGCATTGCCACACCTGCGCCACGCCTACGCACAATGCCCCGTCCGACAGGAACCGTATCAAGTCCCGCCTGTACCAACACGCCTGCGCCCGAGCCTCTGGGGTAACGCACGGAAGCCGGTCCAGGGTGCTGATAACAGGTTGTCAACAATAAACGCGTTTCGTTTTCATCTGAGGGGGTTGCCACCACCATGTTTGGAATACAACGCAAAAAGGCAATGTCATAGTTGCCTGCATGGGTTGCACCATCTGCGCCGACTAGCCCTGCCCGATCCAGCGCAAACGTCACATCCAGATTTTGCAAGGCTACATCGTGAATCAGCTGATCATAGCCGCGCTGTAAAAAGGTTGAGTAAATGGCCACCACGGGCTTTTGCCCCTCGCAGGCCATGCCAGCCGCGAATGTCACGGCATGTTGCTCCGCAATGCCCACATCAAAATAGCGGGTCGGAAAACGGCGTTCAAACTCCACCATGCCGCTGCCTTCGCGCATAGCAGGCGTCACACCATTGAGGCGGGGATCATGGTCAGCCATATCGCAGAGCCACTGTCCAAACACCTGGGTGAACGTGACCTTTGGCACCGTCGTTGATTTTTGAATGCCAACTGCCAAATCGAACTTGCCGGGACCGTGATAGAGCACGGGGTCAGCTTCGGCCAACTTGTAGCCCTGCCCTTTTTTAGTCACCACGTGCAAAAACTGAGGCCCTTTGAGGGCGCGCATATTTTGCAAGGTCGGCACCAAGGCATCCAAGTCATGGCCATCAATCGGGCCGACATAGTTGAATCCCATTTCCTCAAACAGGGTTGCAGGCATGACCATGCCTTTGGCATGCTCTTCCAAGCGACGGGCGAGTTCTAGTACGGGCGGCACATGTTGCAAGACGGCGCGGCCCATGTTTTTCGCCGCCGCATAAAACTGGCCAGACAAGAGCCTCGCAAGGTAGCGATTGAGGGCCCCCACAGGTGGCGAAATCGACATGTCGTTGTCGTTCAAAATCACCAACAAATTGATGCCCGGTGTCACGCCCGCATTATTCATCGCCTCGAAGGCCATGCCCGCAGACATGGCGCCATCGCCGATCACTGCGATATGTTGGCGGGAAATACCTGCATTGCGCGAGGCCACGGCCATACCGAGTGCGGCTGAAATCGAGGTGGACGAGTGGGCGGTCCCGAAAGCATCAAACTCAGACTCGGAACGCTTGGGAAAACCAGAGATACCGCCAAACTGACGCAATGTACTCATCTCAGCCTTTCGGCCGGTCAAAATCTTGTGCGGGTAGGACTGATGTCCCACATCCCAAATAATGCGGTCATGCGGTGTGTCGTAGACGTGGTGAAGCGCGACGGTTAATTCAACCGTACCTAAATTGGAGGATAGGTGTCCGCCTGTCTTGGAGACAGAGTCCAAAATGAAGCCGCGTAATTGGTCAGCAAGCTTTTTAAGCTCACGTCGATCCAAGGCTTTGAGGTCCGAGGGCTGTGCAATACGATCAAGCAAATCTGTAGACATATTTCTCGTCAGTGGTCACGCAACACAATAAAGTCCGCCAATCCGACTAAGTGTCGACCGGATTCGCCCAAGGGCGCGATCGCATCGATCGCCTCCCGATGTAATTCTTTTGCCAACACTCGCGCTGGCTCCAAACCCAACAAGGTCACATAGGTGGGCTTGTTGGCCGCAGCATCTTTACCGGCCGTTTTGCCGAGTGTCGAGGTGTCTGCGGTCACGTCCAGCACATCATCCACGACTTGGAATGCTAATCCCATCGCACTGGCATAGCGCATCAATGCTTGATGTTGCAGGGCGCTAGCGCCTGTCGCCAAACCACCTAACATGACACTTACTGACAGTAACGCACCTGTTTTCAGACGATGCATGTGCTGCAGCTCGTCCTGAGACAGGTTTACACCCACGCTCTCCAAGTCAATCGCCTGACCGCCCGCCATACCGAGACTACCGGCTGCCTGCGCAAGGGCCTGAGTGGCTTGAACCACTCGCTCTGGAGCAATGGGCATCTGCGCTAAAAACGCGAAGGCCAGAGGCTGAAGAGCGTCGCCAGCCAGTAAAGCCGTCGGCTCGTCAAACTGGACATGAACCGTTGGCTGACCGCGGCGCAATACATCATCATCCATACAAGGCAGATCATCATGCACCAACGAATATGCATGAATCAACTCCACCGCGACAGCCGCACAATCTAGCGCGCGCGCCAAAGCAGGCTCTGAACCACACTCGGCGCTATTTTTTAAACAACTCAAACCTGCCGCATAGACCAAGGCTGCCCGCACACGCTTACCGCCTCCAAGCACGGCATAGCGCATGGCCTCATGCAAACGCGCGGGAACCACATCAGCCTGCGGCAACTCCCTGTCCAGCACTTGCTGGATGTGAGCGGCCCGTTCACTCAGCCAATCAGAAAAGGCAGACACGTTTTGCTTCACTCCGCCTGACGATCCGAAACATCAAAGGGGCGCAGCAAACCCGCCTCCAGCACACTAATTTGTTGTTCAGCCTGGGCCAAACGTTCCTGACACACGCGGGTCAACGCGACACCGCGACGATACGCCACGAGAGACTCCTCTAGCGGTAGGACACCAGATTCCATTTTTGCGACCAGTTCTTCGAGCTGCGCAAGCGCCGTTTCAAAATCCTGAGGCAGGTCAGACGGCGCTTCTGTGCCGGAGGCTGTACCTGAAACTTTCGCGGGTTTGTTCAAACAAGACTCCAATAAACGATGCCTTACAAACAATGCTAAGCATGCGGACCCAAGAAGATGGTGAAACCAGAGGACAACCAACTTGGGACCGTCGCACTTTAATAATTAGCAATTGTACGAGATCAGCGCCGGCTAAGTACCCGATAGCTTGGGTTACAATCAGGTCTTTGTGATGGTGATCGGCCAATCCGATTTTTCTTCGCGCCAGCGCGGTATTGAACGCATTGGCATGCTTCCATGCGGAGGGAATCATGACCGACATTGGTCGGATGGTGCACTTAGCCCCAGCTCGCACTCAGCTGCACGTCAACGCCTATTCTGACGAAGCGCTTTTTGCACGCGAGCAAGCTAATATTTTTAAACAGTCCTCCATGTATGTCGGGCACCACAAAGGTGTGCCCAATCTTGGGGACTGGCGGAGTTTGTCCCATGAAAACAATGGGCGCGTACTCGTGCGCGGCGAAAATGGCGTCGAACTCTTGTCCAATGTGTGTCGCCATCGTCAAGCGCTCATGCTCGGCGGACAAACTGGAAACGTTGCTGGCCACGTCAATACCCATGGCAACCTTGTGGGTACTGGTGGAAATATCGTATGCCCCTTGCATCGCTGGACATATGACAAACAGGGTCAGCTCCTTGGAGCGCCTCAGTTTGACAACAAACCCTGCCTCAACCTCGAACGCTTCCCAATCAAGGAATGCCACGGTTTGATGTTTGAAGGTCCTCGCGATCCGCTGGCGGATATCGGCAACCTGTTTAAACGTCCTGAATTTGATTTCTCGGACTATGTGCTCGATCATGTTGAAGTGCATCAATGCAACTACAACTGGAAAACCTTTATCGAGGTTTACCTTGAGGACTACCACGTCGCCCCTTTTCATCCCGGTTTAGGTCATTTCGTTACCTGCGATGATTTATCCTGGGAGTTTGCAGAGTTCTACAGCATGCAAAGAGTCGGTGTGCACCAAGCGCTTTCGCAGCCTGGTTCGCCTGCCTACAAAACCTGGCACGAAAAACTGATGCAGTTCCGTCAGGGTCGCGCACCGGATTTTGGCGCCGTCTGGGTGACCTATTTTCCCGGCCACATGATCGAGCTCTATCCACATGTGCTGGTTCTATCGACGCTTTATCCAAAGTCCCCGCAAGAAACCGTCAATATCGTTGAGTTCTATTACCCCGAAGAGATCGCGCTTTTTGAGCGAGAGTTTGTCGAAGCTCAACGGGAGGCTTACATGGAAACGGCCATTGAGGATGACGAGATTGCAGAACGTATGGATGCAGGACGGCTTGCCCTCCTCAAACGCGGTGTTTCTGAAACGGGTCCCTATCAGTCTCCTATGGAAGACGGGATGCAACACTTTCACGAGTGGTATCGCGCTGCCATGGGCGAGGATCTCGAAGACCACCCTGCCAACACCCCTTCCGGGAACTCTTTCAATCCCTGAGTGTCACAGCTAAACTTTTATCTGTTGCGTTCCCTTTAACGTTCAAAGATCATTTAAAAACATGAAAAGAATTATCCTATTTTTGATCACTAACTTGGCTGTGATGCTGGTGCTCAGCGTGACGCTCAGCATTTTAGGTGTGAATCAGTTTATTACTGCACAAGGTCTCAATGTGCAGATGTTGTTGATCTTTTCTTTGATTGTCGGCTTTGGTGGATCCATTATTTCTTTGCTGATTAGCAAACCCATGGCAAAGTGGAGCACCGGTGCACAGGTCATTGACCCACAGGCCCCCGGCGGTCCGCGTGAGGCATGGTTGGTCGATACCGTTCATCAGTTGGCGGATCGGGCTGGTATAGGTCGGCCTGAGGTCGCGATCTACGAAGGCGAGCCAAATGCCTTTGCAACAGGCGCGTTTCGCAACAGTTCCCTGGTGGCGGTCTCCACAGGTCTGCTTGATGGCATGACCGAAGAAGAAATCTCTGCAGTTCTGGCACACGAAGTCGCTCACATCGCGAACGGCGATATGATCACACTGACGTTGATTCAAGGTGTGGTGAATACGTTTGTGGTGTTCTTTGCCCGAATCGTCGGCTATTTTGTAGATCGCGTGCTCCTTAAAAATGATAAGGGTCTGGGCATGGGCTACTACATCACCGTGATTGTGTGCGAAATCGCTTTCGGCATTGTTGCGAGTTTGATTGTGGCCTGGTTTTCACGTCAACGTGAATACCGCGCAGACGCGGGCTCTGCGAAATTATTGAGTTCACGCGAGCCCATGATTCGCGCCCTCTCTCGTCTGGGTGGACTGGAGCCTGGCGATCTTCCCAAGAGCTTTGAGGCTTCGGGCATTGCCGGCCGTGGTGGCATTAGCGCCATGTTTGCAACACACCCACCTATTCCCGCGCGGATTCAGGCATTGCAATACCTGGAAGTGCGCTGAGTCGATGCGATAGAGGCTCAGATTGAAACCAAAAAAACGCGCCATTGGCGCGTTTTTTTTCGGTAGTTCCAAATACGAATATAAAAATCAATCATTGAAAACCGATATCAATGGGCTTGCTCCCAATTGGGTCCCACACCGACTTCGGCGACCAAAGGAACTTTCAAACTTGCCACCTCGCACATTAAACGAGGGAGATTTTGTTTGATTTGATCGAGCTCATCGTCTGGCACATCCAACACCAGTTCGTCATGGACCTGCATCACAATCTTGCTGCTCAACTTCTGATCGTGGAGCCAATTTTGCACTGCCACCATGGCGAGTTTGATGAGATCGGCTGCGGTGCCTTGCATGGGGGCATTAATGGCGGCACGCTCTGCCCCCGCCCTTCGGGCACCCGCCGCATTGATGTCCAATAACCATAACCGTCGTCCAAACACGGTCTCGACAAAGCCTTGTGCATGCGCCAGTGTTTTAGTTTCCGCCATGTACTGCGCGACGCCGGGATAGCGAGTGAAATAACGGTCAATGTATGACTGAGCGGCATCGCGCGTGATACCGAGATTAGTCGCCAAACCAAAGGCGCCCATGCCGTAAATCAAACCAAAGTTAATCGCCTTGGCGGCGCGGCGCTGCTCTCCTGTGACATCAGCTAGCGCTACACCAAACACCTCTGAAGCGGTTGCGCGGTGAATATCTTCTCCCGCAGCAAAAGCCTTTTGTAAATTGGCGTCGTTCGATACATGCGCCATGACGCGCAATTCGATTTGCGAGTAGTCCGCAGAGACAATTTTCCCTTTGGTGGCAATGAATGCCTCTCTCACTCTACGACCCGCTTCGGACCGAACGGGGATGTTTTGCAAATTGGGCTCGGAAGACGCAAGGCGGCCAGTGATCACAGAGGCCTGAGAGTAATGGGTATGTACCCTGCCCGTCGCCGGATTGACCATTTTGGGAAGCTTGTCGGTGTAGGTAGACTTGAGCTTGGCGAGTCCACGATACTCCAGCAAAACTTTGGGCAAAGGATAGTCCTCTGCGAGCTTGGTCAGCACCTCTTCGTCGGTTGAAGGCGCTCCGCCTGCAGTTTTGCGCACCACGGGCAACTGCATTTTGCCAAACAGTATTTCTCCTAATTGCTTAGGCGAGTTGAGGTTGAAAGGTTGACCCGCCAGTTCGTAGGCGCGCTTTTCAAGCTCAAGTAGCTCCTGTCCGAGTGCATGGCTTTGTCGGCCTAACTCCGCCGAGTCGATCCCCACCCCTGTTCGCTCAATTTCAAACAGCACCCGTGAAGCTTGCATTTCAAGTGCGTAAATGTACTCAAGCTTTGGCTCTTGACGTATCTGTGGGCGCAGGACTGCATGCAAACGCATCGTAAAGTCAGCATCCTCGCAGGCGTACTGGGTCGCACGTTCGAGATCAACCTGATCAAACCCGATCTGATGCGCGCCACGGCCACAAATCTCCTCGTAGGACACACCCTTGATACCCAAGTACCGCTGGCACAACTCTTCGAGCCCAACGCCACGGTGCGACTCTAGAACATAGGCTTGCAACATTGTGTCGTCGGCGACACCGCGCAAATCAATGCCCTCATTGGCAAATACATGTGTGTCGTACTTGGCGTGATGTAACAACTTGGTGGCACGAGTATCCTCGAGCCATGACTTCATCCGCGCGAGCACCTCCTGCTTGGGGAGTTGTCCTTGTGAGTCCGTGCTGCGATGACCGACGGGAATGTAGCAGGCACTTCCCGCTTCGACAGACAAGGAAATGCCGACTAACCGCGCTTGCATGGGCTCTAGCGAGGTTGTCTCTGTATCGAGCGCCACGCAGTCGGCAGCAGCAAGCTTGATTAACCAGGCGTCAAGCTGTGCCAAGTCCGTGACCATTTCATACTGCTGATGAGTAGGTGCGACCGGTTTGACAGCCTCGACAGGCACGCGCGCATCGCCTGTTGGCACGCGCTCTTGCTCACCAGTCAGTTCGCGTAACCAAGAACGAAAACCATACCGTTCGTAAAGCTTAATTAAAGCCTCGCGGTCTGGACTCTTGGGTGCCAAGGTCTCGATATTGGGGACTTGCTGCGTGAGGTCGCAATCAATTTTGACCGTTAACAACTCCCGCGTGAGAGGAAACTGAGCAATCGCGGCACGCAAATTTTCACCTGCCACACCTTTGATCTCAGCGGCCCGCTCCACCAAGGCATCCACCGAGCCATACTCATCGATCCATTTGGCGGCTGTTTTAGGACCGACTTTTTGAACGCCTGGAACGTTATCGACGGTATCCCCCACTAACATCAGGTAGTCAACGATTCGCTCCGGACCCACACCAAACTTGCGCACCACGCCAGTTGGATCAAGTTTTTCATTGGACATGGTGTTGACCAAGGTGACATGAGGCGTGACGAGCTGAGCCAAGTCTTTATCACCCGTTGAAATCACCGTATGAACGTCGTGGTCCGTTGCCCAGTGTGCGAGCGTTCCGATCACATCGTCCGCCTCTACCCCTTCGACACCAATGACCGCCCAACCCATCGCGCGAATCGCCTCATGGATCGGTTCAATCTGAGCAGCCAGGTCCTCGGGCATGGGGGGACGATGTGATTTATATTCTGGGTAAAGGTCCTCACGAAAGGTCTTACCGCGCACATCGAACACACATGCGGCATACTGCGCTTGGTAATCATGTAACATTTTGCGCATCATATTGACGACGCCGTAGATGGCCCCCGTCGGCTCGCCCTGCGCATTGCGCAAATCTGGCATCGCGTGAAAGGCACGATACAAATAACTCGATCCATCGACTAGCAACAAGGTTTTTTTCATGGGCCACAAAGAAGAAGTAGTTTCGCCGGCACTCCAGCAAACAACCCAAATTATGTCAGAGATGCTGCATGCAGCCGAGACTCTGGCCAAGATAGGGCCTGCTATCAGTATATTTGGCAGCGCGAGGATCAAAAAAGACTCTCCGCATTATGAAACAAGTGAGCAGATTGCGCGTGGATTGGCAAAGGCTGGTTTTACGATCATTGCAGGAGGTGGGCCCGGCATTATGGAGGCCGCTAACAAAGGCGCGTTTGAGGCGGGTGGCGCGAGCATTGGTCTGCATATCAAATTAGCAAAAGAAGCCAAACACAACGACTTTCAGACGATTACCCTTCCTTTTCAACACTTTGTCTCGCGCAAGGCCACTTTTTTCATGCATAGCTTGGCCTATGTTGTATTGCCTGGGGGCTTTGGTACGCTCGACGAGCTTTTCGAGGCTGTCACACTGATTCAAACAGGAAAAATTCCGCCCGGACCAGTGATTTTGGTTGGCTCGGCCTTTTGGGGTGGACTGATGGACTGGGTCCGGACACAGCTCGAGCAAACAGCCCTGATTAACCCGCTGGATCGTCACACGCTACTCATTGAAGACGACCCAGCTCGCGTCGTGCAACATTTAGTGGATTTTTACCGCGATCATCCCGGGATCGTCAGTCGCCAGCCCAATGCGCCCGTGTAAAACCTGCGACTGCACTAGAATGATTTATATTTATCTATTGACGTTCGTTTATTGATTATTGTCGGAGACAACATGGATCGCGCCGTATTTCCAATCAAACTTAATAACCCTGACTTGCTGCGTTCGCAGTCCTATTTAAACGGTCAATGGGTCGATGCTAAAGACGGTGGCGTATTTGCAGTCGACAACCCCGCAACCGGCGGACATATTGCACACGTTGCAAACCTTGGGGCGGATCATGCGCAAGTCGCGATCGACGCCGCCAATGCAGCCTTTCCAGCCTGGCGTGCACGCACGGCCAAAGAGCGCTCCACAATCCTTCGCAAGTGGTTTGATTTAATCATCGCCAATACAGATGACTTGGCACGGATTATGACCGTCGAACAGGGCAAGCCCTTTGCAGAAGCAAAGGGTGAAATCGCCTACGGTGCATCGTTTGTTGAGTGGTTTGCCGAACAGGCCAAGCGCGTCATGGGCGATACGATCTCGGCACCGATTGCCACGAACCGCATGCTGGTGCTGCGAGAGCCGATTGGTGTCTGCGCGGCGATTACGCCCTGGAATTTCCCGACTGCAATGATTACGCGTAAAGTCGCACCTGCTTTGGCAGCTGGCTGCACCATCGTACTTAAACCTGCTGAGCAAACGCCTCTTTCAGCGTTGGCTCTGGCTGTATTGGCCGAGCAAGCAGGCATCCCTGCTGGCGTGCTCAACATCATTACCGCCGATAGCGACCAATCGATCGCCATCGGTAAAGTACTGTGCAATAGCCCGACTGTTCGCAAGCTGACTTTCACAGGCTCAACACCCGTTGGTCGCATTTTGATGCAGCAGTCTGCACAGACCCTCAAGAAAATGTCACTCGAGCTTGGCGGTCATGCGCCTTTTATCGTTTTCGAAGATGCCGATATCGATGCGGCCATCGAAGGCGCCATGGTGTCCAAGTACCGCAATGCAGGTCAAACCTGTGTCTGTACGAACCGCTTTTATGTCCACGCCAAGGTCTACGATAGCTTCGCAGAAAAACTTGCAGCGCGCGTGTCAGGCTCATTGTCCGTGGGCGAAGGTTTTGAGGACAAAGTCACAACCGGCCCCTTGATCGATGATGCGGCTGTTGCAAAAGTTGAAGAGCACGTTCAGGACGCAGTCGCCAAAGGCGCCAAGATCTTGTGCGGTGGCTCAAAGCACGCGCGCGGTGGGCGTTTTTACCAACCCACTGTCATCACGCAAGTCAGCGAAGATATGCTTTGCATGCGTGAAGAGACGTTTGGCCCTCTGGCACCCATCGTCAAGTTTACCGATGAAGCCGAAGTCATTCGTCTGGCGAACAACACCGACTACGGCTTGGCCTCCTATTTTTACAGTCGCGATATCGGCCGTATTTTCCGCGTTGCCGAAGCGCTTGAGTACGGCATGGTCGGTGTCAATACCGGTCTGATTTCTAATGAAATGGCACCTTTTGGCGGTGTCAAACAATCCGGTCTGGGACGCGAAGGTTCTGTCTATGGCATGGACGACTTCATGGAAATGAAATACGTGTGCTTAGGCGGCATCTAAGCCGCGGTATCTAAGCCTTTTTGGGGGGGCTACGGTTAAATATCGTAGCCGGATAAAAAAACGCAGCCTAGGCTGCGTTTTTTTATTGACCCGAGCGGTGATTAGGCGCCATCACGCGACATCTTGCGACGCTCGTGCTCTTTGAGATAACGCTTACGCAAGCGAATACTCTTGGGGGTGACTTCGACCAATTCATCATCACTGATGAATTCGACTGCGTACTCAAGACTCATGTCGACAGGAGGAACCAAGCGAACGGCTTCATCCGTACCTGAAGCACGCACGTTGGTCAGCTGCTTGCCCTTGATGGGGTTCACGACCAAGTCATTGTCACGGCTGTGAATACCAATGATCATGCCTTCGTACACGGGATCGTTGTGTACAACAAACATACGACCGCGATCCTGAAGTTTCCAGAGTGCATACGCCACAGCTGCGCCATCGTCCTGGCTAATCAGTACGCCGTTATGACGCTCTCCGAGCATACCGTCCTTGACAGGACCATAGGCATCAAACGTATGGCTCATCAAACCATTACCACGCGTCATCGTCATGAAATCGCCCTGAAAGCCGATCAGACCACGCGCTGGCACACGATATTCGAGACGGGTACGTCCACGACCATCGCTGACCATGTCGAGCAATTCGGCTTTGCGTTTGCCGAGTTCTTCCATCACGCCACCTTGAGTATTGTCCTCAAGGTCAATGCTCAAGTTTTCGTATGGCTCAAGTTTGACACCATTTTCTTCCTTGAACACTACACGTGGACGCGATACAGCCATCTCATAGCCTTCGCGACGCATCGTTTCGATCAAAATCGTCAGATGCAATTCGCCACGACCTGAAACCTCGAAAACAGTATCGTCGTCCGTGTCACGCACGCGCAAGGCCATGTTGGACTTGAGTTCGCGATCCAGACGCTCTCGCAACTGACGGCTCGTCACAAACTTACCTTCGCGACCTGCCAACGGGCTGGTGTTGACCATGAAGTTCATCGTCAATGTCGGCTCGTCGATCTTGAGCATCGGCAGACCTTCAACTTTTTCAGGCGCACACAAGGTCGTGCCGATTGCGATATCTTCGATGCCGTTGACCAACACGATATCGCCTGCAATCGCGCTGTCCACGATCTCGCGCTCAAGGCCTTTGAATTTCAGGACCTGGTTGACGCGACCTTTAAAGGTCGCACCATCTGGGCCGTTCAAGCACACCACGTCCATGCCAGTTTTCACACGGCCACGACGAATCCGGCCAATACCGATTTTGCCAACATAGGTGCTGTAATCAATCGAGGTGATCTGAAGCTGCAAAGGTGCATCAGGATCATCTTCACGCATCGGCACATGCTCAAGAATGGCATTGAACAGTGGGCGCATGTCGCCTTCACGGACATCTTCGGAAGGACCGGCATAGCCGTTCAAACCTGAAGCGTAAATGACTGGAAAGTCTAATTGCTCTTCTGTCGCACCGAGCTTGTCGAACAGTTCAAACGTCGCATTGATCACAAAGTCGCAACGTGCGCCAGGGCGATCCACTTTGTTGATCACGACAATAGGCTTGAGTCCAAGCGCCAACGCTTTTTTAGTCACAAAGCGTGTCTGTGGCATGGGGCCTTCGACAGCATCGACCAGCAACAAGACACCATCCACCATCGACAACACGCGCTCGACCTCGCCACCGAAGTCAGCGTGTCCGGGGGTGTCAACGATGTTGATGTGAGTGCCTTCGTACTCAACAGCACAGTTCTTGGACAGAATCGTAATGCCACGCTCTTTTTCAAGATCGTTGGAGTCCATCACGCGCTCAGTCATGCGTTCGTTTGTCCGGAAGGTACCGGACTGACGCAAAAGTTGGTCGACGAGTGTCGTTTTGCCGTGGTCGACGTGGGCAATAATCGCAACGTTACGCAATGCGCGTGACATACAAATCCTTTAGTGAGTCTGAGCGGACAAATCGTCCGCGGGTGATACATGAATGGAACCAGGCGAAACAACGCCTGGCGAAGCTGTGCTTTTTTTCGCTGGCACAAGCTCAGCGGGTAAATCTTCCATCGCGATCAAGACACTCTCTGGTGACTCCATCGTCTGTAATGTTTCTAATTCAATCGCACCCTCAAGCGAAAAAGGACCAACTTGAGTGCGACGCAAAGCGGACAAGTATGCGAAACAACCCAGTGCGCGACCAATGTCTTGTGCCAGCGTCCGGATATATGTACCTTTTGTACATAACACCTGTATTACAGCAGTCGTTGGCGTCATGCTCAGCAATTCAAGTTGCCGAATCGTGATCTCTCTGGGCTCGCGCTCAAGAACGATCCCTTGACGCGCATATTCATACAACGGCTTGCCATCTCGCTTTAACGCAGACACCATTGGGGGAATCTGCATTTGGGTTCCCATAAAGCGCTCAAGGACCGGACGCAATGCCGCTTCAGTGACCCCAGAAAAATCCGCGGAGGCTTCGCTCACTACAATTCCGGTCAAGTCGCCAGAGTCCGTTTCACGACCAAACGCAATCGTGGCTCGATAGCCTTTGTCCGCACTCAACATGGCACCAGAAATTTTGGTCGCACGCCCCATACAACACACTAACAAGCCCGTTGCAAAGGGATCAAGCGTACCGGTATGACCTGCTTTCTGGGCATCCATGGCGTGTTTGGCACGCTGAAGCGCGTGATTACTCGACAAACCCACAGGCTTGTCCAGCAACAACACACCATCGAGCACGCGCCCGCGTTTTTTAGCCATCGTCAGTTTTCCAAAACGACAGCCTTAAGGCTTGTCATCAGGCTCGTCAGGGACGCCAGCGTATTGGCCAGGCAAATTCGCCTGATCAATCAATGCGGACATCGCGATACCGTGCTTGAGGCGCGGATCATGAAAGAAGTGCAAGGTAGGCACAGTATGGATATGCAGCAACTTGTATAACTGAGAGTGAAACCAGCCCGCTTTTTCATTCAACAATGCTTGGGCGAGTTCGGCTTCAGCCCCAAGCACAGTGAAATAAACCTTGGCGTGCGCATAATCAGTGGTCAGCTCAATCCCGGAAAGCGTGATCAATCCTGCACGACTCATATCGATTTCGCGCTGAATGATGATGGCCAGATCCTTTTGAATCTGGTCAGCGAGCCTTAAATTGCGGCCGGGCGAGGTTTTTTGTTTATGACGACTCATTAATGGGCATTAAAGCGTACGAGCCACTTCCCTGATTTCAAAAATTTCGAGTTGATCGCCAACTTGTAAGTCGTTGTTACCACGCAAGGTGATACCGCAATCAAAGCCTGATTTAACTTCTTTGGCATCGTCCTTGAAACGGCGCAATGATTCGAGCCAGCCAGTCCAATGCACCACGTTGTTACGCAGCAAGCGGATCTGTGAGTCGCGTCGCACCACACCATCGGTCACCATACAACCAGCCACAGTACCGATACGTGAAATTGTGTACACCTCACGAATCTCGACCATACCGATGATCTCTTCACGTTTCTCGGGAGCCAGCATGCCGGACATGGCGAGCTTGATCTCATCGACTGCATCATAAATGATGTTGTAGTAACGGATATCCACGCCGTTATTTTCAGCCAGCTTTTTAGAGCTCGCATCCGCACGGACGTTAAAGCCGATAATCACAGCACCAGAGGCGATTGCCAAGTTGACATCACTCTCGGACACACCACCGACTGCCGCATGCACCACCTGAACGCGCACTTCTTCGGTGGACAACTTGAGCAAAGAGGCCACCAGGGCTTCTTGCGAACCCTGAACGTCTGTTTTGACGATCAAGGACAAGGTCTGTGAACCCTCGACAATGTTTTCAAACATTGACTCGAGTTTGGCGGCCTGTTGACGCGCAAGTTTCACGTCACGGAATTTACCCTGACGGAAGAGCGCAATCTCACGGGCACGACGTTCATCTGCCAGCGACATCAACTCGTCACCCGCTGAAGGGACTTCGGTCAAGCCTTGAATTTCGACTGGAATGGAAGGGCCTGCCGATTGGATAGGCTTGCCGTTCTCATCAAGCATGGCACGCACACGACCATAACTGGCGCCTGCAAGGACCACATCACCGCGATGCAGAGTACCGCTCTGAACCAGAATGGTAGCAACCGGACCGCGACCCTTATCGAGTCGCGCTTCAATCACGATGCCTTTGGCTGGAGCTTCGATCGCCGCTTTCAATTCAAGCACTTCAGCTTGTAACAAAACGTTTTCGAGCAACTCATCAATGCCTTGACCCGTTTTGGCAGACACGGAAATAAAGGGCACATCGCCACCGTATTCCTCAGGCACCACTTCCTCAACGACCAACTCCTGCTTGACGCGCTCAGGATTGGCATCGGGCTTATCAATCTTGTTGACCGCTACAACTAAAGGCACACCTGCTGCTTTTGCATGGTGAATCGCTTCTTTGGTTTGTGGCATCACGCCGTCGTCAGCTGCAACCACCAAAATCACAATATCAGTCGCCTTGGCACCACGCGCACGCATTGCCGTAAAGGCTTCGTGTCCAGGAGTATCCAAGAACGTCACCATGCCACGTTCTGTTTGTACGTGATAAGCACCAATGTGCTGGGTAATTCCACCAGCCTCGCCAGAGGCAACCTTGGCACGTCGGATGTAATCCAACAGCGAGGTCTTGCCGTGGTCAACGTGTCCCATGACCGTGACCACCGGAGCGCGCGCAAACAACTGGGCGTCCTCGTGCGGTACGGACTCGTCAAGGAAAGCCTCAGGATCATCTAACTTCGCTGCAATGGCTTTGTGTCCGAGCTCTTCGACCACAATCATCGCAGTTTCTTGATCAAGAACCTGGTTGATGGTGACCATCTGACCTAACTTCATCAGATGTTTAATCACCTCGCCTGCTTTGACGGACATCTTGTGGGCGAGATCCGCCACACTGATGGTTTCGGGCACGTGAATTTCCCGCGCGATAAATTCAACTGGAGCGGGCTCACGGCGATCTTGGGTGACATTATTTTGTCCACGTGCGCCCTTCTTGCCACTTGTTTTGCTTTTGCCACCTGCACGCCAGCCATCACGACCAGGGGCTGCGGGAGCATCCCGCTTTTCAGCAGGTTTTTTGCGTGAAGCGTCATCCGTCCAGGTCGAGGCCATTTCGCCTGACTTGAGCACTTTTTTACCTGCACCATCGACAGCGCCTTCTTTCTTGGCACCTTTGGCGGGTGCAGTCGTGGCGGCCGGTTTGTGAAGAGTACCGGAAAGAGCGGCGGCTTCGGGCTCAGGTCGTATCACCTTACGGGGACGATTGAGCATATTACGTAAGGCAGCTGCCTCGGCTTCGGAGGCGCGACGGGCTTCGTCACGTGCCTCGCCCTCGACCGGCGCTGCGTGCACGGGAGGAACGGCACGACCACGTGCTGACTTGGCAGGTTTGGCTGAATCGACAGAAGCGGCATCTAAAGACTTGTCAGGCGCTGCGGAGGCTTGGTCAGGCGTCGCGTCAATTGGAGCTGAAGCAACTGCCTCGGCAGAACCTTTGGTATCGGCAACAGGTACCTCAATGCCAGTATCTGCCTGAGTCAAAGACTCCGCCACTAAAGCCTGATCGCTCGAGGCCGCAGATGCAGTCTCTTGCGTTGGGGTGCCTGCAACATCTGCAGCGACGGCTGAGGATGATGCGGGTGCTAAAACCGGAGCTTCAGCGGCTGGTGCTGCCGGCGATGGATTGAGCGCTTGGTTCAATGCTTTTGCAGCAGCTTTTGCAGCAGCCTGCGCGGCGGCTTGATCAGACACGCGACCCACAGTCTCCGAGGCCAAAGGCGCAGCAACAGGCTCGGCAGTCTGTTCTTGTGCCGCCACAGGCTCAACGTGAACGGGAGCAGTCTCAGCAGGCACTATAGGAGCTGCAGGAGCGGCTGGAGCCGTCAACTCTGGCGTCATCTCAACCGCTTGCACGGGAGTTGCAGCCTCAAGCATCTCGGGCTGAGTGAGCTTTTCTGAATCTGAGTCAAGCGCTTGCGCAGCATCACCAAGTTCAGGAGTATCACGCTTAACGAAGACGCGTTTTTTACGAACTTCGACTTGAATCGTACGCGAACGGCCAGAGCCATCGGCTTGACGGATTTCAGAGGTCTGACGGCGGGTCAAGGTGATTTTCTTGCCCTCAGTCGCTCCGTGCGAGCGACGCAGCGACTCGAGCAAGCGAGCCTTGTCGCCATCAGTGACGTTATCTTCGACTGAAGTGAGTTCGACGCCTGCAGCGCGCAGCTGTTCTAACAGCACATTGGCAGGCATTTTCAGCTCGATAGCGAACTGGGCGACTGTGTTACTCGACATTAGACTCTCTCTTACCTTTTTACAGCGTGACAACTTCAAGTACGGGGCAACGCATGTTGCCCGACTAACTGATATTTTTTACTGATCTTCAAACCAATGTGCACGTGCAGCCATAATGAAATCGCTTGACGCCGCCTCGTCCAGACCCGTCATGTCAGCCAGTTCATCGGTTGCGAGTTCAGCGAGCTCATCGCGGGTTGTGACACCGCCTGCGGCAAGCTTGGCGACCAACTCAGGCGTCATGCCCTCAAGTGACAACAAGTCTTGTGCAGTTTCAACGCGCTCTTCTTGAGCGATCGCTTCTGTCAGCAGAGCATTGCGGGCACGCGTACGCAGTTCGTTGATCGTGTCTTCGTCAAAAGATTCAATCTCCAGGAGTTCCTGCATCGGAACATAGGCAATTTCCTCAAGACCAGTGAAGCCTTCGTCAATCAGGATGTCCGCAACTTCTTCGTCGACATCCAAACGAGACATAAACGTGCTGCGCAACTGGGCACGTTCAACCTCTTGTCTGTTCTGACTTTCTTCGGGCGTCATGATATTGATCTGCCAACCCGTGAGCTCAGAGGCCAGACGAACGTTTTGGCCTTTTGAACCAATTGCCTTGGGAAGGTTTTCCTCGTCAACCACAACATCCATTGCGTGACGGTCTTCGTCCACCACAATCGACTCAACGTTGGCCGGTGCGAGAGCACCAATGACAAATTCGGCGGGGTCTTCGGACCAGAGGACGATGTCAACCTGCTCGCCGCCTAATTCATTGCGCACCGCGGTCACGCGTGAACCACGCATGCCCACGCAGGTGCCAATCGGATCAATACGTTTGTCATAGGCTACGACAGCAATCTTGGCGCGAATACCTGGATCGCGAGCAGCGCCTTTGATCTCTAACAAACCTTGTTCAATTTCAGGCACTTCGTTTTCAAACAGCTGTCGAATGAAATCCGGAGCAGTTCTCGACAAGATGACCTGCTGTCCACGAGCAGTACGATCAACCTTGAGCACCCAGGCACGAACGCGATCGCCCACGCGCAAGTTTTCTTTCGGGATCATCTCGCTACGCGGCAGACGCGCTTCGATTTTGCCCGTCTCGACAATCACGTCGCCCTTGTCCATGCGCTTGATCGAGCCTGAGACAATCATCTCACCACGATCCAAGAAGTCATTCAAAATCTGTTCGCGCTCTGCGTCACGAATACGCTGCAAAATGGCTTGCTTGGCAGCCTGCGCGCCAATGCGTCCAAACTCGATCGGCTCGAGGGCTTCTTCGATGTACTCACCGACTTCGATGTCAGCGACAATTTCGCGGGCATCTGAAAGCATTTCCTGCTGATCGGGCTCTTGGAGACCCAACTCGTCGGGGACGACTAACCAGCGACGAAAACCATCGTGATCTCCAGTCGTGCGATTGACAGACACGCGGATGTCAGCATCCTCTTTGAAGCGCTTTTTCATGGCCGAAGCCAAAGCACCTTCGAGTGCATCAAATACGACGTCTCTTGTGACGTTTTTCTCACGCGCCAACGCGTCAACTAACAGAAGAATTTCGCGACTCATCGCTTTTTGCCCTTGAAATCCAGAACGGGATTTAGCTTGGCACGCTCTACGTCGGAAAACGCAAACGCGACCTGCTTGACCTCGCCCTTTTTTGCCTCAAACTCAATACCGAAAGGCAAAACCGCCTCGGTACCCGTAGCGCTAACAGATCCACTCAGATCCACTAACTCGCCAGAAAAAATCTTTTGGTTATCGACAGCTTCGCGAAGCTTGACTTCGATCCGCTCGCCGATGAAACGCTTGAAATCCGCTTCGGTTTTAAGTGGTCGATCGACACCAGGCGAGCCAACCTCAAGCCTGCGGTAATCAATATTTTCGACCTCAAACACACGTGACAAATGCTTGGACACCTGCTCGCAGTCTTCGATCCGAATCCCCTCGGGTCGATCAATCGTGACGCGCAAAAGACCAAGCGCTGCGCGCTCAATATCGATAAACTCGATATCCATGGAGGCCAATGCCTGCTGCGAAATTGTAAAAAGATCTGCCATACGTCCAAAAAAAAAGGGCTGAAAACAGCCCGTTTGCAACAAATACACATCAAGACTGCTAAAAAGTTAGTCAATCTCGGATAGTTAATACCATTAGTCAATACTCATTAGCCCTAAATTTTAGCATGTTCAGGGGAAAAAGTCTTGTTGCAGCAACGATTTACGACAGATTGATGCGCAACAAAGTAACTTTTAACCCCCAAGCCGAGAGAAACAACCTATCGATCGCCACGCGAAGACTTGGTAAAGCCCAAACGCGACTCGTGCGCAGAGGCACCACGCGGCTGCCAATCATCCCCCTTGGGCGCCGATCGGGTAGCTGGGTTGCCCGATCCGGACTTTGCACGACCACCTGGCTTGCCCGAGCCTGTGCCCGGACCACGGGAGCCGCCTTGTTTAGGTGGACGTCCCTGTCCGCCAGGACCCCCCGGCCCTCTTGGTCGACCTTGGCCGGGTTCGCGAAATTGATTGTGTTCGCGACCTTGCTCGGCACCCGCGCCTGGAACGAACTCCCGACCTGCGGAGCCACCCTGAGCGGCTTGCGCGCCGGCACCTTGCGGACCTCGACCGCCAGGGCGAGCTGGGCGACCTGGTCGGGCAGCACCCTTGGGACCAAATTTATTGGCGCCTCCGTGCTGTCCTGGGCCGCGAGGTCCCGCACCCGCTGCACCAGGAGGTTTGCCTCGGCCACCGCGCCCTGCTCCCTGTCCTTGGCCACCCTGGGGATGACCGTTGGCATAACCGCCTCCGACCGTCAGGACAGCTGCAGCATTTTCAGATGGATGGACAAAAGGCCCTGGCTTACCAGAACGACCACCTTGCACCTTTCCACGACGGCCCATTTTGGCGCCGTGCGTACCGTTGCGCTCGAGCGTACCAAACCCAGGGGGTAAGGCGCTGTCGTGCGAAACGGGTTGCTTGGGCGAGCGTGACCGCCCATCCGTAGAGTCATCGTCGCGAATCAGGCCAACTTGAACCATCAGAGCAGACACGAGCTTGGAGTCCAACTCTTCCCAGCGCCCACGTCGCAACGTGGTTGGCAAGACGATGTCACCGAAGCGTGTACGAATCAGACGACTAACGGTCAAACCAACAGACTCAAACATGCGACGCACTTCGCGGTTTCTGCCTTCGTTCAGCGTCACACGATACCAGCGGTTACTTCCCTCGCCGCCAATAAACTCGATCATTCCAAAACTTGCGGGACCATCGTCTAGCGCTACGCCGTCAAGCAAGGACTGTCTTTGCTCTGGACCAAGCTCGCCGAGCACACGGACAGCATATTCACGTTCATTACCGTAACGAGGATGCAGCAAACGATTAGAAAGATCACCAGACGTCGTGAAGATCAGCAATCCTTCGGTATTGAGGTCTAAACGACCGATGGACAGCCACTTGCCTACTTTCATTTTTGGCAAACGTGAAAACACATTTGCGCGACCATTCGGATCATCATGACTGACGATCTCGCCAGCGGGCTTGTGATAAAGAATCACGCGTGGCGGTTTCTTTGTGTTGGTCCGCGTAATGGGTCGGCCATTGACGCGCACCGCGTCATTGGCGCCTACGCGTTGACCGATGTGAGCCGGTTCACCATTGACAGACACCCGCCCTGCGATGATCAACTCTTCCATCTCGCGACGTGAGCCGATGCCAGCATCCGCGAGCACCTTGTGAAGTTTTGGCATCAAAACATCACTATTCAAGTACTTATTCAGGCGTTGTTCAATTCGGTCTGCTTGACTCAGATATGACAAAGCTTGTTCAGCTTCTTTTTCAGCCTCAACCGGATCGCCAAAGTCCACAACATCTCGTGCATCTTCGTCAAACGACACAAAGTCTGCGCGAGCTGGGGCGCCACCTTCTTCGGATGAACGACCTGCCTCGGGCGCATCACTGCGACGACGACGAAACGGTGTGCGTAATTTTCGACCACGTGATTTAGGTGCGGAAGATGCCGCATCAGTAAAAGATCCTGAATCGCTGACTTCGTTCGGGACAAATGCGGCGGCGGGCGCCTGAGGAGCGGCATCCACACGGACCTCGACAGCATCCCCACCCACAGACTCCCGCGAGTGGACAGTCTCTGCCTGCATCGTCTCGACGGGCTTAGCAGCACGCGGCTTTCTGGGTGCGCGGACAGTCTTTGTTGCGGCCTCGCCAGCCGTCTCTGAAGACACAGGCACGGACTCCTGAACGGTTGGCTCCGCTGCGGTGCTGGCTGTTTTTGTTGCAGTTTTACGAACAGGTGTTTTACGCGCAGTCGTTTTGCGAGGCTCAGCTGATGGCTCTGTCATGAGCTCAGGGGAAGATGTCTCGGAGACGGGCGTCGTTTTTGCTGCACTTTTGCGCGCAGGCGTTTTACGCACAGCTTTTTTAACTGCCACGGCCCCCGCTTCTTGTGAACTCAATACTGCGTCTTCGGTATTCGGTTTAGTCACTTGGACTCCAGATTTGGATAATGTGTACTTTGTTCTTCGATGGACTCAGGCGATTCAGCGGATGCCGATACTTCTTCACCTGTTTGTTCTGTTTGTTCTGTTTGTTCTGTTTGTTCTGTTTGTTCTGTTTGTTCTGTTTGTTC
>JAOATE010000094.1:0-15433 GCA_030158305.1 Burkholderiaceae bacterium
TGCGTGACAACCTGCGCTACCGCCATACGATCGAATCCGCCTATCTGTTTCACATCGCTTCTGCGAAAAATGAAATCATCATCGCGAACGCGTATTTTCTGCCAGGCGGCAAACTACGTCGTGCACTGATCGACGCCGCCCATCGCGGTGTCAAGGTACGCTTGCTCTTACAAGGCAAGATCGAATATCAAATGCAATATCACGCCACACGCTGGATCTACGACTTGTTCTTGCGTGAGGACATCGAGATCTATGAGTACCTCCCGAGCTTTCTGCATGCAAAGGTCGCAGTGATCGACGGCGTGTCGATTGTGGGCTCATCCAATCTCGATCCCTTTAGCTTGCTGCTCGCGCGTGAAGCGAATGTGCTAATTGACGATGCGGGCTTTACGGCCCAACTGCGCCAATCACTTGAAACCGCCATGACGCGCGGTAGCCGGATTGTCGAGCTGACGCTTTATGGACGTCGACCATTTCTTGGGCGTATCGCGGATGGGCTGTGCTATTTGCTGCTACGTATTGGTGTGACACTCTCTGGCAAGAGTGATCATTATTAATTAATTATCAATTTAGTCATGCTTAAAAATACCCGATTGATAAGAATAATAATGTATCCAACCTCAACTGTTAGAGGCAGGATCGATTTACACAAAGTGGATGCCACAACTGAGGCTGAAATTGCAGCTCAGATCATCGAAGATGTAAAAGAAGCAGATGCTGAAATACTAAAAAATAAACTTTTTAACTCTAACCACATCAAAATAAATAAATAATTGCGTGCACTGCTTAGTGTGCTGATACAGCCATCTTCAAACCTGTTGCGTTTAGAACGGCAAATAATGTTTTTATCGTTGGATTTCCCCTTGCAGAAAGCGTCCTATACAGGCTCTCTTTAGAAAGATTCGTCTTCTCCGCAACTTCCTTTATGCCTCCTCTTGCCTCTACTACCAATCTTAGAGCAGTCAGATATGTTTTAGGGTCATCATCCTCACTTGCCGCATTTATAAACTCAGCAGCAAACTCGGCGTTTTGTAGTTGTTTAATTAGCCATTCATCATGATTGACAGTCTTCATTGTCATTTCCCACGAGCACATAAAGTTATTTTAGCTTATAAGCTAAAATGATCAAAGCTCAATTTGTCCTAATGTTTACACTCAAGGCAACTCTAACTCCGCCAAAATAGGCGAATGATCAGACAGTTGTGACCAGGGCTTGCCCCTGAGCACGCGGGCGCTCCGTACCGCAAACCCACGCTGATAAATCCGATCTAGCCTCAGCATCGGAAACGCGGACGGAAAGGTCCTGGGAGGTGGCAACATACTCTGCTGGCCCGGCATCATGAGTTGATTCTGACGCTCAAGTTGACGACCCGCGACTCCAGCTTTGATTTCCTCCAGACTCTCTCCGCGCCACACACCCTTCAAATGATGCATGGACTCTTTGAATCTGGGCGCAATACCGTGCGTGCGGGGTGAGTTTGCAAACACCTCGTACACACCGAGCTGTTCGACAAAGAACGGCGCGAGCGTGTCTTTCCAGTCGTTAAAGTCACCAGCAATCAAAATTGGCGCGCCCTCGGGCACCATGCGATTGATGCGCTCGGCCATCACTTCGATTTGTCGCCGGCGTCCGTTGGCAAACAATCCCAAGTGCACGACAAAGCAATGCACCTCTCGCCCCCCGACCTTGATCACGCCATGCAACAGACCACGCTGCTCGAGTCGGTGATCCGAGATATCTTGGTTTTCAAAGTTGAGAATGGGGTGGCGCGACAACAAGGCGTTGCCATGGTCGGTCAGGCTGCGAATGGCGTTACAACCATACGCAAACTCCATATGCAAGGCAGCGGCGAGGGATTCATGCTGAGCGTGCAGGCGTAAGTGTTTATCGTTACGGCCCTGCACTTCTTGCAAAAACATCACATCGGGTCGCAGCCCATGCAAGCCGAGTCGCAGCTCTCCCATCGAGTCGCGCCCTGAGAGGGAGCGACCTTTGTGGATGTTGTAACTGACGACGCGGAGCAGTGACATGAGGTGTGGTGCCCACCCGCAGGTAGGCACCCCTGGGAGTTAACCCTGTTTGACTTCTGGCTGACGCAAACGAATATGCAATTCGCGTAATTGCTTTTCGTCGACGGGCGAAGGGGCTTGTGTCAGCAAGCACTGTGCACGCTGCGTCTTGGGGAAAGCAATCACGTCGCGAATCGATTCGGCACCGGTCATCATGGTGACGATACGGTCCAGACCGAAGGCGATACCACCGTGCGGAGGCGCGCCATACTGCAACGCGTCGAGCAAGAAACCAAACTTGAGTTGTGCTTCTTCTGCGTCGATCTTCAGGGCACGGAACACCTTGCTCTGAACTTCTTCGCGGTGAATACGCACGGAGCCGCCACCGATTTCCCAACCATTGAGCACCATGTCGTAGGCTTTTGCGATCGCCTTGGACGGGTCAGTGGTGAGGAGATCTTCGTGACCGTCTTTGGGGCTGGTAAACGGATGGTGGGCCGCGACATAGCGATCGGCTTCTTCATCGTATTCGAACATCGGAAAGTCCACGACCCACAGTGGTTTCCAGACGTTTTCGAACAAACCGTTGGCTTTGCCAAACTCGCTGTGACCGATTTTGACGCGCAAAGCACCGATCGCATCGTTGACAACTTTGGCACGATCCGCGCCAAAGAAAATCAGGTCGCCGTTTTGTGCGCCCGTGCGCTTGATCATTTCTGCCAGCGCAGCATCATGGAGGTTTTTGACGATGGGTGACTGCAAGCCATCGCGACCGGTCGTGATGTCATTGACCTTGATCCAGGCCAAACCTTTGGCACCGTAGATGGCGACAAACTTGGTGTAATTATCGATTTCGCTACGCGAGATCACACCACCGCCGGGCACACGCAAGGCCACCACACGGCTGCCCTCTGCGGTCGCGGCTTGTGCAAACACTTTAAAGTCTACGTCCTGCATCACGTCTGTCAGATCGGTAAACTCGAGCTTGACGCGCAGGTCAGGCTTGTCCGAACCATACAGGCGCATAGCCTCGCTGTAAGGCATGATGGGGAAGGTTGCGGCCAGCTCCACGTTTTGCACAGATTTGAAGACGTGACGAATCATCTCTTCAAAAATGGCACGAATTTCTGTCTCGTTCAAAAACGATGTTTCGCAATCGATCTGGGTAAATTCTGGCTGACGATCCGCGCGGAGATCTTCGTCACGGAAACACTTAGTGATCTGATAGTAGCGATCAAAACCCGACACCATCAGCATCTGTTTAAAGAGCTGGGGCGACTGGGGCAAGGCAAAGAACTCGCCTGCGTTGACACGCGAGGGCACGAGATAGTCACGCGCGCCTTCGGGGGTGCTCTTGGTGAGCATCGGTGTTTCGATATCGATAAAACCGAGCTGGTCAAGAAACTTGCGCACCTCGATCGATACGCGATAACGCAGCATCATGTTGCGTTGCATCTGACCACGACGCAAATCCAACACTCGGTGCGTCAAACGCGTTGTCTCGGAGAGATTTTCATCATCGAGCTGGAACGGTGGCGTTACAGACGGATTGAGAATCTCGACCTCGCGGCACAGAATCTCGATTTCGCCGGAGGCAAGGTCGGAGTTGGTCGTGCCAGCGGGACGCTCGCGCACCAGGCCGGTGATGCGAATACAAAATTCATTACGCAGGCGCTCGGCCGTGGCAAAGCCTTCGGCATTGTCAGGATCAAACACGATCTGGGCCAGACCCGCGCGGTCGCGCAGATCGATAAAAATCACGCCACCATGATCGCGGCGACGATGCACCCAACCAAAAAGGGTGACAGTTTGACCAAGGTGGTCACGACAAACCTGACCGGTGTAGCAGGTACGCATGCAAACTCCAAAAGATCGTACAAATAGATCTGACAATAATTAATCGGTTAATGCGGTTTCGTTACAAACTAGATATTACTCATTCGATGTGGATTTCTTGGTAACACTCGCTGCGGGTGCCACAACACCCATAGAAACAATGTATTTCAACGCTGCGTCCACCGACATATTGAGCGGCAACACCTCGCTACGCGGCATCATCAAAAAGAAGCCCGAAGTCGGATTGGGCGTTGTGGGTATGTAAACACTCACATGCTCGCCAGACAGTAGACTCGCAACCTCTCCGCTCGGCGCCCCTGTCAACAAACCAATCGTCCAGCTGCCTGGGCGCGGATACTGCACCAGCACGGCTTGACGAAAAGCCTGACCGTTTGGCGCAAGCAGCGTATCGCTAACTTGTTTGACAGACTGATAGATCGAACGGACCAGCGGGATGCGGCCGAGGACATTTTCCCAAAGCCGCACAATGCCGCGACCAAGGAAGTTGGCTGCAAGAATGCCCGTCACCAACACGACTGCGATGACCACCACAACCCTAAAGCCCGGGATGTCGCGTCCAAATAAAGCCTGCGGAGACAAAAACGCTGGCACCACGCTCTCAAGCGTATTGACCGCTAGGCCCAACACCCACACGGTGATGACCAGTGGCACCCAAATCAGCAAACCTGTAATGAAGTATTTTTTAAAGGATCGCATGATGTGTGTGGGCTGTGATGAGCGCTTGGCGGGAATAGTCAGCAGCGCTTAAGCCGCTGAGCCACCCGAAGCAGGCTTGCTCGCCGACGTGGACGAAGCAGCTGGGGTTGACGCGCTGGCGGAGCTACCCGAACTCGTCGAGGGCGTGGAGGCTGAACTACCTGAAGAACCTCCGTTCTCTGAAGAACCCTTGGACGCGCTCTCACCGGAGCTGCCCGAAGTGCTTCCCGAAGTGCTGCCCGAAGTACTGCCTGAAGTGCTGCCCGATGTACCGCCCGCCGCGCTATCCGCTGCAGTCACAGCGGGTGCGGGCTCGCTTGTCTTGGAACCACCCTTGTCGCCGCCACCGTTATTACGGAAGTCAGTGACATACCAGCCGGAGCCTTTGAGTTGAAAGCCGGCCGCAGTGACCTGCTTGGCGTAGGTCTCCTGATGGCACTCGGGACAGACGGTTAAGGTCTTGTCAGAAATCTTTTGCAGCACGTCTTGGGCATGACCACAGGCAGTGCATTTATAGGCGTAGATTGGCACGATGAAACTCTTGGACGCGAAAACGGTGGAAAGCTTTGTATTTTAACGGCTTTTAGCCGAAACCCTCAGCAAATACACCTCAAACACTGATCTCACGCCTGCTTCATCGTGCAATCCTGCACAAATACCCCTCAAATGCTGGCTTTTAGGTCTTTTACAGACCCAGCGCCGACAAATCAGGGCGTTTGAGGTGCCATTGCGTTGCCGCCTGGAAGGCCATGCCAATGGTCACCAACGTACCATCGTCAAAAGGCTTGCCGAGCAACTGTGCACCAAGCGGCATGCCATTATCCGCAAAACCGGCTGGCAGGGACATGCCGGAGCAGCCCATGTAGTTGCCGGCACGCGTAAAGGCGGCCATCGGGGTCTTGGACTCATCGACTTCGGTCAAGGGGCAAGCACCAATCGGCGCGCTCGGTGACAACAGTGCGTCAACGTTGCTCATCCAGTCAGTCCAGGCCGCAATGGTGCGACGGTGGTCGGCAATCGCATCAATGTAGTCTGCCCCTGAAATGTTGCGGCCAGACTGCACGCGCTTGCGCACAAACTCGCCAAACGGACGCGCGGCATCGTCAATATAGGCGCGATGCAGTGCATAGGCCTCAGACGCAATAATCTGTCCGTTGCGCAGCATCATGTCGTTGAAATCAAAGGGGAATGGCTTTTCAATGACTTGAGCGCCCAGGTCCACTAATACGCGGCGCGTGTCATCCAGCATTTTGATGACATCTTTGCCCAGTGCAATCGGATAGTGCTCAGCAGGAAACATCGCAATGCGGAAACCTGCCAGAGGCTTGGGGCCGGCAGCTGGCGCTTTCCAGTGAAACATCGGACGGTTGCAGCTCGTGGGGTCCAGTGGATCCTCTCCGGCCATCAGGGCTGTCAAGATCGCAGAGTCCTGCACGTCACGCGTCATCGGACCGATCGAGTCAAGCGTACCGGACAAGGCTAGCGCGCCATGCAAGCTAATTAAGCCACGCGTAGTTTTTTGACCTGTGATGCCGTTGAGTGCTGCAGGAATACGGACCGAACCACCTGTATCTGAACCCAGCGCTGCAGGTGCCAGCGCAGCCGCAACGGCGACACCAGAACCGCTCGAAGAACCACCCGGGACGCGATGCGTCTTGAGGTCCCAGGGATTCCAGGGTGTACCCATGACGGGGTTAGTCCCCCAGCCGCCAAACGCAAACTCGACCATGTGCACCTTGCCCAGCGTCACCATGCCGGCGCGCATCAGGCGCTCGACAGCAGTACACGTTGTTGGGCTGCGACGATTGATCCAGTCTTGCGAGCCACCAGTCGTGATCTGTCCCTCGATGTCGCACAAATCCTTGACCGCCAGCGGCAAACCATCAACCGGGCTCAGTGTGTAGCCGGAGGCACGACGCAAGTCCGCTGCGCGCGCTTGCTGCAGCGCGCTTTCTTCGTTGACGCTCACATAAGCGTGCAACTTGGCGTTCGCTTTTTGAATCCGCGTCAAATACTCGCGCGTGAGTTCTTCGGAGCTGTATTTCTTTTGCTGCAAACCCTGCGCAAGCTGGGTGAGGGTCGAAAAAGCGAGATCGGACATGGTGACTCCGTGAGGGTTAGATCAGAAAGAAGGTCGCGGCAATAAGTGTCGGCACCAATGCAGAAATAAACAACGGTCCGGGCGAGATGGTTTCGTCTTTAAAGCTCGATTTCAAAATCGCAAAACCAGCAGGGTTGGGCGCGTTGGCAATAACAGTCAAACCTCCGCCCGTGACCGCACCCGCGACCAGCATGTAACGCCACTCAACAGAAGTACCGTCGACTAATGAGCCCAGATAAGTCAAGGCAGCGTTATCGGTAATGGCGGTCAACGCGGTTGAGCCCCAAAACAAGACGATCGGCGACAGGCTGCCCAACAGATCTTGAAGCCACCATTTTTGAAGACCACCCAGCAACACCAAACCAGCCAGGAAAAAGCCCACCATCAGACCCTCTCGGATCATCAAAGGCGACTGAAAACGTTTGTATGCCTGGCAAAAACCAATGAACAACAATAACAAGCCCATGAAAATCGCGGGATGATGCGCTGCAATGACAATACCAACCAAGAAGGCCACGTGGATCAACATCGTGATGGGTGGAATCCGTGCGTTGTTGTCTTGCGTCACGCCACGATGCGTTTCTGCTTCACCGCTGGTTAACAACTTACGATGGATGATGGTGAGCAACAATGCATTGAGGGCAACCGCTGCCACCGCACGCCAACCGAAGTTAGCCAACATAAAACTGGTGTCCCAACCAAAAGTCTTGGCGACCATCAGCACGGGGGGGGCGGCATACACACTCAGCACGCCACCAATTGAAACGTTCACAAATAAAACACCCAGCGCCATGTATTTAAAACCATTGTGACCGGGACGTTTAAAGTAACCATCACGTAACAGCAAAGCCGCCAGCGTCATCGCAGCGGGCTCAGTAATCAAAGACCCCGCGAGTGGCACAAAGGTGAGCACCACAAAAAATGTGGCGAGTTGACGCGGGACAGGCAGAGCATGCGCGATCATTCGCACGACTGCACTGACGAGTTCAATGATCGGGCGACTCCCCGCCACAACCATAATGGCAAAGACAAACAACGGTTCGGTAAAGTTGCGCGTGTCCATGTACTCGATCATGGTGGGTGTACCTGCCACCAGCGCCATCACGGCCAGCAGGACAAAAGCCCAGACACCAAAGACCGCCTCAACCTCGGCTAAAAAATGCCAGACACCGGCATGCGGCCCGTTTTTATGTGCCAATCTTGCAAACACTGGCACAGAAAAAGTATGGACGATCGCGATCGCAAATAAAACGGTCGCGATGACTTGAACAGAATGGGGAACAACCATGAGTTCATCTCACAAAAAATAAATAGGAACAACACGCATACAAGCAATACAACTTAGAGTGACATTGACTATAACGTAGCCAGATAAATTCACCCAAATGTTTTGCACTCGGTTACACCCGACTGGCTAACGCATAGAGCGGGCCAATATCAATTGAGCGGCTTTTTCCGCAATCATCATCGTCGGCGAGTTGGTATTGCCCGAAGTAATTGTTGGCATGATCGAGGCGTCTGCCACGCGCAAACCACTCAGACCGTGCACACATAAACTGTCGTCCACAACAGCCATCGCATCCGAACCCATTTTGCAAGTGCCGACGGGATGAAAAATTGTTGTGCCAATTTCACCAGCGGCTTTGGCAAGCGCCTGCTCGGCAGCTTCTTCGGTCGCTTCCTCCGCGCCCTCTGCAGAACCCGTCAAACCCGGCTTGATCTCTACAGGCTTAAAGCGCGCCAGCGCCGACTGCCCGACAATGCGACGCGTCAACCTAATGCTATCGGCGGCGACATGCCTGTCCTCAGCAGTCGACAAGTAATTACACAAAATCTCAGGCGCCTGTGCGGTGTCAGGCGAAACAATATTGACATGGCCACGGCTACTCGGACGCACATTACAAATTGACGCGGTAAACGCCGGAAAATCATGCAGCGGCTCACCAAAACGCTCAAGCGACAAAGGCTGCACGTGATACTCCACGTTGGCCCGCGTCTGCTCAGGACCGGACTTGGCAAACACCCCTAACTGCGAGGGGGCCATACTCATCGGACCGCGGCGTGTCAGCAAATACTCCAGTCCAATCTGCGCCTTACCAAGCCAAGAGTTGGCCAAGGTGTTGAGCGTACGCGTGCCCTCCACGCGATAAATCATGCGCAACTGCAAGTGATCTTGCAGATTTTGTCCGACCCCTGGCAAGTCATGTACAACCGGAATACCCAGTGGGCCGAGTACGCTAGCAGGTCCAATGCCAGAAGCTTGCAAAATTTGTGGCGTCCCAATCGCACCGGCCGCCATCACGACCTCTCGCTGCGCACGGGCAACATGGACTTGACCCTCGCGGATAAATTCGACACCTGTGACGCGCTTGCCTTCTAGACATAACCGCGTGGTGCGTGCGCCGGTCAACACCGTCAGGTTGCGGCGATGTTTAATCGGCCGCAAAAAAGCCTTGGACGCGTTCCAGCGAAACCCTGAACGCTGGTTGACCTCAAAATAGCTACTGCCTTCGTTATCACCACGGTTGAAATCCGGCGTTGGCGCAATACCGGCCTGGGCCGCAGCATCGCGAAATGCATCCAAAATTTCCCAGGACAGACGCGCGGGCTCCACCCGCCACTCACCGCCCGCACCATGAAAAGAACTCGCGCCTGCGTGGTGATCTTCCATGCCTTTGAAAAGCGGCAGCACATCATTCCAGCCCCAACCTTTATTTCCCTGCGCAGCCCAGCCGTCGTAGTCCGCGCTCTGGCCGCGCATATAAATCATGCCGTTAATGGACGAACAACCGCCCAATACACGGCCGCGGGGATAGCCCAACTCGCGACCATTGAGCCCTGGATCCGCCTTGGTGCGGTAGCACCAGTCCGTGCGAGGATTTCCAATGCAATACAAATACCCAACGGGGATATGAATCCAGTGCCAGTTGTCCGGACCGCCCGCCTCGAGCAACAGCACTCTGTTGTTTGGATCGGCGGAGAGACGATTGGCCAGCAAGCAGCCGGCAGAACCGGCGCCAACAATGACGTAATCAAACTCGAGTTGAGAATCTGTTTTTATATTTGTTGTTTGTGTTGTGCTCATCGAATACCAAATACCGAATCGAGATAAATTTGGCACAGCGTCTCCATGCCGCTTTGATCTTTTACATCAAAGCGCGCGGGAATGGGGCTGTCAACGTCCCAAACGCCAATCAAGCGTCCCTCTCGTATCAGCGGCACCACGATTTCCGAACGCGACGATGCATCACAAGCGATATGCCCCGGAAAGGCATGCACATCCGGTACCAGCTGCGTCTGACGCGTCGTCGCCGCCGCACCGCACACGCCGCGCTCAAGCTGAATACGCAAACACGCAGGCTTGCCCTGAAAAGGTCCCAACACCAACTCGGTCCCATCATAAAAATAAAAGCCAGCCCAATTCAGGCCCGGCAGAGTATGCATCACGAGCGCTGACAGATTGGCCGCATTGGCAATCCGGTCCGTTTCCCCCGCCATTAACACCCGCGCTTGCTCAGCAAGCTGTTGATATTGCTCGGCTTTAGGTAGATGCGTCAGAGACAAGGTATCGAACATGATGGTGTCGCAAAAGAATAAAAAGTGACTTGATTTTAGCCAGCTTGAATGTGTGGACAGTCAAGACACCTCACGCCATAATGTGGAACATTTGGTCATATGTTGAACTGTGAACCTTACACGTCATGAACACTGCTACACCGGCTATCAAATCAGGCACTCAAGTGGTTCAGCGCGTCGCGGCGCTCATGCGTGGCGTGACCTCACGCAATCGTGTCGGCGCCAGACTCATTGACCTCTGCACAGAAATCAATATCGAGCGTCCAACCGCACACCGAATCTTGCAGGGCTTGGTGTCCGAGGGACTGATTCGTCAAGACGAGTCCACCAAGCGGTACTTTCTGGGTAATGTGGTCTATGAGATGGGACTGGCCGCCAGTCCACGCACCAATATGCGTGATCTCTGTCACGCCCACCTCCAACAAATCGCCCAATGCACGGGTGATACGGTGTTTTTAACGATCCGAGCGGGCTTTGATGGCGTGTGTATTGATCGCGCCGAGGGTGCCTTTCCCATCAAGGTCTTTGTTCTCGAGGTCGGGCGTCGTCGTCCCATCAACATCGGCGGCGGCGCGCTCGCCATCTTGAGCTTTCTCGATGACAACGAAATCGAGCGCATTCTCAAAATTAATAAAGAACGCTGCCTGGAAAAGTTTCCCAACTACTCCGAAGCTGAGGTCCGCAAAAACATCGCACGCGCCCGTGGCCGTAGTCACGTCATCAGCGACGTGGTCGAGCTTCCGGGTGTTCGCACCATCGCTGTTCCGATCTTTGACAAAAACAACCACCCCGTCGCCGCCATCAGCGTTGCGACCCTGAGCACCCGTCTTGACAAAGACCGCACAGAACTCGTCCTCGACTGCATCAACAAAGCGATCGAACAGATCCAACCCAACTTGTTAAATATTGAAACAGAGAATTAATGGAGATAGGTGAGCCGCGTTGATTCACCTAAAATGCAGGGCTGTATGATTCGTAATTAGAGTGCAAGCCTTTGCCAGACCTTCTTGATTTATCTGCCTTGAATAAAGTTATCGCTCTCCTTGACGAAGGATTCGAACGATATCACTCTACACCAAGAGATCTGCAGTTACAGGACGGTCTCATGCTTCGTTTGAAGGCGGCCTATGAGTTGATCTACGAAATGCTCAAACGCTATCGCAAGGTAGACTCCACCAGTCCTGTACAAAATCAATTCATGACTTTTGATAGCGTCATTGCCCATGCGCATCAACAAGGTCTCATTCTAGGTTGCCTTCAAGACTGGCTTATATATCGTGAAATGTACTTCAACGCAAAGCACGCCTATGATCAAGCCGCTGCAAATCAAGCCTTACAGGTTATTCCAAAATTTTTGATCGAAGCTTTTGCACTGCTTCATTCGCTGTCACTGCAGCCCGGGGATTAGGGTTTGCTCTTAAGCCACTCCAACACCCCTTTAGCAGTCGCGTGCCCCGAAGCCATCACGCCGTTTAACAAGTAACCCCCTGTCGGCGCCTCCCAGTCGAGCATTTCACCCGCACAAAAAACGCCAGGTAGATTTTTCAACATCCCGTGTTCTGTCATGCCTTCAAACTGAACACCACCCGCCGTACTGATCGCCTCGTCGATTGGGCGACACGCACTCAACACGATCGGTAGATTTTTAATGCCGAACGCAAGCTTTTGTGGATCATTGAACACCTCAACCGAAAGACGCTCGCGCAACAATGCGGCACGCACACCTTGCAAGCCAAGGCGCGAACGTAAATGCGAAGACATTGAGCGTGTCCCGCGTCCGCGCGACACTTCGTCCAAGACGCGTTGAGGACTATGGTCTGGCAACAAGTCTAGCAGCAAGGTCACCTTACCGCGCGTCAAAATCCGATCGCGTAGTGCGGCCGATAACGCATAAATTGCACCACCCTCGAGGCCATGCTGCGTCACCATGCATTCGCCCCGTAAAGGCGCGGCTTTGCTGCCCTCAATCCGAAACTGTGCCGGCTTGATCGGCTCACCCGCACACTTTTCCAAAAAGTGCTCAGTCCACTTTGTCTCAAAACCACCGTTACTCGGTAACAAAGGGCTCAACGGCACGCCTTGCTCTTTGAGCCAGGGCCACCAGGCACCATCGGAGCCAAGCTTGGCCCAGCTTCCGCCCCCAAGCGCCAAGACCGTCGCATCAGGCGCTGACGTGATCTCGCCCTTGGGCGTCTCGAAACGCAACTGCTGCGTATCGTCCCAACCTAGCCAACGATGACGCATCAAGAAATGCACACCCTCGGCACGCAGACGATGCATCCAGGCACGCAACAAAGGCGCAGCCTTCATTTCGTGGGGAAACACACGCCCAGACGAACCCACAAAGGTTTCAATCCCAAGCGTATGCACCCAAGCGCGCAGCGCTTCGGCATCAAACTGCTCGAGCATGCGTCCGATTTCAGGTGCGCGGGCACCATAACGTGCGACAAATTTCTCAGTCGGTTCGGAGTGGGTAATGTTGAGCCCACCCCGTCCCGCCATCAGGAACTTGCGACCAACCGAAGGCTTTGCCTCGTAGACCTGCACCGTCACGCCCTGACGGACCAGTGTTTCCGCGGCCATTAAACCTGCGGGACCTGCTCCGATGACGGCAACGACAAAGCGATTTTCAGACGACAAGTGATTTCCTAATGGATATTGATACGATTACTTTTTAGCCGCAGAGACGATGACCTCGACCAACAAGTCTGGCGCGGCCAGTTTGACCTCGCCCGTAGCGCGCGTCGGTAACGCATTTTTAGGCGCCCACTCGGCCCATACCGAATTCATCCCCTCAAAATCCTTGGTGATGTCCTTCAACCAAATCTGTACAGTCAACAGATGATTTTTATCAGTGCCTGCGCTGGCCAGATGCCCGTCAATTTTTGCAAACACGTCACGTGTCTGGGCCACGATATCGCCCTTGACGCTGGAGGTAATGCCTGCGACGTATACGGTGTCGCCATGGACCACGACACGGCTCAGACGCTCGTTAGAATCAATGCGAGTAATTGCACCCATGGTTATTCTCCTGATTGAATAAAAAAATAAAGGCAAAGTAAAAGCTAAAAGTCAGTGTAGCTGTAATATTTACGCAAAGATAAAAACTGAGACAACTATGCGCCCGAACGATCCTGCCCGTATCGCCAAACTCCTCAATCCACAATCCGTCGCCGTGATCGGCGCCTCCGATGATCCCTCCCGGATTGGCGGACGACCCATTGCCTACATGCGCAGTCAGGGCTATCAAGGCAAAATTTTTCCCGTCAACCCAAACCGCACGACCGTTCAAGGCCTCACCGCCTATCCCAATGTCGCAGCATTGCCCGAAACACCCGATGTCGCCATCGTGATCGTGCCTGCTTCTGCGGCACTCGAGTCGGTGACAGCACTGGCCGAACGCGGTTGCGCGGCAGCGATTTTGTTTACCGCTGGTTTTGCGGAAATCGGTCCAGAGGGTGCACTTGAACAGCAAAAATTAGTCGACGCCGCGCACAAGCACGGTATGCGCCTCCTTGGTCCCAACTCACTGGGTCTGATCAATCCGTGTACACATTTTTATGGCACGTTTGCGACGGGCTGCGAATTGGGGTTTCCACAAGCAGGTAATGTGGCGATCATTAGTCAGTCTGGTGCGTATGGCGCGCATTTGATGGCCGTCTCGACTGCCAACGATATCGGACTCTCAGCCGTGATTTTGACCGGCAACGAAGCCGATCTGACAGTCGGTGACATGTTGCAAATGGTGGTCCAGGATCCTGCCACCCAAGTCATCATGCTCTACTCCGAAGGCATCAGAGAGTCTGCGGGCTTGCTTGCCGGCCTCGACGCCGCCCGTCGCGCCCGTAAGCCGGTCCTGATGATGAAAGTCGGCCGCAGCGCCGTGGGCAGCGCCGCCGCCCAGTCCCATACCGCCTCGATCGCGGGAGACGATCGAGTCACCGATGCGGTGTTAAAAGAATTTGGTGTCGTACGGGTTCAAACGACCGAGCAAATGCTCGACATCGCCCGTCTCGCGACGCGCGGCATTTACCCTGCCAACAATACGCTCGGCGTGATCACCGTGAGCGGTGGCGCTGGAGTCATCATCTCGGATGCAGCCGATGCGATTGGTTTGCCCATGCCTGAAATGCCTCTTGCCTCCCAAGAACGTTTGCTCAAGCTGCTGCCCTTTGCCGCCCCCCGCAATCCCGTGGATGTCACGGCACAATATCTCAACGAGATGTCTTTGATCAGCACCTTTACCGATGCACTGATCGCCGAGGGCAAATACAGCTCCATTCTCGGGTTCTTTACCTACACCGGTGGTGTGGCAAGCGTCGCACCGCGACTACGCGAACAACTCAAGATCGCGCGTAGCAAACACCCCGACTGTATCTTTGTGTTGTCGCTCATGGCCTCACGTGATCAGATCCGCGAATACGAAAGCGATGGTTTTATTGTGTTTGAGGACCCTTCGCGAGCCGTCGTCGCGATCGAAGCGATGGGACAATTTGGTCGCGCCTTTGCCAAACCGCCTAGCCTGCCTGCACCTAAGCTCGCACCCATTACCCTGCCAGCGCACAACCCCTCGGAAGCGCAAGCGAAACAACTCCTCGCACAAGCCGGCATCGCCTCCGCCCCCGAAGCGGTCTGCACTGAGATTGAGACAGCAGTCATCGCCGCTAAAAAGATCGGCTTTCCCGTTGTCATGAAAATTGTCTCGCCCGATATCCTGCACAAATCAGAAATCGGCGGCGTGCTGCTCGATATTCATGATGAAGCAGGTGTACGTGAAGGTTTTGCTTTGTTGATGCAGCGTGGAAAGTCGGCGGCGCCTCATGCGCGTTTAGACGGCGTGCTGGTGGCCAAGCAACTCAAAGGGGGAGTCGAGTGCATCTTGGGTATTCATCAAGACCCCGTATTCGGTCCGGTCGCAATGTTTGGGTTGGGTGGGATTTTTGTAGAAATCTTGCAAGACGTGGTGCTGCATCGCTGTCCGTTCGGGCCGGATGTCGCGGAGGAAATGATTCGCTCGATTAAAGGTGCGCCTTTGCTGTTGGGTGCGCGTGGACGGCCCATCGCAGACATCAAAGCACTCGCCGAAATGCTCTCTCAGCTCTCAGCCTTTGCCGTGGCTGCAGGCCCGCGTCTGCAGTCAATCGACCTCAACCCCGTCCTCGCAATGCCGCAAGGACAGGGCGCCTATGCCGT
>JAOATE010000094.1:15533-23052 GCA_030158305.1 Burkholderiaceae bacterium
TTTACTTCGCCTTAGGCACTTTACCCGTCATCGGTGGCATCAAAAAGTCAAAATCGACACCTTTGTCTGCCTGGGTCACGCTTTCGAGGAACAGCTTGCGATAGCCACGCTGCGCGGTCGGGATCACGACTGGCTTGGCTGCGCGACGCTTGGCGAGCTCTTCATCACTGACCAACAACGTCAACTCACGATTTTCAACGCTCAGTCGGATACGGTCATTATTTTGCACATAGGCCAACGGTCCACCAATCGCAGACTCCGGTGTCACGTGCAACACGATCGTGCCAAAAGCTGTGCCGCTCATGCGGCCATCAGAGATCCGCACGATGTCCTTCACGCCTGCCATCGCAAGCTTTTTAGGAATCGGCATATATCCCGCCTCAGGCATGGTCGCTCCCTTGGGTCCGATATGCTTGAGCACGAGGATGTCTTCTGCGGTCACATCCAGATCAGGCGAGTCGATACGGTTGGCCATGTCTTCGAGGTTTTCAAACACGACCGCGCGGCCCTCATGCTCCATCAGCTTGGGGTGTGCTGCCGACTGCTTGATAATCGCACCGCCTGGTGCGAGATTGCCCTGCAGCACCGCAATGCCACCTTGTGGATAAATCGGGTTGCTGGCTGTGCGCACCACGTCTTGCTTAAAGCCAGGGCCTGCGGCCTCGATTTCCTCACCGAGCGTGCGACCGGTCACGGTCATCGCATCCAGGTGCAGCAAAGGCTTGAGCTCACGCAGCAATGTCGCCATGCCGCCGGCATGGTGGAAGTCTTCCATGTAATGCTGACCCGAGGGTTTGAGATCCAGCAACACTGGCGTGTCGCGACCCATGCGATCAAGCGCCTTGAGATCCATTTCAAATCCCATACGACCCGCAATCGCCGTCAAGTGCACGATGCCATTGGTGGAGCCGCCGATGGCGAGCAACACGCGCATTGCGTTTTCAAAGGCTTTTTCTGTCAGGACCTTGTCGATCGTCAAACGCTTGCGTGCGATCTCAACCGCCAACGCACCACTGCGTTCGGCCACACGAATACGATCGGCTGTCACAGCTGGTGGCGAAGCACCACCTGGCACGGTCATACCCAGCGCCTCAGCAATGCAGGCCATCGTACTGGCCGTACCCATCACAGAGCAGGTTCCCACGCTCGCGACGAGCTGGCTATTCACATCCGCAATTTCTTCGGCATCGATTTCCTCGGCGCGGAACTTGCCCCAATAGCGTCGGCAATCCGTGCACGCCCCCACGCGCTCACTACGATGCGAACCGGTCAACATCGAACCTGTAATCAACTGCACCGCAGGCAAGCCTGCAGAGGCGGCACCCATCAACTGCGCAGGGACTGTTTTGTCACAGCCGCCAATCAAGACAACGGCATCCATCGGCTGAGCACGTAACAACTCTTCGGTGTCCATCGACATCAGGTTACGAAGATACATGCTCGTAGGATTTGAAAAGCTCTCATGAATTGAGATTGTTGGAAAATCCATCGGCAAACCGCCGGCCAGCATCACGCCGCGCTTGACAGCCTCAATCAGCTGAGGCGCGTTGCCATGACAGGGGTTGTAAGCGCTACCCGTATTGGTGATGCCGATCACAGGACGCTCAAGCGCGGAGTCTGTATAGCCTGCGCCTTTAATGAAGGCCTTGCGCAAGAACAAGGAAAAACCACGGTCACCATAATTGGCAAGACCTTTGGACATCCCTTCGCTACTCGCGGCAGGATTGAGTGAGTGGCCTTTGTTTTCTTTGTTCTTATCGTCTGACATGAATCACACCTGAAATGAAATGGATGAAATAACTGAATCAAATTGACTGCGTTAACTTAATTGAATCAAAGTGTACCGGGATAAATACCACCATCCAGCACAAGGTTTTGACCCGTCATAAAACCGGAGCTCGCGCTGCACAAGAACGCACAGGCCTGACCAAACTCGGCCGGCGTCCCAAAACGTTTGGCAGGAACTGCCGCCATGCGTGCCGTCAAAATATCATCGACGGCCTGTCCTGTCTCACGCGAGCGCACCTGCGCATTTTGCAAAATACGATCCGTCGCAAATGGACCAGGCAATAGATTGTTGATCGTCACGTTATGCGAAATAACCTGACGTGCCAGCCCCGCAACAAAACCCGTCAAACCAGCACGTGCGCCATTGGACATGCCAAGGCTTTCGATCGGATGCTTGACCGAAGCAGAGGTGATGTTGACGATGCGACCAAACTTGCGCGCGATCATCTTGTCGACTGTCGCACGAATGAGCTCAATCGGGGTCAGCATATTGGCATCCACTGCAGCGATCCAGTCCTCACGGCTCCAGTCACGGAAATCGCCCGGCTTGGGTCCGCCGGCGTTCGTCACGAGGATATCTGGGTCTGGACAAATCGCGAGCACCTTGGCCCGTCCTTCGGGGGTCGTAATATCAGTCGCAACTGTTGTGACCTTGACGCCCGTCTCCGAACGAATCGCCGCGGCAGCGGCCTCAAGCGCCTCTTGGCCGCGCGCAAGCATCACAAGCTCGACACCCTCGCGCGCGAGTTGTTGAGCGCAGCCCAAACCCAAACCCTTGCTGGATGCGCATACGATTGCACGACGACCACGAATGCCTAAGTCCATGTTTGTCTCCTGGAATTTTATTTTATTTGAGTGATACAGCAGCTTAATTCAAAAGAGGTGAGCGAGTTTGGCCATCGCGCTCATGATTGCAATTAAAGCGGCGCATAAAAACGGCGATGCAACCCTGAAGTTGCACCGCCGCATCCATACGATCTATCACTTTAAAACATTGACTGACAAAACCTTTTAGAAAGGAATGTCGTCATCCATATCCGTCAGGTTTGCACCACTCGCGGCCGGAGCGGCCGGACGCTGAGCCTGAGGTGCGCGCGCTGGACGTGGTGCGCTTTCTCTTTCGCCACCACCACCGCCGCCCATTGAGCCGCCGTCGCCACCATCGCGACCGCCGAGCATTTGCATCTGATCGGCGACGACTTCAGTCGTGTACTGATCGACGCCTTCTTTGTTTTGCCACTTGCGTGTTTTTAAACGGCCTTCGATGTACAAGGGGCGACCCTTTTTCATGTACTCACCGACGACCTCAGCCAGGCGGTTGTAAAACACCACGCGGTGCCATTCCGTTTCTTCGCGACGCTCGCCAGTCGCTTTGTCTTTCCAGCTGCTGGTGGTTGCAATCGACACGTTACAAATAGCGCCGCCATCTGGGCTGTAACGAACCTCGGGATCACGCCCAAGATTGCCAACCAAAATTACTTTATTGACCGATGCCATGCCGATCTCCGTTTTAAAAATTGTCGTGATTCATCAATGCCCGTTGGGGCGCGTTCTAATCGTCATCATTGCCTAACTGGCCTTTAATTGCCAGACGCAAAACTACGCATTGCAGACAGTTTACGGCACGTTTTGGTAGGCGTGCCAGTCTGCGGCTGCAAACCATTGACGTAAAAAGTCTAAAAATGTCCGCACGCGGACAGGCATATTTTTACGGCTGGGGAAAACAGCATAAATATCAACGCCCACAGGGCGAAACTGGGGCAAAACACTGACTAGCCGGCCCTCTTGGATATCTTGCATCACCATATAGGTGGGATGCATCGAAATCCCATGACCCAGCATTGCCGCATGACGCAGGGGATCGCCATAATTGGCGCGAATCGTCCCATGCACGCGGACCGTCGTTTTACCGCTGATTTCTGAGCCCTGCGCATCGCCCATGAAGGTCCAGATGTTTGTCGGTGATTTCAGCGCATGCACCATGCATTCATGCTCCGCCAAGTCCGCGATCGCCTGAGGGGTCCCTCGGCGCCGCAAATAATCGGGCGAAGCGACGAGCAACTGCGGGACGACGGCAAGTCGTTGCGCCACCTGAGACGTGTCCTTGAGCGAGGTGGCAATCCGCACCGACATGTCCAGCCCCTCGGCCACGAGATCCGTGCGTCCATCGTCCAAATACAGTACGACCTGAATATCAGGGTGCGCAGAGGAAAAGGCGGTAATGATGGGCACCAAATGAAACGCCCCGAACGAGGGCGGCGCCCCCAGCCTGAGCATGCCCTTGGGCTCTTTAACGGACTGACGGACCGCCGCATCAATACTATCAACACGGTCGAGTAACTCCCGACCATTTTCGAGCAAAGACAATCCAGACTCAGTCAGACTCACGCTTTTGGTTGTGCGGGTCAGGAGCTGGACGCCTAAGGATTGTTCAAGCCAGGCGATATGCTTGGTGACGTTGCCTTTGGCCATGCCGAGTCTCTGGGCTGCGCCCGAAAAGCTGAGCCCCTGTGCCACCTCGATAAAAACCTCGATCGCTTTGAGTTTGTCCATGATCGTTGAGATTGTACGATGATTGTTTCCATTTCGAGAACACTAATTTCACAATTCGACGCTATTCTGATGATCACGAAACCGCTAGACTCACGCATCTTAAAGACATAAAAATGGGGAGCCATCATGCAAGTGACACCTAGCGGACAAGGTCTCGGCGCGAGCGTTGAGGGGTTTGACATCTCAGCACCCCTTTCGCACGAGGACTATAAAAAAATTGAAGGCTTGTTGGGTCAATACGGTGTGTTGTGTTTCAAAAAACAGAACCTGACAGGGCAACAACTCAAAGAGTTCAGCAGCAAGTTTGGCACCCTCGAGGTGAACGTTGCCAATATGTACCAGGAACCCGGTCACCCCGAGGTCATGATCCTGTCCAACAAAAAAGTGGACGGTAAGCCAATCGGGCTGGGTGATGCCGGACAAGACTGGCACACAGACATGTCCTACAGCAAGATGATTGCCTTTACCAATGTGTTGTACGGCATTGAAATTCCGCATCGTGATGGCGTACCGCTGGGCAGCACAGAGTTTTCTAATATGCGCGCCGCTTATCTCGCCCTGCCAGAGGACCTCAAGAAAAAGCTCGAGGGCATGACGGTACTGCATGATTTCAATAAGTTTTGGGAAAATATGCGCAAACAACCGGGCTGCACCCGTCCTCCGTTGACAGAGGCGCAACTCAAAGCCAAGCCGCCTGTTTCACACCCGATCTTTTTGACGCACCCCATTACTGGCGACAAGATTTTGTATGCCAACCCAGGTTATTCGATTCAGATTAATGAGTTGCCAAAACAAGAGAGCGACGAGATTCTGGATTTTTTATTCGCGCACCAGTTGCAACCACAGTTTCGATATCAGCACCGCTGGACGGCGGGGGACGTGCTGATGTGGGACAACATGGGCACGATCCACAATGCTGTCGCCGATTACGGCCCTGACGAGCACCGCTTTATCAAGCGTTGCCAAGTCATGGCAGATCGGTATTTTCCCTTGGCAGCGTAGCCCGACGGGTGAGCAGACTGTTAAGCTCATCTCACTATTTTTATAATGGAAGACAAATGAAAAAAACGATTTTCGCAGCCTGTCTGGCACTCACTACAGCTCTGCCTCTGACAAGTGTGGCTCAGACCGCAGCCTACCCCACTCAACCCGTCAAAATGCTGATCGGCTTTGCTGCAGGCGGTCCAACGGACGTGATTGGTCGCATTCTTGCCCAGCATATGTCGACGGACTTGGGTCAGTCTGTGGTGGTTGAAAACCGCACCGGCGCCAACTCGCTCATCGCGACTCGCGAAGTCGCGAAAGCCAAGCCCGATGGCTACACCGTGTTGTTCGCTTCGCTTTCACATAACGTCAACAAACTGTTGTTGGGCGAGAAATCTGAATACGATCCAATCAAAAGTTTTGCTCCCGTTTCGCTAGTTGCAAACCTCCCACTGGTCATCGTCACAGCGTATGACTCTCCCTATAAAACACTAAAAGACCTGCTCGACAAAGCCAAGAGCGCACCAGATGCGATCAGTTATGGTTCGGCCGGCAATGGCGGCTCTGCCCACCTTGCCGCAGCCATGATGGGCACGATGGCCAATGCAAAAATGGTTCACGTCCCTTTTCGCGGTAACGCACCTGCCTTGACTGAAGTCATGTCTGGTCGCGTGTCCTTTATGTTCTATCCAATGATCGGTATCGCTGGTCACGTTGAAAACAAGCGCATCCGCGTCTTGGCGGTTGGTTCGTCGCAACCCATGCCTGAGTTCCCAGGCGTGCCCACCATGAATGCCTCAGGCTTTCCTGGGTTCGAGCAAACAGCACCTTGGATCGGCATGTTGGCACCCGCCGGCACCCCACAACCTATTGTCGACAAGCTCAATGCTTCGATCAAAAAAGCCATGGCGAATCCTGAGGTCATCAAACGCATGAAAGACCTCGGTGCTCAGCCTGTTGGTGATACGCCTGCCGAGTTTCGCAAGTTTCTGGTCAGCGACATGGAGCGCTGGGATCGTGTGATTAAAGCCTCTGGCATCAAAGCTGATTAAATCGTGAACCTAGACCGCACAGCAGCAAGTGCGTTTAGTGTGGAAGATCTGCGCGCGGTGGCGAAACGCCGTTTACCGCGCGCAATCTTTGAGTTTTTTGACGGCGGCGCCGAAGAAGAAGTCACGCTACGCGACAACATCGACGCCTTTCGTCAGATCCGCATCGTTCCCAAAGCACTCAACGATGTGTCTAAAGTCGACACAACCACTGAACTAGTTGGTGGACCTTCGGCGATGCCACTGGCGATTGCACCCACAGGGGCTGCCGCTTTTGGTCGACATGGTGCCGATATTGCGATTGCGCGGGCCGCAGCCGCGATGGGGATTCCCTACTCGCTCTCCACCTCTGCGACCGCTTCGATCGAACAGATTGCCGACGCCGCACCCGGTCGCCTGTGGTTTCAAGCCTACATCCTGTCAAACAAAGAAAAGCTCGCCTCTTTGATTCACCGTGCACATGCGGCAGATTATGAAGGTCTGATGATCACGGTGGACTTGCCGGTTGGCGGCAAAAGAGAACGTGATTTTCGCAACCATCTCGTATTTCCCTTTAAATACACACCGCGCAATGTGCTGGACTTTGCCTTGCATCCGGGCTGGTCGCTACCGATGCTGCTTAAGGGCGCACCGGAAATGGAAAACATCAAAGAACTCAAGCGTGACAATCAGGGCGGTAAAAAACTCGCCTCGTCTGTCGGCAAAAATTACGACCCCGCCTTTGACTGGCAACAGTTACAAATCATGCGCGACAACTGGTCTCGCAAATTGATCGTCAAAGGCATTATGCGTCCCAGCGATGCCGAGCGTTTAGTCAAGATGGGGATTGACGCAATCGTAGTCTCCAATCATGGCGGTCGTCAGCTCGATAGCGCGCCCGCAACGATCAATGCGCTACCCGCCGTGGTGGCTGCTGTGGCAGGTCGTGTGCCCGTACTCGTTGATGGTGGTGTGAGACGGGGGGTGGATATATTGAAAGCCCGCGCACTCGGTGCTCAAGGTGTGCTGACGGGTCGGGCAACACTCTTTGGTGCGGCGGCTGCAGGTCAGCCTGGGGCGGCGCGCGCATTAGACATTTTAAAAGACGAATTCTCCCGCTCGATGCAGCTGAGCGGTGTGAGCAAGGTCTCTGAGATTGATCAGGA
>JAOATE010000095.1 GCA_030158305.1 Burkholderiaceae bacterium
AACAGCACGCCCTTGGTCAGGCGAATCTGCAGGGGGCTCAGGCGACGCCAGTTTTCAGAAATGGTCAATTGCATCTACTCAAATCCAAATTAAACGCCACAAGCATCAGTACAAGCCACTCATTTTGAGTTTCACAAACTCTTGGTACTTCGCCGTCACCAAATCGGTGAACTCGCGCCTGAAGCGCTCGGGTGCAAAGCGCATCGCATTGTCGCGGCAAGCCTGGGGCGTGATCTGCGCGGCATGTTGCTCAAACAACGCCACCGCCGCCACGATCGCCTCGGGCGATTGCTCTTCAAAGAACACCCCCGTGGGCTGCGGGTGCTGCAAACCCCGAATCGTCTCCAGGCTACCGCCCTTGCCAAAAGCAATCACGGGGGTGCCGCAAGCCTGCGCCTCCAAAGGGGCAATGCCAAAGTCTTCTTCTGCGGCAAACACAAACGCCTTGGCACGCTGCATGTGGTCCTTCAAAACCGCAAACGGCTGATAGCCCATGACTTTGACATTCGGGCCCGCCAGCGACTTGACCTTGGCCATGTCGGGGCCATCGCCAATGATCACCAAATGCTTGTCAGGCATGCTGGCAAAAGCCTGCACGATCAGCAGCAGCTTTTTGTAAGGCACCAGCCGAGACGCAGCCAAATAAAAGTCTTCTTTGTGCGCACACACCTCAAACGCCGCCACATCGACTGGCGGATACATCACCACCGCGTCACGCCGATAAGCCTTTTGAATGCGCCGCGCAATGAAGCCCGAGATGGCCACAAACTGATCCACCCCATTGGCGGTGCGCACATCCCACATGCGAATCTTGTGCAACAGCCAGCGGGCCAGCCAGCCTTTGAGGCCAGAATCCAGACCCGACTCTGAGAGGTATTGGTGCTGCATGTCCCACGCGTAGCGAATGGGCGAATAACACATGCACACATGCAACTGATCAGGCCCCACCAAAACACCTTTGGCCACCGCATGCGAGCTGGAAATCACCACGTCGTAGCCCGACACATCAAGCTGCTCTACCGCCAAAGGCATCAAAGGCAAATAACTGCGGTATTTGGACTTGGCCCATGGCAAGCGCTGAACAAACGAGGTCTTGGCACGCTTGCCCTGCAAAAAACCACGCTGCTGGTCGTCCAGGAAATCCACCATGCTGAACACATCGGCATGGGGGAAACAAATCAACATCTGCTCGAGCACGCGCTCGGCCCCCGCATAAGTGACCAGCCAGTCGTGAACAATTGCGATCTTCATGCCACTGCAGCCTTGTAGACATCCACCGTTTGATCAGTGCATTTTGCCCAAGAAAACAATTGGCTCCGCGCCAGCGCCCTGTCGGCCAACTGCGCTCTAAAAACCTCATCCTCCAGCAACTGCGCCATCTTGTGCGTCAGCGCCTGGGCATCTGACGGGTCGATCAGCAAACCACTGTCGCCCACCACCTCGGGAATGGACGACACATTGGACGCGATCACGGGCACCCCACAAGCCATCGACTCGAGCGGCGGAAGCCCAAACCCTTCGTAAACAGACGGATACACCATGGCGGTGGCACCCGCCATGACCGTGGCCAAGTCTTCGCGCGACAAATAACCCAGCTGACGCACCTGACCACTGGCCACCATGGGCGCCAGCTTTTGCTCCAGGCTGGAAGTCTTCCAGCCCTTCATGCCCACCAAGACCAAGGGGAAACGCTCGCGCAACTTGGCCGGCAAGCTGGCATAAGCCGCCAAAGCCACCTGCAGGTTTTTACGGGGCTCCAGTGTGCCCACCGCCAGCAAGTAATGGCCGTGCGTCAAGGACAGCCCCTGCAGCACCGACTGAGTTTGTGCCGCATCCTGAGGGACAAACAAACCATCTGCCCCCAACAACACCGGATGAATGATCTCCGGGCGAATGCCAAACACCTCGATCAACTCTTGCTTGACGAATTCTGAATCGGTGATCACCCGGCTGGCCCGTCGCAGACCCGGCTCAAAGAATTTATCCATCGCCCTGACACGCTGCACAGGGTGCATTTCTGGATACCGAATCCACGACAAATCGTGCACCGTGATGACCGATGGTCCATCAAACCGAAAAGCCAAAAAATTGGGCTCATGGTAGAGGTCTGGCTTGAACTTTTGTACACCCGAGCTGAACCGCCACTGCTGCCCCCAACGGCTGATGTCGTAGGCCTTGGGAACCCACTTGCGGATGACTTCCTTCCAACCCCTGGCCGCAGCAACAGACAGACCGGGCTTTCGAATTTCTGGGCTCCAGCCCTTGCCATAGAACTTCAAACTGCGGACATCTGAACGCGCATCCAAGCCCTGGAGCAAACTTTTTGAATACTGCCCAATACCTGTCAAAGGCGACAACAAAGGCACACCATTGAATGCCACGCGCAAGGGACGGTCTGATTTACTCACGCACAATTCCTGTATTTGGGGCCGCAGCATCCAGCATCCACTGCAAAGTGTCAGCCAAATCATAGGCTGGCAAATCACCCACACAAGACCTGAGTTGGTGAGGCGAACCGCACAAGCGGTGCACCTCGTTGGCCCGCACAAAAGCCGGGTTGACCTGCACATCCATGGTGTGACCCGTGATGCCAGACAACAAAGCAATCACATGCTGCAAGGTATAGGGCTGCCCTGAGCACACGTTGTACACCTCGCCCGGCACGCCATGGGCCAAGAGCGCCAAATACGCATCGCACACCATGCGCACATCGTTGAACTCACGCTCCACATGCAAATTGCCCAACTCAATGGCTGGCGCACGCCGTGCAAAATGGCTCACCAGCTTGGGAATCAAAAAGTTAGGCGCCTGACCCGGCCCTGTGTAATTGAAAGGCCGGCTGAACAGTACCGGTAAACGGTCCAGATAGGTGCGCGCCATGTGCTCCATGGCCAGTTTGCTCATGGCGTAATGGTTGACCGGGGCGGGTGGCTGAGCCTCGGTGATGGGCGAGGCATCGCAGTTGCCATACACATTGGCACTGCTGGCCAACAACACTTTGCTTGGTTTAACCGGCAAGGCCGCCAAGCCCGCCAGCAGATTCATGGTGCCCACGACATTGACACCATAAAACGCCGTGTCGTCTGCATGCCCCACAAAGCTGATGGCCGCCAAATGCACCACCGCATCGGGCGCGGCTTGCAGCACCTCGGCCGCCACAGCGGCCTTGTCCGTCAGGTTGGCCTGCAAAGCCACCACTTGGTGACCAGCGGCCTCTGCGGCAGACTTAAAAAAAAGGCCGGTAAAACCGGCCGCACCTGTGAGAAGAATTTTCATTCTTGGAGTTTACACAGTCAGAAAGAGAACCCCGCTTGGTTGCGACGCAAATCAGCCTCCACCATCATCTGGCACAACTGCTCCAATGTGGTCTTGGGTTCCCAGCCCAGTTTGGCCTTGGCCTTGGCCGGATCGCCAATCAGCAACTCCACTTCGGCTGGGCGGTAGAACTTGGGGTTGATGCGCATCACGGTCTTGCCAGTCGCTGTGTCCACAGCGGTTTCGTTCTCTTCGCTGCCTTTGAAGTCCACCGTGATGCCTGCGCCCTTGAAAGCCATGCGTACAAAGTCGCGCACGGTCTCTGTGCGGTTGGTGGCCAGCACAAAGGTGTCGGGCTCGTCGGCCTGCAGCATGCGCCACATGCCCTCGACATACTCTTTGGCAAAGCCCCAGTCGCGCTTGGCGTCCAGATTGCCCAGCTCCAGGCAGTCGAGCTGGCCGAGCTTGATCTTGGCCACGCTGTCGGTGATCTTGCGGGTCACAAACTCGCGGCCGCGCAGCGGGCTTTCGTGGTTGAACAAAATACCGCTGGAGCCAAAGATGCGTAACTCTTCGATGCGCCAGAAGTTGACGGAGCTGGTGCGGCGGTAGGTGCCGTAAACGGTGTATCCCTTGTCGAGCAGTAGTTGCGAAAGATAGCAACGGCAATATTTTCTGGATTGGGGGTTTCAAGGATCAGCAGACCGCCTGGCTTTAACACCCGCAAAGCTTGGGTCACCAAGGTCTTCAATTGTTCGAAGCTGATGTGTTCGACAACATGGAAAGCGGATACAACAAGTTGACTGTTACTTTCAGTTTCAGACAAAAGGTCAAGCGCATCGGCTTTAACTGCGGGCAGGCCTAATTGCTGGCAAGCACTCAGCATACCTTCATCAAGATCAACACCTGTCGGCGAGAACCCCTCCTTAGTCAACAGCTCTAACCATTCTCCACGCCCACAACCTAGATCAACGGCTTGCCCTCCACCATAAATTTTGAGTAACGGTCTGATGAAGGGCAAATAGACATGCAAACGCTCTGTTATCAACCCGCGCGAACCGCGATGTTTTTCTTCGAAAGCTCTGTAAAACGGATCGATCATCTTTGAGAAATCTTTGGTGGCATCCAAGCTACGCCAACAAAATCAGGTTGGCTGATGTTGATGACATTGAAGACCAAGGCATGGTCACGCCATTCGTAGTTGTTGCTGATATGGGTGTCATCAGCATGCAGTGCGACAGCAACAGAATAGGTTCCTGGGCCTAAATTGGCTTCAAACTCAAACTCCAGCACCAGCTCTGTACCTTCAGCTAAGTTTTTCAGCACGCGGTCATGGTGATGCGTATTGGTGCCGAACACAGGTTGCCCCAAACGGTCCTTGATCATGTAACCAACGACCAATTCAGCCACTTGAGTGTGGCATTTGGCCGCAACACGCAAACAGACAGCCTGGCCAACAGCCACTGCTTCAATGATCTGACCATTGGCATCACAAAGGCTCACGCTCGTCACCCGGGCATCACCTGTGCCCGATATGGTCTGCACCTTGCCGTCATCCCTTACCTCTTGCTTGACCTCTTGGTTTTGATGGTCGGCCAGCATGGCGTTGTAGTAGTCCATCACCGCCTCAGGCTCGCCCTCCATGGCCAAGTGGCCCGCATTGAGCAAAATGGCGCGGTCACAAATGCTTTGAATAGCCTGTTTGTCATGGCTGACGATGAGCAGCGTGGTGCCTTGCTTGCGGAATTCACGGATGCGGTCAAAGCTTTTGTGCTGAAAGTAGGCATCGCCCACCGACAGGGCTTCGTCCACGATCAAGATGTCTGGCCGCATGGCCGTGGCCAAGCTGAAGGCCAGGCGCATTTGCATGCCGCTGCTGTACACGCGCACGGGTTGGTCAATGTAGTCGCCAATCTCGGCAAAGGCTTCTATCTCGGGCATCAGGCGGGCAATGTCTTCGGTGCTCATGCCCAGCAACTGCCCCGCCATGAGGGCGTTTTGGCGCCCCGTAAAGTCGGGGTGAAAGCCCATACCCAGCTCCAGCATGGCGGCCACACGGCCTGTCATGTGCACGCTGCCGGTGGTGGGCTGGGTGGTGCCGGTGATCAGTTTCAGCAGGGTGCTTTTGCCAGCACCGTTGATGCCGATGATGCCCACCGCTTCGCCAGCATTCACAGTGAAGTTGATGCCCTGCAACACCCACTTGAGTGCGTGCCGTTTGGCTTTGCCGGGGGTGATCCACTCCAGCAGGCGCGACCAACGGTTGGGGTATTGCTTGTAGGCTTTGCCTAAATGGCTAACAGAGATCGTGCCCATCAGAGTTCATCCACCATTTCGCCCACATGCTGGCGGTACATGCGCAAACCCAGTGCGCACAACACCAGGCCCAACACCAAGGGGTAGACCAGCGCAAGCCAGTCAGGCCATTGCTGGCTCACAAAGATGGTTTGGTAGCTCCCGATGACGGGGTACATCGGGTTGAGTGCCATGAGGGGCTTGACCTGCTCGGGCAAGATGCTGGCCGGGTACACCACAGGCGTGAACCAGAACCAGAACTGCAAAAAGATGCCAAAGAACTGGCCCACGTCTCTGAAAAACACATTCAGCACGCCCAGCACCATGCCCAGACCTATGGCCAAGAGCAACTGCACGGCCAGCACCGCCAGCGCAGCAACAAAGACCCAACCGGGCCAAAAACCTGCCACCACCAAAAAGGCCAGGAACAGGCCAAAGATGATGGCAAAGTTCACCAAGGCGTTGAGCACCGCAATGATGGGCAAGGTCATGCGCGGGAAGCTGATCTTCTTGAGCAAGTTGGCGTTGTCAATGAAGATGTTTTGGCCACGGCTCACAATCTCGGCAAACAAGGCCCAAGTCAAGGACCCTGATGCCTTCTGTCGTGCCCTGCCCGGCTTGGGCCTGGCTGCTGACCATGGCGTTTTGTGCGGCGGCCAGCACTTCTGGCGAATGCTGGGCCAGAGCGTCGAGCATGGTGCCTGCGGCAAAGCAGAACATGCCGCTGTTCCAGTAATAGCGTCCAGTGGCCAAATATTCTTGGGCCGTGGCCAGGTTGGGTTTTTCGACAAACTTGATGACGGGTTGCGCCTCGCCGCCGACCTTGGCCACTTCGATGTAGCCAAAGCCGGTTTCGGGGCCTGTGGGCTGGATGCCAAAGACCACCAGCTGGCCTTGTTGGGCATAACGGGCCGCTTGCAAGGCGTTGGCCACAAAGGCCGAGGTGTCTGGAATCAAATGGTCCGCCGCCAGCACCAGCATGACGGCGTCGCGCCCGTGCTGCTGGGCCACGGCCAGCGCGGCCAGGGCAATGGCCGGAGCGGTGTTGCGGCCTTTGGGCTCGAGCAGGTAGCTCACGCGGGGGGGCTGGGCCATTTCCGCGACCAGGTTTTGCGTGAGGAACAAATGATCTTGGTTGGTGACGATGAGCACATCGTCGGTGCCGCAGGCTTGGCCCCGCGCAATGGCTTGCTCCAGCAAGGCACTGCCGCCGAGCTTCATGAAAGGCTTGGGATAGGCTTGACGCGATGCGGGCCAAAGGCGGGTGCCTGCACCGCCAGAGAGGACGACTGAGATCAGTTTCATGCGTTTAGCTCAGGATGGTTTGAATTTGATGAAGGCTGGCGCTCAGCAATTGCTGGGCCTGCTGGGGGCTGCTGGCTTCGGTGTAGCAACGCAGTTCGGGGGCGTTGCCCGAGGGGCGCAGGTGGATGATGTTGTCGTCGGCCAGCGTGATTCGAAGGCCATCGGTTGTATCTTGGCTGACGGCAGTGCTGCCCGTGAACTGCACAAAGTTCTGCAGTGCAGCGTTGTCTTGGGCCAGGTTTGCAATGAGCTGTTGGCTTTGGGCCGTGGGCAGGTTTTGAATGCGATCGGCCTGCGTAAAGCGGGCTGGCAGCATGCCAGGCAATGCAGACAAGGGCTGCTGGCCTTGTTGGGCCATGGCCAGCACGGCAAAAATGGGCAAGGTGCTGTCGCGGGTGGGCAGGGGCTGCAGGCCTTTTTGTGGGGTCTGGAGCAAGAAGCCGCCATTGGCCTCAAAACCCGCCACGCTGGTGTGGCCTTGGGCTTGCAGGGTTTGCATGGCTTCGATCACATAGGGCGAGCCAATGCGAGTGCGCTGCGTATGGCCAAAGCGACCAGATTTTTCAAGCGCGGTGTTGGAGCTGACTGGGGTGACCACGGTTTGAACGCCCAGCCACAGTGCTGTGAGTGTGCCCAACACGTCGCCACGCATGAAGCGGCCTTGTTCGTCGCAAACCCAGGGGCGATCGCCATCGCCGTCTGTTGAGACCACGGCATGGAGCTGGTGCTGAGCGCACCAAGCGGCGGCCATGGTTTCGTCGGCAGCCGAGACGGCCTCGGTGTCGATGGGGACAAACTGGTCGCTGCGCCCCAGACTGATGACGTGTGCGCCGAGCTGGCTCAGCAAGTCAGCCAGCATGTCGCGGCCCACGGCGCTGTGTTGGTAGACCCCAATGCGCAGACCTTGCAGCGCTTGCGCGGGCATGAGTGCTGTGTAGCGGGCCACATAGGCGGCCAGCGCGGGGCTGCTGCCTGGCTGGGCTTGCACTTGTGCAAGGCATTCGGCCAGGTTGAGCAGTTGGCCATCTTCTGGCACCAAGCCATCCATGGCAATGGCTTGCATGGCGACTTCGTCGGCCTTGAGGATTTCGCCTTGGGCGGTGTAAAACTTGATGCCGTTGCGGTCAAACGGAATATGGCTGCCCGTGACCATGATGCCGGGGCAAGCCGTTTGCAAGGCCCGCAGGGCCAGCGCGGGTGTGGGCAGGCAGCCGGCCCAGTCGGCTTGCAAACCTTCTTGTTGCAAGCCGACACACACGGCAGCGGCGATGGCAGGACTGCTGGGGCGCAGGTCCCAACCGATCACACAGTGGCGGGTGCCTTCAGGCAGTTGGCCGGTTTGTCGCAAGTGCTGGATGAACACACGCACATAGGTGGCCACGACGGGTGCGGTCAAGTCTGAAACCATGGCGCGGACGCCGCTGGTGCCGAAACCGACAGTGGGAGCAAGATCTTGGAGGTGCATGAAGAGCGTGGTGCGCAGCACAAGGCTGCTGAACGGGCGCGGTCAAGGCATGCATGCTCAAACACTGTGCAGGCTACCGCAGCCGGTCACGCGATGACAGGCCCAGATCACCCCAAAACACACCTGCTTGCGGCCGTTCGGAAAAGTCTTTGATTCTAACTTTTGTATCTCGCGGCCCCGTGATTTTCTGGAAACCTTTGTAAACTTCTGAAATAAATAAGCGGATTAAAATTTTGTTTTAAACGGCAATAAATCGTTGTTAACGCAATAATCAATAAAATTCAAAAAAGCAGCAGGCAGTTATTTCGGACAAAAAAAAGCCGGTGAGAACCGGCCTTGTGTGTGTGGGTAAATTTAAATGGAGGTCATTGGCGTGTGCGGCCTGATGTGAATGCCTTCAGCGCACGCAGCGGCGCCGTGACGCGCCAAGACCTGCTGGCATGCACCGACTGCAGCTGAGCCAGGCACTGATTGGCCAAGGATTGAGATTGTTGGGCCTTGGCCAGTGCTTGTGCAGCACGGTCTTCGGCTTGTTGGGCTCGCTCGTTGGCATGGAGCTGATCGGCGCGCACAAAGTCATCGAACACGTTGGGCGGGTAGCGAAAAGCTGCCAGCAGATTGGCATGCTCTTGCGCGGCGTAGTAACGGTTGAGTCCGTCTGCATAGGCCAGCACGTAGCCATGCGATAGAAGGCCCGGCTCCCACTGCGCATGCGTTTCTTCGGTTGAATTGGGTCGATTGGCCTCTACGACAAGCAGCCATGGCCGGAACCGCGAAAAATCCATGCCGTCGAGGACGGCTTGCTCAAAGCCTTCGACATCGATCTTGAGGAAGTGAATATCGCCGGTCACATGGTGCGTGCAAATGTCCTTGAGCGTTGACATGGGCACCCGATGCATGACCCCTTGGTGCCCGGCCTTGGCGTGTTGCGCCATCACATCGGCAGATGCCGTGGCCCAGCCACGAATTTCGCAGGCCCAGATGTCGACTTGGCCCGTTTGTGCGCCGGCGGCACATTGCAAGTTGATGTCGCGTGGCCTGGCGCGCAACAGGTCGGCGTGGTGTGAGGGCAAGGGTTCGACATTGATGCCGTGCCAGCCTCGGTCATAGAAGGCTTTGGTCACGGAGTCGGTCACGGGGTCGTTGGCGCCGACGTCGATGTAGAAGCCTTTGTCAACATGCTTGAGCGCACGCCAGAGCATGAGGTCTTCGCAGTTTTGCGCGTAGGAGACGAAGCTCATGTTGTCGCTCGCCATGCGCTGCATGTGGGCGAGAACATCCACCATGTGGAGGGCCTCAAAGAGCTTGATGTCGTGCTGGTAGCGCTGTGTTTGCGCTGAGCGCGCCGCCAGCACATCGCGGTGAACATACCGGGCATCTGCCCAAAACAACTGGCCGCCAAATGCAGGGGTTTCTTGCCGGACGTTGGTGTCGAAGCACACCGAGTTGTTGTCGGGCATGGGCAAGCGCTCGCCGCCCAGCGAGTAGTGCACCAGGTTGGACAGGCGCCACAGCACAAAGCCTTTGGACCGCAGGTAGGTGTCGGTTTCGCCAAAGAGGGTTTGACCTTCGTAGATCGGGTTGAACTCGACTTCAATATCGATACAGCGGGCCGTCTGGATGAGGTCGTCGCCGCCTTGCAGGATCTCCAGCTCGGAGCCTTGGGTGTCGAGTTTGAGGTAGTCAATGGCCTGCAGCTGGTTTTGCTGCGCCCACACAGCGAGCGTGGTGACTGGGGTGGAAACCACCTGTTGCAAGCTGATGCAGTCAAGCGCGGGATAGTTTTGTGCGAGGAACTGAAGCGGTGGATGCAAGGAGCTGCATGCTGGCTCTTTAGTTTGGTAGAGCTGCCGCGTGCCAGCATGGCGCGCCAGCCCAAGGGGCACGCAGGTCACGTAGCCATTGGGCAGATGGGCATAGGAGGCTTGTAGCCTGGCGCATTCGTCGGCATCCGGGTCGAACCCGAAAACCTTGAACGACTTTTGGCATGTTTCGCTCAAAAAGCGTTCAGCAAACCCCCAACGACATCCGACGTCTATCACCACGATCTTTGGCGCAGCAGCTGGCGTGCTGACGGTTGGGTCCGGGTCTTGTGTGGACTGTTTTTTAAACGGGAACATGTCGAGGCTTTGTGTCGATTTGGATTTTTTGCTTGTTCAATCCAGGACAAAAGTATTGACAGTCAATCTGAATTTTTTTTAAAAAGAAAAAATTTGGATGTCGAATAATTCAAGAACATACCCGCCAAACTGCCTGCGGCAACTCCTAAGAATGGATGACTTTGTACATGTTCGTATGAAAGGACTAACCATGTGTATGTCGCGTAATTGACGGCCCCTCCGAGCAACATCAGGCCAAGGTATGTCATCAGTTCTCGATGATGCGGCAGTGTGGATTTTCTGCCCTGGAATGTGATGGTTTTGTTCAAAAACCATGTGGTGATAACAGCCGCCAGAAATGAAATTCCGCGTGCAACAAACAGGCCCAGCGTGGGTTTGAGTGCATACAAAACGGCAGTGTCCACCAGGAGGCCCACCGCGCCAATGAGGCCGAACAAACCCAGCTCGCGCCACAGCTTCATGGGGTGACAGGCACGACGGGTGCGGGGATCGCCAGATAGGCGAGGCGTTTCATTTCGTGTCGGCCACGGGTGACGTTGTCCAAAATGAGGCCACAGACCAATGACAACAATGCACAGACCATCATGGAGGCGGACAAAACTGCCGTAGGCAAACGCGGCACCAGACCAACTCGGAGGAATTCCGACAACACCGGCAGGGCCAAAAGTACGGCCAGGCCTGCAAGAAGCGCTGAGCAGATGCCAAAGAAGGCCAATGGGCGTTCACTGATGTAGAGTTGGCCAATCATTTTGAGGATGCGCCAGCCATCGCGGTAGGTGGACAGTTTGCTGACCGAGCCTTCGGGTCGGGCACCGTATGCGGTGATGACTTCACCAAAAGGCATCCGCAATTCCAGCGCGTGTACGGTGAGTTCGGTTTCGATCTCAAATCCGCGCGAGAGCGCAGGGAAAGATTTGGCGTAACGCCGAGAAAAGACCCTGTAACCCGAGAGCATGTCGGTGAAGTTGCCGCCAAAAATCTGGACAACACTTTGCGTCAGCATTTTGTTGCCCCATTGGTGACCACTGCGGTAGGCCTCATGAGCCATATCTACTTGGGTCTTTCTGCAGCCAACAACCATGTTGAGTTGCTCATCAAGCAATTTGTCCACCAGCTGGCGCACTGCTGCTGCTTCGTAGGTGGCGTCGCCGTCGACCATGACGTAGATGTCAGCGTCCACGTCTGCAAACATCCTGCGCACCACATTGCCTTTGCCTCGGTGTGTGACTGCAATCACTTTGGCTCCGGCGGCCAGTGCCACAGCGCTGGTTTGGTCGGAGGAATTGTTGTCAAAGACGATGATTTCAAGTTCAGGCATGGCCGATTGAAAATCGGCAACGACACGAGCTATAGCCGCCTCTTCGTTGTAACAGGGCACTACCAGAGCGACTCTTTGGCCTCGGTATTTTTTCATTTATTGGCTCCAAGCGGAATTTTCCGCATCGTATTCACACAGGTTTTTTTGCTGATTGTTTTTGTATGCGTACCGCGTGACGCGCTGTCTGTAGGTATCGATATCCTCATAGGACAGGTCCCAGCCCGGTGGATTGAATGTGGAAATTCCATTGATGGTTGGAAAATTCAAAATAGATGACATGAGCATGGCGTACACGTTGACTCTGTAGACTTTGTCGATGTCATGGTTTTTGGTTTCGTAGCCTTCGGGTTTGACCACGTAAAAGGATTGGCATTGGTGCGGGGGCTGCTGCATGCGCGAGGTGATTTGCAGATATTCCGTGCGCGGCAAAACAACCGGTGGCGCTGTGTCAATGCGCTCGATGACAAGAAGCAGGAAAACACCGGTCATCAACCATCGACCCTTCGCTTGGCACCGCTGCCACAGATCAGAGGCCACCATGGCAATGAACAAGATCATGGAAAAATCGACGACCAGGTAAATTCTGGAAACGACACGAACACCCTTGGCCCCGGGAACGTAGTGATAGATGATCCACCAGAGACTGTGGTCACCAACTTTGATGGTGCAAATCATCAAAGTGAGGGTGGTCAACCAGATCACACCCGCGAATGATTTGATGGGGATCTTCGATTTATAAAAATAAAAACTGGCCAGAACGAAGGCCATGAACAATATCGGCGATATGCCGTGGCTCAACTCTTCGGGTCGCATGGCCATACCGTATTGACGCAAGAGATTATTGAGCCCACCGCCCCACAAGAGGCTGCCATCACCCACGTTGATGACTTCCCATGCGTGCCCTATGAAATGCAGGGCAACTTGGTAATTCTGTCCGCCTGTCTCTTTGAGTTTGGGCAAGTAGACCAGCAAAAAAGGGATGATGAACAAGAGGTGGAGCACGCCCGCAAGTACGAAGGTTTTCCATCTGTAGCCCTGAAATGCTGCGCCAAAACCTCGATTTAGGCCCACTGCGATGAGCATGAAGAACAACAACCACAAGGTCATGAAGTACAGGACGTAATAGGCGGTCATCGCCATGGCGCCGTACAAAACAGCTGCGCCCAATGCCCATGCATAAGAGGCACTTGGTTTTTTAGCGTTCCACAGTTTGATCAGAATGAAGCAATAAAGCGGGACGATTGAAATCATCAGCAATTGCGCATGCGGGGAGTTGCTGCTGGCGATGGAGACGGTAAATACAACCGCAGAAAAAACTGCAAGTGCATTTGAGGTGATGAATTGCCTGACCAAGGCAAGCATGGCTAAGAACCCGATGGCACGGATGGTGATGTGCGTCAGTTCAACTCTGAGAAAGTGGTCGAGCCCGATGACCTTGAAGAAAAACGACAACACGCCATAAAGAAAATAGGAGTCGTTGTAGCCCAGCGTCCCGTTCACAGGGTAGAAATAACCCACCTGCGTCCATGCTCTTTGGCCCGAAAAAACATGCGCCCAATGGTTGACGATGACGCCTTCAATCACGCCGTCGTAGCCATCACCCAATAAAAGATGGAAGCCGGAATTGATCTGGACTCTGAATGCCAAATACAGAGAGACCAGAAAAGACAGGCTGACGAGCAGCGATTTCAAATTGAGTTTCAAAAAGAGAACCCCGCCTGATTACGCCGCAGATCAGCCTCCACCATCATCTGGCACAACTGCTCCAGCGTGGTTTTGGGCTCCCAGCCCAGCTTGGCTTTGGCCTTGGCTGGGTCGCCAATCAGCAACTCCACTTCGGCTGGACGATAAAACTTGGGGTTGATCCGCATCACGGTCTTGCCGGTGGCGGTGTCCACAGCGGTTTCTTTCTCTTCGCTGCCCTTGAAGTCCACGGTAATGCCAGCCCCCTTGAAGGCCATGCGCACAAAGTCGCGCACGGTCTCTGTGCGGTTGGTGGCCAGCACAAAGGTGTCGGGCTCATCGGCCTGCAGCATGCGCCACATGCCTTCGACATACTCTTTGGCAAAGCCCCAGTCGCGCTTGGCGTCCAGGTTGCCCAGCTCCAGGCAGTCCAGCTGACCGAGCTTGATTTTGGCCACGCTGTCGGTGATCTTGCGGGTCACAAACTCGCGGCCACGCAATGGGCTTTCGTGGTTGAACAAAATACCGCTGGAGCCAAAGATGTTGTAGCTCTCGCGGTAGTTCACGGTCATCCAGTGCGCATAGAGCTTGGCCACGCCATAAGGGCTGCGGGGATAGAAAGGTGTGCTTTCAATCTGGGGAATGGCTTGCACCTTGCCAAACATCTCAGACGTGCTGGCTTGGTAGAAGCGAATCTTGGGGTTGACCAAGCGAATGGCTTCAAGCAAGTTGAGGCAGCCAATGCCCGTGATCTGCGCGGTGGTGCTGGGCTGATCAAAAGACACGCCCACAAAGCTTTGTGCAGCCAGGTTGTAGATTTCACTGGGCTGGACCTTTTGCACTAGGGCAATGCTGGAGCCCAAGTCGGTCAGGTCGTATTCGACCAAGTGCAGATTGGGATGGTTCTGGATGCCCAGCTCTTCGATGCGCCAGAAGTTGACGGAGCTGGTGCGGCGGTAGGTGCCGTACACGGTGTAGCCCTTGTCGAGCAGCAGTTGCGCCAGGTAAGCGCCGTCTTGGCCTGTGATGCCGGTGATGATGGATGTTTTCATGTCGGGATGGTCTGAAACGTGATTTGAAAGCGGTAGAGATAGCGCGCGGAGATTTAACGCTGGCTGGCCTGTTGGACCAGTTCGGACATGCGTTGTGCGGCTTGCATCCAAGTCCAGCGCTGTGCGGCGTCTTGCGCGGCGCGCTCGCCAATGGCTCGGGCCTGGTCTTGGTGTTCATAGACCCAACGCAGGAGGCTACGCAGGTGTTCATACGAGGGCTGCGCCCAGCGAAAGCCGTCGTAGTAGGGGCACTTGGCAATCGCGGGCACCAGGCCGTCGATTTGCAGAGGCAGTGAGTTCTCTGACGTCATGAAGTCAGTCTGTGAACTCCATTGGGTGGCAATGACCGGCAAACCGCAGGCCATGGCCTCCAGAATGGGCATGCCCCAGCCTTCGCCTCGGGTGGATAAAACAAAGCAGTCGGCCGATCGGTACAGCACCGCCAGTTCGTATTGCTGGAGAATCTGGTTTTCTGCGATGACGATGCGCCCGCCATTGGGGCGCAGGTCGAGTTTGGCGATTTCGGCGCGGATGCTCACACCGGGGTCGAAGTTGTTTGCTTTGCACAGCAGGCGCACGGGCTCGCCAGCGCTGAATTCGTCTGCAAAGGCGCGCAGCAAGATGTCGGGGGCTTTGCGGTCGCCCCATTCAAATACCGACAGGAAGGTGAAGTCTTCACCCGCTTTCTGGCCGCGAATGGCGGGCGAAAAATAAGCGGGGTCCACACCCAGCGGCACCACGCGTATCGGGACCGTGACACCGGAGTCGCGGAACGTGTGTTCGTTGAATGTCGAGGGGACCCAAACTTCATCCATCAAGTTGGCTTGGCGCACCCACTCTGGGGGCAGTCCGTCCACCTCGAGCATGGTGAAGCCGACTTTGTATTGACCGGTGTTTTTCTCGAACACATCGCCTTGCGCGTAGACCACTTGCACAGGCGCTTTGCCAAACTCGCGTGCGCGGACCATGTTGACGATGTAGGAGTCTGAGTGCTCAGGCTCAACGACTGGAAACACCGTGCCAGGTCCATACACGTATTGGTAGCGAACCGAGGTGCCGATGCGGTCAAAGGCTTCCACAAAGCAACGCGATGAGCCCGCATAACCCGAGGGAAAGTTGATGATGGAGTGCCAGTCCAGCGCTTGGTTGTAGCGGTTTTGGTCGAGGTGCTGGCCCCATTTGCTGCGAAACGTTTTTTGACTGTCGAGAAAGATGTCGTTGTGGCTGACTTTGTTAACCTTGGTGCTGGAGTTCTCGGAGTGCTTGACGCGGATGTCACCACACATGGCGACCTTGAGCCCAGCCAGCGAGGTGCGCAGGCAGTAGTCTGTGTCTTCAAAGTAAGCGAAGAAGTCTTCGGACAGCAACCCAACTTTGTCGATCGTCGAGCGCTTTATGTGAACGCAGGCAAAGACCACGCTTTCGCATTCAGAGATACCAGGGTATTGGCCAATGTCCACCTCGCCACCGGCCAGTTGTTGGCCCCACATGGTGTCAACCGGCACATAGGCGCCGCAGTGCTGCAAGCTGCCGTCGTCGCGCACGATCTTGACGCCGACCACGCCCAGTTGAGCGTCTGCGTTGGCCGCTGTGGCCAAGTGCTCGAGCCAGTCGGGCTCGATCAACTCGACGTCGTTGTTCAACAGCACAATATCTGCATCTGGCGCTGCAGCGCGTATGCCAATGTTGACGGCCTTGGCATAGCCGAGGTTCTGGCCGTTTTCGATCAGGGTCACACGGGGCAGGCTTTTGACGTATTTTTGCGTGCCGTCGCGGCTGCCGTTGTCCACCACAATGACTTCGACGTGGGCGGGCAATTGGTCAAGCTGAAGGCTTGTCAGGCAGCGGCGCGTTAAAGCCTGGCCGTTCCAGGTCAAGATGATGATGGCGATTTTGTTAGCGGACATCGTCTGTCACCTCCAGAAAAGTGACAGAGCCCTCGTCGCTCTGCTTGGGCAACAGGGACAAGGCATGCATGATGCGCACAGAGCGCAGTTCTTGGAATTGGCAGATGGGTTTTTTCATTTCAGTCGGTGCTTGGCCCGGCGTTTCGGAGAACCGCCAAACCAGTCGCATGAGGAATGGCACGCGCTGCAGGAGCCACATGCCCAGCCGTTTGACCATGGGCACGCGGCGGGCCAGTGCCATGCCTTTTTTGACGCCCAGCCGCAGGGTTCGGCCAATCGCCGAGCGGACAATGGTTTTGGACCCCCGCAGTGGTTGCGTCAGGCGCCAAGAGCGGCTGCTGTAAACAGCTTGCAGTTGCATCAGGTGATGCTGTGCCACGGTTTCGGCTTGTTGGGCCCTGGCTTCGGCTTGGAGAGCGCGTGCTTCGGCCTGTTGAGCACGGCATTCAGCCTGCTCGACTTTTGTTTCGAGATTCAATTTTTAAATCCTTGATGAGGCCAAATCAATTGGCAAATGAGTCGCTGTAATGGGTCTAAGTTCAGCGTTTCAACTTGGCAGTTCGCTGAGTAAATCAATCAGCTGAGTCGCTGTTTTTGGCCACGTATATGTCATGGCTTTGGCTTTTGCGGCCAGCGCCAATTCATGGCGCTTGGTGTGGTCATTTCGAAGCGTGTTCATCGCGCCAAGCCATTGCTCAGGCTCGTGCGGGTCTGCAAAAATGGCCGCACCGGCGAGGGTTTCGGTCATTGCGGGGCGCTTGCTGCAAATAGAGGGAACCCCTTGCAATGCGGCTTCCAGGGGTGGCAGGCCAAATCCTTCGTAGAGACTCGGAAACACCATGGCAATGGAGCGCCTGATCACATAGGCTGCTTCAGCGTCTGACAGACGCCCTGCCAGATGAATGGAATACGCGGGCATATCGGTGTGCCTTGCCATCCAGTTTCGAAATGACGCCTCGTGCCCGATCAAGACCAATTTGAGGTCATGATTTTTCTTGATAGCCTCCAGAACCACATCCATGTTCTTGTGCGGATCGGCTGTGCCCATGAAGACAAAATAGTCTGACTCAGGAATATCGACAGCAGGTTTGGTTTCGGTCTCGAATTGACTGACGCCGTTGGGGATGACTTTTATCTTTTCAGCATCAACATTCAAATGTTTCGAAATATCTTCTTTGGATGAATGGCTGATGGTGATGATTTGCCGAGATGATTTGAATATGTTCTCGCAACGAGCCTTCATCTGCTCGGAGAATTCACCGAATATTTCCGGAAAGAGAACGGGGATGATGTCGTGTATCAGGACAACGGTGTTTTCAGGCAAGACCTCTGGACACCAATGGATGGTGGAGAAGAAATAAATGGTCCGAGCCAGATCCTTTTCAGCGGGCGTGATTGAACTTGCTTTTTTTCTGAGTTCAGTCATCAGCTCTCTGGCATGTCGCCCGATACCACGCACATCGCCAAAAACCTGCGCATGGAAGTAGATCTTCATGGCGCCGATGTAGATCACTTCATAGCGCTCGCCATCAACCACTTCCGTGGTTTGTGTGTGGGCCGGGTCGAACCATCCATGGTCATATACGGTTGGCGTTTCGATCGCGGCTTGGTCGTTGGTGTGGATCTTGTCGCTGGCTGAACCTTGCAAATCTGTGGGGGTGTTGGGTGCCGGCGCCGGATCATCTGTGACTAACTGGGCGTTGTGGGCGTTGTGGGCGTTGTGGGCGGGCACTGTCCTGAACAACCGATAAAACCAACGCAGTGGCGCTGTCACGCGCCATGATTTACTGCTGTGGAATGAGTCCAATTGCGCGGTGAGTTGGGCGGTCAATTGCGCAGTTAGCGCTTCGGCGTTGGCTGCACGGCTTTCGGCGCTCGCCAATTGTTCGCGCAAATGTCCGATGGATTCTTCAAATTCTTGGACGATGCGAAATGGAAGGACTTGGGAATTTATTTCTTGCTCAGCGTTGTGGCTGCTTTCGGCAGTGTGCGAGATGGCACCAACAGCCCACTCGTTTTTGTAAATTTTTCGTCCATTCCAGTGCTCGTTGTAGTTGTCTGAATTGGCCACACCAAAGGAGGTCAATCCGTTGCCAAGCTTGACGTTCACAGCAAGCACTTCGCCACTGGGAATCAGGTAGCTGTATGACCATGTGCTTGGGTTTTTATTGATCCTGACCACTTCGCCAGTTGCAAACTCATCCATCTCGAGCAGTTGCGCTGCGGCTCTGCCCAATAAGTTCGGGCCCGTGGGACACAATGGATTGAATCCGTAAAAGTGGGTTTTGACGTGTTCGACGATCTTGTCGATCAGGTATTTGAAGATGAATTGCCCGGGCCTTGCCATTAATATGGAATTGGAAACAATCCACGGCGCATGAGAAAAACCGTCCCGGAAGAAGAGTAATTTCTTGCCCGGAAATTCATCCAGCCAGACGCGCTGGAAAAAAGTGATCGACAGATCTGCGTAGATTCCACCCAATCGGTACAGCAGGCAGTAACGGCCCAGATCGGCTTTGTAGGCCAATGGAATCAACTGGTCGTAGGCCCAGAGGACTTCGGGCGGATGGTTTTTTTGGATGAATTCACGCAGAGAATCATCCGTATACAGCTGGTGTTCAAAATCGGTGTACCACTTCTTGAACGACGCCAGATTGACCGCTATTTTGTCGGGCAGTGCACTGGGCTGATGGCCTGTCAGATAAATTGAGTGGGCTTTCAATTCATGCATGGCGTGGTGTTCTGGATGACGCAGCTCAGATGTCTGACTTTGAGATTTCATGGACTTGGCCATGCTCCAACCTGAAGATCCGGTTGCAGTAACTCTTGATCAATCCCATGTCGTGCGTTGCGAACACGAATATCTTGGATTCATCGATGATTTTGTGAATCCGCTTTTGGCTTTTCTCTTGGAACCCTGCATCGCCCGTAGAGAACATCTCGTCCAGCAACAAGATCTCTGGCGTCGTGGCCGTGGCCACTGCAAACATCAAGCGCATGGTCATGCCCGATGAATACGTGCGGATGGGCAGTTGCAAGAAGTCACCCAGTTCAGTGAACTCTTCGATGTCAGGGGTCAGCGCTTTGGCTTCGCTGAGGCTAAGCCCCATCATCATGCCGAGGTTGATGATGTTGTCGTAGCCCGAGAGCTCAGGATTCAGTCCGGCGCCGATCTCAAACACGGTGGCAGTTTTGCCTTGGCGTACAATGCGCCCGCTGCTGGGCGGGTAGATGCCCGCCATGGTGCGCAGCATGGTGCTTTTGCCAGCCCCGTTGTGCCCGATCAGGCCCACGGCATCTCCATCTTTGAGTGTGAAGCTGACGTCTTTCAGGGCTGTGATGACAGTGGTGCGGCTGTCTTTTTCGATGTTGCCGCCGGTGGCCACGCGCATGAAGTGGCTGCGCAGTGACATGCCGTGGCTGCCGTAGATGGGGTAGCGCAGGCTGACGTGGTCGAATTGGATGGTGGCCATGGTGCTCAGACCCAAAATGCAAGGTTTTTGCCTTGCTTGCGTTGGTAAAGCCAGGTCAGGCTGCTGCCTACAAGCAACATGCCAACCAGCACAGCCCAAGTGAGCACCGGGGGTGTACCGCCCAACAAGGGTGTGCGCACGGCCTCGATCATGTAGCTGAAGGGGTTGAGCCAAACCACGTTGAGCGCGGCAGGCAAGCTGTCGGCGCGGTAGATGACGGGGCTGATGAAAAACAGCAGCGGCACGAGGCTGTTGATGAGCAGCTCGATGTCTCTGAAGCGGGCTCCGGCCAAACCCAGGCCGTGCAGCAGCCAGTACAGATTGAGTGTCACCAGCAGCAAACCGGGCACCAGTAGCCATGTGTTGGCGGTCAACGGTACTTGGTAGTACCACATGACACCGACGATGATGATCACGTTGTGCAGCAGGTTGATGAGGTGCTTGGACAGGGCACGCACCGCAAAGAACCAGCTGGGCATGGCCACGTTGCGGATCATTGCACCATGTCGGGTGAATGTGGATGGGCCATCGGTCAGCACCCCCGCAATCAGTTGCCAGACGATCAGGCCAACGGTCAGCTGGGGGATAAAGGTGTCCATGTCCTGTTTGAGCAAATGCCCCCAGACCAGTCCCAAGCACAGCACGCCCAGCACGTTGCTCAGCGTGGGCCAAAAGGGACCGATGACACTGGTTTTGTATCGGGCCTTGGTGTCTGACCAGGCCAGGTAGATCGCGTTTTTGACCAAACTCATCAGGCACGTCCGTAGTTGTCTTGCAGGCGGACGATGTCGTCTTCGCCCAGGTAGTCACCCACTTGCACTTCGATCAGCACCAGCTCTTCTTCGCCCGTGTTGCTCAGGCGGTGCTTTTCTTTGAGGGGGATGTAGCGGTATTCGCCAGGGCCCGTGGGGTGCTCCACATCACCAATTTGCACGATGCCGTGGCCGCGCACCACCGTCCAGTGCTCTGCCCTGTGGTAGTGGTATTGCAGGCTCAGGCTCTCGCCCGGGCGCACCGTGATGCGCTTGACTTTGTAGCCGCCTTCTTCTTTGAGCGTGGTGTAGGTGCCCCAGGGCCGGTTGACCGACGAGGGCAGCACCGTGCTTTGGTATTGCGCGCTGTCAATGTGGCGTTGCTTCAAGGCATCGACCACTTTCTTGACATCTTGCGCTTGGCCTTTGTCGGCGATCAGCAGGGCATCGGGCGTGTGCACGATGACGGCGTTGTGGATGCCGATGGTGGCCACCACTTGTTTGTGCCCTTGGGTGTCGATGTGCACATGGGTGTTGCTGGTGTTGACGTCGATCCAGTCGATGTGGTCATCACAGGCCATGGTGTTGCCGTTGCCATCAGCGGTGTGGGCTGCGGCCACGGCGGGCCAGGCACCCACGTCGCTCCAGCCAAACTTGGCGGGCACCAGGGTGACGTTGGTGGCGCGTTCCATGACGGCGTAGTCGATGCTGATGTCTGGCTGCAGGCCAAAGGCGTGGGCGTCAAAGCGGGTGATGTCTTCTGTCGTGCCCTGCCCTGCTTTGGCTTGGCTGCTGGCCATGGCGTTTTGTGCTGCGCTCAGCACTTCGGGTGAGTGCTGGGCCAGGGCGTCGAGCATGGTGCCTGCGGTAAAGCAGAACATGCCGCTGTTCCAGTAGTAGCGGCCGGTGGCCAAATATTCTTGGGCCGTGGCCAGGTTGGGTTTTTCGACAAACTTGATGACGGGTTGCGCCTCGCCGCCGACCTTGGCCACTTCGATGTAGCCAAAGCCGGTTTCGGGGCCTGTGGGCTGGATGCCAAAGACCACCAGCTGGCCTTGTTGGGCATAACGGGCCGCTTGCAAGGCGTTGGCCACAAAGGCCGAGGTGTCTGGAATCAAATGGTCCGCCGCCAGCACCAGCATGACGGCGTCGCGCCCGTGCTGCTGGGCCACGGCCAGCGCGGCCAGGGCAATGGCCGGAGCGGTGTTGCGGCCTTTGGGCTCGAGCAGGTAGCTCACGCGGGGGGGCTGGGCCATTTCGGCGACCAGGTTTTGCGTGAGGAACAAATGATCTTGGTTGGTGACGATGAGCACGTCGTCGGTGCCGCAGGCTTGGCCGCGGGCAATGGCTTGCTCGAGCAAGGCGCTGCCGCCGAGCTTCATGAAGGGCTTGGGATAGGCTTGTCGCGATGCGGGCCAAAGGCGCGTGCCGGCACCGCCGGACAGAACGACTGAGATCAGTTTCATGAAGTGTTAGCTCACAATGACTTGTGGCTGGCGCAGGCTAGCGCTCAGCTGTTGCTGGGCCAAATGGCGGGGGGTTGGCTTCGATGTGGCAACGCTGCTCGGAGGCGTTGCAAAGACTCGCGGACTGGGTGGATTGCCGCTATGTGCTTGTCTTATTTGCCGCAGGGGGCGTGACGACTGGTGATGGTGCCTGAAGGGCGTTCAGGCAAAAAGTGAAAAAAGAAAACGGTGCTCAGGCGAACAATTCGGCTTGAGCCAAGGATTGGCCGGCTTGGTCTTTGGCAGACAACTGAGGTATGAGGCCCTGAGGCCAAGTGATGCCGATGGCCGAGTCGTTCCAGGCGATGCAGCGCTCATGAGCCGGTGCGTAGTAATCGGTGGTTTTGTACAAAAAATCGGCAGTGTCCGTCAGGACGACAAAGCCATGGGCAAAGCCCGGTGGCACCCAAAATTGTTTGTGGTTGTCTTCGGTCAGTTCCACACCGGCCCATTGGCCAAAGGTGGGGGAGCTTTTGCGGATGTCCACGGCCACGTCAAACACAGCGCCGCGCACCACGCGCACCAGTTTGCCTTGGGCTTGTTGCAGCTGGTAGTGCAAGCCACGCAGCACGCCCTTGGCGCTGCGGCTGTGGTTGTCTTGCACAAAGTTCACA
>JAOATE010000096.1 GCA_030158305.1 Burkholderiaceae bacterium
TTTGCGACGAAATCGTCAAACGTATGCTCGCGCATCCTCTGGTGTATGCCACACGCGTCTCGACCGAAAAGCCTGATGTTTATCCAGACTGCGAGGGCGTGGGCGTTGAGGTGTTTCGTTCGAAATAGAGCAGGATAAAAAATTAGTTGTTTGTCGCACCGGTGCTGCTGACCACGGCTTTCCATTTAGGAATCTCCGTAAGAATCAGCGCAGAAAACTGTTCAGGTGTCGAATGCGTTGGCTCAATGCCTAACTGGATCAGCTGTTTGCGCAGCTCGGGATCCGCCATCGCTTTGGCGGTTGCCTCGTTCAACCTCTTGATCACGTCCGTCGATGTTCCTGCTGGTACGACGAGGCCCAGCCAATTGAGCACTTCATAGCCTTTCAGTCCACTCTCTGCAATGGTTGGTGCGGCAGGTAATACGGCCATGCGCGTGGGCGCAGTGACCCCTAACACTTTGACCTTGCCGTTACGAATGTGATTTTCATATACGGAATAAGAATCAAAGGTCATATTGACGCGACCCGCCAATAAATCGGTCACCAGTGGTGCACTACCCTTATAGGGAATGTGGAGCATCTCTACACCCGCCATCGCGCCAAACAACGCGCCAGAGATGTGACTCGAACTCCCATTACCCGCCGAACCATAGCTCAGCATGCCAGGATTTTTTTTAGCCAAAGCAATCAACTCGGCGATGGAGTTGGCCGGCACATCTGGGCTGACCATCAGCACGCGCGGCGTCAGGTGGGTCAGACTGACTGGGGCAAAGTCTTTAACGGGGTCGTACCGCAGGTTGGGATACAGCGAGACATTGATCGCCATGGTGCCCATGTTTGCAAACAAAATGGTGTAGCCGTCCGCAGGGGATTTTGCGACGAGCTCGCTGGCCGTGCTGCCACCCGCACCACCTCGATTGTCGATCACAATAGGTTGCCCCAACTCTTGACCCAGTTTGACGGCCATGCCTCTGGCCATGATGTCAGCCGCGCCTCCTGGCGGAAAAGGCACGACCAAGCGAATCGGTTTGTCCGGATAGGCGGCCATCGCACTACAGGTCAACCCAAGCGAAGCAATTAATACCAAGCCTTTTCTTCTTAAAAATCCCAACAT
>JAOATE010000097.1 GCA_030158305.1 Burkholderiaceae bacterium
TGCCCAAGCAGATGAAGATGATCACCGATCTGGTCAATGGCAGAAAACCAAAGACACCTGGGGCTGCGGAGTTGAAGCGGTTTGAGGATGTGATTTGGAAAGGCAAATAATTTTGAATTTAATTTATTCAATATTAATATTATAAATAGTTGCATACTTCCATGAAGCCGCCAGTATTCTCAATTGTCATGCCCCATTATGACGGTGCCATACCGCATGACAGGTTTGTTCGTGCGGTTTCTTGCATCAAAGCACAGAGCTATCCGCTTTGGGAATTGTTGATTTATCATGACGGCCCCATTTCTAACAATGAGCTAAAGTCATTTGTTAGCAAACTAGGTGACAAGAGAATTAAATTTTTGGCCACCGAACAAAGATTCAATGACTGGGGGCATAGTCTCCGGCAGATGGGTATCAACGCGGCATCTGGTGACTATATTGTAAATACCAATTCGGATAATGTGATTTATCAGAATGCGTTAGCAATATTGGCAGCTTATTCATTTTGGCCGAAAAGACGTGTAAAAATGAAAAGCCCAGCAGGCGCTGTTAGAGAGCATCAGATGAATCCTGATGTGTTGATCTACGGCGTCAAGATGATGGGTGCTTTCAATTACCTGAATGAGCACAGAACGGCGCGAGCCAAGGGGTCTGAAGAAGCGATCCAACTGATCTTGACCGGTTGGCCGCCAAACAAATATTCAATTGATGCGATGCAAATGGTTGCTCGAAAGAATATTTGGGAGAGGTATGGTGGTTGGAGTCTGAAGAAAGAAGAGGCAGATGGTGAGCTGATAGAAAATATAAGCCGCAGGGAGGGCTATCTTGTTATCCCTGAGGTTTTGGGGGAGCATTGGTGAGGCAGGAATATTTTTTGCCAGTCGATGATGTTGACTTTCGTTAAGTTAAATGATTTTAGAATTTTTAGATTGATATTGGGTGATAAAAATGGCACACATCCAGCAAAAAAAATTTATTCAATTTTTCAAGGGAATTTTACCGAATTTCTTTCGGGACAAAAGTGTTCTGGAAGTTGGTTCTTTGAATATTAATGGAACTGTTCGAGATTATTTTGATGATTGTTCTCATGTTGGGTTGGATGTTGGTCCTGGTCCCGGGGTTGATATTATATGTTTTGGTGAAAATTATGGGTCTGAAGCAAATTTCTACGATGTTGTAATTTCATGTGAGTGCATGGAGCATAATCCTGGATATAAAAAAACATGGTTGAATATGCTTAGGGTTCTGAAGCCAAATGGTTTGATGATTATGACCTGTGCAACCTTTGGACGAAAACAGCATGGCACAACTAAGACGAGTGCAGTTGACTCTCCATTAACAGTGGGACTCGGGCAAGAGTATTATAAAAATCTTGCAAAAGAAGACTTTGAGTTTGTAAAATTGGACGAGTTTTTTTCTGATTTCTTTTTTGCTACTGATTTTTCTTGCAGTGATCTTTATTTTATTGGTTTGGGAGTCGGTGCCTCTAATGAAGAAATATTGGCATTTAAAAAAGGAAAAGCAATTGCCTTAAATTATTATTCAATGATTGCAAGGCAAGGGTTGTGACCGGTTTTGGTCTGCAATAATTTCCTCAATCGAATGAGGATATACGGATTTTTATTGGTCTAAAATATCGCTAAAAGGGGTATTTGTGCGTATTTAAGTGGCTTCTTGGTGGCGATCAAGTAAAGGATTAAGTTAATGACTATGTTATGCAAGGTTTGCGGTTGTGATCAATTCGTCCAGCACACACCCATATGGCCGGATCTCATCAGAGATTGGCAATTAACGCCCAGTGAAGCTGAGTATATCAACGAACAGCAAGGCACCTGTTGCCGTGGATGTGGGTCCAACTTACGGTCGATCGCTTTGGCATCGGCAGTTCTGCAATGTCTACAATTGAACTGCACACTTATTGAGTCTATTGGAACCGATCGCATGTGTGGTTCTTCCATTTTAGAAATCAATGAAGCGGGCACACTACATCCATTTTTAAAGAATTTGCCAAAGCATGAATTTGGGGCATATCCTGAATTGGATATGCATGCAATTCCTTACGCCAATGACTCGTTCGATCTGATCATACATTCGGACACGCTAGAACATGTGCCGAATCCAATTCATGCTCTAGTCGAGTGTTACAGAGTGCTAAAGCCATCTGGGTCGATGTGCTTCACTGTGCCTATTGTGGTTGGTCGAATGTCCCGAGATCGCGCAGGGTTGTCGAAAAGTTATCACGGTCAAATTAGCACACGGCAAGATGACTACACCGTACACACCGAATTTGGTGCTGATGTTTGGACATATGTACTCCAAGCAGGCTTCAGCAACATCGAAGTACACAGTTTTAAATACCCAGGTGCACTTTCTATAATCGCACGTAAAGTATAAATGTTGGAAAATGCATATTAATATTAAATTATTCTGAAGAGTCTGTGAAAATTGCATGAAAATCAATTGAGGTGTGTTTCCGAATGGTCGAAATGTTCAATTAAATATTCAATGGGGCCTGTTTTCTGGGATTTCATAGAGTTATCATTTCGATAATCACCAATTTTTATAACCGCCTTGATCAAATGATCTATCCGGGCTACTCACTAGTAGACGACTGAAATACTGACCTGCCCCCTCCGAAAGCGGCAATTCAGCTGTGCGATTGAGAACTCAAACTTCACCAAACAGCGTGCGCTCGGTGAGCATTCTCTTGCGCACAAATTCAGTAAAATATGCTCTTTCGCTGGATTATCGGACTGGCCATGGACGATGTAGTCAGGGTGCCCACGGTCTTCACCAAAAATAGCCAGCGACTCATTGCGCAAAATGCGGTGGTGGAGTTGCTCAACCAGCCCGTGGCAAAAGCCGATAAGCGCGAGTTGTTGTCTGGCGATCACATCAGCGTATACGGCACTTTGATCTAGGCGTGGGCAGTCAATGTTGCAAAAGTTTTGTGCCCAGGTATCCCAAGACGCTGACTACAGTGAGGGAGGCAACTTCCGCAACCAGCCGTGCAGCAACGAGACGGATGGTGATGCGAGTTTGTATCGCAAAAGTAAGACCGCCGGCGAATTGTTCAATGGCTGAAGGTGGAGCGCCATTTCCAGCAGGATGTGGTTAGACAATGGCATGGGTCATCCTCCGTGGTCAATACATGAAAGAACTACCTTCTGAGCCAACCGCATGAAATCACATTCACCAGAATTGGCTGTAGGGTTTGTTTTGAATTGCCATTCGGAAGCCGCAAGTGCACACCTGACAGGCTGGCTTAGACAGGTGCTGAGTGCTTCAACCTTTGACGTGACGAACGAAGACGACGCCTTGCGGCTAAGCCTCGCCGCAGGCAGTCTGTTGATGGTCCGACATTTGTTACAGGCTATTAGGTTGCCTGTTTTTGAAGCTGGCAGGGTAGTAGACATACAAGTTGATGTTCGCTATGCCGACAGCTTTATCGTCAGTGCGCAACTGCCTTACCTCGACAACATCCACCCCGATTGCTACCGCTTGGCAGTCAGCTGCGCGGCCGCTTGGCTGCCGCGCTTGGCTCAGCAGCCGGTTTCTAAAGCTGCCATCGCACAGCTTTATGCCGCCATTGAGCGTGACTTCATCGAACCCCTCAAATCCAAAGTGCCGGGTGGCAAGTCGACCTTTCAGGTCATGCGTGTGGCGCACCAGATGCAGATCCCTTTCATGCATTTAGGTGGTGGTGTTTACCAGCTGGGTTGGGGCAAACATTTGCAACTGATCGATCGCAGTGCCACCCTGGCGGATGCCGCCATGGGGGCGCGGGTGGCACAAGACAAGGCAGTTGCGGCACTGTTCTTGCGGCGTGCGGGTTTGCCTGTTGGCGATCACCGGTTGGTTAAAACTCAGGCCGATGCTTTGGCCGCTGCCCAGCGCCTGGGCTGGCCTGTGGTGGTTAAGCCAGCGGACCGTGAGCGGGGCGAGGGGGTCACGGTGCATGTGCGCGATGACGCCGCCCTGCACGCGGCGTTCGCGCTGGCGCAGCAGGCGAGCAAGTCGGGCCGGATATTGGTGGAGAAGCACGTCGACGGTGTCTGTCATCGGCTCTTTGTGGCGCATGGCAAGCTGCTGTATGCGGTCAAGCGTTGGCCGCGCTCGGTATTTGGCGACGGTGTGCACACGGTGGATGCGTTGATTGCTCAGGCCCAAGCGATCGAGAACGAACGTGCGCCATGGATGCGTGAGCCGCCCTACCCGCGTGATGAGCTGACCTTGCAGGCCCTGCGGCAACAGGGGCTGGACTGGGCGTCGGTGCCCGCCGCCGGGCGCCGTGTGCATCTGCGCGACATCGAGTCCACCCAGTGGGGTGGCTGGGACGAAGAGGTCACCGACCAGCTGCGCCCGGACAATTTGGCCATCGCATTGCAGGCGGCACAGTTGCTGGGTTTGAGCGTGGCCGGGGTGGATGTGATTTCACAAGACATCACGGTGCCTTGGCATCAAAACGGCGCCATCATCAATGAAGTCAACCACGCGCCCTTGCTAGGTGGTGGCGAGATTTCAAGACGGTACATCCCCGAGTTTTTGCGTGGCTTGGTGCACGGTGATGGCCGCATTCCAGTGGAAGTTTTTGTGGGGGGCGCACAGGCCCAGCAGAGGGCGATGGATCGTATGACCGAGTTGGCTCAGACACAAGCCGGTATCTGTCTAACCAGCCATGACAACACTTGCTGCGTGCATGGTGTGGGTCAAGCGCCAGTGCCTGTTCACTTGACCTGTCAAGGGCTGACGGCCCGCGTGAAAGCTTTGTTGATGGACCGCAGGGTCGCGGTGTTGTTGGTGGTGGCGCCGACACGAGATGCGTTGCAGATGGACCCCGGGTCTTCGCCCGGGGTGACAGTTACTGATCTGTCATGCCGGACCTGATCCGGCATCCAGGGGTGCAGATGGACCCCGGGTCTCCGCCCGGGGTGACAGTTACTGATCTGTCATGCCGGACTTGATCCGGCATCCAGGTGTTGCAGATGGACCCCGGGTCTTCGCCCGGGGTGACAGATACGAGGCGGGCTGATAAATAGGCCCTCGTCTTGCGCTGAACTTAGCCTGGGCGGGTAATCATCCCCTAGAACCAAAGGACTGAGAAGTAGAATTTTTTCCAACGGAA